>CACYVN010000031.1 GCA_902777855.1 uncultured bacterium | reverse complement strand
AACAATTTCCGGTCAAATCATATTGCCTCTTGCAGGGGATTTGAGCCGTGAGGATGAACGTGGCCACATCGTTGGAATTGTATCATCCGGAATAACAACAGGTATCCTCTTTTCAAGGTTTGCGAGTGGCATCATTGCAGGATTTTGGGGATGGAGATCAGTTTATGTAATAGCGGCCGCCTTGAATCTGGTCATGGTTTTGGTAATGATTTATGTATTGCCGGAAATTCCTGCAAAAAACAAGTTCAAATCATATGGGAAACTTTTGGCAAGTGTTTTTACCACCTTTAAAAATCATAGGTCCTTGCCGAACATATTGCTGCACTCGGGACTGATATTCGGTTTGATTTTCAACATATTCTGGACTTCCTTAACATTTCTTCTATCCGCAGAGCCGTTTAACTATAACACGTTCCAAATTGGGCTTGTAAGTCTGGCAGGTCTTGCAGCGGCAGTATTTGGTGTGGGAATCGGAAAATTGCAGGACAAAGGCTTGAGCATACCTGCACTTGGAGCGTTCATTGTGGTTTGCCTTGTTAGTATGGTGTGCGGCTTTGCATTCAGTGATTCAATTGTTGCCATTGTAATTGTTGCGGCGGTACTTTCAGTTGCAGTTCAGGGAGTAAGCGTCTTGACCCAGACAAGATTGTTTAACTTATCTCAGGGTGAGCGCAGCAGACTGAATACGGTCTTTGTTGTGAATAACTTTATTTTTGGGGCTGTCGGAAGTGCTCTTGCTATGTAATGATGGCAGCTAGTGCGGTTTCTGTTGCGGCATTGATTGTCTGGTTGTTTTCAAGAAGTAAATTTAAATATGCTGATGAATCATTGGATAATTAGTTATTTTTGCTTCCAATATCTAATTTTTTAAATTTTCGTTTCTATTAATTATATATTTGAGTTTTAGTGGGCAAATCGATAAGTATGCGAACTATATCATACATTTTATATGAATTAATTCGTATTTTTTTTAAATAATTCTGATTAGGTATTGTTAAATTTTTTGTTGATTCTAATCAACAATTTTGCGCATTTTTGAAGATGGAGAATAAGATAAAAATTCAACTGTTCCGGAAATCCGAACAGTTCAAAGTGAAGAATATGTTAATGTTTATTCAAATCGAACTATTTTAATATCATGTTGAGTTTCAACCTTACGATATTTTCGTAAGGTTGACCTGATTCCTCTGATAGTTTTCTTTTTAAGTCACTCCAATATCTATTAGGCTTTTTACTTTCTGTCAGTACTGCAATGACATCTATTACTGAATAATAGTAATCCTCGATTTCAGAATCCCATTTAGTTCTGATTTTATATTATTTAATGGAACATGATTAAATAATATTTTTAGACATTCAATTATCCTTCAACTCTTTCTAATAATAATTTCCAATCTTCCTTTTTTAAGTCCTTTGTGTTGCTTGTATTCTTTTGTTGACATTCCATACTATGCTTTGGATATATCATCAGTTAGAATTGCATATTCAATTCCTTCGTTGACCCCGACCCTATTCCATTCGGCGGTTAGTTCCTTTCTGGTTTCAATAGTTCTCATTCTTTGGGTTATCCATTCTTCGGAGTAACCTTTTTGGCGGTAGGTATTGATCGCCCTTTGCATGGCAATTTCTGGATCTGCTATTTCTTCAAGTCTTTCTTTACCTATTTGGCTAACCATTGTTTGAATGGTTCTGCTTTTGGTGAAGGGACTGATTGTACGATTCTTAATAATTGTTTAGTGTTAGCATCATCAGTTTCATCAGTTTTATAAAATTTATCGTCTGTTGATTTCATTTTAAGTTGTACGATATTTTCGTACAACTGACTTCCTTCTTTTTTAAGTTTTCTTTTTAAGTCAGACCAATACCTTCTAGGATTTTTACTTTCTGTAAGAACCGCAATAACGTCTATTACTGAATAATAGTAATCTTCGATTTCAGGATCCCATTTGGTTCTTATTTTATACTCTTCAAATAATTTTATAGCATACTTTTCATCCATAACATTACCTCCTTTAACTTAATTAAGGATAAATTAATTATTATTATATTAAATTAGGAAGTAAATATAGTTTTTGTTTGAAATTAAAGCAATTTTACAAAGTTAGAGCAATTTTATGAAGTGAGAGCAATATTACACTATCAAACAATAGTATTTTTAAATTTTTAACAGTGTCAAAAAATTTAATTATAACTACAAAACAAATTCTGTATCAGAGTTTCAGTGCTTGAAATCGATAAGTATCGGAACTTTTTTATAAGTTTTATACGAATTATTCGTATTTTTATAGATTTTGTCTTTGGGAAATTTCTTTTATAAAAATTGCTCTACTTTTGTAAAATTGCT
>CACYVN010000030.1 GCA_902777855.1 uncultured bacterium | reverse complement strand
CTTAAGGCGCATAATAAATTGGTTAATGCGGCATAAGAGTAAATAATTTTGTCCTCTTTAGTCAGCTTTTTTAAAAAATCCGCTGAACTCATATACTCCCTCAATTATTGTTCCTGATAACTAGTTGTAAAACTGCCGGCTTCCAAAAAATTAAACAAAAATTATCAGCGCAATTAATCTCCATTGTTACTCAGTGGTTTCTCCTGATTATGCAGAATGATCCGCTCAGAAGAAAATCCGATCCGGGGACTGTGTAAAACCTGATCCGCTCTCTTCTACGAATAACTGATCCGTTATGTTGAAGGACTGATCCGCTGCCGGGATATCTGATGCTCGGATTAATTTGAAGTTCCACACATACAGCTAAACAGCCTGCTGTTCATAGATCAGATCTGTTCCATTCCTTTAGGAGTTTTCTTAAAGTAATTCCCCTTGATATAGCATCCTGCACAAACCACCTTCTTTTTCATGTTCAAAGCTTTGGTAATTGCATCGATAGTCCCGTTTCCATAGTCTGTAACCACAACCAGATCTGCATCCCTGACAATCAGGGTATTTCTCTTAAGAAACGGCAGACCGGTATGAAAAATCTGGGCTTTCATCATATTTTTCTCGAGCCAGCTGCAGTACCTGGAATTATGTGTGCCTCCGGGGCAGTACACGGTAAGCTTGAGATCGTTTTCCTGAGCGTACTTCATTCCTGCGGTATCAGCACCGAACGCCCCTCCGGTGACAATTTCAATTTCTGTATCGTCGTCAGCCCTCAGTTTATCCAGATATGCGTTAATTTTTGCTATGGATTCAGGGCCGGCTTTTCTGCTGCCGATATATGCGATTTTCATTGTATAACTACTCCATTTATCCATTTGAAAGTTCAGAAGTGAAACTAATTGCTGCAATCCTGCGATTAATTCAAATTCATCCGCTGCAAATGTACAAATTTTTTTATTTGGTTGTTTAAGGTTGAATTTCTCTGCTGATTATTAAAAGGCAGAGTTTTCAAATTTAATCAGACCGGTAAAGGCCAGTCATTCAAATTATGAATATAAAGGAAAATATTTATTATTCGGGTAATAATTATGATTTATTTATGTGTAAGTATATGACTTATTAAACAGTAATGCAAATACTTTTGTTGTTTTTAGTTTATTTTTGTGAATAATATAACTATTTTAATTTTTATATGGTGGATTACGTGCGCTATCCGCGGGCTTCGGAATTAATGTGACATATCAATCCCCGTTGGTAATATGTTCATGAGAGAATTATTAAAAGACATCTTAAAAAATTAAAATATTAAAAAATTAAAAATCTAAAAAACTAGATTTATTGATGTTCAGCAATAATTTATAGATGTCAGATTATTGCGCAATAAAATATTTTAGTGACACACATTCAAGATTTAAACATAAAAGATTGCAATACTTTTCTCTTTGTGTATAACAAATAATAACACAACAATAAAAGAGGCAGATTATGAACTTACCGGATCCGGAAATCAAATCAAAATTTGATATGTCATCGATCAAATATCCTAATAAGATTTTAGCTGATATGTTTTTAAAACCGGCAAAAATCAGATATACGACAATGACCGAATTCCAAAGATTATGTTTAGCCAGAGATGCCTGCTGGACATTTACCGAGGAAATCTATTTCAATGTTGAACCATATTTAAGAACAAATGCATGGTACGAGACGTATCAAAATTAAAAATCAATGACTGGGATCAAGATCTGACGGAAGATTTTGTAAGCATGCATATCGATATACTCGACGATATAGAAAAAAGGCTCAAAAGATATAACAAAAGGTTGGAATGCCGTTTCTTACGACAGGTAATCTTTGATGATTAAAGTTCAGTATCAACAGGTAAATAGTTTAGAAAAAAGGCAGATTATGAATTCACCGGATCCGGAAATCAAATCAAAATTTGATATGTCATCGATCAAATATCCCGACAGAATTTTTGCAGCCCTGTTTTTAACGCAACCGGAAATCAGTTTTTCAACAAAGAACGGATCACTTAGAAGGTGTAACCGGAGATCCTGCTCTACTTTAACTGAAGAGGTATTTTTTAATTTTTACCGCTTTTTAAAAACAGCTGTAAGCTTTGATTTTTATTCCGGCCATTGTTTACCTGCTCTCCCGGATGTTCTACTACTCCGTAACTTCAGGTAAACCGGATATTGCTCCAGGTCAGATGTGA
>CACYVN010000029.1 GCA_902777855.1 uncultured bacterium | reverse complement strand
TTTATGTGCTATGTAATGCCATTCCAATTCTTTAGCATTCCAGCATTTCTCAAAAATTTCTTTGCGTATTAATGCCTCCCAAACAGGAGCCAAAAACGTTTCTATCCCATTCAATACTACAGAAAAGGAAATCTCCGCATTCCCCAATGATTTAAGAAAATGCCTCCACTTAACCTGCATACTTTCATCTTCAGCTAATGCCAGGATACGATTGAAGCTTTCCTTATCATATTCAGTACCGCGATTTTGCAGCGTCTGCTGAAAAGCACACAATAACCTGCCACCGTCAAAATCAAATGTCCGTGAAAGATAATAAATATCATAAAAATCTTTCATGCGGCTTGTAAGTTCAAAACGCTGAAGCATCGCATCAAATTTTTCCGCAATTGTACTTTCCATCGAATAGGTTAAAATACTTGGTTGATCAAAACCAGCAAGCTGCGTTTGAATTGATCTTTTCTCCGGGCGCGGGACAAACTCGGACATTTTTTATACAACCGGTAATCTGTGTACTTACTCCATGATACTTTCGTTGCAAGGCTATCGGCTCCGTTTTTGTAGCTTTAAATGTAATAAAATCATTACCGGTTGGAATCTTTATAATCTCCGCAATAATTCCATCCATATTCTCAAGGTCATTACGTAAGCCGCGCATCAGAAGATCTACATCAACAGTTGCCCTGCTTTCAAAGTTGGTCAGTGTGTAAATGAATAAACCGCCTTTCAGAATGAAATGCTCTGCATAGGAAGAAAGCGACAGCTTTCGCAAAAACTCTTCCTGAAAAAACAGTTGCAGGCATTGTTGATAGCTTATACCGGTTGTTTTCGCTCTATCTTTCAGCTTTGCCAGAACTGAAGCGGCAACATCTGCCATTACAGCCACACTCCAATCAAATCTTTTACAAGTCTTTTCACACGAAGCGGTTCCGCGTATTCAAGCAGCTTTGGAATATTTTTGTTTGAATCTTTAATATAACTCTGAATCGCTTTGTTAAAAATCTCTTTATCCATTTTGTTACGATAGCGTAGACAGTCACAAATTAATCTGTCTTTATCATACATACACACTTCGTGACCATCCATGTTAACTTTTGTCGTACCAAGCAGAAGCACCTTAGGTTCTATGTAATATGGTTTTACAAAAGGATAGTCAATATGGAACCGGGATTTTCCCGAGTCTTTGCTGACAGCAAGATGCCATGCCGCAGGCGTCCGGTCACTATAACCATAATAAAACAGCGCTGTATTCATGCAAAAAACAGCATCTGGAAACAGGCGGATCACAGTTCCAACTTCACTGAAGTCATCCGGGTCAACCCACTGGTAATATCCGTATCTTACCTGCTCAACCGAGCCTTCCCGAATTAGGTATTGCAGTTTGGGGTAAAATATTTTTTCTTTTTGCAATTCTTTTGTGCGCATCATACCGCCGTACTTATCAAAAATGTTTTTATATTTTTCAAGATGTTCCATTTGTAAATCCCTGACCACTTTAATATTTATTATTACTTTTATTTTCTTTTCCGTTTAAAGCGGACGAACCACTATAATAATTATAAGCTGATACACAGGACAAGTCAATCATAGTTTTTGCAAATTTGAGTTTTAGAGCGGATAAAGTTATAAAGAAACAACCCCGAAAATGCTTGGCAACATTCCGGGGAAAGCGTTATTTCTATTTCAATATTTTTTAATAAAATAATATCCACAATGAACAATTAAAAATTAACCTTTTGCTTATGCCGCGCTCAATACAATAATCCAAAACAAAACCTTAACTGCTTAAAGCAAATTTTACTTTTTCTTTCCTCTGCTCTTTCCCTTTTTGCATTTGTAACCGATTTGTTTCTTGCCATTGAATTCATAATTCTTCAGTTCATATTTTTCGGGAAAGGCTTCAATCAGTTTGGACAGTTTTTCAAAACCAAAATTCCGCACGTCAAAGTCCGGCTTGGCCCGCCGGATAAACTGACCGGCCGCAGCAATGTTCACATAATTGTCTGTGTCGTCATCATTGATTTGGAATTTATCAAAAGCAATGCGGAGCAGGTTGTGCACTTCATTAATATTCTCATGCTTTTTCACTTTCACTTTGCTGCTT
>CACYVN010000028.1 GCA_902777855.1 uncultured bacterium | reverse complement strand
TCATACACTGCCATTAGCCGGAATAGCTTTCCATCGATTTGACATGGAATCATCACAGTATATACTTCTGGAATCAATAGACGCTGAAATGATTTCAATATTGAATCGTGAGAGCGGTCCAGATGCAGTGTATAAAGAATATGAGAATGATACCGTTATCAGAATTGAGTACGAAAACATTAACGGTGGAATTTATGAAGATATTTATTTAGCAGAGAGGAATTAATCATGGAATTAGACAAAAAAATTAAAGTTAAAAAAATTTTTGACTGCTTTTCAGATTTCGAAGAAGTAAAAAAGTATTTTGACAAAGAAGTGTACTGCGCAGATTTTATTGAAAATTTTTCTAATTTGAAACTTTATACAGATAAACGAATTTTCAAATATTTTTATAAACAAGAATGTAAACCGTTTCTGTGTGTCGGTCAGCAGTACAGATTTATACTGCCAGCTGAATTTGTAGAACAGGAAAAGCAGTACAGAGCATATACCATTGACGAATTTCTTAATCATTTTGATATAGGCGAAGTGATAGTTTTCAGAAGTAAAGCTATGAAACAATGTGTGTGTCACACATTGTTTAACGGTTACGTAGAAAAAGAAAATAAATGTGTATTTATTACATTAGGATTGCACAGTTATTCACTGCAAGAGTTATTCGGTAGTTATGAATATTGCGATGGTGATAGTGATGATTGGCTTAATTTTGGAGCAGAACAATGAACGAAACTGAAAAAGAGCATCTGAAAAAAGTTTATACAGCGTATTACTCACAGATTGATTTCACAAAAGATTTCTGCGAGCAGAATATAGCGCATATTGTAAATATTCAAAAACAGCCTACTTATTGTAACACTCCGCTGTTTAAATTTGATGGTAAAACTACAGCTTTAGTTTATACGTTATATAGCGTGTCTACGATATGCAAAGATTTACTTGAACATATCGAAAATGAGATTGTGAAGTTGTCAGAAGTGCCAGAGGTGGAAAATGACAGATAGCATAAATAAACCTGAGCATTATACATTCGGAAAATATGAGTGCATAGATGTAATTGAGGAACTTTCCAAGCAGAACAATCTGCAAGGTATAGAGGGTTTTCTGTATGGAAATATCCTTAAATATTTGTGGCGATATAAGCACAAAAACGGTATAGAGGATTTACAAAAAGCCCGATGGTATTTAGACAGATTAATTTCAAATACAGAAGCTGACTATAAACCTGTTGGAGAAAATAAAAATGAATAAATACGATATAGAAGATTGGATTACTTGGGTTAAAAGGCTTGAAGAAAAAAATTTGAAAACTCCGTTTCATAGTTTTTTTCTGCAATTTATTGATAGCAGTGGAACTCATGTTATACATTATGTAGATAGCTTCGAAGAATCCAAGAGCGCAGTAATACATCAACTGAATAAAATTCTGAAATATCCGCAGAATTATGATGATGTGATTGTTTATGTGAATACTAAATTATGTAAATATTAAGAAACATCAGGAAAAATAACAGATGGAACTAGAAGATAATTTTGAAGATAATTTTTTCAATCAGCAGTGTGAGGCACTCCGCACCGGAACAGAAACCAAAAAGAATTATGTGGAAGATATACTGGAGTATGACGATTTACTGATGTTCATTACTTATGAAATGTGCCACGGTAACACTGATTTGATGTATGAGAAATTGGCAGAATATTTCAGTGATGATTATAACCGTTACTGTGAAAACATTATTGAAAATTGGATAAGTGGAGAATAGAAAAATGGCTAGACCAATAAGAGAAATTTTAAACAGCGATATTAATTATTTTGAGAAAAAAGTTAATAAATATAAAAATCAGCAGATTACCATCAAAAAAGAATTAAAAGAATTAAAGAAAAATTCTGCACAAAATGTAGACGCAATTCTGAAAAAATTAGAATACCTTGATAATCTCAATAATACAGTTATCCGCCATGAAAGATTGTTGGAATATTTGAAAAATTATGCAGAAAAATAT
>CACYVN010000027.1 GCA_902777855.1 uncultured bacterium | reverse complement strand
TTCAGTGGTACTGGGAGAACTAAAACGGGAGCTCAGAACTCATAGAAGATTTATTAGTACCCGAAGTTGTACCCTATAATGTGTAGTACAATTCTAACACTTTGATTTTACTTAATATTTTTCTTATTACTCCATCCTTTATTATCTTCTAAAATTCTTAAAAATTGCACAAAAACGCCTGTAACTCATTGAGTTACCGTTTGTTTTATGTTATACTGCATATTATAATTTAATGTGTAGCATATATCTGAGGCCGTATTATGATTTATCCTGAGATTAGAGTCCCTATTCCCGACATGGGCGGGTATACAACCCTAACTCGCAAAATTTTATACTAGCAGTATAATACCACTTTCGCTCTTAATGACCGCTAGCAATCTTAGTAATGAATTTGTGGACGTCATCTTCGGTTATTCCAACATTACTCAGAATTTCTTTTTGATCTTTATTCATTGCGTAAGAAGGATACCATGTATCATCTTCATTTTGATCAATGCAATATTTATTAAGCTCAGCAATAATTCTATTCGTAGTCATTGAAGTCTTTGAATTCAAAAATGTCTTCTCAAAATGTAACATTCCTGCCATTATTATTTGTGCAATAAAAGCTACAAACATCAAACCTACATATGTATTGGCGTTGTGACGGTACGTCGTTCGTAAATTAAGTCCGCGCATAAGATTAGAAAAATTTTTTTCAACATTATCTCTTTTTCTGATAATACTGATTGCCTCGTAAGCCTCTATTTTTGATGGCGACAACATAACAAAAAATCCTTTGTGGTTGAGCAACTGTTGGATCATCTCTGTATTTTCCATCATAATAAAATTTTTCCCGTCCTTCGTAGTTTCTGACGGTGCAATTATGACGCCCCTCTTAGCCGCATATTTTTCAAGTTGTTCCGAGTATCTTACATGTTTGGAAATATTTTCCCAATAAAAGGCCATCAATGAATGCAACGCCTGCCTTTCATCCTCTGCCCGTTTACTGTCATAAAACATGTAGGCATAATATTGAGTTTCTTTTAATTTGACTTGGTATACATTGCCGTAAACATTTTCTTCAGCCAAATAATATTTTTGTTGATCCTTGATTTCATTACCTTTAGTTGAAATCAATTCTTCGACCCAGTTGGTACTCTCGGGACATAAAACACCGAATTCCAATTCAAGTTGTTGCATTTGTTTTATTGCATCTTCACTGTAGTAACCTCTATCAAAGACAACAAATAATTTTTTGTACCCGAGGTTTAAAATTTTTTTGAGCGAGTATGGAGTTTGCGTTTTATCTAGAACAGATCCATCAAAATGTTCATACCACAACGGAATACCCGTTGTTTCATCGACAAAAGCAGCTGTATTTATAATAGGTAAATCAACATTAATTTTAGCCTGACCAAATTTTGCAAAGTCGATGTGCCCGGATGATGTGTTCTGGTTGGTTGAATCGAAAGCTACAATTCTAGTCTTTGGAGAAGGAAATAATTTTTCGTACATCTCAGCAAACAGGCTGAAAAAAATTTGTATATCACCGCTGTTCTTCGATAACTCTGTATACAAAGCACTAACTTCAGAATCAGAGACAGTCCGATCCAATCCGCAGTAATGTCCAAAACACCAACTGGAAAATTGTTGCGAGATCAGATCTCCTTCTGAAACTCCATACGTACAGAGAGCAAGAATGAGTTTGTAGTGTTTAGGAAAAACTTTTTTTAATATTTCGTAACAACCTGTTTTACGTGCTATTGCAGATATCAGTACATAACCGCCATAAGCAATATGATTATCAACTTTTCCTGCTTCCTTTCTAGTTGAGGAACTAAAAACAGCTTTCAGTTTTGATAATTTTACATCCTCCTGTTCGCCAAAAAATTTGAAAAAATTTTTATTGGGATACATAACCGAGTTATTAGAATTTTCTTTGATTCTCCCGATGGAACATCGTTTATAGATCGGTTGTCTTTTTTCAGAATCCCATTCATATGCTGTTTGATAGTAAACATATCCGGTAGAAGC
>CACYVN010000026.1 GCA_902777855.1 uncultured bacterium | reverse complement strand
GAATCAAGATCGTTATTGATAATTTGCCGGATCAATTCATCGGTAATGTCATCAGGAGTATTTAAAACTGGATTTCTGTTCATGTTAACCTCTGTTTTAAAGCATGAGAGCTGTTATATGGGTCTTGTTTCTGTTGTAAACAGTAGTGTTTACAACTCTGCTTCTATATCGTTTCCGGTAATCCGGACGGACCTGAATAATTGGACCGCTGCCTGTTATTTTCTGCAGGACAGAAAATCCGGATATTTGTTTAGCACAATACGTAGAGAACGTACTTCTTCAATTAGCCTACGAGTTGTTAAATTTAGAGCCGGCATCTCCTTCGTGTTCAAACAATTTGTCAAAAATGCTGTAATAACATCCTTTGTCTACATTGCTTTATTTGAAAAATGCAGATTTGGTATTATTACTCTTTGCAACATATTGAGATATTAATTGCAAAGATCGATAAAATTCCGTTATTGGCTTCAATATCCGGTACAATATCTTTATTACTGCTAGCCGGTGTAAATCGGACCTCGAAATACTTTTTCTTTATGTGATTTGTATGATTGCCATTTTCTGTACATGCATCATTTTCAGAAAGCTTGAGCAGAAATACATTCCCCGGTTCGTTTACGGACTCACTATGCTGACAATCAATATGTAAAAAAGTCGGGTTGATTTTTTTGAAAATTTTTTTTACATCATTGATAAATAAATTATTAGTATCTCTTTGAACAATAGTGCAGTGATTTAGGTATATAAGTTCATTGACACAATCAACAAAATTCTGCTTATCACTATTGTTTACAAACAGGGTTGGGATCTCGTAAATTATGTTATGATGATGTCCGTTGACTTCTTCCAGTCTATTCGATACAACATATAAAACATTTGTTTTAAGGTACTTTCTTCTGAAATTGTCGTAAAAATATCTGAAAAAATGTTTTTGTAGACTTTCTGCAGTAGAAACCCAGCTTTCGTTTTTGTATATATCTTTATATAGATCAATTTTTAAAAATTTACTGATCCTTGATGCAAGATATTTAGCTTTCATAGGGCTGATATCGTCTTCATCATCCCAGAAAACCATATCCCATATTTGATACAGCGAATGTAAAAATTCGTCTTTTTTTATTTCCTTGAAATTTTTATATTTTACCAAACAGGCAATTAAAGTATCATACATCCGCATAAGAACCCCTTGAAGAAAGGATAGAAACTGTCATAAAACTAAATTCTTAAAATTTAATTTTTAATATTGGCTATTTGATGTTTATCATTATACATATAATAAAATAAAAATCTGTGACATTATCGTGCGTTTTGAAATTTAATGTTAAATTTTTTCTTAGAACATAATGGTTTTATTTCAGAACTGTTCATCTTTAACGGGTTCGGTTATCAATGTACGGTAATTTACCCTTGTTTTTATGTACATGAACTCAGGAAGTTTAATTCAGCGGCAAAATTTATTTTTTTTGATGAATTAAATAACACAGGTGCAGCGGGGTTTTGCAGTATAAATTTTCTTCCTGTCAGTTCCATATACTGCCGTAATCTGATTCTTATGTATTGCTGAAATTATTTTCAAAAAAATTTGTAACGGATGAAAATTAGATTTTCAAAAAAATTGAGAATAATATATATGAGCAGTAACATCTTTATTTGTGTTTGAGTAGGTTGTATTAATCCTGTTGGCAAAATATACTTACGATATCTGTTCAGGAGAAAATTTGACATGAATGTAAATACCAGCAATCTTGTTTCAATTACTGAGGCGAATCAGGATTTTTCAAAAGTTGCGCGAATGGTTGATCAGAACGGTCCGGTTATTATTATGAAAAATAATACTCCGCGCTATGTACTCATGGAATTTAAACAGGAGGAAATGGAACAGATTGCTGATGACGAAGACCTGCTTGAAATTTCCAGAAGATTGATAGAGAGGAACCGCGAAGCTTATGAGGTACTGGCAAAATGATCAGAATTTCAAAAGAGCAGGTATTGATTCTTCACTCTCATTTGTTTTCCGAGACTGGAGGTACTGACGGTGTAAGGGATGAAGGTCTGCTGGAGTCTGCCATTGCGGCTCCGTTTCAGTCCTTCGGTGGTGCAGAGGTGTTCCCGTCAATTCAGCAAAAAGCTGCGCGACTTGGCTATGGACTGATAAAGAATCACGCATTTGTAGATGGGAATAAAAGGATCGGGGTTCACTGTATGCTCGTATTTCTTGCTCTTAACAGAATAGAACTGGAATATACTCAGGATGAATTATCAGATATGGTGCTTAAGGTGGCAGCAGGGGAGTGGGTTTTAGAAGATTTACTGCACTGGATTACAGACCATCAATTGTAGAAGGTCGTGAATGGTTGTAAACCTGACTCGTACTCAACTTTTTTTCATAACGGCCTGATTTTGTTTATTAAGCCTGCAGTGTTGAAAGGGAAACAAAACCAAATTCTTTTTTTCTTTGTGTAAGAAAAGACGGGG
>CACYVN010000025.1 GCA_902777855.1 uncultured bacterium | reverse complement strand
GTTCCCACTATCAAATTGACAGTTTATTTAAGAATACCTTGCCGCATATTTATTAACTCCTTGTATAATACTGAATCTAATTATATTCCTTAACCCTTTGCCGTAAATCTCTTTATATTGACAAAACATTACAGTTATAGTATAATAGCTGATGTAAGATGGATAGTAGTAACTATATGGTTTCACATAAATGCTGTGCCCCTGTTTTCTACATCAGGAGGTGAGCAGTATGATGGACATCCAAGTAGCTATCGCTATATCACATTTAACACTTGAAATAGCGGCATTCGCAATATATTCCATTGAAACTTACTTGAAAATCAAGAAAAAAGACAATGAGAACTGAGCTTACTTACACTACAATCAAACCTTAATTCCATTTGAATCCATCTACTGATGTATTTAGGCGATACATCATTTAACACCATATAGTTGCATCTTAAAGAAAACAGGGGACACAGTCCCAACGTGTTAAAGGCACTGATGGCTTGACCATCGGTGCTTTTATATTTATACTTTAAAATCGCAATTAAAATAATCTACATAGCATAGACATAACCGTAGAATACTACCACAATATGACAAAAATTGCAATATACTACACAAATTTTTTACAAAACATTTCAATTTTCTATATTTTTTACATTATTTCTGTTTTGTTTTCATATATTTTGTACATTTTATGTTATATACGTCTATAATTATACCATAAAAAATAAAAAAGTCAACATTTAAAAATAACAAAGTAATATTTTTATTAAGAATAAACAAAATATTAAAAGTATATTATATATTAAAATTCATAATTACATAAAATTATTTTAATTCGTTGTCGGCATACTATCAATTAATTCTTTTATTAATGTTGATTTAAATACTATTCCAAGTCCTAATATTTCTTGGGTGACAAAATCAGTCGCAGTTTGTATAGTCTGTAACTTATTATTTCTAACCATAGTTTGTGATACAATTCCTAACAATTTGAAATTTCTTTGACCTATAACAAGCTGACCATTTTTTAAATTTTCATATGTCAAATCTATTAAAACGGGACTACCGCTTGAACCTGGAAACACTTGTGCATCAATAATAAATATTGGTTCACCATTGTAGTCATACTTTGGATGACTTGCAATCATTCCCATTCTTACCAAAGGTAAATTATTTTTTTTATCATATCTATTATCAGGATAGCCTATAAAATAAACATTTTGTGTTACTGTTAATTGGGGTTCAGAAAAATCAGCCAGCATATCATAAGATAAAGCCTTAAAATATAAATTAGGAAAGATATTAAACAAACCAGTACATTCAAGAACAGCCACATCAACAGCAGGCTTAGGATGACCTACAACATTTTGAATAATATTTCCAATAGGAATTGTTACTGTATTTCCAATATATGGAATACCACTATTATGCGTCGTAAACGTTAAACTGATTGCAGAAGCACTACAAAGAACATGTTTATTTGACACCAAGTAAATTTTATATTTATCTTTTCCGATAGGTCGTTGCAATAGAAAACCAGTTCCAATAGAGGTTTGATTGTTTTGATTTAAGCATTCAATTTTTAATGTTGTAAACAGTAATTGTTCCTGTATTTTATCCATAATTTAGATACTTCCTTTCAATTATTATAAGAATTCCTGTTGGTGTTGGTATTAGTGATAAAAATATCCATTCTATGCTGTTTATGGTATATCAAAAAATTGATTTTGGAATACAAAATGTGAATTTTTGATTGATATAATCAAGTATTAATACGAGTTCCACACATCAAAAAAATCAACACCATGCAAATAGAGATTTCTATTATATTGTATCAAAAAACTTATTTTATTGCAATAAAATATTTATCCCATTTAAACAATTAATTATAATATATTACAAAACATAGAAAATTTTTGTATTTCTTTATTGACAAGTGAAAAGCAACATGATACCATATAAAAAATAAATATTTTAAGAACATCGAAAGGATATGATTTATATGTCAGATGAAAAAAAAGTGCGTTCTCTCCGTCTTGACGACGAAACATACAACAAGTTTAGAGCATTGACCGAAGAGTTAGGTAATCACCAAGACTGTCTTAAAGCACTCGTCAGTGCCTATGAATTGGAACAGAGCAAACAAGTACTTTCAGGACAGGCAACAAGTATTGACGATTTTAAAACAAGAATATCAGGAGTAATTCAGGCTTATATATCCGCATTAGAACTGTCTGTAAATGCCGAAGAACGCATTAGAGGGGAATTTGCAATACAGATTGACAGCCAAGCAAAGACCATCTCTGATTTACAAGCAAGGATTGAAGAAAGTAAAAATTCCTATGCAGAACTTAAAGCACAAACAACGCAAGAGCTGAACGCACTGAAAATAGAATTGAACGAAACCAAGAAAATCTTGAAAACTACATCTGATAGGGAACAACAAGCACTTCAAAGCAAAGAACAAGCAGAACGCATATCAAATATGGCTACCGAACAGGTAAAACAACTCAAAGAAGAAGTGGAAAATTTAAGAAACAAGGTAGAACATACTAATCTTTACAAGGCACACGCAGAAAAAGTTACAAGCGAATTATCCGGACTGAAATCACAGTATGTCAAACTTGAAAATAAACTTGTTGATGAACAGACAAGAGCCGAGCAAGATAAAGCAAATGCTGTAAACAATGCCATAGCTAATACCAAAGAACAGTACATAAGCAAAATTGAAGAATTGCAGAGAAAACAAGCTGAACAGATACAAGCCTTGACTATCGCATTCGCTTCATCACAAGCAAGTTCAAAAAAAGAAGTACAAAGTACTTCTACTTGAATTTAGGCGTAAAGGAATGAAAAAACAAATATGATACTTCAAAAAGTTCCATACACATTGAATGCCGATGAAAGTAAGCAATTACATGAGCTGTCTAAAAAAATGGCTGACAATCAAGCATTAACCATAGATGAAAAAATAATTTATGAGAGTTTGTGGAATAGGGTACTTGAATACAGAAACAGGCAATATGAATATATCTTGATGGTTTATAAAAACAAAAAAGAGCTGATTTTGAAAGATTGCCATGAATTATTGTCGGCTGTAACTAAAAAAGACTTCCAAGAGTACATTAACCATCCAGAGATGGCTGAACGAAAAAAAAATCTTACTGATTTTGAAAACTGCTATTATTTTTTAGAAAAATTGATATTTTTACAAAGGTTTGCTTACCATTGTTATTCGTTGGATCAACAAGAACTTTATAACATGATAGAAAACAAGGCTAAACAATGGTATGATAAACCCGAAAACTTTTCTATCAAAACACAAAACTACTCCCACAAAGATTTTGCAGAAAATTTAGAAAATAACAGATATTTTTATCATCTGCAAAATAAAGAAACAAATGCATTAGGGCATACTTCAAGCAAAAGTTTTTATAGTATAAATTATCAAACAAACAGTATTATACATGATGATGTCGAGATAAAAATTTTAAGACCTACTGTCTTTGTAAACACAAAGTGGAATGTAAATACTCATAAAGTATGGGAATTATCACTACACAAACTTGTTGATGTACTTCCGAGAGGAAAAGCAGCAACAGTTGAAATGATAGATCGCCAAAGGACTATAAAAATAACCGTTAAAGAATTTGCTAAAAAATGCAATATCCCCGAAAGATTTGCGAGAGATTATCTTAATGAAGCAGGAAAAGCACTATATGAAATGAGTGTCAGATGTGAGGTTGATGAGCCTGAACAACCAATAAAGAGGGGAAGAAAGAAAAATAACTCAGAGCAAACTAAAAAATACAAATTACATCGAGTTGTCGCTGCAATAACCGAAGATCAAAACGGTTATTCCGTCATAAACGGTGTTCTGGAACTAACATTTGATATTGACTTTGCAAAATACCTCAGCCAACACAGCCGAGCATTACCAAGACATGAAAATATCTTTCGTATAAATTCAAATAATAATCGCCACAGTTATTACATAGCCAATAAATTGCAAGAACATTACTTCATGAACATAGGAAAAGCCAATGCAAACAGAATTTCTGTAAGGTGTTTAAAGGAAGAATTGCCTGATTTGCCTACTTATGATGAAGTAATGAATGCAGATGGTGACAGACATATTGAAAAGCGTATTATAAGACCGTTTGAACGAGATATGAATGCATTAGTTGACGAGTATGACATATTAGAAACTTGGCATTACTGCACTAAAAACGGTGAAATGCTTACAGATGAACAACTTCAAAATTATGATTACTCAGATTGGAATGAATGGCTTATAGAATTTTATTTGAAAGAATATCCACAACAAACAGAAATGTTAAGGTTAGCAGAGCATTCAGAAAAGAAAAAAAATGTTTCAAAATCCAAAAAAACAAAAAACTGAGCAAAATCGGCTGAAAGACACCAAATAAAAGTGATTCAATTCCACAAATGTGGATATGGTTGTTCGCTAATGTGGATATGGTTGTTCGCTAATGCGGATATGGTTGTTCGCAAAAAAAAAAATGTAAATTTTTTATGAACAAAAAAAAGCCTGAAACCCGCATGGCAAGCGGTTTTTTTTTGTGTCCGTTTTTCACCGACTGCCGCCCGATTCCTAATAGTATTTAATATACTATTAAATACCGCACAAATGCGGAAAATGACATTTCCGCATTGTGCTAAAATAGATACAGCGAAGATGACCTCACTCAAAGATAACTCACCAAAAGGAACATAAATGCAGATACAATTCTTATACGGTATAGAGCCTTCCAGAACGATATTTTAGTCAAAGAGATATTCGTATATGCCTTATGTCCAAATATCGCTGTATGGAACATTATACGGCTTGTATGAGGGGCTTTGAAGATGAGGTCAGGAAAGTAATGATTAGAATGCTCTGTAATGCAGCGTAGAGCCACGTAGAACGGTATTTTAATCAAAGAGG
>CACYVN010000024.1 GCA_902777855.1 uncultured bacterium | reverse complement strand
TGTCAGAAAGTTATGTCCGTTCTGCCTCTCGACAGATTTGACTCGTTGTTTTTTGAACACTAACGTCTATGTTAGCAGTTCTGTCTTTTACGTCCTCGCATTAAACGCCACCGTCTCCGATTAGTCAGAATATTCATTACTGACATAATCGTCGAACTCTCGCCTACGGCTCGTGGCTCTGCTCGGACTTTAGAATCATTTTTTAACGAAATTAACAAGTATATTTGTCACTTACAAAAACTAGTTTTGTAAATCGTTTTCAGCTATTCTGTTTTCAATGTTCAAACCATTCTTCGCTCATCCAACGACTGCAACACAATCTGTTACAAATCCTTTGGGGCATTTGACCACCGGCTTTACCGACAATCATGCTATCACTATTCCCTTTACCAGTGATAATCTTTATTCCACTTACCTTAATCTTTAATAAAACTGTACGTTTTTAGATAAAATTCTAAGTTTCTGGTTTTAATAAATCCGTTAAGATTTTGTGTTCTGAACTTTTCTATCGTACTACTTCAATATTTAATTTCAAGTGATGATTTTTATTTTCTTAATAATTTGTTACAATATCAATTATTAAAAGAATATCTAATGCAAAAAATTGTGCCCGACAAGCTCAACATCAATTTCAGAATATGAAACAAAAAACGGTACGATAATTCGCACCGTTTTCCATATAGAAATACATCACCTTATTTCAATATAACATTATTTAATATTCGCAAAGGTCCATGCGTCAAATGTCGGAGCCTCTTTTACCTGAATTTCGTGTTTTTCTTCGCCTGAACATTCGCCGTCATGCGCGATTGGTTTATATAATCTGTTGTAATATTCAATTACCATACGGTCTGAATTAAAGTACGCTTCAGATGTTCTGATAGCCTGGCGCATGATTCTTGCCCATTCCGGTTTATTGTCGTAGTATGTCGGAATAATTTGGTTTTCAATAATATCCATCAAGCACTTATGGTCTTTCCAGTGTCTTTCTTCCCAAGACATTTCATCATCAATTTCAGGATATTCAATAGCATAACCGTTAATACCGCTAAATGTACCTTCAACAGTCCAGCCGTCCCAAATTGAAAGGTGGACAGCGCCGTTTGCATTAGCGCTCATACCTGATGTACCTGATGCTTCAAACGGTCTTAACGGAGTGTTCAACCAAACATCAGAACCGCGTTTTAACATACCTGATAACTGTAATTCATACCCCGGAAGAACTACAACATTTTTCAATGAATGTGAACGGTGCAAAAGTTTATTAAACATCTCTTTGCCCATAACATCATCAGGGTGGAATTTACCCGCAAAAATGATTTGCAATTTATCTTCATTTAATAATTTTTCAATTCTGTCTTTGTCCATCAAAATGAGCCAAGCACGTTTGTAATCCGCAAAACGTCTTGCCCAAGTTATTGTCAAAACATCAGGATCAAATCTCTTACCTGCAACATTTGCAACATACTGGAACAATTCTGCCTTCATTTCACGCTTTACATCAAGAATTTTTTCAAGGTCATTTTCGACTTCTTTAATTCGAGGATCCTGCCAGTAGTGCAAGTTTACTGCATTTGTGATAGCACGAATCGGGCATCTGCCCTCAACCCATTCCCACATCTTGTTAGCGACAAGACCATGCAACTGAGAAACTGCGTTTGCAATTCTTGACATCTTTAATGCCGCAACAGTGAGGGAGAAATTTTCCCCGCCCAAATTAATTGCAGTATCTCTTGATGCCCCAGCAAAGAACCCGCCTTCCATCAACGTATCAACCCAATGGACTTCGTTACCTGCGGCAACAGGAGTATGAGTTGTGAATACGGTATGTCTTTTTACTTCATTCAAATCGCCTTTATACTGTCTTAAAAGTTCAAAAGCGGCAGGGAGCGCATGACCTTCGTTCATGTGAATAACATCAAACTTATAGCCTGCTTTTTGCAAAATTCTTACCCCTGCGATACCAAGTACAATTTCCTGAGCTATTCTGATTTTTTCGTTTCCGTCATAGAGTTTATGAGAAATGCTCTTTGCCCAGTCGCTGTTACCGTCAATATCGGTTGTTAAAAGATAAACAGGGCAAGTGCCAAACAATTCAGGTTTAACAAGTAAAGCCTTAACTTTTACTTTTTCGCCAAAGATATCGACATCAACCTGCAAGCCTGTATCAGTTAAGTAATCATAATACTTTCTGATGTATGCGACTTCGACATCTCCACTGTGACTGATTCGCTGGTCATAATAGCCGTAAGACCACAAAATAGTGACACCGACCATCGGCATTTGCAGATAGCCAGCTGATAACATATGAGAACCGGCAAGAAATCCCAAACCGCCGGAATAAGTATTCAAAGACTGATCAATAGCAATTTCCATTGAAAAATAAGCTACATTAGGTAATGACATAATTATAAACCTCACTTTTTAATTAATTTCTACGATACACTAAATTTTTCATGTTTAAAATGAATGTACATTACATTTTATCATACAATTCGATAAATGTGTAGTGTGTGTAAATAATTTGTGAATGAAGTGCTTGATTAATCAATATTAGAGCGCATTTTTTAAATTAAATATATTTATATATACAGTAACAAAAAGTTTACAATTACTTATTTATAATGTCCAAGAACTTCTGCAAAGCAATTTTTACATGAGAATAAGTTAATCCGCCCTGCATGTAGGCTACATATGGAGCCCTCATCGGACCATCAGCGCTGAGTTCAATAGTCGAACCTTCAATAAATGTTCCGCCAGCCATAATGACCTTATCTTCATACCCCGGAATATTTTCCGGTATCGGAGTGACATAAGCATTAACAGGCGACAAAGACTGAATCGTTCGGCAAAATTGCTCTAAAAGTTCAGGCTTGCCAAATGTAATATTTTGTATAATATCCGTTCTTTTTTCATTGTATTTAGGGTAAGACTCATAACCTACTTCATCAAAAATTTTAGATGCTAAAACCGCACCCTTAACAGCATCGCAAACAACAGACGGTGCCATAAAAAGTCCCTGAAAAATCAGCCTGTGCTGATTAAACATAGCTCCGCCCTCGCAACCTATTCCTGGAGCAGTCAAGCGGTTTGCGCTACGGTCAACATATAATGCTTTGCCTGCAATATATCCGCCTGCTTCAACAATTCCACCGCCCGGATTTTTTATCAAAGACCCGCCGATTAAATCCGCACCGACTTCTAAAGGTTCACGCTTATCAACAAATTCCCCGTAACAGTTGTCAACAAAGCAAATACAATTCGGATTTTTTGATTTAACAATTTTACAAATTTTTTCTATCGTTTCAATCGTCAAAGATTTTCTTGTCGAATACCCTTTTGAACGCTGAATCAAAACCATTGTGGTCGTTTGGTCGACTTTTTTTTCAATTCCGTTAAAATCAATGTCATTATTATTAATTAATTGGACTTCATCATAGATTATCCCACTGCCGATTAAAGACGAACGTTTTGTTTCCTCATCACCCATAGTTCCGATAACTTCCTGCATCGTATCATAAGGTTCGCCAGCAACCGAAAGTAATTTGTCGCCAGATTTTAGATTCCCGAATAATGCACAGGCAAGAGTATGAGTACCGGAGGCGAAGTGAATACGCACCAATGCTTTTTCAGCTTTAAACACCTGCGCATAAACTCGGTCCAAAATCTCTCTGCCCAAATCGTCATGACCGTAACCACTCACAGTATAAAAATGTTCCGGCGCAACTTTGTTATCAAAAAAAGCTTCCAAAACCTTTTCCTGATTATAATCTCTTATTTCTTCAATCATTTCAAACTGCTCTTTTAGGTTGTCTTGAGCAATTTTAATCATTTCTTTGCTATTCATAAATTCCTACATTAAAAAATATCCTATTATATTAATTAATATAATAGGACAAGCAAAATATTTTTCAAAAAATATTTATTATTTATTAAAGTTTTTGTATCGGTAACTTAGTATACTGTATTCTGAAACATCATTATCCGATTCACTGCCATAAAATACTGACATATCTGAAGTTGCTTTTCTGTAATTGTACTCATCAATTTTTTCCTGCTTTGCACATCCTGAAGAATAAGCGGCAATCTCACCTGCAGTCACTCTCCCGTCATGATTTGTATCAATATCATCAAAGTTTTCTAAAATTTTAGCAACAGTAGACTGAGAATAAGCACCTGAAGATGCAAGCTGAGTTAATTCATTTTTTGAAACTCCTGCAGTTGTAAGGGTTTGAGAGAATTTATTCATTTCGTCCGCACTGATTTTACCATCACCATCTTTATCAAAAGTTTTAAAATTGTTTTGTAAATATGATGCAAACGACTGATTCAGTGTTAAATAATTAGTCTGATCATTCCTTGCCGCAGTAATATTATTTAGCGTAACCCCATCTTTCGGGTACAACGATGCCAAATATGAATAAGTACTTGATAAACCTGAATTTAAACTCGAAATCAATGAATTACCTAAGCTTGAGCCCATAACACTACCTCTCTTATTATATATACATTCATATATATAATAATGATGTTTCGGCAAAAGTCAATGCTTTAATAAACGAATATATGACATTATAATTATGTTTGTAACATGTCTTAACATAATACATGTCAATAATAGCACGGAGGAACAGTCATTATGGGAATGAGTGCATCGCAAGCAAGATTTCTTAGCTTGACGGCGCGTAAGACAAACGTTGAATACGAAGGGCAACAAATTAACCAACAACGTACAACGTTATCGAACGAGTCTTCAAACTATTATAGTCAGTTGACATCAATGGCTGTACCTGTACCGCCGTCAACTGCGGACTTTACAAAAGTCTCTTACACTTTCGCAGATGGGACTGAGAAAAATGTTGTGACATCTTTAGTCGCAACTAAAGATACCAAAACTTCAGGTGTCTATATGTTAAACTATGTTCAGGAAATTCCTGCAAGTAATATGGTTGTAACAGGGACTAATATTGTTACAAGAACAGGAACTGAAGGCGCATTTAAATATAATATCGGAACGGTTGAACTTCAGCCGGGCGGCAATGGAGATACATCTGTAGATAAATTAGTTAAGGCAGGTATTCCTTATGCTGTTGCCGTACAATATTCTGAAGAAGAAAGAAATAATAAGGCTATTGTTGAAGCTCAATATGTTGCTATGGCTACTGAAAAATATGGCAATGAAAATTGGAAAGTAAGATACGCAAAGAATTCTGCAACAGGATCATATGATGCAATTTTATACAGTGAAAAGGAATTGTTAAATGTCGATTATAACGACAAAACCGGAGCTTCCCTAAGCGGTGTAAAAATGTATGCATTTGGTGAAACAACTGAATCAAGAGAAATCAAAAACGCTTCCGCTAAAGTCGAACAAGACTCAACAGGAAGATATACCGCATTGTTTATATATGACAATTACCCGACAGATAAAGCAAGCGGTACAAGATATGAATTAACAACTACAACTGAATCAGATGATGCTGCGTACAATGATGCTATGAATCAGTACTACTATGACAAAGCACAGTACGACCAAAAGATTCAGGAAATTAACGCTAAGATTGAAATTATACAGGTACAAGATAAAAACCTTGAATTAAAACTGAAACAACTTGATACTGAACAGAATGCTATTTCTACTGAAATGGAT
>CACYVN010000023.1 GCA_902777855.1 uncultured bacterium | reverse complement strand
GTGAACGAAGCGTGTCGCTGGTTTTGAGGCACTTTTGCCACCAAAAGTGCCCCCGTCCGGAGGACCCTGCGGAGCAAGATTTATATGCTGATAATATGTTTTATGTAAATATTTAAACAGAATATTAGCAAAAAAGTTTTTTATGTGTTTTGATATTTTTATAGAATAATTATTCGGGAATTTATGTACATAAACAAAATTAACAGTTTTTCTCCGCAAAAAGTAAATTTCGGCAGAAGATTAACAAAAAACGAAGAACAGGATTATAAAAACAACGGAATAGAACCTGCTCTTGATTATTTGGGTACAAAAGAAGTTGCAATGATTATACATGGAACTTCTTATCCGCAGGACAGATATGATATCGGGGTGGGTTCTCCATATGGCAAAGTTGCGGCTCAGCTTATGCCCTTTGAAATTTTACATGGTTTTACCTGTAACCAGTTAGGACCCATCGGAGAATTAAATTCCCAGATAAAATATTCTCCGTATGAATCGTCAGTTGGGAGTAAAAATTATCTGTTTATTGATTTTACAAAATTGCAGGAAGATGATTACGGAAATTTGCTCAGCAGTGAATATGATGTTCGTACTTTAACCGATATAACAAAGTCTGACGGGAAAAATTATGCTTATTCAAATTTCCCGCAAGCATTTGCTAATGCTGAATTTTTACTTGGCAAAGCTTATGATAAATATATGGAAGAACAGAATACTCACCGATTTGTAGAAATTCCTGATATTCATAATCTGTATAAAGAAAAACTGGAATTTGATGTCAAACATTGGGATGATTTGAATAATTATGCACTGTTCAATGCACTGAAAAAGCATTACGGAACAGATGATTTTACAAAATGGGATGAAATTGACAAAAATCTTAAATCCAACTCAAAGGATGAAAAATCCATTAAGCGTCTCGGTTACTTAAACAATGTTTATCATCATGATATGGAAGTTTATCGTTTCGGGCAGTTTATATTAAACAAACAAATAAAAGAGAATACCGATTTAAGAAAAAAATACGGGTTTAAATACATAAGCGACATGCTTGTCGGATTTTCGCCTGCAGATGAATGGGCGCATCAGGATTTGTTTTTGAAAGATTACCGAATGGGCTGTCCTTATGGCGGACCAAACGGCGGGATACAAAAATGGAATGTCCCCGTTCTGGATCCGAAAAAATTATTTAATGAAGATGGAAGTCTTGGAAGCGCCGGCAAATATTTAAAGGCAAAACTTGATGATGCTTTAACTGATTTTGATAATGTCAGAATTGATCATGTTTTGGGACTTGTAGATCCGTTTATTTATTCAAAAGATGGTCACAGGCAGGGAAATATTAATGATATGCCTGACATTGATCCGGATAAAAATTATCAAAAAGTTTTGAGTAAAATTATCCTTCCGGCACTGGAAGAACATGGAATTGATAAATATACTCCGGTTTGGGAAGATTTGGTAACGGAAACTCCGGCATTCCTGCGAGTTTATTATCAGGAAAACGGTTTACCGGGGATTACTCCTTTGGAATACAAAAGAGGAGAATATTATAAAGATACAAAAAATTGGGCATTGGTTGGTTCTCATGATAGTGATCCTGCAATAAAAATGATAAAAAAAGACTGGGTAAGAAACAACGAAGCGTGGCATCCGATGTATCTTGCCGGAATCTTAAATGCATCACATGACAGCAGTGAATACTGCAAAAAAATTGCAAATGACGATGAAGAAAGGGTAAAAGCAAAATTTGCGGAACTCTTTATGTTGGGCGATAAAGTTCAGATTTCTTTTGCGGATTTCTTTGGGATAGATAAAACATACAACGAGGGCGGGCATGATGAAAATCCTGATAATTGGAAATTGCGTTTAAATAAGGATTATGAGGATGCATATTATAAAAATCTTTCATCCGAACACCCTACAGCAATAAATATGCCCGAAGTTTTGAAACTTGCAGTTCAGGGCAAAGCTGATATGGAAATCGCCAAAGGAGCAAAACCGCAAAAAGTTTGGGATGAAGCAGGTAAAATTTTGTTTGTGCTTGATAAATATGCAAAGATATTAAAAGAAAAAGAAGAATAAATTTTCTCTATACTCTATATTCTCTGCTTAATGCTGACAAATCTCTGTTTCTGAGTTTTTCAATTTCATTTAATCTGCTCCATACTGCAGAATTATCTATTTCTAAATCGTCGCAATCTCTCAGCCATGAAGATCTCATATTGTTATATTTTTCATTAATAATATCTTTTTTTGCTTCATACTGTGATTTTGTAATTGTATGAGGAGAATAATCATAAAAATCCCCGTCATATTCCCCAAATGAAACTTTCGGCATGAAAAAATTTAAATTATTTACAGGATTAATTCTCATAAATTTTATTCTCCTTTTGAAATATATAAGAATAAAACTTGTAAAGAAATAATTTGCTAACAGAAAGTAAAGTTGCAGTTGTATTTTTTTGGTTATAATTATAATGTTAAATTAAACTGTCATTGCAAGAAGGTAAAGGCTTATCAACGAAGCAATCCGGTTTTTATCAACAATAACGGGCTGGATTGCCACACCCTAAAGGGCTCGCAATGATATGCGGAGTATTTTGTAAATAAGTCCCTGTAATTATCTGAAAAATGAGGAATTTTTATGGCTGAAATAGAGAGAATATACGAATTAGCGGAAAAATATTATACTGCAGAAAATAAAAAAGAAATTGAAAAAGAGTTAAAAGAACTGCTTTTGCCCTATAAAAACGGTTCTGTCGGAATTGCGCAAATTAACCCCAAAGCAGGCGATATTGAATACAATTCGGAAAAAATTATTCGGTATATAAATTTTGCACAGAATATCGGACTTGATTTGGTTGTTTTTCCTGAACTTATTTTAACAGGATTTCCGCTTGAAAATTCTATAGAAAACCATCCGATTATCGCTGAGGAGGGGCTAAAATGGCTCAATGAAATTGCAAAAATAACGACAGAAACAACCGCACTTGTCGGGTTTGTTGAACCATGCGAAGGTAAATTCTATGACTCGGTTGCAGTTTTATATAACGGTAAAATTACTGATATTATAAGAAAAAATCTTATGCCAACAAATCCTGAATTTAATGACTACAATTTTATGACGCCGTCAAAAACTCCAAATATAACCGAAATAAACGGGATAAAATATCAAATTATAATCGGTAATGATTATGGTAATATTGAACAAAATTCTGATGTGCTTATAAATATTTGTGCAGAGCCGACAAAAATTAAAAATGAACAAATAAAACACGGTGTTTTATCTTCGCTTGCCCAAAAATATTCTGTACCTGTTGTGTATGTAAATCAGGTTGGCGCTACTGACAGGGCAAGTTTTGACGGAACAGGCAGAGTGTTTGATAAAGACGGTAAACTCATTTCATGTACAAAATCTTTTGAAGAACAGTTCTTAATAGTTAATCCGAATAAAAATTTGGGTAAAATTTACCCCACAGAAATCTTATCAGTTCAACCCGAAAATCAATTCAGCCTTGATTATGAAGCCGATATGGAAAGAACATATAAGACTTTAATTCAGGGAATAAAGGATTATTTTGGCAAAACAGGGTTTCAACATGCGGTTTTAGGACTTTCTGGCGGGCTTGATTCCACCGTATGCGCAGTTCTATTAACTGATGCTTTGGGAAAGGAAAATGTTTTCGGGGTGAGCATGCCGTCTAAAATAACTTCTCAGACAAGCAAAGATGATGCACAGGTTTTGGCGCAGAATTTGGGAATAGGATTTACTGTTGCGCCCATAAAAGATATGTTCGATACCACGAATAGCTGTCTGCAAAATCTTTTTAGCGAAGTTGAAAAACACTGGGATTGCCGTTATAAACAATCTTTTACTGCAGATAATATTCAGGCACGTTCAAGAGCAATGTTTTTGTGGGGAGTCAGCAACGAATTTGGCAGCTGCCTGCCTGTTGCAACATCAGACAAATCGGAAGCTTATATGGGTTATGCAACTATAAATGGTGACATGTCAGGCGGTTTTGCTCCGATAGCAGATATTACAAAGACAAAACTTTTTGCACTTGCAAAGTGGCTGAATAAAAACAGAACTCAAAAAAATGCAATTCCGCAAAGTGTCATTGAAAAAAGGCCCGGGGCAGAGCTTGCCATTGACCCAAAAACAGGAAAGCCGTTAATAGCTGAAGATGCTCTTATGCCTTATGAATTTTTAGATGAGGTTATTTGGCGGATTGAAAATAAAAAAGAAAATTATAATATTATGCTAAATTCAGAGTTTTTATATGAAAAGAGCCATCCAGTTACAAGAGAACAAAAAACAATGTGGCTTGATAAATTCTTCCGCAGAATGTCAACGGCACTTTATAAAAAATCAATTATGCCGCCTTATGTTATAGTTGATTCGCCGTCATACAATTCCAAACAACCGATAACCTCCTGCGGGATAAATTATAAAGGAACTGAACCGGGTGAAATTTCTCAGAAAATCAAACAATGGTTATAATGTGAAACAACCTCTCTTTATACGGAGAGGTTGTTTTTATATATAATCCGAACTTCACTCTAATTCTATTTAATCGTTATCTTCTTCTTTGTCAGCTTTTTTAGTTTTGTCTGTTTTATCGCTGCTTTCTGTTTCGTCAATGTCTTCGTCATCTTCATCGTCGTCAGCTTTTTTAGTTTTGTCTGTTTTATCGCTGCTTTCTGTTTCGTCGACGTCTTCGTCATCTTCATCGGTTGCCTTTGCTTTATTTGTTTTTTCTGCCTCGTCAATGTCATCGACATCTTCGTCATCGTCGTCATCTGACACTTTGGATTTATTGGTGTCAACGTCAGCGATATCATCGACGTCATCATCTTCATCGTCATTTTCATCTGCAACCGGCAGAACTACTTTTGACGGACCTGTTGATTTATTATCTTTTTTATCGGTTTTTTCTGTATTTTCTGATTTTTTTGTTTCATCAGTTTCTTCGGTGTCATTGATTTCTTCAACATTTTCTTCATATTTTGGCATTGTTAATTTGTCCGGTCCGTTTGTCGGTGTCGGATTGTATTTATCAGAAAATCTGTTTGCAACATAGCCAAATAGAGCTGTTCCTGCAACAACAACTGCTGCTATTGCAAGCCCCAATTTCCCTTTTGGGGTTTTTGAAAATGCTTTGAATTTGCTAAAACCTGTTGAAAGTGCATTTTTTGCTTTACCAAACAAACCTTTTAATGTTCCCATAAATCCTTTGGATTTTGTGGTTGTCCCCAGTGCTTTTTCTGTATCTGTCAATCCGTGTTCAACAAATGCACTTGCAGATTCTTGCGCAGATTTTGCTGCTCTGTCTAAGCCTAAATTATGGTCAATTACACTTGAACTGAACGGATTTTTCTTTGATAATGTCTGTTCAATATCATGTTTGATAAACGCACCTGCAGACTCCTGTGCAGATATACCTTGTCTGCCGATACCGTTTGAACGGTCTATAAATTCCTGCAAACCGTATCTTGGTTGAATTGTTTGCTGCCTTACAATATTTTCGGGCTTGAATGCTTCTGCGGATTCTCTTGCAGATTTTGCAATCCTGTCTAAGCCCAAATTGTGGTCAATTACACTCGGACTGAGTGGTGTTTTTTGTCTCAATGCTTGTTCTACATCTTTTTTAACAAATATGCCCATTGATTCCTGTGCGGATTTTGGTGCTCTGTCTAAGCCTAAATTGTGGTCAATAACACTTGGACTAAGCGGAGTTCCTTTTGATAATAATCGTTCAATATGTTGTTTTTCTACTTGCCCGATTTTTCTTGCTGTTTCGTTATTTATATACTGACGAGCAGTTTCATATTGAGATTGTGCAACGTATTTATCTCCGACTTTAACTGTCTTCCCGCCAAATCTGTCTAAAATAGATTTACTTGTTTGTGATGCTCTGCGCTGAGCTGCAACTTCTTTATTCATGTCTCTGATAAAACTTGCTTCTTCAGGTGTAGCAGAAACATACTGTCTTTTTACAGCATCATAAACTGTAACATTTCCTGTTCCGAGAGTTCTTGCTTGTGATGCTCTGTGCTGAGCTGCAACTTCTTTATTCACGTTTCTGATAAAACTTGCTTCTTCAGGTGTTGCTGAAACGTATTGCCTTTTTACAGCATCATAAACTGTAACATGACCTTGTCTGCTTGTCTGTCTCGCGACTTTATTTGCAGATTGAGATGCTCTGCGTTGAATCTGAGCATCTATGTAAGGTTTTTGTAACTGTTGTAATGCAAGATTATCTGCAAACGGTGTATTTGGTCTATAACCTGTTGTATAAACCACACCCCCATCACCCAGCCAACTATGGTTGGACTGTGCTAAACGTGGAACGTATGTCATCTTAATTTCCCCTATTTTAATTTTTATCCCCTGTGTATTTATAAAGTATTTTGTGTTTTAAAAATTGATAAAAAATATATACTTTGTTAACATTTGTTAATATAATATTTTAAAGCCCAAACAGAATGGGTATCATGGTTTAGCCTGATTGATAATTTAAAAAATACATAAATATTACATAATACATATTATCAGCATATAAATCTTGCTCCGCAGGGTCCTCCGGACGGGGGCACTTTTGGTGGCAAAAGTGCCTCAAAACCAGCGACACGCTTCGTTCAC
>CACYVN010000022.1 GCA_902777855.1 uncultured bacterium | reverse complement strand
TGCTATTACCATTGATTTAGGTATTGGTACTAAAGCTATTCCGCATAACAACTTAGACGAAATTGAAGCATACTATGCTAATAATCCTGCACCGAAAGCTTCTGATTATACTAAGGAAGAAATTACGCTGATTCCACGCAACAATCAGGCTGATATTGATGCGTACTGGGCTAATACTCCGGAACCAAAACAGGAAAATTATAACAAAACCGAAATTAACTATATTCCACGCAACAATCAGGCTGATATTGATGCATACTGGGCAAATACTCCGGAACCGAAACAGGCAGATTATACCAAACCTGGTGTTAATATTGTTCCGACGAATAATCAGGCAGAAATTGATGCTTATTATGCAAATAATCCTGAGCCGGTTCAATCAAATTATACAATGGAAGGGTCAGTACCTGTACTAAAAAATAATCAGGATGAAATTGATGCATACTATGCAAATAATCCAGAACCCGTTCAGGATGATTACTACAAAACAATAACCAATTACGTTGTCAAAAATAATCAGAGTCAGATTGATGAATATAACGCAACCCATACAGAGCCTGAACAAGTAGATTATACAAGAGTTGTAACGGATACCACTTTGTATACGAATCTTATTGCTTCTGGAGGTTCTTGTTATAGTAAAGCACATGATACTTTTAATCCGGATACTGATTGTCTTATAGGTCTTCTTGCGCATGTAATTGATTTAGACGTAACTTGGAGTGTTGGTGGCGGATACGCAGATCCTGACTATACGGCTACGACAACGAGCTATCCCAAATACTACAATACAACTGGTACTACATCAACTAATGGTGTATATTTTAGTCCACATTCTGTTAAAATAGAAGCAAATGATATTAATTTGAGTCATATTTGTCATGAGAATGGAACTAACGGTATGCGGGTCATATCCAATGCACTAAACAATGGTTATTATTTAGCCGGTGAGGGAGTTAATGCAACCGTTATGGCTACAGGTTCATCAGGTGATCAATATGCAGATTTTCTTTTAAACGTTAAAACCGGGTTTGCAACAGAACAACAAGTATTGCTTAGTAATTATTATCAGGATCTTGCAGGTAATGTACATCGAAAAACATTAAAACAAAAAGCAATTGACTTGTTGTATGCTGCAAAAGCCGGGCTTCTCCCCGCTGATCCCAGAACAACTGCCGGAATTGTTGAGGCATTCGCGAATTCATTATGTACATTTGAATTGCCTGACGAACAGAGTTATCAACAAGCACATCAACAGTGGGTTAATTCCACTACATATCGTGAATGGACTGAAGAAGAAAAATCAACTGTCCCTGATGTTGATGCATACAATGCAGCACATCAAGCTTGGGAAAACGGTATTCCGGAATACAGAGAATGGACAGAAAATGTTTCTATCGGATCAGTTCCTGATGTTGATGCATACAATGCGGCACATCAAGCTTGGGAAAACGGAATCCCAGAATACAAAGAATGGAATTTATATGTTCCGACAACAGAACCTGATGTTGATGCATATAATACAGCTCACGATGCATGGTTAAACGGAGCTCCGCAATACAGAGAATGGTTTGATGAAGACCCGATTACAGTTCCTGACACTGCCGCTTATAATACTGCACACAATGCATGGGTAAACGGTGCACCTGAATACACTGAATGGAATGATGAAGAAAGTAACACTGTTTTCGATAACGATTCTTACCAACAGGCACTTGAAGCTTACAGAAACGCTGCACCTGCTTACAGAACCTGGGAAACTTATGAAGAAGCTTCATTGGGTACAAAAACATATAAATTAAAAACTTCTACAACTACTGACGAAGAAGCATATAACAATGCGATGAACGAATATATTTACAAAAAAGCAAATTATGACCACAAAATTGAAGAAATAAACGCTAAAATAGCCATCCTTCAGCAACAGGATAAGAGTCTGGAATTAAAATTGAAACAATTGGATACTGAAGAAAACGCTATTCAGACAGAAATTGATGCGGTTAAAAAAGTCATTTCCAAAAATGTCGAATCTTCATTCAAAACATTTAATGCATAGTCAAAGTAAAATTTTTGCCATTTACGCAATTAAAATATATAATTATTCTGTAATTTTTAGTAATTTGCAGCAAAAATTTTATGAAAATTGATTTAAAAAACATTCCAACACATGTAATTTTGATAGCGGTGTCGCTATTGTCAATATTTCCGTTTATCTGGCTATTATCAACATCTCTTAAGGGTGCGGTAGAAAATATTTTTGCATATCCGCCTACAATAATTCCGCAGGATTTTACCTGGGAAAACTATTCAGGCGTTTGGCAAAGAGTTGATTTAATGCGTTATTTTATTAATTCAATGATAGTTGCGGGAGCAACAGTTGTTTTAAATTTGATTTTATCCTCGCTTGCTGCTTATCCGCTTGCAAGAATGGAGTTTAAAGGCAAAAAAATCACGTTTTTTGCAATATTGGCGACTATTATGATACCGTTTCAGGCAATAATGTTACCTGTTTATCTTATAACTTTAAAACTTCATCTTGTTGATAGTGTGAATGATACAATGGGATTTATCGGACTTATAATGCCCTTTGCTGTCAGTGCATTCGGAATTTTTCTTATGCGTCAGGCGTTTTTGTCTATCCCACGTGAAATGGAAGAAGCCGCAATTGTTGACGGATGCAACGTGTTTCAGGTATTTTGGAAAGTCCTTTTGCCTATGGTTAAACCGTCTTTGGCGGTTTTGGCAATATTCACATTTATCGGTTCATGGGGGGAATTTTTGTGGCCGAGTATCGTTTTGACCAAAGAATCGATGTTCACTCTTCCTGTCGGAGTGAATAACTTGCAGGGAATGTTCTCATCAAATTGGCGGTTCATAGCAGCCGGTTCAATAATTTCAACAATACCTATTATAATATTTTTCCTTGCGATGCAAAAATACTTCATTTCAGGTGAAAACGAAGGCGCAGTCAAAGGATAGAATGTCGCTATGTCTTATCGTCTTTCTTAAATCATTACAAATTTTCCAGCAGTGCAATTTTCATATCTTTAAAATCAGGAGTGCGTCCTGTCCATATTTTTTGTGCTTCATAAGCCTGCCAAACCAGCATATCAACCCCGTTTATATATTTCAGGTTGAGTTTTTGTGCAAGCCTGATTAAATTGGTTTTTTTAGGATTATAAATAACATCATAAACAAGCGCATCATTTGGCAACGTACGAAGTTCGTCTTCTTCCGCAGGAGTATAACCGACAGCTGATCCGCTCATACCGATTGGAGTGGCATTTACAAGAATATTTACATTCGAAAAATCTTTAAACTGATCAATTTGGTAAGCGTTGAAAGTAATATTCGGGAATGTTTTTCGCAAGTAATCTGCAAGCTCAATGCAATTTGCGATATTTCTTGTATAAAGACTGATTTCTTTAACCTGTTTTTGTGCCAATGCGGTAATTGCGGCTCTCGCAGCTCCGCCTGTTCCAAGTATTGCAACAGTTTTACCATATAGAGCAAAATCCTGCGGGATTGCTGAAATAAAGCCTTTCGCATCTGTATTATAACCCCTTAAAGCGTTTGTCTGAGGGTCTATCATTACGGTATTTATTGCATTTACAACACTTGAGGATGGATCAATTTCATCTAAAAACAACGTTACAGGGAGTTTTAGAGGAATTGTAACATTAAAACCGCTATATCCGTTAGTTCTTAAATATTTTATTCTGTCCGAAAGTTCTTCGGGCGGAGTAGGTAAAATTTCATAAGTTGCATTGACTCCCATACTTTTAAATCCCGCAAGATGTATATATTCAGACATTGAATGTTCTAACGGATAACCGATAAGTGCAAATTTTTTAACAGTTTGTTCCTGAATAGGAGTTTGATACTGAGCAGGTGCAGATGTCGGAGCCGAAGTCGGAGTGCTAAAAATATCCGTACTCTCAGGCATCGGTGCAGGAGTCATAAATGACTGTGGCGCAGTGAACTGCGAATTATAATTATTCGAAATTTCCGTAGTGTTTGAATCTTGGATGTATGTAGTTTGCCATGGTGACTGATTTTGCTCAGGTGCAACAGTCGGCGCAGGAATCGGCTGAGAATAAGAATTATAAGTCGTTTGAGTCGATGTTTGAGTCTGACTCAGTGCCGCAAAACCTGTTTTGGGATGCTCTGATGTCCCTTGTTGTGCAAGCTTTGCAGCTTTCATTGCTTTATATCGTTCCAATAATTCTTTATTTACAGCCATAATTTCAATCCTTTTCAGGACTAATTTTATAACAAATTCAACCCTTTTCAATCAACCGTTTGTTGTAAGATTATTTCATAATCTTTCTTGTCATAACGACATTTCCGTTTTCATCATAACAATTTTCACCGACCCAATGCCCTAAAAGCTCTCCGAATGGTGAAAAAATAAACGTTTCATCTTTTGAAACCCGCAGACTCATATTGACTAACTCGCCATCAGGACTGTATTTATAACTGCCGTAAGGAAAATCCAATGATGTTCGGATTTCGACATTAATAAGCGTTCCGTCTTTGTCATAGTACCAGACATGTTTTAAGTCATTTTTATAATTAACCGCATAAGTTCCGTCGGAAAATAGTGCTAAAATCCTGTCATTAAGATTTGTTTTTCCTTTTAGCAATGCAAAATAATTTGCATTGCGGTCTTTATCAATAAAATTGTTTCGGGTAATTATATAATCCGCAGCAGACGGACGATTGTGCCGAAGTTCAAGCTTGGCATCATCAACTGTATATTTAACCCCGCCTGTCAAAACCTCCGCTCCTGCAGGAAGCATTATTAAAACCATTAAAAATAGAACAAATTTTTTCATATAAATATTATAACGAATTTTTATAATATGTCATAAAGATATTTAAAAATTAGCACCCATTCTTACTCCATTTCTCAAAAGTGAGGGAAATTGTTTAAAAATTTAAAATAATTTCTTCAAATTTTTGCAAAAGTTCCGATTCCGGTACTCGAGCAATAATTTCACCTTTTTTAAAAATATACCCCTCCCCGATTCCGCCAGCGATACCAAAATCAGCATGTTTTGCTTCCCCCGGACCGTTTACTGCACAGCCCATAACAGCAATTGTTATATCTTTGTCAAAATTTTTGAATCTGTCTTCAACTTTTTTGGCAAGTTCAATCAAATTAATTTGAGTTCTTCCGCAAGTCGGACAGGAAATGAAATTAATTCCTTTTTTCCTTAACCCTAAACTTTTTAAAATATCATAACCAGCATAGACTTCTTCAACCGGATTTTCAGTCAGCGAAACCCTGATAGTATCACCTATTCCCTCAGCCAAAAGCGTTCCAATGCCAACTGCTGATTTAATCAAACCGCCTTTTAAAGTTCCTGCTTCGGTTAAACCGATGTGCAATGGGTAATCAACTTTTTGTGCCATAAGTCTGTACGCATCAATTGTCGTCATAACATCAGAAGATTTCAATGAAATTTTTATTATGTCAAAATCCAAATCTTCAAGGATTTTAATATGATTCATCGCACTTTCAACCATTTTTTCGTGTAAAGGCATATTCTTATCTTGTAAATTTTTTTCTAATGAACCGGCGTTAACTCCTATTCTTATAGGTATGTTTTGCTGTTTTGCAAGTTTTACAACTTCCTGCGTATGTTCTTTTTTCCCTATATTCCCCGGATTAAGCCTTAGTGCGGAAATCCCGTTATTTATACATTGAAGTGCAAGACGGTAATCAAAATGGATATCCGCTATAAGCGGAACAGGTGAAATTTTTACAAGTTCCTTAATTGCTTCGCCTGCATCCTTATTCAAAACTGCAAGTCTGATAATTTCACAACCGGCATCTGACAGTTCCTTAATTTGTCTTGAAGTTGCTTTAATATCTCTCGTATCGGTATTGCACATTGACTGAACGCTAATCGGGTTATTATCGCCGATTTTTACGTTTCCTATTGATATTTCTTTTGATTTCCGCCTGTTAATCATAGAAATATTTTAGCACAAGAATACTTTTATAATTTGACTTTTAATGTGAAAAAATATAATATTTTCATATAGTAAGGAGAATAAAATGAGAGTAGCAGTTTTATCGGATATTCATGCGAATGTACAGGCACTTGAAGCGGTTATGACAGATGTTGTAGCACAAAATTGCGAACATGTTTTTTGTCTTGGCGATTTGGCGCTTGCAGGTCCTCAGCCCAAAGAGGTTATGGATTATGTAATGGAACAGGATACCTGGACTGTTATTCAGGGTAATACCGATAAAATGATTGCAAATTTCGGACCGGAAGTCATTGATTTTCTTGAGGCTCAATATCCTGTTATGGCGAATGCCATTGAAAGTGATGTTGAGATTCTTGATGATACATACAAAGCGTATCTTAACAATCTCCCGCCACAATTGAGTCAGGAAGTTGAAGGGTGCAGTGTACTTTTTGTCCATGGTTCTCCACGAGCAAATAATGAAGATATTTTACCCAATATGTCATTAGAAACTGTCGAAGAAATTATTGAAGGTACAACAGAAAAACTTATTCTTTGCGGACATACGCATATTCCTTGCGGATATCAGACTAATACAGGACAAACTGTTGTAAATGTTGGTTCTGTTGGTCGTCCTATGACTGAAGAACCAAAAGCTTGTTATTGTATTATTGATTTTAATGAAGGTTCGTTTGAATTAAGACACAGATTTGTGCCATATGATAATCATTTAGCGGCAAGGCTTATGACCAAAAGAGATTTTGAAGGTTCAGACAGGCTTTCTGATTTATTATTAACCCCGGGGCAAAGACACATTTAATTGTTACAAAGTCTTAACAATTTTCTCTAAAATCCTAAAGTTTCCAAACAAAAAGCCGATTACTTATTTGTAAGGAAACAAGGGAATGACTATGAGTCTTAATGTAAATTATACTTCACTATATCAGCATGGCATCGACAAATCGATGTTGAAAGAAGTTTCACAAGAGATTCTTAATCGTGCTGCTCAAAAAAGTGCAAATTATTCAAATAATTTTTCTAATGCTCAGGTTAATACTCTTGCAAAACCTGTTGAATTGGGGATAGATTTATATAACGGGAAAATTGATGTTCAGGCTCAAAAACAAATAGCATTAAACAACACCTTACAATTTCAGTTAAATTCGGAAACTTTAAAATCTATTCAGTTTTTAAATTCTCAGGCTGCAATTTCTTCTAAAATTGACGGTAAATATATGCCAAATGTTAACGCAAATGCAGTTGCTCCGGAAGTACAAAAAACATCTGAAACAAATAAATCTCAGTTTGTAAGTATTTTTACATCTGAAACTGCAAAAGATAAAAACGGTTCTAATCCGTTTTATGGCGGGGAATTGCTTATGAATGGTAACAACCCTGAAAAGAAAGAAACAAAGAACGAATTAAAAAGCATTTTTGCTTAATTATAAATCCTCGAGTTAGAGGCATCTAAAGTGTTTACAAAGTAAGTGTATAAATATCTTCTCAAATGAGAAGGTATTTTTTTGTCCGATTGGGGAATTATTTTTTTTCTAAAATAAGTAATTATATTTACATAAAACATATTATCAGTATATAAATCTTGCTCCGCAGGGTCCTCCGGACAGGGGCACTTTTGGTGGCAAAAGTGCCTCAAAACCAACGACCTGCACTCCGTTCGCTAATCATCTGTAATGCTCCACATTCAGGCGGAATA
>CACYVN010000021.1 GCA_902777855.1 uncultured bacterium | reverse complement strand
CGCTAAAATAGCAATTCTCCAGCAACAGGATAAGAATCTGGAATTAAAATTAAAACAATTAGATACTGAAGAAAATGCTATCCAGACCGAAATTGATGCTGTTAAAAAAGTCATTTCCAAAAATGTTGAATCCTCATTCAAAACATTTAATGCATAATAATTACGAAACATATTAATACGCAATATATCTAATTAAAAAAGGTGACGGATGAAATCCGTCACCTTTTTAATTATTTCATTAATCCGTATAAATCCAACCGTTAGTTAAATCAACTTTAATTGGTTTTAAAAGTTTTAGATAAGCATCGCCATTAGTCATAACCTCTAACTGTTCACCTTTAAATGCCCATCTTACAAATTTCATCCACCAGTTTCTGTCTTTTTTGATTTCTGCAATTCCTACAAGCGGAGCTATTTGATCATTTTCGGTTTTTACAAGGTTATTCTTCAGGACAAGAATACCGTTTCTTACAAAATATTTGCCCGGCTGAACCTGAAGTACCTGCCCTGAAAGTTTGTCATTTTCTCTTAACAAAATGTAGTGTTCTTTTGTTACATAATTCTGAGGAACTCTTGCCGTATAGAGCACTCCGCCTTCCGTTGTTTGTGAACTCAAATAGCTGTTCATCTTTATAGGAACAAATGTACCTTCCGGAATTGTACCGATACTTCCCTGAACTGTAGCTTCTTCAATAACAAAGCCCTCACCTGTTTTCTTTCTCATTGCTTCGGCAAGTTTTGCGTTCGGATTAAGTTTTGCCTGTTCCATCATATTGAATAAAATTGCAGCAACTTCCGCTCTTGTAGCAGGTCTTTCTGCCGCAAGTTCAGCATCTTTGGCTGATGGCATTACAACTACCATTCCTAAAATTTCAGCTTTTCCTGCAGGAATAACAAACCACTCAGGGATAGTATGTGAGTCAACATATTTCTTTTCCAAAACTTCTTTTGCCTTTGCAGGTGTGATTGTTTCTGTTGTCAACGCATTTACCGCAACCGTTAAAGATTCTGCTCTTGATACGGAATCATCAGGCCTGAAAAGTTCACCGTTCTTATCACACGAAATCAAATCAAAATACAAAGCTTTTTGAATATCCGAATAAGCCCAATGTTCCGGTGTAATATCAGTAAATTCAACAGGCTGAACAACTTGAGTGTGTTCCTGACCCAATGCACGGATTGCCATAGCGGCAAATTCTGCTCTCGTTACATTTGCATCCGGTTTAAATGTCCCGTCAGGATACCCGATAATAACACCTTTTTCTGTCAACATGTTTATCTGAGGATAAGCCCAGTAGCTTTCATCAACATCAGGATATGCCATTGCAGGCATCAGCGTAAAACAAAATAACGCCGCAGATAGAACCATCTTTAAAAATTTATTCATATTCCCTCCTTATTTTCCCTTGTTGTTATTTTTACATGCAATGATTTTTTTTTCAATTTTGTTAATATTTTTGTAATTTTGCTTAACAAGTTTATTTTTGAATTTGCGAATTTATATGTATATGCTATGATATACCCCACAGGGAAGGATATAATTCATGATTAAATCAGATACATTACCCAATTGTTTGAACGGGAAATTATACAAAAGATGGGAAAGAGTACGTACTATAACTGACGGAGCAACCATTATTGCAAGCAAAACCGATGCAAAAGGATCAAATATTCAGCTGCTTTTAACCGAAAACGGAAGAAAAAGAGAACTGTTTTATCCTGACGAAAAAATTATGGATGTTCTTGACAGTAAAGGGACAAAAAGAGTTTATAAATATCAGAGAGTTGATTCCGAAACAATCAAAGGACAAATGATTGCAGGAGAAGACAAAAATGGCAGAGCTCCATTGATTTTGGCAGCAAAATGGATTCTGAAAAATATGACTCCGGAAAAACTTATATTAAAGATAAACAAAAATCACCCACAATCACAAATTTTTGTTCCTAAAGAAGGACCTGACGGAACACCAATTTACACCGGGAAAATAGACAAACTGCATGTCACAGAAATTTTAGCAAAAGATTTTGACAAGACTGCTATTCCTATACCAAAAACAATCTTGCTAAAAACCGTAAACGGGTCAACAGAACCCGTTATTTCAAAATCCGGAAACGGAAACATAATGGTTGCAAAACACTTTGGATTAGAATCTGAAGTATTGGGACAAAATCTGCAAACAATAGTATAATTTTATAAAAAACAGCCAAAGGTAATTACCTTTGGCTATTTTTGTTTAATTTATAATTATTTATTCAACTATATCTTCTAAAGGACAACCTTTTTTACATTCTTTTTTAACTTTTTTGCATTTTTTGGATTTTTTACAGCTTTTTACTTTAGGGCATTGTTCAGTAATTTTCTCTTTTTTACATCCGCATTTTGCATCCGGGGAGGTAGAAATTTCTTCGGTCGCAGTTGAATCTTTAATTTCATCTAACAAAGATTTTTCTTTGTCACATTTTGTCTTATCGCATTTTGCTTTGTCAAACTGCTTTGCGCATTCTTTTTTGCATTTGCAGTCTTCACCGTTCTTGCATCCGCAGGGACATTTTTTGCAGCATTCTTTTTTCTTTTCGCATTTTTCTTTGTCGCAGGATTTATTGCATTTACATTCTTCACCGTTTTGGCAACCGCAATCGCAATCTTTGGTACATTCAACGCTTTCGGATATTGTAGCCTTATCACACCCGCAATCGCACGCCATTGAAGCATTTGTCATAAATAACATGGTACATACGACCAATAAACTCATTACAATTTTTTTCATATATTTCTCCTTATCTTTTTAAAAATTATATTAAAGAACTTTTTTTGTTTTGTAAAGAAAAATCTTTTAAAAATCAAATCCTTAAATGATATAAGACAGCAGAAAATCTAATTTATATGGAGGACTTTACATTTTTTAAAATACATGTTACAATTATAATACAGAGTTGAATTTTATTTTTGAATTGATTTATACTGTGAGGAATTTTATTTAGATTTTATTTTATTGTGATTTTTATTTTTACTAATTAAGAGGCTTTTATTATGTATGTAAACAAGTGCATTAAGTGCGGTCGTGAATTCGAAACAAAGAATCCTAAAAGGGTTATTTGCCCCGACTGTCTGTACCCCGACAAAAATATGATGATAGATTCTCCCGAAGGAGAACAACCATCAGCACAGAATTATTCTCAGCCGCAAACTGATAGTGAATCTGCTCCGCAATTTTACAGCAGTTACTCGGCAGGTGGCGGAGACGAAGAAGAAAGGCCAAGACCACGCCAACAATACAATAATCAGGGTGGTTACAGACCTCGTCAGAATAATTACAACAATAATCGTCAGGGAGGTTACAGAGATAACCGTCAGGGCGGTTATAGCAGGGATAATCGTCAGGGCGGTCAAAGACCTTATAACAACCGTCAGGGCGGATATAATAACAACAGACCTTACAACAATAACAGACCGCAACAGGGCGGATTTAACAATAACAGACGTCCGCAGAATAACAGATTTAATAATAACAGACGTCCGCAAAATAACAGGAATAAGGCACCTAAGCCGTTGTTGGTCAGCAAGGAGCAATTAGAACAAATTGAATTGCTTTATAAACTGATGCTGCCTTTGCCAAATCCTGATGCGCACGAAGTAATCGGTGAAAAAATAGGTTTGGAACCGAGAAAAGTATTTTTCGGAATCAATTTAATCAGACAAAAAATGATGCTTCCGAAATTACCTTATCCGAAACGTAAACTTGCGATTACACCGGATCAGCTCAATGCTATTAAAATGCTTTATGAACCGTTGTTGCCGATACCTCCTATCGGATGCCACAAAATTATTGCGGCACAATTAAAAATGGATGAATGGAGAGTCCACGTCGGTATCGGTCTTGTTCGTGCCCAGATGGGTATGGAACGCTGGAATCAGGACAGACCTGATGTCCCGGAAGAATTTAAAAACCAAAAAGCTCAGGAAGAATCTTCAGCTGAAGAAGAACCAAAAAAGAAAAGAGGAAGACCTAAAAAGTCAGACTCTGAAGAATAGTTATGGATAAATATATTTCTGTCGGCAAGATTCTTAATTTCCACGGCATAAAAGGGGAAGCAAAAGTCGGTTTTTCAAAAAATCGTCAGGACTTTTTCATGTCGTTAAACTGCGTTTACATAAAAGAAAATAACGAGTATAAAAAACTTGAAATTGACTCGTGCAGGCAAAATAAAAACTTCCTGCTTGTTAAATTCCGCGGAATAGATTCTATTAACAACCTTTTGCCTTACAAAGGAATGTTATTGTTTACCGATGAAGAAACAATAAGAGAAAATCTTGACGAGAACGAGTTTTTAATTGACGAACTTGTCGGAATGGGAATTTTTGACAACGAAACGGGTGAAAATTTAGGGTTTGTAATCGGAGTTTCAAATAACGGAGCAACTGATTTATTATCGGTGAAAACCAATACAAAGCATATCTGTCTTGTGCCGTTTGTAAAAGCAATTGTGCCTGACGTTGATATTGCGAATAAAAGAATTATGATAAACAATATAGAGGGGCTTTTGGAATGAGATTTGATGTTTTGACATTATTTCCCGAAGTCATTTATAACTATTGTGATGTTAGTATTATGAAACGGGCAAAAGATAACGGTGTTTTTGAAGTGAAAACAGTAAACCCGCGCGATTTTACCCTTGATAAGCACAAAAAAGTTGACGATACTCCATATGGCGGCGGAGCGGGAATGGTTTTGGCTCCTCAGCCTTATGTTGATGCTTACGAAAGTGTTGAAAAGCTTGAAAATTCGGTCACTATAATGCTTTCCCCGCAAGGTGAACCGTTATGTGAAGAAATTGTCTGCGATTTGGCAAAATATGACCAGATTGTGATGCTTTGCGGTCATTATGAAGGGTTTGACGAAAGGATCAGAGAAATAATAAAGCCAAGAGAAATTTCTGTGGGGGATTTTGTTTTAACAGGTGGAGAACTACCCGCACTATGCCTTATTGATGCGGTGAGCCGTAAGATTGAAGGAACTTTGGGCAAAATTGAATCAGCTTACGATGACAGTTTCTCAGATGGGCTTTTAGAATACCCTCAATATACAAAACCGAGAGAATACCGAGGGTTACAGGTTCCTGAAGTGCTTTTAAACGGCAACCATAAAGAAATCGAAGAATTTAGGCATCAGCAACAACTTGAGCGCACAAAACTCCGCAGACCGGATTTGTTTGAAAAATATAGTGAAAATGATTAACTACCCTATAAGTATTCTATAAATCGGAGGGACAAATAGTAGAACACCTATCATGAGAGCAACAATGGTCACTATCATAACCGCACCGGCAGCAATATCTTTTGCCATTCCGACCATTTTGGAATATCTGTTATGATAAATTGAATCAAGTGCAAATTCTATTGCGGAATTCATCATCTCTGATGAAATTACCATTACTATTGTTAATAACAGAATGCAGAATTTTACGCACGAAAAATGAAGCGCAAAACCAAGTGCAAGTGCCAATGCCCCACACAAAATATGCACTCTGATATTTTGTTCGCTTTTAATGGACAAGCGCATACCCTTGCGTGCGTTTCTGAATGTATTTATAAATCCCTGTGATTTATATTTTGTCATAATTTATATTGATACTTCCTAATGCTTTCTTCTGCCATTCTACAACAAAATTATATTCCGACATTGTTATATGGTCAAACCCCAACAAATGCATTATCCCATGGCTTATAAAAAAGGCAAGTTCGTCTTCTTTTGAAATCCCTTTTTCATTTGCCCCATCTATCATTTTATCAAGTGCAATAATGATTTCACCCAAATTAATATCACCGTCAAGTACAAATCTTTCATTTTCGGCACAATCTGCAAAGACCGCAAATGTAATGATATCCGCAGGATAATCTTTACTGCGGTATTCAAGATTTATTGAATGAGTCTGACCACTGTCGGTAAAGAGGAAATCAAATGAAATTGTCTGATATTCATAATTACTTAAACAAGATTGATTTGATATTTCTTCCTGACTCAAAAAATATTCCAATACAGATTCTGCGGTAGTTTTTACCCAATCAAAGTCGATATTCCAGCCTTCAAATTCATTTTTACATTCAATATTTATATTCATAATTTAATTATAACGTATGAAAATCGTCATTCCCATTATTATTTACTTCAGGTTGATCCGTAGGAGCAATAGTTTTAGATGCTTCTAATTCCTTAATTTTATTTTCTAAATCTGCATCAAGTGTCTTTGCAGGCATTTCGATTTTATTCTTCTTAAATTCCTTTGCTATATCTTCCTGGTACTTAATTCTATTGTGCTGCATACCTCTTAACACCCTGCTGAAAGTTGTAGCTATTACTTTCAAATCTTTCAGTGTCAGCGGACTGTCTTCCAATTGACCATCATTTAATCTTTCAACGATAATTTTGTCAATAATATTTTCAATTTCTTCCGCTGTCGCACCTTTCATAGCACGAACCGCAGATTCAACAGCATCAGCAATCATAAGAATTGCTGTTTCTTTTGAATTAGGCTTTGGTCCGGTATAACGGAATTGTTCTTCTTTTACATTTTCCTGACCTTCTTCCGCTACTGCCTGATTATAAAAGTATTTAGCTATACCTTCACCATGATGCTGAAGAATAAAATCGTTTATTACACTTGGCAGACCGTATTCTTTTGCAAGTTCAACACCGTCTTTGGGGTGAGCCGTAATAACCATTTTACTCAAGCGAGGAGTAAGATTATTATGCGGATTTTCAATACTGAAATATGACTGATTTTCTACAAAGAACAAAGGTCTTTTTAATTTCCCTATATCGTGATAAAAAGCTCCGACTCTTGCAAGAACAGGATTTGCGCCAATTGCTTCTGCTGCAGCTTCACAAAGTGTTGAAACCATAAGACTGTGGTGATAAGTTCCGGGAGCTTCCATTTGTAAACGTTTTAATAATGCCTGATTATGATCACCAAGTTCAGCCAAACCATACGGTGTAATTATATGGAATGTGCTTTCAAGTAATGGAGATAAACCAAGTGCCAAAATTGAACTTATCATTGCATTTAAAAAGATAAATGTGCAATCCTTTATAATTAAATAATTATCAACCTCAATAAGACACTTATCAATAAGATACAAACTCATCATAATAAGAACACCTGCAATCCCCAGATGAAATCCGAGTCTTATCAAATCAAAACGTCTTGTATATTTAATTTTTGAAGTTACTATCATTGCAATTAAGGACAATATTATGAATATAATAATAAACTGAGCTTTATACTGAATCCCGATAGTCATAACGCATAAAATTAATGTTGATAATAAAAATGCTATTCTCGGATTCAAAAATACAGAAGCAATAACCATAACCAGAGGAACAGGTATTACGTACGGAGAAAATCCCGTTGGTAATACTACCCCGATAGAGCATGCAATAATTGCCAAAACTGCCGCGAGTGACAAGTACCTCGGTTCATTATAATTTTTTTCAAAAACTTTTAGATATGCAAGAAATACAAAACTTACCAAAAATACTAAAATATATATGGATAAAACGCCCTGCCAGTTTAATTCATATACGTTAAATCCGGCTTCACGCAAAGCATCCCGCTTAAGTCTTGTAATAGGTTCACCTTTAAATACGATTTTTTGTCCTTTTTCAAAAGTAACCATTGACGGTTTGACAGATTGCTGAGCATTAATTTTTGCGAGTTCGGTTGCAGCCTCATCTACAACAAGATTAGGAACAATAACCTGTTCTAAAACGGCACAAATAACGGAAATCTGACGTTTTGATACATTTGATACAAGATTTTCCATTATTATTTTCTTAATATTCCCCTTATCGTAATCATTTTCCGAAATACCTTTCTGAAGAATATTTGTAAGCGATAATGATGCTTTTTCAAAAGCTTCGTTAAGACTCGGCTCGTCAACATTTAGAAGAAAATTAACTATAAAATTACGTTTCGGGTTATCAGTCAAATCAAAAAGAATGTTTATTTCTTCCTCTTTTTCGGAAGTTTTTGCCTCTTTTTTTCTTATTTGCAAAACTGCATTATGCAATGTTTCAAGATTGGTTTTTATAAATTCGTCTTCAGCCGGAACAAGTTTTGGCTCAACCTTTTTTGCGACCTCTTTCTTATGAGCTTCCGTTCTTTTTACATCTTCAACTGTTATGGTTTTTTCAGCAATAATCTCTTTTTTGCTTATCCCGTTCTCAATTATATTTTGAAAAAAGAAGTTTTGAGAAGATATAATTGCAGTAATCACAAGAGTAAAACATACCAAATAAAAGAATTTGATAAACTTTGAAGAAGTGATAAACTCTCTGACCGCTTCAGTGTATTCAATTTTTGACATATATAAAATTCCTATTTAATTCTGAATTATATATATATTTTATAACCATTCTAAAATATTTCAAGTAAAAATCATACTCCTGATGGAGCGAAGCAAAAAAGAAAGAATCAATTAAAAATTATTTTCTTTTTCTTCCGTTATGACTTGCGGAAGCAGCATTGACTTTTTTCGCACGTTTTGAAGAATCAATCGCACCGTCTTTATTAAATCTTGATAATTTTACTTCTGCTTTTGTAGTCGTATCATTTTGAGAAGATGCATTTGCATTGGTGCTTGCGGCAGCTTTTGATTTTTCATCAGCCTGATGTACATCTCTTGTAAATGCGATAGCATATTCATTTGCTCTTTTAACATCATTCGGATTATTTATATCAAGTTCCGCATTTAATGAAGATTTACCAAAACCTGAACGGGTTTCACTTTCATTTCTTGCAAATGAGGTCAATCTTATAACATTATCGTTTTGTGGTGCATTTTGGTTGTTTGTATTTGCATTTTCATCATTTTCATTAGCTTGTGCTTTATCCTGATTTTGCTCGGATGCTTGTTGTGCCTCGGCCTGCGGAGGGAGATTACCCATTTTGTCAAGTTTTGCACTTGCCATAACCTTTCTGACATCAAGCATTTGTTTTTGTGTAGCAGCCATCGCTTTACCGTCATCAGCAGCACTTTGATTATTTCCGTCAATACTGCCATCGACTTTATCACTTGCCAATTTTGCTCCAACACCTGCGGCAGCAAAAGCAGCATTCTCGGCAAGAGCAACAGCCCACAAACCTACAAGCCCCCAACACCAAGGACCGCAAGCAAGAAGCGTTGCAATCAAAGCTGTAATCAAACCTTGGGCGACAATTGATTCCCCTATGATAAGATCTCCGACTTTATCATTATTTTCATTTCTTTCAGATAATTTACCATTTAAATCCTTGAAGCCCTGAACAGATTTTTGTGAAATTTTCAATGCTTTTTCTGATTTTGAAGTCGGTTCGCCAATTGTACTTAAAAGTTTTGAATCTTTTGCAGAAATTCCTGAAACTTGTGCATAAATAGCATTTTTGGCACCATCATTCGGATCGGCAAATTCAGTTACTTCATCCGGAGACATTCTGCCTGATTCAACAAGTTTTGCCTGATTTTGCATCATTTCAAACTGATAATTTATTGATTCATCATTCAATACTTTGAAATCATTTGTATATGCCATTGCCTGAGCGACATTTTTATCATGCTGAGCTTTAATTTCGTTAGATTTTGCAACAAGTGATTTTGCCGCATCAGTTGATGAATTTACATCCTTACCTGCAAGTTCTTCACTCTGTCCGACAACACCGTCTTTGGCAAATAAATCCAGCACAGATAATGCAACAATAGCCGCAGTTCTTATTATTTCGAATGTAAATGTTGTAGGACCCAAACCTACTAAAGCGGCAATGCTACCAATAGCAGTGAGCGCAACAAAATCAACATTACTGCCGAATGCGGATTTTAATTCCGCCTGCGGATCTGAAATTTTTTCTTCTTGTTGTACTTTTTGTTCGTTATTTTCTGATTTTTCCGTTTTAGTTGTATTATTTGTATTACTTGTTTGGGTAGTATTATATGAAAAATCAACTGTACCTTTAGTTAAATTAGAGAAAGAAGATATAATATCCTGAGGTTGCTTACCCATTGCAACTGCATTTCTGACATAATCTTTTACATCGTCATCCGAAGTAATAACTTCTTCTGTTTTTGAAGTCACAACCGGTTCCGGCTCAACAACCGGTTCTGTTTTCTGCTCAGCTGTTTCTGCTTCGGGTTCAGTTTGACTATTTGCCAAACTCCCGGATTGATTTTCATCCTGAGAAGGATTTTGAGAAAATTCTTCACCTGAATTATTAATATTTTCTACAGAATTAGCATTATTATTCGTTTCGGATATAACATTCAAATCATTGTTATCTTCTTCGTTATTCACCTGAACAGCAGCAGCTCTTGCCATTGCTCTTGCAGGAGCATAAGCTGTTTCATCCGTATTTTCTTCATCTGAAGCTGTTGCGGTTAAAGTCCCTTCTTCAGGCTCTTCGATGTCTTCAACTTCAGGAGTATTTGCTGCTTCTTCGGTTTCTTCAGATTCTTCAACATTTTCAACTTCAGGAGCATTTGCAACTTCTTCGGTTTCTTCAGGTTCTTCGATGTCTTCAACTTCAGGAGTATTTTCTACTTCTTCAGCTTCTTCAGGTTCTTCGGCATCTTCAACTTCAGGAGCATTTGCTAC
>CACYVN010000020.1 GCA_902777855.1 uncultured bacterium | reverse complement strand
ATGTTTAATTCACTACGCAAAGCCTGTCCTTTCCGACCTTTACGTAGTGAGCAATAAATGTTATGCGAGAGAACATCAAAGGCGGATTTGTTTGAGCGTTAGCGAGTTATCCGCCTTATACTCGAGCATAAGCCCGGGCAAGAGGATGTAAGGTTGTTAGCCGTATCCATTTTATGCGAGGGCGTACAATTTATTAGCGAACGAAGTGCAGGTCGTGGTTTTGAGGCACTTTTGCCACCAAAAGTGCCCCTGCACGGAGTGCCCTGCGGAGCATATATTTGTATAATCAACTACATATAATATGATTTATAATCCCAAATCTTTCAAAAATTCTTCACTGTTTGATAAATCAAAGAGAATATCATATTCGTCAAGTTCTTTTTCTTTTATTAAATCATTATGACTTGTATCCTCGGGATTTGAAAGAGCAAGTTTTGTAAAATTTTTTATATCGGTTTTCTTTTGATAAAGATTCAATGCCTGCTGCGACAACCTTTTCAAAAGATTTTTTTTATCAGCACAAATCTGAGATTCAAACGGCGAAGTTACCGCAGAATTTGAATTTTGAACTTTTTGCAAGTTTAATTGTCTGACAAAATTTTTTAGCATTTACACTAATCCCTGATTATAGGAATATTATAATAATTTTTTTAAATAATGCAAATAGTTTAAGCAGGGGATTAAGGTATTTATTAATTTCATTAATTATGCTATAATTTTGTTATGGAATGTCCAAAGTGCGGTGCAGAAATTGATAAAAGCGCAATGGTTTGCCCTAACTGTAAAAAGGTGCTCAAAATCGTTTGCCCTGTCTGCAGAACTGTTAATGAAAAAAATATATGTAAGAAGTGCGGAGAAGTTCTGGTTGTAAAGTGCTCAAACTGCGGCAAAATCAACATGATGAAAAACCAGAAATGTATCAAGTGCGGCCATTCAACCGAAATCAGTGCAGTACAGGCAGAATCGAACGCTGATACTTTTGCCGTGGTTAAAATTGAATTTCCAAACTATGACATTATTAAAACCGCATTAGGTTCAAACCAGTTGTTTACAAAGTTTAAAGCAAATATTGACAAAATGATTAATGGCTATGCTTTAAGCCATAGCATAAGACGTCAAATTGTACAAAACAGTATTTATATTTTGCGTTTCAACAAAGCCTACACAATGTCATCTTCAGCAAACTCTGCAATAGAAGGAGTTATTGCTCTTGCGAATATGATTACAAAACTTAATGTGAAATTAATCAGCAAGAAAAATATCTTCCTGAAGGCTAATTTTACAATAATGAAACGTGATGCGGATAAAAATCCTTATGATATTGAAACCGGATTCCAAGCAAATATGCTCAATCAGAGCAATGATAAATCTGCAAAAGCATTAGAATCCTGCCAGGTTACAACAGATGATGATTTTGAAGAATTTTATTCTAAAACCTACAAGATGGAATCATTGGATTCTGCTCTTGTAAACGGGAAAATGAAACGATTTTTTGAAATTAATATCAAAGAATTTATAAACATTGACGAGTTTATGAAAGAAGCAATGGCAGAGGAAGAAGAAGCAAATCCTGAAGTTCCGAACTTTGTTAACGAAGGCATGTTAGCTCAGGACAAAATCGTAGAACGTACCATTGAAGAAGTCAACGAAATTGCGGGAGAAGATTTATACAATGTTGAACTGATTAACTTTGATGAAATTAATTGTGCATTCTACACAACAGAAAACGTAAAAGTTCTTGATAACATAACTGAAGTTTTGCAGGAAGTTCCTAAAGGTATTATCGGGATAAAAGGCTCAAATATGTATCAGCCTTATACAATAAGCGTACTTGCAACAGTAAGTCAATTAGGAATTTATCAGAATATAATTCCGATAACGTGCCACGATAATATGAAATATTCTCCGTATTCATTCTTCAGAGAACTCGTTTCTGCAATCTTTAATTTTACCGTTTCACAAAAACTTTTTGATACAAATGATTTTTCATCTTTTTCAGCATTTGATACAGACGGACTTATAAAAGATTTAATTAATCTTAAACAACGTGAAATGGATAATCTTGAAGATACGAGACAAAAATATTTTGAAGTATTTTTGTCACTTTTGCAATCTATTCCTGAAACTTTAATATATGTAGAGAATTTTGAAAAAATTGATTCAAGTTCAATGTTTGTATTAGGTTTGTTATTTGACCATTTTGAAGAAATGAAAATCAGTTGTATTCTGTCCTATGATAAAGAATATTCACTTCATAAATACAACCATTTCTTGCTATCAAGACCATATTATACGGAAATTACACTCATTCCTACAACGTTTGAAAATATTGTGGAAGCCGGCGGAGATTATTATTCAAATATTAAAAATGATTTCTTCTTCAAACGTATTTCAAAATATGCGGCAGGAAGTACACTTTTTATAGACTATGCCATCCAGTACCTTATAGAATCCGAAGTTTATGCATTTGAAAATGATAAAATTGAACTTATAAATGCAAAAACAACTATGATTCCGTCAAATCTTAAACTTATGATGCAAAGGCGCTTGAATTTGATGAAAGATGATGAAAATTCTCTCAAATTTCTGTCAATGTGCGCATTGTTAGGAGCAAGAATTGATTCGAATACGGCAGAATCTTTAGGAATTGAAGACTGGAAAACCTTAGCAGACGAACTTTCAAAAAGAGGGTTTTTATATTTCTTTAATGACAGTATTTACTTCCCTAATTACAATATCCTGCGTGAAAATATACTTGAAATTTATGATGAAGACAGAATTAAAGAACTTGCAAACGAACTTTTTGAAAAAGTCTTTACAGAGCAAATGCCTGCTCCTGAAAAAGCCGCAATGTATTCCGTTTTGGGAGATTCAAAAAAAGTCATCTCCGAATGGGAAAATCTTGCAAACTTAGATCTTTCAATGGGAGATTTTTCAGCATATCTTAATTGCTCGGGACAACTGATAAAAGCTCTTGATAAATATCAGTCCGAATGGGACAAAGAAGAACTTGCAGCGTATAAATCAACTATTTATGAAAACATTTCAAGTAATATGTTTGAATATGACCCTGAACAGACAAGAGAAATCGCGGATAAAACACTTGATGATTTGCAAAATTCACAGGAAAAGGGAAATTTTACGGATCTTTGCACAAAAATGATTCAGGGAGCATTAAACCATGGAGAATATCTGTATGCTTTGGGTTTAACACATAAAATTCTGACAGCAATGAATGATGCATCAATAGACCCGACAGCCAGAAATTTTGATTTAAAATTTCTTTTAATGTCAATAGTACATATCAAAATTTTATTTGGTATTGGAGCATTCAATGATTGTATTGATATAGGTTATAATGTCTTTAATGCGCTTGAAACTTCGAAATTCGACAATATTGAATATACACTGATTGCCAAAGATGATTTAAAATTCCTTATCACCGAAGCAGTTGCTTATGTTGCCATATCAGATATTCTGACAATGAGAGAAGACGTCAGCGAATTACTGGCTATAGTTAACAAATTATATGATTTTATTCCTAAGGAATATTCTATATTTGTAAAATTACAGGATTTGGTAAAAGGCAAAGAAGTTTCCGTCTCAGACAGTGATAAAGGAGATAATACTTTTTCATCAATTGCTTACCATATTATTAAAACATTTACCGAACATAAAGATAATCCTACAGAAATGGCAAAAGAAATATATAAATCAAAACTTGTTGCCAAAGAAGGATTTGTATATCCTTTTGAACTCTTTGCAGATCTGATTATAGGACATTCTTATTCCGAATTGAAATCATATTACAAAGCATCATCTATTCTTTATGAAGTTGTAAAAGCCTCAAAGGATAAAGGTTTGAATGCCATAACATTTACGGCTTGGTATATTTTAAGCATAATGAATATGAAACAGGGAAGATTTGATATTGCATACGGAATGCTTAATAACTCTTCAATTCAGATGGAAAAACTCGGCGGAGTAAGCGATTATCTTATGCTCCTCATTAAATTCAACATGTACAAGTTAATGAAATGCCTAAAAGTTGAAGACAAAGCAGAAATTTGCCTTGCGCAGGCGAAATATATAGTAAAAAAATACGGTTTGAACTTCAATACAGATATTGATATTGATAAATTCCTTGCCGATAATAATATGGATTTATCGGATTTACCGGTCACATCGGAAGCATCTCAGACAACGGAAGAAGAAAATCAAACCGAAGAAAATGAATAATCCGTTTAAATGTATATAAGTGTTCAAAGGAAAGAGAGGCAAAATGAAAATTTTATTTGCAGCAGCAGAAGTTGCACCGTTTTCAAAAGCGGGCGGGCTTGCCGATGTTGTCGGGAGTTTGCCGAAAGAACTTGAATCCGAAGCAGAAATAGCAATTTTTACACCTTTACATGGTCTTATAGATAAAAATAAATGGGGAATAAAAGAACTCGAAAACTCGGAAATGTGGCTAACTATGGGTTCTCAACCCCAAAAATTTAACCTTTTTATGACAAAACTTCCGGGAACAAATATCAATGTGTTTTTTGTTAAAAATGACTGGTATTTCTCGCCGTTTAGAGAAGTTTACCCGAAATATTTAGATCCCCGCTATGAACACGAAAGATATATTTCATTTTGTCTTGCGGTTATGGAATATGCAAAACAATTAAATTTCAGAGCAGATGTAATTCACGCAAACGACTGGCATACCGCAATGATGCCTATGTATCTGCATTCAAATTATAAATTCGACCCGTTTTGGGCTAAAACAAAATGCGTGTTTGAAATACATAACCTTGCATATCAGGGGGTCTGGTTTGAAGATGTAATTGATTATGCCAATATGAGAAAAGATATTGTTTATAATCAATGGGGGTGTGAACATTACGGAATGGTAAACTGGATGAAAGGGGCAATAAACTATTCGGAAAGAGTTGTTGCTGTTTCGCCGACATATTCAAGAGAAATTTTAGGCGGGGAATACGGTGAAGGCTTAGATTACACTCTAAGAATGTCTCAAGGAAAACTCCGGGGAATTTTAAACGGTATTGATTATGATGCATTTAATCCTGAAACCGATAAAGCATTGGCTAAAAATTATAATGTTAATTCTCTTGAATTAAAAGAAGAAAATAAAAAAGCGGTTTGTGAATATTTCGGATTAAAATATAATCCGAAACGCCCATTGATAGCTTTAATTTCGAGACTCGTCGGGCAAAAAGGAATTGATTTAATAAGAGATATGCAGTATGAACTTCAAAATCTGGATGCGGATTTTGTATTTTTGGGAAGCGGAGATAATGCATACGAAAACCTGTTTATCTGGCTTTCAAATAATACCGCAAATATCAGAACTTATGTCGGATATGATGCAAAACTGGCTAATCTTATTTATGCAGGCAGTGACTTTTTCCTTATGCCGTCAAAGTTTGAGCCTTGCGGGCTTAGCCAATTAATTGCAATGCATTACGGTTCACTGCCGATAGTCAGAGCTACAGGCGGGCTTGAAGATACAATTACCGGTTATCCGCTTGACAACTCAAACGGCTTTAAGTTCTGGGCATATAACGGATGGGATATGCTAAATGCTATAAAGTGTGCACTGTGGGTTTATCAGGATAAATATGTTATGAACGCTATGCGCAAATCCGCAATGGAAGCTGATTTCTCCTGGAAACGCAGTGCTAAACAGTATATGGAAATGTACAGAGAAATAACAGGGTTAAAATAGCTTTCTTGCTGCGAAAAGCAACAAAATCCAATTGATTAACAAATACAGCAAAGACGGCATAATTAATTTATATTTTCTGGACAAAGCATTCTCCCGGAATAGGTTCAAAAAATCCTGAATTGAGCAGTTTTATTCTGAAATTCGGAACTAACAAATCATATTTGCCATATATAAACAGGCTTCCGGATTTGAGTTTTTTTGACATCGTTTCTAAAACTTCATTGTTGTAACTTGTTTTAAGATAGGGAAAGACATTTTTTATATTCAAAACATAATATTCATCAGGGTTTATATGCTTAACTTCCGTTAAAATATCGGATTTTTTAAATTTCATCATAGAGTGAACTTCCGGAGCAATTTTATAAGATGCTGCACCGCTATCGACATTGTTAGTAATTTTTACGGGGGCTCCGCATTCTTTAAAATATTGTTGAACATCTTTAATATATTTTCTCATATTTGTAAAATCTTCAAGTGACAGATTCATCTTTCCTGATTTTGCAATTTTTATCATTTCAGGATCAATGTCACTCCCTGTTATATGAAATTTTTTATAATAACTTTTGGGAGTTTTACTATGTAAATATAAAGCATAAGATAAAGATTCTGAACTGTCTGAGCATGCTAAACAAGCAATATTTACCTTCTTTTCCCCTGAAAAATTCCAGAAAATATATTTCATTATATCATTCCAGTTTTGGTCACTGCGAAAAGGTCCTGTCGTTGTCCGGACTTTATCTTTAGCAAAAATATCAAGACTTGTAATTTTTTTTGGATCGTATATTTTTGCACAACTGGTAAAATTGGGATTATAATTACAATTCTGCTTATATGATGTCAGCGGTAAAATATTCATAGAATTGTAAAATATCAAACAAATAAAAATTTGCTATCCGGATTTTATTTTATTTTTTTTAAAATAATTAATCCGGCATTACCATCATTTTTTATTAAATTAATATTATTTGTCACTTCTAATTGATTTTTGAGAATCCCTAATACAGGAGTATAATTTTTATATATATATCCTATTAACGTATTTGAATCTTTTTCATAAAGGAATGGTCTGTTAAAGTATGGGATCCCGAAATTGACAATTATTATATAATCACTTTTTGTTTGTTTTACTATTTCTATTGCCTTTTTAGGTTTGTAGGCTTCATAATATAGTATATCCATTATAAAGCAGTGTAAATCAACTTTTCTATCCCCCATATAATTTATAATATTACCTTCTTGTAATACTAATATCTTATCATTCTTATTAGTTGAAAATTTTATATAATCCAGAGTAGTATTAATTGTATATGCTGTACCTTTATCAGTGTACATAGTCCCTTTTCCCGAGAATATCGGATAATTTGTTTGTATTCTGTGTGAATATTGTCCTATAGTATGAGAAATTATTAAAATTGAAAATACATAAATTATAATATTTTCTGTCTTAATGTTAAATATATTTTTGGGCGCGAATTTTTCTATAAGCATATTTAAACCCAAAATTAAAAAGGGGAGAGCAAAAACTCCATATAGCCTTAGCGAGAGCCAGAAAAACACTCTCTGACTCAGTAATATTGCACAAATTAATATCAATAAAATAGATTTGTCTTCATTTTTGAGTTGCTTAAAAAATGTACAGCTTAATAAGAATACAAAAATTGGAAGAAATAGCCAGTTAGAATATAACTGATCGGTTGAACCAAAATACGCACAAATTAATATGGTCGCAATTGGTAATATATATATTTGTTTATATTTTTTGTGCAAAAATAATGTAAAAATACAACTTAAAATCATAAGTACAAATTTTGATGTATAATTGACAAGCATAGCCAAATCATTTATGTGAGAAATTGGGTACAGTCCCATAAGCCCAAGAAAGTCTTTCATTGCATTTGAGCTTGAAAAATTCTTTGCAAATACTATAGCATCTGTTATATTTTTTATTGTAATGCCTTGTATTATCAAAATACTTATAACCAAAAACGGGAAAACACAAAAAGATAACAAGATTTTTAGATATTGGTTAAATTTTAATCTTTTGTACAATAAAAATCCTGCAATAAGCAAAAATATAACAGTTATAAATTCTAATTTACAACTAGCACTAAAGCCTCCTGCCAAACCTGCTAAATATGCGAATTTAATATTATCTGTTTTAAAAAGTTTTACGAGAGAAAATATGCATAACCAAAAACCGGCAATCCCGTATACCGCCCCGTAAGAATACGGGTTCATCATTCCAAACAGGTCATTTAAGCTGAAAAAACAACCAGCTATGACAAAAAATGTCAAAATAAAAGATATTTTTCTGCTAAGAAATTCTTTTGCAAGAGAATTAAATATACAAAGTAAACCAAAACATAAAATAATTTGAGATACAAATAATGTATTTATAGAATCTCCAAAAATTCTAAATAGCAATGCATTTATATAATATGCAAATGGGAAATATATTAATGTTATGTCTTTATATGGCACTGCACCATTTAGCACTTGCTCAGATAAATAAAGTTCCCTGCCTCTGTCAGTAAAAGGTTGTAATACATGATTCCCAAATAAAATGGCAAAAGTAATAAGTATTATTCCCAATATTAAAAAGTCAATCCATGGATATTTTTTTATATAATTTACTAATTTTTCCATAATAATCATTTTATTCTCCAATTTGTATATTTAAATTTATTTTTTATTTTTTTCTAAAATTTCAACAGTATACTTAAATATATTATTGAAATAGTTTACTTTGACAGTGTAACTTTCGAAATAATCCTTTGTTATTTCAATATCATTAGCTATATCCGGAGAGCGTACTATTACTACATAATCATTATCTGTTTTTTTATTTATTACATCTTTTAATTTATCACCTTCACCATATGCTGCATAGTAAAATTTATCTATAATAAAGCAGTGCAAGTCCGCACTCCTGCCAGTCATAAAATTTAAAATATTCCCTTCAGGGAGTACAATCATTTTTTTCTTTTTATCTATATTTGAGTTTATTTTGTTTAATGCCGCAGACAATAAAGCATAATTTTCTATTGAAACATATATTGTTCCTTTATCGCTTTTTAGCTCACGATTTGTTTTATACCTGGAATATTGGTAAAGACTAAAAGAATATAATCCAATCAATATTATCAAAATATAACTTATAATATATTTGGTTTTTATGTCCATTATTTGTTTCGGGCAAAATCTGTCAATTGTCGTAAATAGTGCTAACAGTATTAATGGCAATGGAAGTGTACCGTATGATAGCATATTAAGGCAGAAAAATACCCTTTGACTTATGAGTATTGCTCCTAACATAAGGACCAGAAATGCTTTGTCCTCATTGTATAGTCTTTTGCAAAAGATGCAAAAAATAAGAAACATTAACATTGGTAAACCGGTCCAACAATAAAATAAACTTTCATTGTATATAAAGCCGCACCACATATATATACTTGATAAAACAAAAATTATTTTAAAATTATATTTTTTATAAATTAAAAATGTAACAAATGAGAGAATTGCGATATTTATAGCAAATGGAGTGTTTAGTATGATTACTCTCAACTTCCAGTACATTTCAAGCGGATACATACCGATATTCGATAAAAAAGTTGTCATAGAATGTGTCGTTGCAAATTTTTTTGCAAATTCTACAGCCGGAATAATATCTTGTAGCGTAACTCCTTGAAAATACAATATGCCTATTTCTATTGCCGGAAATATACAAAGAAAAAACAAGCTTTTTAAATATTGGGGAAATTGTAATTTTTTATAAAGAATTAAGGATATTGTAATTAGTAATAATACAGATGCAAATTCCATCTTGCAGCTCAAACAAAAACCTGCAGCTAAAGATGCGAAATAAGCGAATTTAATATTATCCGTTTTGAAAAGTTTCACCAGAAAATATGTGCAGACTGTAAAACTCATAAATCCGAATCCTGCGGCGTATGAATACGGCATTATATAAGAGAAAAGATCAAAAGGAGTAAATATACTTGAACTGATTATCAAAACAGATAACAATAAAGATGTACTTCTTGACAAAAATTCTTTTGCCAACAAATAAAAACATCCTGCAAAACCAATACAGAAAAATGCTTGGCTTATAACGAGTGAATCAATAGATACTCCGAGAAATTTAAATATTAATGCATTTATATAATATGCAAAAGGAAAATAAATCATTGTAATATCTTTAAACGGAATTTTCCCTTTTAATATCTGCTCTGACAGAAAAAATTCTCTGCCTTTATCAATCAAGGGATATTGCATATGCTTGGCAAATAAAAGCGTAAAAACAATAATAATTATTGTAATCAAGGCAAAGTCAATCCAAGTATGTTCTTTTATATAATTTTTTATTTTTTCATTATTTATCATTTTTCCCTACCCTTATTTTTTTCATAATTTTGATGGAAGAATTATAATTATTCACCTTTATTACTTCCAGAATTTTATAGTTTTCTGATATGTATTTTTCAACCATACTCATACCTTCAAAATAAATATTTCTTGTAAGGAAATTGTTATTATCCAAAGTTTCTATAATATAGATATAATCGCTATCTGCGTTTCTCACTACGTCTTTTGCCCTGCTTTCGCCATATGCATCATTATAAAGTACATCCATCATAAAACAATGTAAATCTACATTCCTGTCGGTTAAAAAATTTATTATATTCCCTTCCGGAAGAACAAGAATTTTTGAGTTTTCGGGGATTTTAGATTTTGTATATTTAATAGTTTCTTTTAAAATTTTATATCCATTTTCGGTAGTATAAATATTACCTTTTGGGCTTTTTATTTCATATCTTGTTTCATATATTATCGAACAGTAACAGAAAAAGTATATACATGCGAGAACTACTAATGTAAAGTTCATAACTTTTCTGATTTCAACATGCATGATTTGTTCTGGAAAGAATTTATTAATTACTACACAGAGTGCTAAGACTAATAAAGGCAGTGATAAAGTTCCGTAAGCTTCCAAATAAAGTCCAAAAAATACTTTTGTACTAATTAAAACAGATGATATCAAAAGCACAATTACTGCCCTGTCCTGTTTAAGTAATTTTACAAATAATATACACAGCAATGCAGTTATTATAATGGGGAAATCATTCCAGTAATAATATGCAACATGAGGAAGCAAAAAATGCACTCCGATAAATCCTGCGCCCAATAATAAAATAAATTTTTGCTTATATTTTTCATGTAATAGTAGTGTTATAAAAGATAATATTGCAAAATCAATAATATAAGGTAAATACATTATAATTCTTTTTAGTTTAAATAAAATATCGGTAGGATACATTCCTGTATGCCCTAAAAATTCATGCATAACAGTTGTGGTTGCAAATTTTTTCGCAAATTCAAGTGCCTGCAGGATATCTTGCAGTGTTACACCTTGCAAATACAAAATATAAATTTCTATCGCAGGAAATATGCAAAGAAAAAACAATATTTTTAAAAATTGAGTAAATCGAATTTTTTTATATAAGATAAATGCAGCAAAAAGTAATATCAGTACAACCGCAAATTCCATTTTACAACTGATACAAAAACCTGCAGTTAAAGATGCGAAGTATGCAAATTTTATATTATCTGTTTTGAATAGTTTTACAAGAAAATATGTACAAACGGCAAAACTCATATACCCATAAGCAGCAGCGTAAGAATATGGCATAATGTAACTGAAAATATCGTTCGTTGCAAATATGCATGTCGTAATTACAAAAATTGTTAACAATAAAGATGTGCTTCTGCTTAAAAATTCTTTAGCAAATAAATATAAACATCCGCAAAATCCGACACAAAAAAATGTCTGGCTGATAACAAGTGAATCAATAGATACCCCAAGAATTTTATAAATTAATGCATTTATATAATATGCAAATGGAAAATAAATCAGTGTAATATCTTTAAACGGAATTTTTCCGTTTAAGAGCTGTTCTGAAAGGAAAAATTCTCTACCTTTGTCTATTAACGGATAGCGCATATGTTTTGCAAACAAAAGTGCAAAAATTATTAAAATAATAGCGATTAGTGCTATATCTACCCATGAATGTTCTTTTATATATTTTTTTATATTTTCAATCATATATATATCCAATTAATTAAAAAATCTGTAATAAAACAGTGCCCAGATTGCATGTAATCCGTCAAACGCACTGATTTTTTTACCCTCGTTAAATTTTCTGCCATTGTATGAAATAGGGACCTCTTTAATCTTTATTCCGTTTTTTGACATTTTGGCAGTAATTTCCACTTCAAATTCAAACTTTTTTGAATTAATTTTTATTTCTTCAATTGCGCTCCGGCAAAAAGCTTTATAGCAGGTTTCCATATCAGTAATTTTACAGTTGTATAAAATGTTTGTCAGCATTGTCAAAAAACTGTTAGCAAGAAAACTCATAAGCAAAAATGATTTCCTGTTGGCTTTTTCGCTTAATCTTGAGCCGTAAACAACCTGCGCATCTCCTTTTATTATAAAAGGAAGAAGTTTTTGATAATCCTGCGGATTATATTCCAAATCCGCATCCTGAATAACAACAATATCAGCTTTGCTTACACTTAATCCGGTTGCAATTGCCGAACCTTTACCTTTATTTTCATTGTGATGCAAAACAGTGTAATTTGGATATTTTGCCAATATTGCCATAGAAGAATCAGTAGAACAGTCATCAACAAAAATTATATTCTTCTCTAACCCGCAATAATCTGTTTCATTAATTTTTTTTATAATTTCTTCTAAAGTTCTTTCTTCATTATAAACAGGAACAATAATATCAATAGTTTTCATGTGTTTATTTTATCATTTTGCTAAAAAAATGGCAATTATTTAAACGCATAAAAAAAGAGAGCCCAAATGCTCTCTTTTATTAAATTTGGGCCCGGAGGGATTCGAACCCACGACCAAAGGATTATGAGTCCTCTGCGCTACCGCTGCGCCACAGGCCCGTGACGACTTTTATTATTTAATTTTCAACGGGCTTGCGGTAGCTGCGCTACCTTCCTCTCAGAAAAACTTGACATTTAGTCAACTTTT
>CACYVN010000019.1 GCA_902777855.1 uncultured bacterium | reverse complement strand
CTTTTTTCCTATTATTTTGCATGTCGGCAGCCATGGGAAAGAACTTTAATACATGTTCTCTTTTTGTTAAGATTTCGTTACAATAATCCTCGAAATCCGCGCTATTATTGATTTGTATCATGTTAAGACATGTTACAAAAAGAGAATAAAACGATAAAAATTATAATTTATTTATTAAATTCTTTTATAAAACTATCGACCCATTTTATTAAAGCAGGGATTTCATAAGGTTTTGGCAAATACAAATCCGCACCGGTATTTAGGACTAATTCTTTATCGTGAATAACAGAAGTAACAATTACTTTACTTTTTACAAAATTATCATCATGCTTAAGCTTATAACAGAGATTCAGCCCGTTTTTCTTTTCTAAATCCCCGGCATCAACGATAAACAATGCAGGAACATCAGATTTTTTTGGTAACTTAAAAGAAGACATTATTTTAGCGCTGTACCCCTGAAGATTCAATATTGTATGTAATAATGTAGATAATGCACTATCAGTCTCGTATATATATATATTATTATTAAATTCTTTTTCCAATACTGAATCTTGGGCAGAAATTTTTGGTCTGTCAATTATATAATTTGACTTATCTGGGATATCAGCCATAGCACATAATCTTTCCAATACATTCAAAATCTGTATTGAATCACGATAAATCGAAGTATCATTTGATATGCCACTTATTGTAAAGTGCACAAAATTAGCACGTTTACCTGCAAATTCGTCACCCTGCAATATCATATATCCTCTGTTAAGGTCATGCTCAGCATAAAATTTGTTAACTACACTATCAAAAGCAAAAGTCAGAAACCTTGCTATACTTTCAGCCTTAATGTTATCAGTTATGACAAGAAATGAATTATCCTCTAACTTCCCGACAAAATCATTTTCTGTTAATGATGCCTTAATAATTGCACTATAAGTCTGTAAGAGTTTATCAGAAGCAAGCTCGGTATATGCCAGTCTGTAATCATCGAAATTAGCTATATTAATGTAAAGCATAGCCCAATTGGAATTTTGATTTAATGTTCGCTTAATTGCTCTCATCGAATAATTTTTGCTTGGTAACATTTGTTTTGAATCAAGGTTTGATTCAAATTCACGCCTTAAGTGAGCTTCAATACGAACTTTAAATTCATTTAAATTCACGGGTTCAGATAAAAAATCATCAGCTCCACTATTCAAAACTTTTATACGATCATTAAAATCCGCTGATTTTGACAATGCGACAATAACAGGGCGCATATTATATGTTAGAGCTCTGACTTGCTTGCAAAAATCAGATAAATCGTCGTCAAAACTGTCTGATATAATTATTAAATCAGGTTCATTATCTTTTATTATCTTTATTGAGCCAAGTAAATCTCTTGAAATCAACACCCTGTTCGTGTCAGATTCAAGAACCTTTTTATACTTAGTGGACATTTCAAGTCGTTTATCAATAATAAGAGTTATTGACTGCATTTTATCCTCGTTTGCTCCTCAATATTTTTAACAGGCATAAGCAAAGTAAAAGTTATATTTGAATATTCACTGTTAGTAATTCTTTCAGATTCGACAGAAATACAACCACCCATTTTTTCTGTAAGCGATTTTGTAATATATAGTCCTAAGCCGCTGCCCTGAACTTTTCTTGTCAGCGGATTATCTATTCTTGCAAATTTTGTAAATATTTTTTCATAGTCCGCTTTATCAATTCCGATACCTATATTAGAAACTTTTATTTCAACATTATCACCTTTCGCAGAAATATTTACTAAAGTTTCAGAGCCTTCAAGCGAATATTTTGCGCTGTTTTCCAATAAATTAGTCATTATCTGCTGAAATTTATCTTTATCAGTAAAAATTTTAGGTAAATTATTATGAGCGCAAACTTTGAAAATATGTTTCTTATATTTAGTTTTAACTATAGCAATAGTTTGCTCTATTAATGGTTTTACATCAATCTCATTATAAACAAAAATATTTTTAGAATGCAGTTTAGTAACAGCAAGCATATTTTCAACGAGATTTATAAGCCTTTGAGATTGTTCTTCAATAATTTTAATAAACTTTTTTTTATTTTCATCGTCAAGTTTATCCCACGATGCAAGCATAGTCTGAGAAAATCCTCTTATTGAGGTGAGAGGAGTCCTCAATTCGTGACTTACTGTCGAAATAAAATCTTCATAATCCTGATTACTTTCCATAAAGAAATTATAACAAATAAAGAAACTAATGTAAAATTAAGGTGCGGAATATTCCACACCTTAACAACGTAATCATCTGACAAACGGAGAAACAAACACGCACCTAAAGCAGATAACCAAGTTTTGAAAGATGATTAATCCAGGAATTGCTATTTGCTAATGAAGGTTGGTACGCAGCCTGATTGTACTGATTGCCGGAATTTGCATTCTGATATGCCAAACCTAAATAACTCAATATATTATTATTTATTGAATTATTTAAGCCATCAAGTAATGTCAGTAAATTCATTCTGTTTTTAATTTCCTGGGTATATAAATCATTTTGTGCAAGAGCCAAATTATTTGACAAATCTGCAATTGCTTTTGATTTATTACTTGTTATTGCATTTAGTTTGTCAAGAAATATTGAATTATCAAGATTACCAAAGCGGGATGCAATATCATTTCGCAAACTGTTTTGAATCGGAGTATAAATATCATTGATATTCTGAATCCCAATATTTTTCATTGCCGAAAGCTGATTATTCCACTCTGTTCGCTGAGGAGCAGAAATTTCAAACAAATTACTTAAAACTCCGGCCATATTATCCAGAACAGAATCATAAATGTTTTTTTGAGTATCATTCATATTGTAATCAGAGCTAATAGTATTACCGGACTTTGAAGTTCTTGCAACATTTGTACCATTAATATTAACAGCTCCGGCTGAATAAGAGGGATATTTAGATGTTTTTCCCATAAGAATTATCCTTTCGTCTAAGCAAAAGGCAACATATTACTGCAAAACGAAACCATATATATTATACCACTTACTAATAACAAGCTACAAGTATAAATCCAAGAAAAAATAATAACTTAACAAATATTTGAAAAAAAATTCTTCTTGAATCATAATCTTATTATGGCAGATAAAATCAAAATTTCGGGAGCAAAAGAACACAATCTGAAAAATGTATCACTTGAGATACCAAAAAATGAACTTGTTGTTTTTACGGGAGTTTCAGGCTCAGGCAAAAGTTCTCTTGCCTTTGATACAATTTTTGCAGAAGGGCAAAGACGCTACGTTGAGAGTCTTTCAACCTACGCGCGCCAGTTTTTAGGGCAATTGGACAAGCCTGATGTAGAATATATTGACGGTCTTTCTCCGGCTATATCAATAGATCAGAAATCGACCAGCAATAATCCTCGTTCGACAGTAGGGACAATAACCGAAATTTATGATTATTTAAGACTGATGTATGCAAGAATAGGAACTCCATACTGCCCGAAATGCGGAAGAAAAATTAAACCGCAAACCTTAGACGAAATAGTTAACAAAATTATGCAGTTGGGAGAAGGAACAAAAATTCAGATACTTTCACCAATTATCAGAGGGAAAAAGGGGGAATATTCATCGACCTTCAAAGAACTTTCACACGAAGGGTTTGTCAGAGTAAAAGTTGACGGAGAAATATACAACCTTGACGAAGACGAAATCGTCTTAGAAAAAACAAAAAAACACGATATAAGTATAGTTGTAGACAGAATAGTTATTAAAGAAAGCGCTGTTTCAAGAATTGCAGACAGCGTTCAAACGGCACTTAAGCGTGCTGACGGCATTGTAAACATTGATGTGATAGACGGAAAAGAAATAATTTTCAGCGAAAAACTTGCCTGTCCGGACTGCAACCTGAGTTTTGAAGAACTAACACCAAGAATTTTCTCATTCAATGCTCCATACGGTGCATGTGAAAGATGTGGCGGACTTGGGGCTGATTTTATCGTTGATCCGGATTTGGTAGTACCGGACAAAACAAAAACTATTAATCAAAATGCCATTTATGCTTGGGACAGACCGGCTACGACTTATTACAAAGATATGCTTACATCCGTGTGCGATGCCTTCGATATAGATATGGATAAGCCATATGAAAAATTATCTGAGGAACATAAAAATATAATTCTTTACGGTTCTGACAAACCAGTAAAAATGAAAATAAAAGATTTTGGAACAAGCAGATATGTAACCAGAAATATGCCGTTTGTCGGAGTAATCCCATTTCTTGAAAAACGATATAATGAATCATCAGGGGATTACTGGAGAGACGAAATTGAACCGTTTATGGTTGCAAAGCCATGTCCGGTATGTAACGGAGCAAGACTTAAAGAATTTCCGCTTGCTGTTAAAATTAAAGATTTGAATATATATGAATTTACACAAATGTCCATTGATGAAGAATTTAAATTCATAACCGATTTATATCTCGATTTGAACGAATATCAGCTAAAGATTGCAAAACAAATTCTTGACGAAATAAGAGCAAGGTTAAAGTTTTTAATTGATGTCGGTTTGCACTACCTTAATCTTGCACGAATGGCAGGAACATTGTCAGGTGGTGAGGCTCAAAGAATCAGACTTGCTTCACAAATCGGAAGCGGGTTGAGCGGAGTGCTCTATGTACTTGATGAACCATCTATCGGACTGCATCAGCGTGATAATGATATGCTTATAAAAACACTTTTTAAATTGAGGAATTTAGGGAATACTCTTATTGTTGTCGAACACGATGAAGATACAATCAGAAGTGCGGATTATATTGTTGATATAGGCCCAAAAGCCGGAGAATCAGGAGGAAAAATTATTGCACACGGCTCGGTTGACGATATAATTTCTGCCAAAAGCTCTATTACGGGGAAATATTTAAGCGGAGAAAAATTTATTCCTCTGCCAAAAACAATAAGAGAAGGAAACGGGAATTTTCTGCAAATAAAAAATGCACATTTAAATAATCTTAAAAATATCGATGTTGATATTCCTCTTGGAAAAATTGTTGTTTTAACAGGAGTATCAGGAAGCGGTAAATCATCACTTATGCAGGATTTGTTATACGAATTTGCAATACACAAATTGAGGAAAAATAAACCTAAGCCGCAAGGTATAGACGATATTTTAGGATTTGAAAATATAGATAAGGTTATTAACATAGACCAGTCACCTATAGGAAAAACGCCTCGATCAAACCCTGCAACTTATACCGACATATTTACACACATTCGTGACTTGTACGCCAAGACAAATGAGGCAAAAGTCAGAGGCTACAAGCCCGGGAGATTCAGCTTTAACGTAAAAGGAGGGAGATGTGAAGCATGCAAAGGCGACGGTTTGGTCAAAATTGAAATGAATTTTCTGTCAGATGTATATGTAAAATGTGACGTTTGCAAAGGAAAACGCTACAACAGAGAAACACTTGAAGTAAAATATAAAGGTAAAACAATTTCAGATGTCCTTGATATGAGCGTAAAAGAAGCGCTTGCATTTTTTGAAAATATTCCGTCAATTCAGAAAAAACTTCAAACATTAAATGATGTCGGGCTTGATTATATGAAACTCGGGCAAAGCTCAACAACACTATCCGGAGGAGAAGCACAGAGAATTAAACTTGCCTCAGAACTCAATAAACGTTCGACAGGGAAAACCCTTTATCTGCTTGATGAACCGTCTGTCGGTTTGCATTGGTATGATTTGGATAAACTTGTAAAAATACTTCAGGCACTTGCAGATCAGGGTAATACTATACTTATGATTGAACATAATCTTGATTTAATTAAAATTGCAGACCATATTATTGATCTCGGTCCGGAAGGAGGAATTGAAGGCGGTAATGTTGTTGTACAAGGAACTCCGCAAGATATTATGGAATGCAAAAACTCTTACACAGGGAAATACCTGAAAAAATATTTGAAAAAATAGTAATATCTTGCTATTTTAAAAAAAATCTGATAATATATCCTTGAGGATTGATAAATATGCAAAAAAAATTATTTTTAGGTTTTCTTGTATTTATGATTGTTGGGATGTGCACTTGTGCATATGCCAGGACTGTAGAGGTCGTGTCGCAAAACGCATTCTCAACTGCAAACCCTCCGTCAGCAATTACAGTCGAATTACTTGACGAACTTGAAATTTCTGCAGAAACAACAATTCCTGCAGGAGCACAGATACAGGGCAAGCTTGTTGACGTAATAAGCCCGAAAAGATTAAAAAAAGATGCGACATTTTCTTTTCAGCCTGAAAGGTATAGCATAAACGGTTCTGAATATAAATTAGACGGAACAGTAAAAGCGAAATATACTACAACATTAGATAAAGCAGAACTTGCCAAAAAAACCGCTCTAAGTGTCGGTAATCATTTTGTAAAAGGTCTGACTGTCGGTTTTAGAGCAGTCGAAGGTGCAATAGAAAATGATGAAGGCAATCGTCTGAAGTCAGGGGCGAAATCTGCATACGAGGCAACACCTCTTTCATATGCAGAAAAAGGAAAAGACATCGAAATAACACAAAATCAGGTATTTTATTTAAAATTCCCTGATATAAAGGAATAAAAAGTAAAGGAGTAATATAAAATGAAAAAATTATTAAGTGCAGCAGTAGGTTTGGTTCTTGCTCTTACAACAGCAGGAGCTGTACAGGCAAAAACAGTTCAGGTTTCTGCATTGGAAGATTTTAACACTGCAAATCCTCCTCAGGTATTGCATGTGCAAATGAATGCAAACACAAGACTTGATTATGATGTAATGTTGTTTCAAGGTTATCAGGTAGCAGGTAAAGTTTCCATGTCAAACGGAACATTCACATTCACACCTATCGCTTTTGTTAATTTTCAGGAAGAACAAGTTCCGATAAAAAAAGAATTTGCAGCTTACTACAAGGGTGGAAATGGCGTTATCAGACAAAACCAACCATTTTTGTTAGTATTCCCGGAAAACGGACCTGATACATTCCAGTATTATGTCCCGAGTTCAAGCGACATTAACAAATAGTACAAATTTTTATAACTGGGCGGGTTACATTCCCGCCCTTATTATGCCTGAATAAGAGGAAGTATGATTAAATATTTTATTGATTCAATAATAGTAACCGTTATTGGCATTACAGTTGCATATTTTTGGGGAGAACACGTTAAACCGGGAGGCGGTTTACTTGCTGTTTTTATCGCCGGGATATTGGCAATTCTTGAGATAAGTTTATCATTTGACAACGCAGTTGTAAATGCAATGAAGCTTGAACACATGGCAAAAATCTGGCAAAAAAGATTTTTGACATGGGGTATTGCAATTGCAGTATTTGGGATGAGATTTTTGTTCCCGATACTTGTTGTTTCCGTATTTGCACATTTAGATATGCTGACAGTTACAAATATTGCGCTTACAGATTCAATGAAATACGCTCATTATCTTGAACTGTCACATGCTCCGATTGTCACTTTTGGCGGAATATTTTTGATAATGCTATTTCTTAACTACTTTTTCAACCACGAAAAAGATGTTCACTGGATAGAGTGCATTGAAGCACCAATCTCTTATCTTGACCACATCAGAGGAATTGAAATAGTAATTTCGCTTATTGTTTTAATAATATTAAATAATTTTATCCCGCAAGAACAGAAAGTTGCCGTTCTTTTAGCGGGAATAACGGGAATAATTACCTATCTTGCGATAGACGGAATTTCACATTTTCTTGAAAAACACGACAGAGAAAGAATGGCAAAATGTGCCACAAATACCGTTGCATGCACAGGGTTTGTAAGTTTTCTGTATCTTGAACTTATAGATGCCTCATTCTCGTTAGACGGGGTTTTGGGTGCATTTGCATTGAGTAATGATGTAATAATAATTGCCGTAGGTTTAGGCATAGGTGCAATGTTTGTAAGGTCTTTGACATTACTTATTGTTGACACAAAAACGCTTGCAAAATTCAGATATTTAGAACACGGTGCTCATTGGGCAATCGGAGCATTAGCGATAATAATGCTTGTAACAACCGTAAAAGAAGTTCCTGAAGTCGTTACAGGCTTGATAGGGCTTGTATTTATAGTTGCTTCTCTGATTTCATCAATTATTTATAATAAAAAACATGCACAATAAGTTATAACAGAGTATCGTGTAAATCTGTTCCGCCAGTCTTTATAAGGTTGTATTTATCTGCTATTTGTTCAATTTTATCAAGCGGGGCAAATTTCATATATTTGCGCCATCTCGGATACGGGTAATATATTTCGATACCATCTAAACCAATATCAACCAAATCTTTAATAAATTTATCCATATTTAAAGCCCAGCAACAGGCAGGATGTGCAATAACCGCAATTCCTCCAGCATCATGAATGGCTTTTATGAGTTCTTTTATATTGCGTTTAGGCAAAATTCTTACTATATCTTTTTCGGTTTGCACCTTTGTTTTTGCATAAAATTTTTCCATACATTTTGCATTAACATCAATACCGTAAGCCAGCAAATGAAGAAAAATATATTTGTACCAAACATCAAATTCAACCGCAGGAATGACAAAACCAAGCAAATCAGAGTTATCTATATGCCCTTGAACAGTATTATGATCGGTTATTGCAATTTTTGAATACCCTTTTGCCTTTGCCTGATTGACTATTGTCCTGTAATCTGCTAAGCCATCGGAATAAGTAGTATGAATATGCAGATTAATTCTGTTTTTGGCATAATCTTCAGCAGTAAACTCTGAAATAATATCTTTATAAAGTACCGGCATTTATTTAAATTTCCCTCTATTTGTATTAAAATTATACAATAAAGGAGACTGCATGGCTAAGGAAAAGATTAAAAACAGTATTTGGTTTGTTATTTTTGACGGATTAAAGATATATTTTTCAAACATAGACAAATTCATTTTGTTTATGTTATTCCCTGTTTTCGGTCAAATAATCGGATTGTTGCTCACATTCGGGTTGACAATAGGACTTGCAGACAGAGTAGCACAAAAAGCACAATCAATGAACTCAGCACTTGCAATCATATTATTGCTTGCAATTCCCGGATTACTGATATTTTTAAAGGCTTTTTGGGACTATATGGTTGCTTACGTAGCACTAAACTCGATGACGGAAGGAGCACTGACTACAGGACATGTATATGATATTCAGTCTCACAGGCAGGTCGCAACACGCAGAACATTTAAATATATAGTTTTTTTGCTTGGAGTCGGAGTTTTATCATTAGTGGCTATAGCATTTTCAATCATTCCGCTTTTGGGGCTCATTCCTCCATTAATATTCTGGGTATTTTTTGTACTTGTTTATCAGGTTTTCACTTTTGAAGATGAATTATCCGTAAAAGAATGTTTTAAAAGAAGTTATGAACTTATTAAAGGGGACTGGGCAAGAACACTTTTATTGATGATTATTTTATGGTTTTTCTCAATATATATAATAACAGAGGGAGTTTCCGTTATATTTGACTGCCTGCATCTTACAGACAGAATCTGCGCGTTATTTGATATCGTCGGGAATAATATTCAGTTAGAGTACTTCAACAAAGCTCTCAGATACATAAATATGCAGGAAATAACAGTAAAAATGATTTCCAAATTGTTATTTATGACAGCGTTAACAACAATTGTTGCAGGTTTGAGTTTGCCTATCAGAAGTATATGTTATACATTATGGTATAAAACAATGACAAATTTAAAAGACGGCAAAGTTGAACAAAAACCAAAGAAGCAAAAGAAATCTAAAAAAGCGGAAGAAGAATAGGAGATTCTGAAAAATTCAGAAATACAGTATAAATGTTTATTTGCAAAAATTGTAAATCAATAGATAAATTTGAACTTATGTTTTCACCTGACTATATGGGTGATAAGAATTTTTCACAAAAATACAATGAAAAAGGAGATATAGAAATAACAGTTGACGGTTATACATTTATTCCGGATTTGCAATTTATGAATGAGCATGCAGTATGTCGTTACTGCGGACAAATTTATACATGGGACTATGAATACAGGGGGTAATTATGAGATTAGAAAACAGAGAAAATAATCAGACAAGAAAAATAAAATTTACAACGGATTTTACAAAAAATGCGCTTGGTTCAGTGCTTGTTGAATTTGGAGATACGAAAGTCATTACAACGGCAAGTGTTGAACAGGGCAAGCCGAAATGGATGGATAAAGATGACCCGAGAGGCTGGCTGACTGCAGAATATTCACTTCTTCCATCTTCAACATCGACAAGATGCCAGAGAGAACGCACAAAAATTTCAGGCAGAACACAGGAAATTCAACGCCTTATCGGCAGAAGTCTCCGGGCATGTGTTGATTTAGCAAAGATGCCTGATTTGACAATAACAATAGATGCGGATGTTATTCAGGCTGACGGAGGAACAAGAACAGCAAGTATATGCGGGGGTTTTGTAGCCCTTTCAATTGCTACAAAAAAATTATTAAAAGATGGAATTTTGGTGCAAAACCCGATTATTGAACCTGTCGGAGCGATTTCAGCCGGAATTATTGACGGAGAGGTTAAATTAGACCTCAATTATGATGAAGACTCACATGCACAGGTCGATTCAAATATCGTACTGACTCAAAGCGGCAAAATTATTGAATTTCAGACAACTGCAGAAGGTGAGCCATATGAATATAACAAAATGCTTGAAATTTTTGAGGTAGCGAAAAAGGGAATAAAAGAAATTATTGAAAAATATCCGACTTTGGAGTAAATTATTGTTATGAAAAAAGTTTTGGTTTATGGTATTGTTTTTGCATTGTTAGGTTGTGCATGTGCTTTTGCTAAATCTAAAAAAGTAAAAGAACCGGAAGTCACTTCTACGCAAGGAGTTGAAGTTGATGTAAACACATCAAAAAAAATTGTAAAATCAAAAAATGATAAAAATCCCGCAAAAACAAAGCGCAAAAACCGCAATAAATATGTCAGATACCTAAAAACAGTTGACAGACAAAAGAACATAAAAAGAATAAAAGAACGCAATTTAGAATTTTATAATGGAAGATTAGAGTTGAAAAAACATAAATTAGAAGAGTTAAACTCAGAGGGTAAGAAAGGAGAATCCTAAAATGAAAAAATTAGCAGTATCATTAATTGCAGTTGCAATTTTAGCAATCGGAGCGCCATCATTCAGTGCAAATGCCGTTACTAATGCCTTAAACAAAGCATCTAATGCTATCACAAACACTGCAAACAAAATTACAAAAGCAGAAAATGATGCATTGAAAGCACAAGAAAATGCACAAAAAGCAGCAGAAAAAAGACAAAAAGAAGCACAAAAGGCTGCTGAAAAAAGACAAAAAGAAATTGAAAAACAAAGAAAAGCACAAGAAAAAGCAATTGCTGATCAAAAAGCAGCATACACAAAATCTGTAAATGAACAAAAAACATTCTGGAATAATCAAAAGACATTCTGGAAAGATTTATTTACATTCAAAAAATAGTAAATATTAACAAATATGCAGAAAGACTGAAATTCATTATGAGTTTCAGTCTTTTTGTGTTAGTATTGATTAGTCACAAAGGGATATAATTAGCATGTTAATTCAAAATAATATACATACCTTAACGGGAGCAAAATCCGTTATAGAAACCCTGAAATCGCTCGGAACCGATACTATATTCGGCTATCCGGGTGGAATTGTCCTTGACCTTTATGACGAATTATATAAGCAAAAAGATATTAAACATATTTTGGTAAGGCACGAACAGTCTGCAGTTCATGCAGCAGAGGGCTATGCAAGAGTAACAGGTAAATGTGGAGTAGTTCTTGTAACATCAGGCCCCGGAGCAACAAATACAGTTACCGGAATTGTAAATGCGTATGTTGACGGATACCCGCTTATAATATTAACAGGACAGGTCGATAAAAGCCTGATAGGGAAAGATGCTTTTCAGGAAGCTAATATTTGTGACATAACAAAATCATGCACAAAAGCCGTTTTTCAAATTACTGACTCAAAAGATATTCAAAATACAATTATAAAAGCATACCATATTGCAATGAGCGGCAAAAAAGGACCGGTTGTAATTGATATGGCTAAAAATATATTCACTCAGAATACAGAATACAAAAATATAGAAATTCCATGTAATGAAATAAGAACATTAAAATCCGACAATTTTGCAAGAATATTTCAACAAATAATAAACGCAAAAAGACCCGTAATTCTTACAGGCGGGGGAGTAAATCATTCAAAGGCCTTTGAAGAACTCAAAATAACTACAGAAAATTATGGGATACCCGTTGTTTCAACAATGATGGGATTAGGAACATTAAATCAAAACTGCGAATACTACTTTGGAATGATTGGAATATTCGGAGACAGATGCGCAAATGAACTTTTAAGACAATCTGATTTGATAATTTCACTGGGCTCGAGATTCAATGACAGAATTACTTGTATGTTCCAAAACGGCGAGCTTGAAAATAAAATTCTTCAGATTGATATCAATGAAAATGAAATATCAAAAAATGTTTGTGTAAAAGATTATCTAATCAGTGACATAAAAGAATTTTTGATAAAAATGAACACGATAGCAGACAAAAATTCGAGCGAAAAGTTCTCTGATTGGTATTTTTACTCAAAAGAATTAAAATCGCTAAATAAAGCTTATAACAAGCAGACAAATATGCTCCATTCTTTTGAAATAATAAAAGAAATTGAAGAATTTACAAAAGATAAAAATGTAATATTTACAAGTGAAGTCGGGCAACATCAGCTCTGGGCAGTCAAAAACTTAAAACTAAATCCACAAAGGAAAATTCTTGTATCCGGCGGAACAGGAACAATGGGGTTTGGATTACCGGCTGCAATAGGAGCAGCAGTTGCTGAACCGGATAAAACAGTTATTTGTATAACAGGAGACGGATCATTACAAATGAACCTCGGAGAACTGTCCGTATGCAAAGATTACGGGCTTAATATAAAAATAATAATACTTAATAACGGATATTTAGGGATGGTAAGACAACTTCAGCAAAAAAATTACGAGGAAAGGTACTCACAAACCAAAATATCAAACCCCGATTTTGCAGAACTTGCTCATAGCTTTGGAATAAATGGAATAAAAGTAAATTCTGCAAACAACATTGAAGATGCTTTGCAAGAAGCATTTTCTAAAAATGGAACATATATTGTAGATTTCAAAACAGAACCTATTGAAACTCTGTAAAACAATTATACACTTGGGAATTAGGAAAATGAAATAATGAATATTGAAAAAATTAATAAAGTAAAAGAATTTTACTCCAAAAAACTAAACACAAAAAATAATAAAAATACCCCCCATATGCAAAAACCATTTTTTACAAAAATAATGAAAAAACTTGAAAAATAAGGATTTCTGTATATAAAAAGGTCCGGCATACATATTGCCGGACCTTTTTATTTTCTATTTTATAAATTAGTTATTAGCTAATTTATTGTACTTCCCTTCGAGCAAGATATTTAAGTATAACAACTCGTTAGCAAGTGATTTGTCAATGTTGATAAATTCAGCACCTGCTCTTGTGTCTGTTACAGATACGATTTTTGCATCAGCATTGATGTCTAAATCACCGTAAACAATATGAACAGGGATTATATCACCAACTTTAAGATTGCCTTCGTGTACAATCGCAATACCGCCTCTTGAGATATCAATCAGGCTTGTAGCACCTGCCTGTTGTTCAAATGAAACAGGAATTTGATTAGAATTAACATTGAATCTCATATATTGACGTTTGTCGATAGCTGCGGAATCTGAACTATCTGCCTTTTGTTTCCACATTTGAGTTACATCAGCGTCAACATCATCTTCCATTTCAAGCGGTGTTGCATCAAATATTCCGTCATCACTGTCAACATTAGAAGCTTTGCCATTGTACAACCCGTCACCATCACCTTTGAAGCGATAGTAATTTCTTTCGGTTTCACCTCTTGATACATGTGCAACATCTTTTTCTCTTACCAAGTGCGCAGTAGGTATTCCGTCAGAACCAACAACTTTATTTGTTTCAGTATTTTTGCGTTTTACAATACCATCTTTACTTGCACTTAATTCCATACCGTTTGCTTTGATAGTATCAGCTGTGATATCCATTTTGCCATTATCTAAAACAGCATTCTTAACTTTAACTTCAGAATTAGCATAAGCTTCGTGGTTACCGTCAACAAGTTCTTCAGTCGGTCTCAAGTTGTGGTTTATATCAAGTGCTTTGAGTTCAGTTCTGTCAGGGAGAACTTCATCTGCATGATCCGCAGCTGTATAACCACCGTCAGCTTTACCGTTATTTCTTACTCCAAAGTAATCTTTATTGCCGTCATTGATACTTCCGAGGTTTTCGATTTCAAGTTTCTGACCTCTTGTTGTAACAAGCAAATCTTCCTCTGCAGTAATATTGTCTATTGTAGTATTACCTGCAAATTCTGCTTCCAAGTTGCCTTCTCTTGCAATCATTGTTGTAACTTTATTTGTTTTAATTTCTTTATCTCTGCCATAATTTAAGTCATTGTAACTGTTTTCATAGAGAGATATATCTTCGTTTGCCAAAGCATCCATTGTGTAACCTTGTTCAGCACCGGTCTGAATGAATGTAACAGAAGTTGTTACTTCAGTTCCATCCGGATTTGTTACCGTATGACCGATTGAGCCGTTTGAAATTAACGAAATTCCTTTACCTTCAACATTAGTTGTTTTTGTATCAGTTTTTACGTTAACCATATTATAACGGGCACCGTCGTTTGTTTTACCGTAATCATCATCAACGGTTAAGATTACTCTGCCGTCAGCTTTAATTGTATCAATATTCATATCAGAATCAATTGCAGCATAGTTGATTACGAAGTCTTTTTCTTTCATTACGGTAGTATCAATTGTCTGTTCATTGACTTTACCCTTGATATTAGCGTTAACAGATTTTTTGAAATCTCTTACAACGCCATCAGCAGGAGCTTCACCAATTGAACCATCAACAACTTTTACATCCAAGTTGCCATCAGCCTTTAATAAGACTTTTTCGACACCAATGTTTTTGAGGCTGCCATTGTGAATATCCATTGCGATATCTTTACCGGCTGTGATGTAGTTATTGTTATCAGTACCATCACCTATAACAATATCTCCACCGACTTCAGTCATATAAACGTTTTCTTTAGCATTTACAAGACCTCTGACCTTTGTTCCAGCTTCAGAAGCATCACCGATAGCAATATCCTTACCGCTTGTTATTGATGCTTTTGAATCAATATAAGTTCCTTTATCGCCAACGTTTGAAGATGTAACAGAGTCTTGAGCATTGATTTTGCCATAGATATTTGTTCCATTTTCACCTTTATTAGAAAGGTTTACATGACCGGCAGTTTCAGCATTATCATCACCCTGAGTGATATTACCGCCAATATTGAGTCCGCCTTTACCGCCTTCAGCATTTGCAATGTCAACTTTTCCGGTTGCATTTACATTACCTCTGATATTTAACCCTGCTTCTCCGGAGTTGTTCATCTCAACATCCTGAGCATTACCTGAGATATTTAATTGTTCTCCGGTTTCAGTATTAGTAAATGTAGCATCACCTTTATTAGTGAATTTACCGCCAATACTCAATGGACCGTTTTCATTGGTTGCTATTGTAGTACCTTCGTTATTTACTTCGCCGGATATTACAAGACCATTTTCACCTTTGTTGAAATATGTTGCAGTTCCGCCTTTATTTGACATTTTTCCTGATTCTTTAACATCCAATGATCCTGCATTATTTGTATAAGTACCATCACCCTGATTATTTACGGTGCCCCAGATATTCATTCCTTTCTCACCGTTGTTGACCATTTCAATTCCTTGAGTATCAATTACACCATCAGGTGAAACATTTAAGCCTTTAGCACCATTGTTAATGATAGTTGCTTTACCGTTTGCATTTGAAACTTTACCAAATACATTTACTCCATCAGCACCATCATTTGTGATATTGAGGTTGCCGTCAGTATTAGCAACAGAACCGTATACATTTACACCTTTAGCCCCGTCTGCAGTATTAGTAATATTAGCATCACCTTTATTTGATACTTTACCATATACATTGATACCGTCAGCACCGGTGTTATTCATATTCAAACCTTCAGCATTAACAGCTCCGGTATGTACAATCTGAATATCACCTTTTGTATTATTCAGAGTTAATACTCCGTCTTTATTGTTAACCGTTCCATGGATATTTAATTGTTCACCATTGTTTGTAAATGTTGTATCTCCTGCATTTGAGAATGTTCCTCCAATACTTAAAACACCATTATCATTTACAACATTGGTTGTACCGGCATTATCAACCGTTCCTGCTACAACAAATCCGTTTGCTCCTTTGTTGTAGTAATTTGCAGTTCCGCCCTTATTGGACATTTTACCGGATTCTGTAACTTTAAGTGTCCCGGCATTGCTTGTATAAGTACCATCTCCAAGATTGTTAACGGTACCTTTCACATACAATCCGTTCTCACCATTGTTAACCATTTTCAAGCCCTGAGCGTTAACAACGCCGCCTTCTCTAACCTGAAGACCTATAAAGCCGTCATTAAGAAGTTCAAGTTCGCCATTTGAATTATTTACGGCTCCGGTTATATTTAATCCGTTCCAGCCTGCTTCACTGTTATTTAAAACAGCATTGCCTTCGTTATTAATTTTACCTGCTATATTCAAGCCTTGACGACCATTGTTTTCCATCTTCAGGTTTCTTGAATTTACAACACCGGGATCTTTTACATTCAAACCGTTTTGACCATCATTTATCATTTTTAATGAACCATGACCGCTGATTCCCTGATTTACTGTACCAGCAATATTCAAACCGTTTGCGCCGGTATTAGTGAAGTTACCATCTGTAGCAATTTGAGCATCGCCTTTGATATTCAAACCGCCTAATCCTGAATTTGTTAAATTCAATGTATCTGCAGATACTGTTGCATCTTTATATACATTCAAACCGTTTGCACCGGTATTAGCCATTGTTGTAGTACCGTCATTCTTGGCACTTCCAATGATATTTAATCCGTCATGACCATCATTTGTAAATGTGGCATTACCATTTGTAGTTTCAGTTGTACCGTAAATATTCAGACCTTTTACAGCATCAGCAGTATTTGTATAAGACGCATTACCGGAAGTCTTAACATTTCCTCTTACAAATAATCCGCCTTCACCTGAATTAGTCATACTTAGAGCATCTTTATCAGCATTATTAGCATTAATAGATGCATTCTGATATACCTGTAAGCCTTTTGCTCCGGTATTTTGGATATCCAAGAAACCGTTATTATTTGTAATTGATCCGCCAATATTCAAGCCGTTTGCACCGGTATTCTGAATATTTGCATTGCCATTGTTTAATACTTTACCGTTTATATTCAAGCCGTTTGCGCCACTGTTGCTCATTTCTAAGCCCTGTGAACTTACGCTGCCGCTTGAAATT
>CACYVN010000018.1 GCA_902777855.1 uncultured bacterium | reverse complement strand
TCGTAAAGACTCATTGAGGTGAAAATACTTGGAGGGCCACCTCCCGGGAAGATAACTAGTTGCCAGCACCTAATTTAGAAAAGTGAGAATTAGAACAGAAGTTCAATTCTCACTTTTTTTTAATTAAGCGCATCAAATAGTTATATGTATTTCTGAGAGAAATACAAGATAACAGCCTAATTCACACAAAATCTAACAAAGCGAGTTTGTAAGATTTTGTAGTTCATTTCGGCATACTTTATCTCTAAGGCTCATACTTCGCCAAGAGCTAAAGTATAGTTGCCAGCACCTAATTTAGAAAAGCGGAATTGACCAAGCGTGTTAATTCCGTTTTTTTTTGTTGTGTATATCGGTGCAAAAAATTGCACCCTACTAATTGAGTTCGGTTAAAGCCTGACCTACAAACTATGCATAAAGATAGCGCTACCGGAAACGGCGAGTCTAAGAATGACCTCAACGGTAACACTACTATCAGTCATACATAAAGTCTATCTGACTATAACATTATAAGCTATGACTCAAACAATTTCAACTTCAGGGACATCGGTTAAAACAAATAGATTATTGAATTTTTATTATCTCTATGTGTTTGTCAAAGATTTTTTCTGAAGTGACTGTCAGGTAATATTTGTTTTTAAAAACTGTTGTATAGTGGTCTTTGACTTCGTTTGTCTGCTTATACGAAGCTTCTTTTAGTGTCCAGAATTTGTAAAAATCTTCCGCATTTTCAAAAATTTTTCCGTAATGTTGCGATAATTTTCCAAAATCTCTGTCTTTAATAAATTCAATATCTATCCCGCATTCGTTTTCATCAAAGCATGCGAGGGCATAATCTTTTGAGTGTGAAAGGCTGAAATGCAAGTCAGAATCTGCGAATTGGGGTTTCCCGTTGTTGTCGGTAATGATTTTGCACTCATCCATTTTATAAATTTTTTGAGCAATATTTTTAATCAAGTACCTGCCGATTGTGTATTCAAAAAATCTTTTTTCGCATTGAAATTCCCTATCTGCATATTGCGACAGAAAATCTTTATCGTGTGTTTGTTTAAATTCTTTTATATCAATATAATAAATGTTCATATAGTGTTAAAATTACCTAATAAACCTATTTTTAGAAAATAAAACAGCAAAAATCTAACAATTTTGTTTCTAAATTTGATTAAATATTGTGCATACTGTCAAAAATTTCTTTTTTCTGAACCCAGACTTCCATACCAAGTTCTGCACCGGTTTTTGTTACCGCTTCTTTAATTTCTTTAAATGAATATGTTGATTTTTCAATATCGCAGAGCATAAACATCACAAAATGCCCCTGCATAAGAGTTTGTTTAATATCTTCAATATTGACTTCATATTGCGCCAAAATCGTTGTAACCTTTGCAACAATACCGACTTTATCTATTCCCGAAACCGTAACAAATATTTTTGAACTCATTATTTTCCCCTTTATTTATTAGCCCATTTTGCAATATTATGAGTATTGCAGTATTCTTTGAGGTCTTTTTTAACGTCTTTACATAATATATAAAGAACAATTACGTTCGGCACGCACATTGCTATCATCATAGCATCCGTAATATTGATGATTGATGCTACATTCATACAAGAACCGATTATTATAAACAAGCAATAAATCATATTGAATGTGAATACACGCTTTTTACCTTCACCAAGTAAAAATGTCCATGCTTTTTGCCCGTAATATGCCCAACTAATCAATGTTGACATAGCAAATAAAACCGCAATAACCGACAAAATAATCGGGAAGAACGGAATAACGGATTGGAACGCATTTGAAGCAAGTTCGATACCCGAAATTTCACCGATTTTTGTATTGTCAAGCACCCCTGAAAATACGATAGCGCAAGAAGTGAATAAACATAAAACACCTGTCAAAAATGTTTCAAGTAACGCAACAAACCCCTGAGAAACATGTTCTTTGGTTTTAGCAGTTGCATATACAATGGCAGCCGCGCCTGTTCCTGCTTCGTTAGACTGAACGGAGCGTCTTAAACCTATGATTATTACTCCGAAAAATCCGCCTGCAACAGCAGTCGGGTGGAATGCTTCTCTTACGATAAGTTCAACGGCATGCGGCAATTGTGTAATATTTGCGCCGATAACAATTAAGCCTGAAATTATGTATAAAAGACACATTGTCGGTGTTAAAACGGTTGTTACCTTTGCGATACTTTTGATACCGCCGACAACAACAAGCCCGATTAAAATTGCTGCAACAAGTCCGATGACCCACGCATAACCGTGGAATATGCTATGTTCCCCACCCGTAATAAATATAATTTGGTGCGCAGTTTGATTTATTTGAATCATATTACCGCCTGTTATACCTCCGCCGATACAAAGTATTGCAAAGACAACGGATAACGGCTGACCTAACCAGCGCATATTTTTTCTTGTCAAACCATGTGCTATATAGTGCATAGGTCCGCCTGAAATTGAACCGTCAAGGTTAAATCTTCTGTATTTTACCGCTAAAGTTGCCTCAACAAATTTGATAGACATTCCTAAAATAGCACCGAAGAATATCCAAAATGCAGCACCCGGTCCGCCGATTGAAATGGAAATAGCTACCCCTGCGATACTTCCGATACCTATTGTACCTGAAAGTGCTGTAGCAAGTGCCTGAAATGATGAAACTTCCCCTTCGCCCGAACCGTCTTTTTTAGGTTTTACAATTAAATCAACAGCATGTTTAAAGCCCCAAATTGCAATTCCTTTGAAATATATGGTGAAAAATATCCCTGCAAAAAGTATCCAGAAAATGATTATCGGAACTTCGTTTCCGCATATTTTTATCGGATAAAAAATAATATTTGCGATAAAATCGGAAATCGGTGCAACGTGTTTATCCATGAACACATCAACATTCATTGCATTTGCATTCTGTATTCCGCTTAAAAATAACATTAAAAAGGTCAAAAATTTTTTCATTAACTGTTTATCCTTTCGGCTTTGCAAGGTAAATCCAACCTGTTTTTAAACTTCTGCTAAAAGTATAGCAAAAACATGAAAATCTGTCTGGTTATTGCTTGTTTTTATTTCGGTTTGTAACAAGGGGAAAATTTGGGCAAAAATTTTATTTACGAGTGTTATAGATTATGTCATGATAATAAATTCCGTAAAATTGCCTGTTTTATTGCATCCGTATAACGGGCAAAATCAGGTTTTACAAAATAGTTTTATAACTTTGCCATATCAAAATGACAGGGCAGAGCTTAGTTTTACTGGTATTTTTGAGAGCTCTAATATTCCAATAAGACTTGATCAGGCTCAGGAACATTCGGGAATACATTGCCCGAATTGCGGGATAGCAATGCTGTCAAAACACGATTATGACTGTATTGTTAAGAAAACAATGAATGCCTCTAACGCAGAGCAACTTGTTAATATTATAAAAAATAATAAAAAATTTGTACCTACGAGGTTTTCACAGATTTTTGACGATATAGAAAGTCTGCAAAACTTTGAACAGATGTCTATTCCTCAGTTTAGAGAGGAAATGAGAAAAATTTCTTATTATAATAAAAGACAGGTTACTCATAGTATTCGGGATTATTTGCGTGAGTATGCGCAAAATTTTGATGTTGAGAAACGGGAAAAAGCACTTGAAAGTGTCGATAAAATTCGGACAAAACAAATATATTCTGTTCAAAAAGATTTGATAATGAATTTTGTAAAAGATTTGAATTTGAATACGGAACAAACAAATCAGGTGCTTGCTTATACTCTTAAGCCGTTATTTGATGCAAACGGATATTGTATGCTTTTTAACTATTCAAGAGCAACGGAAGTTCCACAGGATTATTACGGAGTTTTTATTGTTCAAAGGCTCTTTTATCCTTCTGTAAATCAAATAACTCCTATATCTAAATATCCTGTGCATGAGAATTTATCTAATAATAATGTTTTGGTCTGCCAAAATTGTTATCAAAACCAATCTAAAAATGTTTTTTGGAAAACGGATAATTATCCTGAATTAAAAGATAATATAAAGACTTATTTAACTGATATTTCATATTTGATGGGAACAGGAAAAATGGAACCTTCAAGCGATTATCTCAAAGCCTTTTCATCAATATCATCAAAAATTTCAAAACAGCAAATTGTATTTACCCCAAGCGAAATTAGAGGAATACAAAATATGCAAAGAGCGGTAAACAGGCATGAACTATTTATACCGATTGAGCAAACTCAGGTGGATATCCCATGTGCGGAATGTGGTTCTGTAATGCTTCCGCACGCAAAAAGAAAAGAGATTGAAAAAGAATTAAAACAATGTTCAACACCTTATGAGTATTCTCAGGTGTTAGAAAAAAATATGAAGTATGTCGGAAAAAATTACAGGGTTTTGGCAAATATTTTTCTGGATATTGTAAAAGATAATCCCAAAATATCAAACGAAAGATTTGTAAAAGAATTTCTTAAAAAAGAGGCGCATTATTCTGATAAAGCCGTTGAAAATGCGCTAAAAACATTTTTTAGTAATCGTTCTTATGTCGCAGATAATTATCCGTCTCAATGTCTTGAAATTTATGATACTTTTTCAAAAAGATTATTAAAATATGTTTCTCATGGAAATTTTGATGATTATGATGTCCCTGCGCTATACAATGCTTGTCTTAAGGATTTGGATATGAAAAATTATCCTGTTAAACCGATTTATATATTGATGAGAAACCTGAAAACAATATCATACAAGCATTTGTGTGCTACGCTTGATAATAGGTATAATTTTAATGACAAGGATTCTATATATACAATTTTATTTCATTTGTTCAAATATAATGTCGCTACCGTTGACCATCTTATGCCTGAGGTAAAAGGCGGGGAAGGGGATAAATATAATTTGATAGGACTTTGCAAAAGTTGTAACAGAACAAAATCACAAAAGAATGTTTATAATTGGTACCTTGAAAATAAGCATCTTGAACCAAATCTAAAAAAACAATTAATAATTGTTGATAAAATGGCAAAATCAGGACAAATAGAAGGGTATGATGATTGGGCAAAAACTATTGCCCAAAAAGTTTATGAACAAACCTACGGGAAACTTGATTTGAGAGAAGATTTTAAATAAACGCAAAAAATATTTTTAGGATTTTTAATCTTAAAAAGGAGTAAATAATGGAAATTTCAAATAACATAAGTTTTGGCGCAAAATTTATTGAAAATCAAGATTTTATTGCAGTTGCGGATTATGCGTTTAAAAAACATAAAATGGATATATTCAATCAGAGTTTAAAAAATATTGATAAAATAAGAAAAGATACATATATTAAAATGAATTTGTGTTACACGGACAAATTCCCTACGGTAGTTTTTTCAAGATATGAAAAAGGCTGGAATCCAAAATTACAGCAAACTACAGATGAATATTTACTCAAAAGGCAAGTTGATTATGTCGCAGAGGATAAAAAACTAAATCCTTTAAAAATGGCATTTGACAAAATTATAAAAATGGGTAGCAATGTTCCTGATAACAAAATGTTTAAATATGTTGTAATGGAAAAAGAACAAAGCAGAAAACCTTATTTCTTATTTTAAGCAACATTTGGAGATTGTAAAAAATATTCTTTATCATTTTCGCTGATAAAAGCGGTCAGCGGATGGTTTTTAAATTTTCCGCACCCTGTATCAATGCAGATTTTATCTTCCCAAATTTGCGGGCTCTCAAATTCTGTATGCCCAAAAATAATTTTTTGAGGCAAATTATGTTTTTTGTCATAAAATTCACTCCGCATATAAACCATATCAACTAAATTCTGTTCTCCTAACGGTATTCCTGTGCGGATTCCGGCATGGACAAATAAATATTTGTCTGTCAAATAGTACGCTTTTAATGAATTAAAAAAATCTCCATGTATTTTAAAAATATTTTCATAGCTCCCGTAACTTCTTGCAGTGGCATCTCCACCGTAATTCCAAAAAAGCCACTTGTAATATTCATCGCTGTCGGAATGTAAAAGAGCATATTCATGAGAACCGATTAAATATTCGCAGTTGCAAATATTTTTCATTGAAATGACCTTGTCTACAACTTCTTTTGATTTAGCACCCCTGTCAATGTAGTCGCCCATAAAGATTATTGTGTCTTTCAATGTAGGATTTATTTCTTCCAAAAGATAACATAATTTTTCGTATTCGCCATGAATATCTGTTATTGCGATTAATCTTGCCATATCAAAAGGTTATTATAAAAACTTTGGCAATTCAAATAAATATATTTTTTAGTGTAACCCGTTTAGTGAAAATTCGTCAAAATAATATGAATCGTTGTAGGCAAAAAGTCTGTCGTCGTGTCCTTTTATTTTGAGTTCATTTGTGTCTTTGGTGCCGATTACTTTTTTTATCCCCGCTGAGTTTTTATTCACTGCAAAATATTTGAGGGCATCTTCAAAAGCATCAAAATATATTACGCATTTTGGGAATTTGTAGTGGTCATAAATCTGATTTTTGGCATTTTTACCCATTGTAGTTTTAGCACTTTTGCTTCCGTCCTGAGTCAGTTTTGCAACAGCCGAAGTATCTGTGTTCAGATAATCTTCTTCTATAATGGTTTTTATAACGAATTTGTCTGTTGAATCTTTTATATCAAAAATGTTTAAAATATTTGATATTTTAGTTTTTTCATTTAGTGGTAAATCTTTGTAATCATCATATTTGCAAAGATATTTGATTGCACTTGTCATGTCATTATTTTGTGCAATTTTTTGTGCAATTTCTTTATTTGATGCAAGTTCAAGACTCTGAGGATAATTTTGCATAAACTCGGCATTCAGCAGGTATTTTCCTGCTTTTTCCATATCGATACCATTTTCATCTGTTGCGTATTTTTGAGCATCTTTCAAAATTTTTGAGTTGGCTTCTGATATTGTATAATTCAGGTAGTGACTTATTCTCATAAGCTGTGTTTCAACTTTTTCCTTATTTTTCAGTTTTCCTGAGTGAATATTTTTATCAAGTATTTCTGTTATAATTTCTGAAATCTTGATTTGTTCATCGTCAAGTTTTTGCGGTTTGTATTTTGAACATACATCTGCAAGATAATTCAGATTATTTGCATAAAGTAAGTTTATGTACGAATCAAAATTTTCCTGAATATTGCGCAAAACGGCAATCTTTTTATTTTCTTCTTTTATCGCATCTAAACGTTTTTGACGTTCCATATCATTGATTCGCTCGGTATGGGTTGGTTTAATTTTATTGTAAAAAATCTCACTTTCAAATTCTTTTGCGCTTATTTCACCATCCCATACTTTGTCTGCACCCTGCAAAAATTTTATAAGCATTTTAACATCTTCATCTGCAAACAGACATGAATCAAACTGAACAATAGTGTTTAAAAGAGTTTCACTTTCGTCAAATTTTTCGGCATAAAATGCAAGTTTTTTCTTAAAATGTTCTTTTGAATAATTTTTGTAATCTCTTTGAGAAGTTCTTACTTTTTCGCTATCCTGAACAAGTTTAATGATTCGGCTTGGAATTTTGTCAAATTTGTAATCAGAGTCTTTAATCGACGAAACTTTTATTGTATTTCCGTTTTTGGAATATACAATTTCATTTGGATTTTTAAAATTTGCATACTGATCTTTTAAAACTGTTAATACAAAGTCTTCATAATTTATTCCCAAGAGTTTTATATCACTTTCGGATAACAAATTTTTATTTTGTTTACGAAATATTGGAACTGCTGAAAATGAATTTGTATTATGCAGCTTATAATATTTTGCTGTTATTGCTTTTAGGGTAGGGGCAATAAGTTTTTTATACGCTTGCTCTTTTTCTTCCTGTGATTTTATTTTAATGTTGTCGTTTAAAAGTTGCAGAACCTTATTTGATAAAAGTTCCTGTGCTTTTTTCTTATCTTTTATGATAAATGCTTCATTTAAGTTTTCATAAAAATCTCGTGTTATTGTATTTTCAAGTTTACGTGCGATAACATCTTCAGGTTTAGCCGGAACTTGGATTTTAGGGTATTTTTTATGAAATTCTTTTATTGAGTGTATGTCATTGAGCGGTTTGTAATAGTCCGTAAAAACTTTTTTCAGGTTAAAATTATCTCCTTCAACAGAAGATTTGAATTTATTAATCAATACATAATCAGTTTTTTCATCAGCAATATAGTTATTGCTTTTCACTATATACAGAAATCCGCGCTCATAGACATTTTTAATGGAATTTACTTCCCTTTTTATTTGTCTTGCTCTGCTATATTTTTGCTGGGGATTTAAATATTTATTTTCCCCGAGTGCTTGTCCTTCCGCATAAAGATTTTCAAGCTGTTCTTGCAATCGTGTCATTACTTTCAGACCTTTATATTGGAGTTCTGTCTGATTTATTTCTTCCTCCGGTAAATCTTCTTTTAAAATCTCGTCAAGCTGGCGCAGTAATTTGTTTTTCCCCTCATCAATATCCGTTATCTTTTTGCCTGTAAAATAAACCGCAGGATAAACTGTCGGCAATTTATCCGTGCTTGTATGTCTGCTTATGTTTACAGTTTTTTGCGGCAGATTCAAATTATAATTTTTTTTTGAATTATATGGAATTAACGTAACAGAATCTATTTTCATGAAAATACCTTTAATATGTATATATAAAATCAAAAATAAAATATTTTGCCAATATTAAGCAAATTATTTATAATAAATTTATGTACGAAGTTAAAAAACAAATATATCTTGATTTTACCAAAAATCAAAAATCCGCCCTGTGCAATTATTTGCGTGCTCTGGTAAAAAAAAATCTGCACTTAACTGGAAATGAGATTTTTAATAAATTCATTGAGGATGAAAAATATTATCTTGAATTGAATTGCTCTAAATTTGAATTTTTGAAGGATATTCTTCAAGAAGATTGGTTTAAAAAAGATACCGAAAAGTTTATCCATGAATGTAAGAAATATTATGACTACAAAGAAAGTCAAAAACCGATTATAGAGGCAAATAAAGCATTTGAAAAACAAAAGCGGGAATTTCTGAAAAAAGTAAAAATGGCAAAAGAATCTCCGACAAAAAAACAACTGTATTATTATGACAAATTATGCAAAAAATATGGCATAGAAAAAAAGGAATTATCTTCAAAACTTGAGGCGATGGCAGAAATTGATAAAATTATCTCGGAGCATGAGATAAAAATTAGTACAGAGGATTAAATGTTAATAGCAGATATAGTAAAAATTTTAACCGACGCAGGAATTGAGCAAAACGAGGCAAATATTGAAGTAAAAATGCTAATAGAGCATTTTGCTGGTTTTGGAGTTGCAGATATTATCATGGGTAAAAAGTTAGATGAGGGAAAACTGCGTATTGTTGAACAGAAAGCAAAACTGCGTGCTTCAACCCGTCAACCGATTCAGTATATTATCGGGGAAGCGGATTTTATGGGTGAAAAATTTATCGTTAACCCTTCAGTTTTAATTCCCCGTGATGAAACAGAAATTCTTGTGCGAAAAGCGGTTGAAATCATTAAGGAAAATCGTTTTAAAACGGTATTAGATGTCGGTACGGGTTCGGGGTGTATCGCATGCATGATAGCAAAACTCACTCCTGCGACCGTAATAGGTGCGGATATATCGTTTGAAGCCATTGAAACGGCGTTTAAAAATATGGAAAATCTTAAACTTTTTAACCGTGCATTGTTCAGGAAATCTGATTTGTTTTCAATGATCAGAGAGGATGAAAAGTTTGATGTGATAGTTTCTAATCCTCCTTATATTCCGCCGTCTATGAAAAAAGATATACAAAAAGAGGTCAGATTTGAGCCTGAAACCGCACTTTATACAAAAGATGAAAAGGGACTTGAGTTTTACGAAAAAATAATCAAAGAAGCGCCGAAATTTTTAAACGAAAACGGCTATCTGCTTTTTGAACTTGGGATAAATGAATCGCTTGAAGTTGCACAGATGATGAAAGAGCGAGAATTTAAAAATATTCGGATAGTAAAAGACCTTGCGGGTATAGACAGGGTGATTTTGGGCAATATCTGATTTTTATATTATATATTTTTGTAAGTAATTACTTGATATGTTTAACAATATCATATATGTATGGTAAGGTACAAAAACGGAAAGGGCCTCATCGGCCCTTTCCATTCTAAAATGAACAAAAATACAGTATTTTTAACTGCTATTAATATTATAAACTATTTTTCAGCCTTTTCAACCCTGAGAAAGATTAAATATTGTAACAAAAAAATAATAAAATTAGACAAAAGACTAATAGAATTAATTTTAAAATTTTATTATTCTTTATATATCAGAGAGGCGGAGGTTTGAGGAGAAATTATAAAAATAAAAAAGTGTATCTTAGTATGAAAAAGACATATTTTATTCTATTTTTATTTTAATCCGGCATTTTCACTGCAAATGTTTTATAGCAATATAATATCTTTAAACAAATGATAACTTCCTAAATCTACATAAAAAGTTTTAAGAATTTATATGCTAAAACAGAAAATGCCGGTTCCTTCTTTTAATTATTAGTTAGAAAACATTGAGAATGTTTTTTCAATAGACTTGGATATAATATTTTGAACTGAATTTATTTCAGTATTAAGTTCTGTTATTTCAGCATCAAGTTTTTTGGTTTTTACATCAATCTGATCTTCTTTGAATGTAATCTGAGCTTTCTTGGTTTGATAATCAGATTCTGCTCTTGCAATGGCATCCTGATCCTGAACTTCTTCCATATAGCTTATTTCATTGTATCTCATCTGGTAGAAGTAACCGTCATTATTCAATGCCATCATTTGATATCTTCCGTCTTTTACGGCACTTTCAAGATATTCGCTATCCTGAACCATATCATCGTATCTCCAGCCATGTTCGCAGATATTGTTATACAACTGGTTAAAGAAATCTGCTATTTTTTCATCATTTGCATAAGCACTCTGAGTATTTGTTACGTAGATATAATTAGGATCATCCGTAACAAAATTGGTTCTGTCATCCAAATTACTTTTACTAACCATATATCCTGAATCAGAACCTCTGAGGAAGTTATCATAATAAGTTAAGAATGCTGATACCATATTGGAAAGATTTATTGCCGCATATCCGGTATCACCGCTATTGATAGTTCCCATTCTGTTGTAATTCTGAGCATTTGTATAAGCACTGTTATATAATAATGAATCATCATTATAACTATCGCCATTGACAGCGTTCTTAGAACTCAAAAACCTTTTTTCAGTCATAATTAATGCTTGAGTCAATGCAATATCAGATTCTGTATCAACATTTAATCCTGTACCAATATGTCCATATCCGAATACCGAAGCAATAGATTCTAACATTGCTTTTGCGGCAACTTCCACAGTCTTTGAAGCATTAGAATACGAGGCACCACCATCACGAGGAGGAGTATTTTGAGCTATTATTGTTACATTTTCAGTTAACAAATCGGCAATCGTCATGCCTTTAATATCTTCTGCCGATCTTATCATTGAATCATTTACACAAAGAGTCAGAATATTATAATAATCTAATGTTCTGTTAGAAGCAAATGAATCTCCTTGTAAATTTATACCTTTATTGCCGTTTGAACCTGCACCGCCAATTCCATCATTACCTGTATAGAATAATGAATCAACACTTACTGAATTTGCATCATGTGTATTTTCGGTATTATTCCATTTAATCACAGTTGCAGAATATTTAGATTTAGCTTTTGTCTGTTCATAAATTGACCAGTATAAAGGATACTTTAATGTATTCTCAGCATCTCCGCCTATAGGTTGTCTTGCACGACCATCCGCGCCGGAAGATACTTCATAACCTTTTTTCAGAAGTTCTAATTCATTTTGATACTGAATACGAGTAGCCTCGTTTTTTGCGTTATCAATTTTATTTTCTAAATCCTGAAATTTTCTCATGATACTGCCGGCGGTTGTTGTAATTCCCGACTCCGTAATCTGGACTTCGTTTTTCGCTGTAGACTCAACTTGTGCAACATATGTTTGACTGTATGGATTCTTACCTGCATCATTTTTATAATTTATATAATTAAGTTTTTGTTTGGAAACAGCATCCTGATAACCTTCATATTCACTGTCATATTCTATTTGGGTAGCTCCTTTTTCAATACCGAGAGCAGCTTTATATATTTGAAGCCAATCTACGGTTTTACCGCCAATATTTTTATCCTGAATTAAATCTATTAAAGTTGTTGTATCTGCAACCCCTTTATTTTTAGGTGCCGAACCCATGCCGGCAGAATAATGCCATGATACGTCAGCTTCCGAATCAATTTGTTTTATACCTGCCAAAATTTCATAGGTTGTTTTAGTTATAACATTATTATCTGCATCGCCTTTTGCTCGTTTTTGCAGTGAAGGTAATCCTCCCTGATTGGCGAGAGCTGCGATGAATCTGTCTCTGCCTGCCTGACTCGGTGTTCCTCCTCCCATAGATATACCCGCATATTCGGCAGCATCAGCATATTTCGCATTTAACACAATTGCTCCGCTGCGTGTTGAGAACATGTAAGGGTTATAATCATTCGCCGCAGACGGCATCATCATCAGACTGTATGATAAACCATAATTGCCAGGATTGCCAAAACTATCAGTAACCGCGTCATTACACCATACAAGTTTAGTTGAATTTAGGGCATTAGCATATTCCTGAGCAATGTCAGTCATTTGATTAGTCAATTCCAGCCTTTGCTGAGCCAACTCTGTTGACTTAAATTCACAATTAGCTTTTCTTAACGTAATTCCGAGGAATCGTGCTTGTGATGCGGCTAATCCCATTTTTTGTGTATATCCTTTCGGTTACAGTAATCCTTTACTTACCCATGTTTACGGCATTTTTATTAAAAAACTTGATACATGTTCAAATTTTTTGTAATAATTCTTTACAAGAAAGTATTATTATGGATTTACATAAAATTATATTATCTAAAGTTCATTTTTCCCCTATAGTATCTTTTATGTAAATAAAAAACGTGTAACTGATTACTTGATATATACAGCAATAGCATGTTTTGTGAACTGTTATATAATTCCCTTATAAATAATTTTATTGAGTTGCAATTTTACTCAGGTTGATTTACAACCGATATTTTTTGACACTCAATTTTTTTTCTGTTATAATTAACACTATCTTTTTAATCAATGTAGTTAATAAGGAGAAATGGGATATGAAGAGATTATTGAGCACTTTTTTAGCGTTCATGATTGCGTTTATATTTAGCGGCAGTGCTTTGGCGGTGCAGGAATCACCGATGCAGGCGCAGGCGAGGCTGAAACAGGCAAAAATTGAACAAATGCTTAAAAATGCTAAACCTATTGAACTGGCATTCGTTTTCGACGGTCCGTCTGAAAAAAATGCAGAAGTTTTAAAAACTTTCCAACAGACAATTACAATGTCATTATTGCCTGATTACAGGGCAGTATTTCCGAAAGACCTGATATTTACGGGTGACTGGACTGAAAAAGGTGCAAAACTTGTATCAGATAAAGCACTCAATTCAAGAGCAAGAATGGTTATTTCTTTAGGTTACATGTCCAGCAATTATTATTCTGATAAAAAGGATAAGAAAAAATATGTTGTAACCATTGAACAATACGGTTTAAGAGATTTCGGAAACAAATTCTTTAACCCGATTCAGCAAACAGCAAACGATTTTTATACATTCAAAGTTTTGGTGCCGGAAATCAAAAAAGCGGCTATCTTAATGAATGAAAATTACTATAAAACCGAAACTAACTGGAATGCAAGTATTCAACAAAAACTTAAAGAAAAAAATTGCGATTTGAATTATGTTGTTATCCCTGTAAATTCAAATTTAAAAGCATCTTTGGCAAAAATACCGTCTGATGTTGACGCTATTTTTGTTACTCCGTTGTATAACCTTACAACAGCACAGAGAAAGGAAGTTTACGATTATGCAATCAGCAGAAAGCTTCCGTCATATTCTATTGTAGGTCGTGAAGATGTTGAAATGGGCGCAATGCTTGGTACTTCAACAATGGATGTTGATAAGAAAATTGCAGAAGCAACCTCATTTAATATTCATGGTGTTTTGCATGGAAATGCGGTTAAAAATGAAAGAATACCTTTCTATGATGACAAGGTAATTTTTTATAACTCCGATACCGGTGAAGCGGTTGGTTATACTCCGCCATTAAGATTATTAAATAATTCTGTAACTATTACACATAAGGAACTACCTAAATATTCTTTGGGTACATTGATTGATGCGTTGGATGATACAAACCTTGACATTAAAAGAAAGCAATTCTTAATCAGTGCGGCTCGTCGTTCTGTCGCAAGTGCTTATTTAAGATATTTGCCAACATTAAGACTTGATTTAGGCTATCAATCTTATAATGATGCTTATGCACGTTCTTATTCAGGTGTTCCGACACATGCGGGGCAATTTACTGTAGCAATGGATCAGGTTTTGTATTCTCCCGATTTGGTTACAAATATCATTGTTAAACATAAAAAATTAAAATTTGATAAAGCGGAAGAACTTTTGACAAGAGCAAATACCGAATATCATGTCGGCAATTTGTATATCGAAACTCTTATGCTTGAAAATATGATTAAGATTCAGGAAGAATCTGTTCAGGAAACAAGAGAAAATCTTGCGATTGCAAGAGTTCGTGAAAAAACCGGCAAATGCGGATATGAAGAAGTATTCCGCTGGGCAGGTGAAGTTAGTGAAGAAGAGAAAAAACTTCTTGCTATGCAAGCAGATTATAAAAATTTAAAAGTTACATTTAATAAACTTTTAAATCAAGATCAAAAATATGATTTTGGATTTACACCTTTAACTGCTAATGACCCTGCGTTTTTTACAAGTGATTTACATATTATTGACCACGTAAGAAACCCGAAAAAATTGGGCAAATTCACGGATATGTTAGTTGAAGAAGCTATTTATCTTTCACCTGAAACAACAAAACTTAAAGCTGCTATCGCAATGAAAAAAGCTGAAATGGCTAATTATATTCAAAAATTTGTATTGCCGAATGCTAAAATGTCACTTGAATACGGTACAATGTTTGACAGAGCTTTGCCTTATGAAGATTCTGCTCATAATCAGTTGAAATCAGGAACAGCGACGGCAACTGCGGATGCAACTCAGGCAAAAACTTATGCTGCTACATATGCGCAAACAGGTAATCAAACTGCGGCCGCAACAGCAGGTGTAGGAGCAGGTGCACAGGCATTTGGAAATGCTTGGAACAGTTCCCCTTATCTAAATCTTGATAAAACATCTTTAAGATTTTTTATAGGTGCGCAATGGAAACCGATTGAAGGCGGTCATAAGTTTGCGGAAGTTGCAAGATGCAAGGCTGAATTGAATGAACTTAATGCATATTTAGAAGAAGTCAACACTGAAATCGAAATGCAGGTTCGTACGGTTGTAAATAGAGCTATTTCAAAATACTTTATGATTGAAAAATCTTATAAAGCAATGTTTGCCCAGAGTGAAAACTATCAGATGGTTAAGGCGAAATATTTAAGAGGTGAAGTGCCGGTTGACCAGATAGCTGATGCACAGCACTTGTATTTTGATGCAAAACTTGATGCTTTAAACTCTCAGTATGAATTTTTTAAAGAACTCATCTGGGTACAGAGAGGTCTTTTATCGGTTAACTGGACAAAAGCAACCGACGAGGCTAAAAAATGGATAAAGAATATTCCGTCGGTACTTCCTGCGGAAGAAGACTTTACATTGTAATTTGAACAATAATCTAATACACGAAAAAGGGAGAGTAAATGACTACTCTCTCTTTTTACATAATATATGTTATTTGTATGTTCACTTTTCTTTTTGATAGCCATGACCACTTTCTTTGTTCGGGCAAAGAAAGTGGTCAGAAAGAAACCCGCGACCTGCACTCCGTTCGCTAATAAATT
>CACYVN010000017.1 GCA_902777855.1 uncultured bacterium | reverse complement strand
AGATTCATTAGACAATGTAGTTCTCTGCTGGTTGATTTGCTGACCGTGGAACTCTACATTGTTTTTTCTCGCCGTTAGGCTCAAAAATCTTGCTTGTGACGCTGACATTCCCATTGTTAGTTTTCCTATTTCCATGAATGTCGGCAAAATCACGCAAAACCTTCAAAAAATATAGGATGTTTAAAATTTTTGTTACAAAATGTAATAATATTTTTTATATAAACAATTGTTACAAAAATTTTTTAAGCTGAAATACAAATAAACTATTTGTTTTTATATATTTAAATATAAAGTACTTAAGGAGAGATAGTGATGGCTGAAGAGATTACATCAATAGAAGAACTCAGGCGGGCACAGGCCGCAGCGCAGGAACAGGGCACAAGTATAACAAACTATGCGCAATGGGAATCTATACTTGAAGATTTTGATATTGCCGGCATTCAGTCCACAGGAACTTATGCGGGAGATGTTAAACTGCATAATCAGATAATGGCACAGGTTGAAGATATGATTGCGGAAACAGTTGAGGAACAAAATGTACAAAAAGTTCAGCCTCAGCACGATGAATTAACAAAAACCGATCAAAAATCGGCTCAAGATAAAGAGCAGGTTGTAAAAGCAAATGTTGTAAATGCAACAAGTTCAACAATCATGGCTGATTATATGAAATATTACCATTTATTGAATTAATAATTTAAATAAATATCTGATACATAAAAAAGTATTTATTAAAAAGTATTTTTTAATCTTTTTAAAGTTCTGAAACGGTCTAATGGCCAGAATAATAAAACTGCTCTTCCTATAAAGCGGTCTTGTTTCAATACTCCCCAGTAACGGCTGTCTTGTGAGTTCCCTCTGTTATCACCCATCATAAAAAATTCGTCATTTTTTAATTTAAACGGTCCGCACTTCATAATTCTGTCACTTGCAAGAAGTCTGTGCGACATATTTGGTGCCGGGCAAAGCGGATATTCATAAACACTCTTTATATATTTTTCATTGTATTTTTTGTCATTTATATAAACATAAGCAGAACCGTCATCTTCAAATTTTATTTCAATTTTGTCTCCCGGCAATCCTACAACACGTTTAATATATGCAACATCCTTGCATAAAATCCCTGTCAGTCTTGACAATAAAGGCAAAGGTTTTCTCGATAATTTTGTTGCAGGCGGATAAAATACCATGATATCACCTCTTTTCGGAACGGTAAAAAATCTTGAAAAACGTTCAACCACAATTCTGTCTCCTTCAATAAGTGTCGGATTCATTGAACCTGAAGGTATCCATCTGATTTCTCCGATAAAAAATCTGATTATAATGACCATAACAACTACAAAAACAATCGTAGAGATTGTTTCCCCCCACCATGTTTTGTTAAAATTATCATATTTTTCTTTTATTTCTTTAAAATTAATCATTACCTAACAACTCCAAAAAGTTTTCCAAACCTTGTTTGTATTCATTATTCGGTAAATCTTTTACCGAAATCTTCGCATTATTTATATAATTATTCAACAAATTTCTTGTTTTTTCAACACCATCAGCGTATTTTTCGGCACTTTGCGCATAAATAACAGGTGCATTATATATTCCGTCTGCAATGTCATTTTTAGCAGGTTTTGAACTGTCAGATTTTGTTAAATTCAATAAATCATCCCGTATTTGAAATGCAATACCGGTATTTAAACCAAAATCAGAGGCTTTTTCATTATTATCATCATTTATTAAAAAAGGTGTAATTAAAGCCGTTTCAAAAAGATAAGCGGTTTTATTTTTGGATTTTTCTGTATATTCATCAATTGTACCGATTTTAAACCTGTCAAAATTTTGATTAATTTCCCCTACACACATTTTGTTTAGTGTATTTGAAAAGTTTTTCAATAATTCTACAGAACCGAGTTCGGTTACAATTTTCATCGCTATTGATAATAAGTAGTCTCCGCAAATGACACCTAATTTATTTCCAAATTGACAAGAAGTTGTTATCTGACCACGTCTTGTTTCGCTTTGGTCTATTATGTCGTCATGAACTAATGAGGCATTATGTATAAGTTCTACTGCACACAATGCTTTTAATTGTTCATTCGAAATTTCGCCAAAAATTGATTTGTAAAATAAAATTGATAATAACGGTCTCACTCTTTTGGACGGAGCAGTCAAAAAGCTGATTATATGAGATTTTAAAGGTTCTCTTGTATAAATATTTTGCACCATAAAATCTTCAATAAATCCTATTTCGGTATTTGCAATTTTTTTTATATTTTGATAGTTATTTTCAAAAGTCATTATTGTTTTTGTTCTTTTTTGTCTTCTTCTTTTAATTCGTTTTCGTTTTGTATCTTGAGGTAATTTACATTGTCCCAGCTTAAATCAACAAATTTAATTTTTTCATCAACATTTTTGAGTTTAGGCAGAATTGTATAAATTCTTTTAATTCTTTCAAATACGGAACTGTCTAATACTCCGAGTCTTATACTTGTTGAATCTATTTTTATATAAACATCATTTGGATTGCGCATGTCAACGTATCGTACCTTTTCACCGGAATATGTTTCAACTTCTTTTGCTATCTTGTCTATATATTGCACCTTTTCAACTGTCCAATCCTTACGAAATTCAGGATTTTTAACGATTATTCGCAATGTCGAATCGGATTCAGCAAGATGCATGAAGTTTTTATTTGTAACCATTGTATTATCACTTGTTACAAATGCAACAGGCATTTTATTCAATTCGGTTTTAATTACTGCCATCGGAATTTTTTCTCTTACAATAATTTGTATTCTGGCAGGAAAACCGTATCTGCGGACATAAACTTCTTTAATTGCAGGAATCTTTTTTAATTCCTTTTCTATATCCCAAACCGGCATCATAAATACAGGAACATGTTTTACCTTAATCTCTCTTAGTGAATTATATAAAATGTTAAGCGGGATTATTTTATAATTAACAATTTCAACAGTTTGCCCGTTGGGTTTGGAAAATGCATCTTCCCTTAAATACCATCCCGGAAGCATGAATAAGCCATAGATACATCCAATCAAAAAACAGAAAAGAACAAACCTCAAAAATGTTTTTAGCCTTTTTAATCTTTTTTTGCGTTTACGCAGCTGACGTTCTTTCTGTTTCATATGAACAGAATGTTTGCCCTTTTCCACCGCTTTTTCAATTTGCTGAGAATAAGTATTTATCGGTATTTTTTTATTATCATCACCTGATGTCATTATTTATTCAGCCCCGCACCGTTTAAAATAATTTGTACCAAATCATCATAACTTATGCCCATAACTTTGCACTGAGCAGGCAAATCACTTGTATCAGTCATCCCCGGAGAAGTATTTATTTCAATTACATATGGTACCCCGTCATTTCCTATCATCAAATCGACTCTTGATACCCCTCTGCAGCCTGTTATTTCGTGTGCTTTAACAGAAATTTCTTTAACTTTTTTTGTTAAATCATCACTTAGCCTTGCAGGAAGAATAAAATCGGACATGCCTGCAGTATATTTTGCCTCGAAATCATACCATTCGTTTTTGGGTCTGATTTCTAAAATTTCTGTTGCAAAGTTTTTGCCGTCCTGCTCTAACACACCAACCGTTACAAAAAATCCGTCAATAAATTCTTCAATTAAAACATCATCATTATATTTTATCGCTTCTTCATAAGCAGATTTCAATTCCTCTCTTGAATTAACTTTTGTCATCCCGAAACTTGAGCCTTCCGAAACGGGTTTTGTGATAACAGGGAATTTTAAATCTGCAGTTAATTTTTCTAAATCATCTCCTTTGCGCACAAATGCCGATTTTGCAAGCGGGATATCTTTGCAGGTTGAAAGCACTTTTTTCGTGTATTCTTTATTCATGCAGATAGCAGAACTCATAACCCCGCAACCCGTGTAAGGTATACCGAGAATTTCTAATATCCCTTGAATACATCCGTCTTCGCCGTATTTGCCATGCAAAGCGTTGTAGGCATAATCAAATTTGCCCTCTTTTAATTTTTGCGCAATATCTTTATCAACTTCGACAAGCTGTGTGTTTTTGTAGCCAAGTCTTTGCAATGCGCCAAAGCAGTTTTTGCCCGAACGGCGTGAAACTTCGGCTTCTGATGACATACCGCCACAAAGTACGGCTATTTTTGCAGTCTTATCTATTTTTGAGTTAATTTCTGCCATAATTTCAATTCCTCTTTACTCTTATTTCCCAAATATTTTATTTCGGGTTCAAGTTCAATATTAAAGACTTCCTTGACCCGTTTTTTCATTTCACACATCAATTCAAGAACATCTAATGATGTTGCGTTACCCGTATTGACAATGAAGTTTGAATGATTGCGCCAAACTCGTGCATCGCCAATCATAATTTCTTTAGCCCCGACACTTTCAAGTAATCTGCCCGCAGGGTTGCACGGCGGGTTTTTAAATATGCTTCCGCAATTTGGAAGCGCAAGTGTCGGCTGATGTTTTCTTCGAAAATCAATATTTCCATCCATTTGTTTTTTAATCTCATCAGAATTTCTCGGAGTTAATTCAAATTCCGCTTTTAATACGATTAAATCATCCTTTTCACAACGTGAAGTTCTGTAATCAAAGCCCATGCGGTCTTTTTCAAAGGTTACAAGTCCCATTTTTCTTGAATAGCAAAGAACTGAAGTTATACAGTCACTTATACACTGACCATTAGCCGATGCGTTCATATAAACTTCCCCGCCGATACTTCCGGGGAAACCTATCATAAATTCCAAACCTGATAATCCGGCTTTGCATACTTCCTGAGAGAGTTTAGGGCCTTTCACTCCGCAGTCTGCCGTTACTTTGTTCCCATCAATAACAATATTATCCATCTTGTGGGTCAAAATTATTTTGCCTTCATACCCTGCGCTTGATACAAGAGTATTTGACAAATTACCAAGCACGGGGATATTTGGATATTTTTGCAAAAGACGCACAAATTCATCAACATTATCGGGGAAATATGCTTCTTCTATTTTCCCGCCGATTTTAAATGTCGTGTAATTTTTTATATCAAAATCTTTTTCAAAATAGTCAGTCATTCTATCCCAATTATATTACAGGATTGAAACGGGTGCAATTTATTACAAAAACGTCACCCCGAACTTGATTCAGGTTGACGGTACGTTATAGAAAACCTTAACAAGCAGTTTAAATCGTAACCTTACTCAAATTCATCAATTCTGAGCCGAGTTTAGTGATTGTGCCTGCACCAAGTCCGATTACAATGTCGTTTGGCTTTAAGTCTTTGTACAATTCCTGCGCAACTTCTTCAATACTGCCCGAAATGTGTCTGCATGGAATATCTGATTTTTCCTTAAATTCGTTTACAAACGCTTGCGAGTTCACCCCGACAATTTCATCTTCGCTTGCAGCGTAAACATCTGTCACGATAAGTTCATCAATTCCGTCAAATGCTTCCATAAACTCGTTCCAAAGATTTTGCAATCTTGAATATCTATGGGGTTGAAACACAGCCTTAATACATTTACCCCTGAATGATTTTGAACAGGACAGGGTTGCCTTGATCTCTGTCGGATGGTGTGCGTAATCATCGTAAATTGTTATTCCGTTAAATTCTCCAACCTTTTGGAACCGTCTGCCCATACCGGTAAATGTTTCAAAGTGTTTGTTTACAAGGCTCATATCAACACCGGCAATATGAAGGCTTGCCCAGACAGAAAGGGAATTATAAACATTATGCACCCCTTTAAGGCAGATTTTAAGCGTGGTTTGAAATTCGTCTTTGTAATAAATATCAAAGGTGGTAAAATCTTCGCCGTAGTTGATATTTTTAACGCTGTAATCGGTATTTCCGCCGATAGAAAAAGTCATAAATTTTGCATTATGTGCAAGTTCGTGTACCGAAAAATATTTTACAAGACGTTTCACGCCCTCATTATCCATATTTGCAAGGATAATCCCGTTTTCACGCATATTTGAAATGAAAGTTTCAAAGGTTTCCAAAATAGATTCTAAGCCGTTTTTGTAGAAATCAAGATGATCAGGCTCTAAATTGTTGACTACAACAAGGTTAGGGCTGTATTTAACTATGGTTCCGTCACTTTCATCAAGCTCTGCGATAAAATATTTTGCATGAGCACAATTTGCGTTAGTGTTGATTTCAGGGATAATTCCGCCGACAACATAAGACGGTTTTAGACCCGCTTTTTCAAGCACATAAGAGCAAAGCCCGGAGGTTGTGGTTTTGCCGTGAGTTCCCGAGTATCCGATAAAATATTCTTCCCCTCTTGAAATTTCCGCAAGCAAATCAGAACGGTGCCAAATCGGCAGTCCAAGACGTTTTGCTTTCTGCATCTCTGGGTTAAACTCGCGGATAGCGGTACTTGCAACTACGATACAATCGTCAGGCAAATTATCTTCGTTATGCCCGATATAAACTTTTGCGCCCAAGTCACGAACGCTTTTTACATATTTGCTGTCATAAATATCAGAGCCTGAAACCTCATAGCCGTTTTGCAAAAGATACTTTGCCAAACCGCTCATTCCGACTCCGCCTATTGCTATAAAATGATATTTCTTTTTCATAATTCCCTGTTCACTTTTTAAATATTTGCTATTTTTGTCCAAAAATCGTTTGCCTGTTCAAACTGATACGCAAAATTAAACAATCTGCCTTCTTCAAACTGAGGTGCTAAAATCTGCAACCCGATAGGCATACCGCTGTTATCAAATCCCGCAGGAACGCTTATACCCGGAATCCCTGCCAAATTACATCCGATAGTTGCAATATCCGTTAAATACATTGCCAAAGGATCAGATGCTTTGGCACCGAGTTCAAATGCACTGTTAGGGCAAGTCGGCGAAATCAATACATCAACTTCTTTGAACGCATTAACAAAATCTTGAGTAACCAATGCCCTCATCTGTTGTGCTTTTTTATAGTATGCATCATAATAACCTGCGGAAAGTGCGTAAGTACCAAGCATTATACGGCGTTTAACTTCCGGTCCGAAACCTTCTGCTCTTGTTTTTGTGTACATTTCCATAAGATTTTTTGCATCAGGTGTTCTGTAACCGTATCTTACACCGTCAAATCTTGCAAGGTTTGAACTACACTCAGCAGTTGCCAAAATGTAATAAATACCGATTGAATATTTGATGTGTTTTAGCGAAATTTCTTTGACTTCACATCCAAGTTTTTTGTATGTTTCAATAGCGTTTTCAACTGCCTTTGCAACCTCAGGTGAATTACCTTCCCCCATAAGTTCTTTTATAATACCGACTTTTTTACCTTTAATGTCATTTTTCAAAAAGTCTGCATAATGTTCAACAGGCATATTGAGTGATGTAGAATCCTTAGGGTCATGACCTGCAATAACTTCCAACAAATTAGCAGCATCTTCAACACTTCTTGCAAACGGCCCGATTTGGTCTAAAGATGAAGCAAATGCAATTAAACCATATCTTGAAACTCTGCCGTAAGTCGGTTTCATACCGACAATTCCGCAAAATGATGCCGGAAGTCTGATTGAACCGCCTGTATCTGAACCGAGAGCCAAAGTAGCTTCGCATGAAGATACACTTGCCGCACTTCCGCCTGATGAACCGCCCGGAACTTTATTCAAATCCCACGGGTTGTGAACTTTTTTAAATGCAGAGTTTTCGTTTGATGAACCCATTGCAAATTCGTCTAAATTTGCTTTCCCGACAATCGGTACAAGGTTATTTAACAATTTTTCAGTAACCGTTGCATTAAAAGGGGATACAAAATTTTCTAAAATTTTTGATGAGGCGGTAGTTTTTGAACCGACAAGATTCATATTATCTTTCAAAGCCAGCGGAATACCGGCTAATAAAGGTAATTCTTCCCCTTTTGCGATTTTTTCATCAACTTTTTTTGCGGTCTCAAGCGCGGTATTTTCGGTCAATGAATTAAACGCACCGAGTTTTTCGTCCAAACTGTTTATTCTTTCCAATGCCGCTTTTGTAAGCTCAACGGCTGAAATTTCTTTATTTTTTAATGCCTTGCTTTGCTCAGAGGCAGTCTTTTTCAATAATTCAATCATATCCTCTCCTTAGTTAATCTCTTGAGAGTATTGTATGACAAACATAAAGCATAAGCAAGTTTACATTTACCCCTATGCTTTCATTTGCATAGGACCATCTAAGGAGGCGGTAACAAATTGTTTTGTATAAGGATTATCCTGTTTCAGCAGTTCGTCAGGAGTGCCTTCAAAGACGATTTTGCCGTCATAGAGCATAATTACCCTGTCTGCCGTTCTTGTAATGGTTGACATCTGGTGGGTGACAACAATAGATGCAGCATTAATTTCGTGCTTCAGACTTACAATATAATCTTCAATCAAAGTTGATGACATCGGGTCTAAGCCCGCTGTCGGCTCATCGTAAAGAATAGTATTCGGCTTAGTCACTATCGCTCTTGCAAAACTTACACGTTTTTGCATGCCGCCTGACAGTTCTGACGGAAATTTGTTCTCAATTCCCTGCAATCCCACAAGCTCAAGTTTTTGAGCAACAATTTCCTGTAATTGCTCGTGAGTATAGAGTTTGCGCAAATCTTTTCTTTCCCTCAGGGCAAATGAAATATTTTCAAAAACATTAAGAGAATCGAACAATGCAGAATACTGAAAAACCATTGCAATATCGCCTTCGGATGTAATAATTTCACCTTCGTCATAAGGAATCAAACCGGAAATAAGTTTTAAAACCGTGCTTTTGCCTGAGCCCGAAAACCCGACAATTGCAAGGACTTCCCCGTCGTTAACCTTAAATGAAATATCATTTATAACAACTTTATCTTCAAACTTTTTTACCAAATTTTTTACTTCAATACTCATTTTTTTGTCCTTTTTTAAAAGAAAAATAACATTGCAAAAATCATATCCCAAATTACTATTGAGATAAATGACCATACAACGGCTTTTGTCGTTGCAAGTCCGACTCCTTTTGCCCCGCCTTTTGCAAAATAACCACAAGTGCAACTGATTAGCGCAATAGTTCCGCCGAAAACCGCTGCTTTTGACAGGCAAACCCAAAGGTCTTTCATATATAAGCCCAGCCATACTGATGTAAAATATGCCCTATATGAAAGTCCTGAGAATACATTAGATGCAATTCCGCCCAAAATTACTCCGAAAACGGATGCAATTATTACAACAACGGGCATCATAAGTATTCCTGACAAAACCCTTGGAGTGAATAAATATCCGACAGAGTCAACACCCAAAACGTCAATAGCATCAACCTGTTCGGTCACTCTCATTGTCGCAAGTTCCGATGCCAAAGATGAACCTATCATTGAAATCAATGCAAAACCGGACATAATTACCCCGACTTCTCTGACTGTCAAAATAGTCATAAGCATACCGATTAAACCCGAACCGCCTTGCTTCACCATCTCATTAGCGACCTGAGAAGATACAATAATTGAAGTCATTCCTACAATTGACAGGGTAATAGGCAGAGAACTTATCCCGAATCTTTCGCACTGTGCGAACAGTTCTTTTATTTCTATACCATCAATTAAAATACGTTTTACCATTCTTATCCCCATCTGGGCAATTTGTCCGATGGTTGATGTAAAATGTTCCGCCTCTTTTGCAAGTTCGGAAAAAACCTTATATGTTGCAGATTTTTTATAATATTGTGCAAACGTAATCATAAAATGATTATAGCACAGATAAGCCGTTGTGACCAGTGTAAATTATCCTCTGACAATACTAAATCTTGTATTTCCCGCGTTCAAAAACAAAAATATTTAAAAGTGAAAATATCATTACGACTATCAGCAAAATTACCGCCATTGCACTGGCATAGCCCAAATCAAGATTTTCAAAGGCCTTCTCATAGATGTAATAAACAATGGTTTTGGTGGAATCCAACGGTCCGCCTTTTGTCATGACATAGATTTCTGCAAAAATTTTCATGGCTGAAATTGAACTTATTGTAGTAACAAGTGCAATTGTCGGCATCAGATGGGGAACGGTGACTGTTAAATGTTTCTGCCAGAAATTCGCTCCGTCAATGTCACAGGCCTCGTAAAGTTCTTTCGGCACACTCATTAGTGAAGCAAGATAAATCATCATATAGTAGCCGATGCCTTTCCAAATGGTGACAATGATAACCGAATAAATCGCATATTTAGGATCCGTGAGCCAACCGATTTGAGGTAAATGTAATAGTTGCATGAAATAATTTAAAATCCCGTCTTGTGCATAGAGCCATTTAAACGCAATAGCCGCAACAACAATAGATACAATTACAGGCAGATAGATTAAAATTTTATACATAGTTATTCCTCTGATTTTTTGGTTAATCAGTACAGCCAAAAACAGCGGAAAAATCGCTAAAACCGGCACTGCGGCAACCAAATAGATTATGGTGTTTAACATAACCTTGTAAAAAACAGGGTTATGCAGGATTTCAATGTAGTTTTGCATTCCTGTAAAATTCGGATTATAGATACTGTGCGAATAATCTAAAAAACTTAAACCAATTGTCTGAAAAAACGGAATAAAGAAAAATATCAGCAAAACAATTCCCGCCGGAAGCAAAAACATATATGGTGCAAATTTACCGTAATACTTGAACATATCTGAATTATGCCATTTTAAAGTCTTTCGGTCAAGTTGTTAATGTTCCCTCATCCTGCATTTGTTTTTGTAAAGATATGTAACAAATATATACTTTTTATATAAAATTGTGCAATTTTTGATTTTACAAATTGTTTATATAAGAGTAACGAGGTATAATCAAATCTATGGACAAGAAAAGCAGACAAAACTTTGAAGTAATAGATGATACCAGAGAAAGAGTTAATGAAGTTTCTGAAAAATCTGTGGTTTCTTGTCAAACGAATCCGATTACACGAAAGTTGCTGGACTTTGGCTTGTCCAACAAAACCCGCAAATTTTCCGTGCGTGATTTGTTCGGTAGATAGACTTAGTAACACGGTTTTATGAGGATCGATACGTACATCAATTTGTGCGGTTTGCGAAAAGTCGAAACAGGTTGTACTTCGTTACACTTTTTTGTGGGGATTTTTTATTTTATGTAAATTTACTATCGTTGTGAAAAAATAACTAATCAACGAAAAAGTGACAGGGGCATTTTTAGTTACAAAAATACTAAAATACCTGATTGATTCACTGTTCTGCTCATAAAATACCGGTAGCACTATCAATGACATAATGAGCTTTATATAACTTCAAATATAGCAATTAGTCTTATATAATATTGCAAATTTTTAGTGTTTATATTACAATTAATCCGTATGGAACTAATTAAGGAGGATTCTAATATGGAAACTTATGGTATTGAAAAATTAGGTATCACTTCTCCATCTGCAGTTCACAGAAACTGGACTCCTGCTCAGTTAACTGAAGCAGCATTAAGACGTGGAGAAGGTACTTTATCTGAAACTGGTGCGCTTGTTGTTACAACGGGTAAATATACAGGTCGTTCACCTAAGGACAAATTCATCGTTGATACCCCGACTATTCACGATGATATAGCTTGGGGCAAGGTAAACAGACCAATCTCAAGAGAAGCGTTCAATTCTATCAAATCTAAAATGATTAATTATTTGAACGGTAAAGAAGTATTTATTTTCGACGGTTTTGCAGGTGCAGATAAAAAATATACTCAAAAATTCAGAGTTATCAACGAACTCGCATCTCAAAACATGTTCATTCACCAGTTATTAATTCGTCCGACTGCACAAGAATTAGCAAACTACGGTGAAGCAGATTATACAATCATTTGTGCTCCGGGTTTCAAATGCAATCCTGAAGTTGACGGTACAAATTCTGAAGCATGTATAGCAATTGACTATGAAGCTCATGAAATTATCATTGCAGGTTCACAGTACGCCGGCGAAATCAAAAAATCAGTTTTCGCTACTATGAACTATGTTATGACTAAGAAAAACGTTCTTCCTATGCACTGCTCTGCTAATATGGATCCGCAAACTCACGAAACAGCAGTTTTCTTTGGTCTTTCAGGAACAGGCAAAACAACCTTGTCAGCAGACCCTGCAAGAAAACTGATAGGTGACGATGAACATGGTTGGTCACCTGACGGTGTATTCAACTTTGAAGGCGGATGCTATGCAAAATGCATTAACTTAACAGAAGAAAATGAACCTGATATTTATCATGCTATCAAATTCGGTTCATTGGTTGAAAACGTAATTATGAACCCTGAAACAAGAGAATTTGATTTTGCAGATGGTTCATTAACGGAAAATACTCGTGTAGGTTATCCTGTTAATTACATCAACAATGCCGCAATCCCATCTATGGGCGGTATTCCGAAAGTTGTTGTATTCTTAACGGCTGATGCATTCGGTGTATTACCTCCGATTTCAAGACTTGATAAAAACGCTGCAATGTATCACTTTGTAACAGGTTTCACTTCTAAATTGGCGGGTACCGAACGTGGTATCACCGAACCTGTTCCTACCTTCTCAACATTATTTGGGGAACCGTTTATGCCGATGGATGCAAGCGTTTACGCTAAAATGTTAGGCGATAAATTAGACCAATACGGCACTAAGGTTTACTTAGTAAATACCGGTTGGGCAGGCGGAAGCGCATCTTCAGGTGCTAAGAGAATGAAACTTTCTTACACCCGTGCAATGGTTACAGCTGCATTGAACGGCTCATTTGACAATGTGGAATTCAAACATCATGACGTATTCAACGTTGATTATCCGACATCCTGTCCGAATGTTCCTGATGAAATGCTTGATGCAAGAGGAATGTGGTCTGATAAGGCTGCTTACGATGAAGCAGCTAACAAACTGGCTCAAATGTTCAACGATAACTTTACTTCAAAATATCCGAATATGCCATCAGAAATTGTTAATGCAGGCCCAAAGCCATTAAGCGCAGTTAGATAATAAATCTAAACTGTGCAAAAGATTTAAAAGACCTTCCTGAAAATTTTTCAGGAAGGTCTTTTATTTGTCGATAAGGTTACTATTTTGGAACCCAACGACAATGAAATATTATCACAAATAATGCCGTCAGACAATGTTTATCAAAGGATTGTATATATTATGAAACAGGCAACACAAGAATACTACAATATGAGAATAATATTAAGACTTAAATGTGTATAAATTATTTGTGATATTATTATCTTGGCAAAATAAATAGGAGAGTTTATATGAGTATATACGGAAAAACAAAAGGAACTGAATTTGAAAAGCAAATAGCACAATTAGCAACAGGTGAGGCTATGGGCGGAATGATGTATTATGCTATGGCTCGCATTGCACAAGATTTCGGTTTGGAAGAAGTTGCAAAAGAATTTGTAGGACTTGGGAACCAAGAAGTAAATCATGCAGGATTTTATGCGACATTGAATGGTAAATATCCGAGCAATGAAAAAGATTTTTGGAAACTGGTTAAAGGTTTATCAAAAGCGGAATATAAAGGGGAAGGCAACATAAATAAACTTGCTGGTGCACTTCGTGCTGAAGGTTTAAGTGAAGCAGCAGACAGCGTTGAATACTTTGCTCTTCAGGAAAAACACCATGGGATTAAAACAGAAGACATTTATAATAAATATGCACCTAAAGAAGAAACATCAAAGCCTGAAAAAATTTATGCATGTTCTGTTTGTGGGTTTGAATATGAAGGCGAATTAGATAAAGAACCTGATGACTACAAATGTCCGATTTGTGGTTGCGCTAAAGGTGTATTTAAACTACAAGGATAAATGTAATATTACCATATAACTATATAATTATCTGATAATTTTCAAGAAATAAAAGGATTTGGACTCTTGTCTTAATTCCCTTTTATGGTGTCGACGGGGGGACTTTGCCTGAGCGTTGGCGAGCGTATGAAACGCGAGCCATACAGCGAAGGTATGCCGATTTATCGGCTGAACCAATGAATTTTTCACGATTTTGAAAAATTCATGTTCAATCCCGCCTGATAATATAAAAAGGAATTGGGCTTGTGCCTTAATTCCTTTTTATGGTGTCGTTCGGGTGACTAAACTAGAACCCGATGACAAGAATAATTTATCATATTTTAATGATGTTGTAAATCTTATTCACTTATTAAAAAACTCTACGGAAGATTACTACAATATGAAAAAAGTTGTCGGGTGGTAATATTTTTAATTCTAAATTTTTTCTAACCAATGGTTGATATATGGAATATTCATCGGATTTGAAAACTTTATATTGTGTTCCTTTTCATATTCTTTTATCTTCTCAAATAATAAGTTTTTGTATTTATTAATAAATCTCATAAATTCATTAACAAATTCGTTTTTATCAATTATAACATCATAACCAATAGTTAATAAGTCGTAGTCAATATATCCACCTGAACCTAGTCCATACTGTTGCACAACAAATCTAATTTTATTGTTTTCTTTTTTCCATACAAACAACTTTATGCCTGTATATGCTTCTATATATATTGATGAAAAATCTTGAGCATCTATATTTTTTAAAAATTTTTCCAAATTAATAAATTCATGTACAGAAATATGAGCATACTTCTTTTGTTTTTCTGATTCAAATAATATTGAAGCAGAATATGAATCATATGACCATAAATCCTTTTCTCCACAAATATATTTTACATATTTATGAAATTCTTCTTTTTCTTCATCATAATCGTAATATTTCTCATCACCTTCCCAAATCGCCCAATCACCTAATTCATCGTGCAACTTAAATTTAGATAATTCTTCTGGTTCTACATCTGGTTCGGGAATTTGTTCATGAGCATCTGCATACCATATTTTTGTATATGGTGAGTATGAATAATCATATGGAGTAGACAATTCATCATAAAATATTTCTTCTTGCATGATATTACCTCTTTTTAATAATATCATAAACGGGGTATATGTCAGATATGGACACAATAAGAACAATAAAAAAGATTACAATATTTATTGTAATCTTCATTGTAATTTTTATTGTAATGGTGTCGACGGGGGGACTTGAACCCCCACAGCTCTCGCCACATGCACCTCAAGCATGCGTGTCTACCATTCCACCACATCGACATGGTATTTGATTATTTTGTAATTATACTATAAAATTGTTACTCGACCAATACCGTCGATGTGCCGGAAGTTGTCACTTCGTTCAAACACCTTACTTGGACAATACTTAATCGTCCTCGTTGGCATTGCGCCTCGCATGAAACGCCACCGCCTCCAATTAGTCAGAATATTCATTACTGACATAATTGTCGGACTCTCGCCTTACAGGCTCGTGGCTCTGCTCGGCTTGTACCACATCGACATGGTATTTGCTTTGCAAATTCATCATAACACAAAAACTTTTTTCATACAAAAAGATTATTGAAGTTCCTTTTTTCTATTGTAAAATGTGGGTATGAAACGGATAGTTTTAGGTTTGGTACTGCTTTCGTTTACATTTATGCCCGCTTTTTCACAAGAATTTGACATAAATGCGTTTTTTGTTGCCCAAAACGGGGTGTTTACCTATCATATTCCCGATGATGACGAAAAAGAACCTGCTCCGGAAACAACGGATAATCTTGAGGTTAAAACTGATATTGTAAGCGATGATATTACAGCAGACACAACAGGAATTGAAAAATATCATTTTGATGAAGATGTCCAAAATGCTGATGAAGATTATGACATAGATGATATGTATGATTATGTCCTGCATGGTTATGCCGAATATTTTGATGATGAAGTGAATTCAGTTGCACTTGATTTACCTGAAAATGAATATCTTGTTCTTAATATCAAAAAGCCTGTTGCTATTGAGGGGAAATATTTCGGCTATCTCCAATCTTCTCCGTCATTATTTGATAACAGTTATTCAAAATATAACGGCAGCGAATATTCAATCACTCCTATATCAGGTACAAGCTCAAAAAATATAGGAGGATTTAGTGCAGGTGCAACTTATTCACAAGGAATTGATTACGGAGAACTTGAACAATCATCAGGTATATTTACCAAATATCAATACAAAAAATTTGCCATAAGTACATCTTATGCAAAGACTGTAAACACGACAAACAACAATTATAATGACAATTTTTACATAGTCCCCGAATTAAGACTAAATCAGTATTTCGCAATAAAAAATATTCTTTCTGCCGATACAGCTAAAAAACGTAAAAAAGCTGAGTTTGTGTTGTCTGTAAATCCTTTTGGGAACAGAGATTATGACAGGCTGCGTCTTGAATTTGGGGCAAGTGAAACCTATGACGAAATAAACAACGTATTCAAAAACCAGTTAAGATTTTCAACCATGTATAGATTTTAACTTCCTATAAAACATATTATCAGCATAAAAATCTTGCTCCGCAGGGTTCTCCGGACAGGGGCACTTTTGGTGGCAAAAGTGCCTCAAAACCAACGACCTGCACTCCGTTCGCTAATCATCTGTAATGCTCCACATTCAGGCGGAATA
>CACYVN010000016.1 GCA_902777855.1 uncultured bacterium | reverse complement strand
CAAAACTGTTCCGGCTTTGGCTCGTAATCCGCTTTCTGATCGCTTTCTTTGCCCGCTCAAAGAAAGCGGTCATGACAATCAAAAAGAAAAGTGAACTATCATACCGATAATATGTTTTATGTAAAGTCTTACAAAAAGACCCCTTTGCAGGGGTCTTTTTCCGTTTGTGTTTATTTTTATTTGCCTATTATTGTGCTACACCATAGTGTTGTTCTGCAAATTCATCGTCTTTTGCTCTTACGTATAAGAGTTGAAGTTCTTCGTCGTTAACCGTAACAACTTTAACACCTACGAGGTGATCTTCAGTTGAGTAATTAGGATTATTACTCCATTTGATTTCAGGATCTGATGCAATAAGATCTGTTAACAGGATATTGCTTCCTACCGAACTCTTATCAAGATAACCCTTGCTGAATTCACCATCTTCTCTGTATTTACCTGTTTTCGGGTCATAAGAGTAAACATTTACTTTGTCACCGTTAGTTTGGAAGAAGTATCTTTGTACCAAGTTATTATCATAGATTGATGAATTTTGATCCCATGGATTGACGTAAGTTTCAAAGAAAATACCTTTTGGAGAATTCAAAGTTTTACCACTGTAAGTCTGAATTTTAAAGTTAGTTGTCGGGATTCTGTAAACATCTTTACCCCATCCTTTGTGGTTACCTTGCCAATCTAAGTCTTCTCTATCGTAAACAAGGATGTTTTTAGAAGATTCTAATTGATTCATCATTGTAACGAATCTTTCACCGTATTCCCATTCACGGATTGCCTGATAACTTACGATGTTCTTTCTTGTAGGATCAGAACCAGGAATATCGAATTTTTCAGTCCATTTAGACAATGTATCCAAAGGAATCGGTTTCTGCCATCTGTCTTTCCATTTTGTGATTGTATCGTGAGTTACGTGGTAGCTTCCGGTATCAACATAGATGTATACAGGAATTTCTTTCGGGACTTCTATATAAGTTGTGTCATGATGATGAACTGTGTCTGTTTGATGAATTGTATCACCCGGAAGTTTTACTGTGTCACCCGGTAAGTAAACGGTATCGCCCGGTAAATAAATGTATTCTGTCGGCCCCGGAACATTTACGTAAACTGTATCTTTACCGCTGCGGCAAGTATCACAGCAACAACCTCTTGCGTGAATGTTAACTGTTGCATTTGCATTTGCAGTTGCTGATGCGTTTGCAGTTGCTGATGCAGTATCATTTGCAATTGCTGTTACACTGTAATTATCTTTATCACAACTTGTTAATGTTGGAGCTGTAGTTAATAAAACCAATGAACCAACACCTGCCATTGTTGCATTACGCATAATGTTGCTCTTTTTTCTTTGTCCAAAATAAATTGATGCAGTCAAACCCTGATCTTCAACAGGTTTTTGTTCCGGTTGGGGTTGTTCTACTGCCTTATGAGCCATTAAAGACTTTCCGTAATTGAAATTTCTGATTGCATTAATTTGCATATTTTTGCCTCCTATTATTTGTTTTTTCTTTTTTTAAGTCAGAACATTTTTTTAGTTGCTACCATGAAAAACAAAAAATATGAGTTACATGCAAAAACCCTGTCTATAAGCGGTTCTTAGCCAAAAAATTCACATTTACATTTCTTTACAATGCTATTTACTGAGCAAGTTTTTCACGAACAAGAGTTTCTACCTGAGATAAAATATCAGGATTTTGTTCAAGATATTCTTTAGCTTTTTCTCTGCCTTGTCCGAGTTTTTCGTCATTAAAACTAAACCATGCTCCGGCTTTGTTTATAATATTTAAGTTTACGGCAACATCAAGTATATTACCGATTTTAGAAATTCCTTTACCGAAGATAATATCAAATTCAGCAGATCTAAATGGCGGAGCCACCTTATTTTTCAATACTCTTACACGGACATGAATCCCAACTTCACCTTCATCACCTTTAAGAGTTTCTGTTTTCCTGATTTCCATACGGACTGAGGAATAATATTTCAAAGCATTTCCGCCTGTTGTTGTTTCGGGATTTCCATACATCACACCGATTTTCATTCTTAATTGATTGATAAAAATAACGGTTGTATTTGTTTTTCCAATAATACCTGTTAATTTTCTCAGCGCTTTTGACATCAAACGAGCCTGCAAACCCATTTGCTGATCTTCCATTGAACCTTCAATTTCGGCCTTCGGAACAAGAGCCGCAACTGAATCGACAACAACAATATCAACCGCCCCCGAGCGCACAAGTTCTTCAGTTATGTCAAGAGCCTGTTCGCCTGTATCAGGCTGAGAAATCAGCAAATTATCAACATCAACGCCCAAATTTCTTGCATATTCAGGATCCAACGCATGCTCAGCATCAACATAAGCCGCAATCCCGCCTTTTTTCTGACATTCTGCAACAATATGTTGTGCTAAAGTTGTTTTACCTGATGATTCAGGTCCATAGACTTCAATAATACGACCTCTTGGAATCCCACCTATTCCTAAAGCAACATCTAATGACAGTGCACCTGTCGGGATAGAATCAACACTAACTGTTGCTTTATCTCCAAGTTTCATAATTGAACCTTTACCGAAATCTTTTTCAATCTTTTCAATTGCAAGCTTAAGTGCTTTATTTCTTTCTTCGCTAATATTCACTTCCGGTGCATCTTTTGTTGCCATCTTAATATCCTCTTATTTTGTCAGATAAAACTGACCTACATTAGTATAAATTCAGTACACAAAACAAACAATAATCTGAAAAAAACTTATTGTCTTATTCACCTATTGCTTTATCGCTTTCTATTATTCCCAAATATAAATTTCTTTTTTCTTATAGAAACCGAACCCGACAGATTTATAGCTGTTTAATTCGTTTTTGAGTTGATAAATTTCTTTATTCAAATCAACAATTTTTTGTTTCAAAGTCTCGTTATCAGTTTTGCATCTGATAAGTTCAACAACTACATCATCCATACCTTCAAGTTTTTCATCAATAACTTTTGAAATTCTTTCGCTCAGTTTAGTTTCCAAATCCTGCAAAGAATTTAAAATACTTCTTACTGCCGGATTTACAGAAGATGCAACAGCAACCGCAGTCGATTTTGCCGGTGCAATCGGATCAGTTGTACCATTAACCTGAGCCTGAACTTTACGCAAATTTTTTACCTCGTCATAAGAAAAATAAGTATAACCTTTTTCATTTTTTCTCGGTCTGATAGAAGCTTTTTTGCATAATTCTACAATTTCTTTGTTGTCAGTTTTCAAAATTGTTCTGACTTCCTGAGGTGTCAGAGTTCTTTCATTTGTCTTTTCTTTTAACATTTTACCTATCCCTATAAAACAACATTCCGTCAACTACCATACTATTACATTTTCATGTACGTGGCAAATAATTTTCATGTAATCATGAAGAAATGTTACAAAAAGACGTTAAGTCTATAGAATGTTAAAACATTTAGTTCGTATAGGCTTGTTAATATTAGCAATAACAGTACAATATTTAAAATAATTAATTCTTAAAATGAACCTGACGTCCTGACACATCTTATCGCCTTAACGTCCTTAATTTTTTGTGTTATCATAAACTCATCACTAAGGAGAGAAGAATGCATAATACAAAACAAATTACACAAGATTTACACTGGATTGGCGCAAATGACAGAAGATTATCTCTTTTTGAAGGTGTTTATGATGTACCTTTGGGAGTATCTTATAATTCATATATTCTGCTTGACGATAAAACAGTTTTATTGGATACGGTTGATAAAGCCGTCGCACATCAGTTTTTTGAAAATATTGAACACGTTTTAAACGGCAGAAAACTTGATTACCTTATAATCAATCACATGGAACCTGATCATTGCGCAGAAATCGAAAATATCGTAAAAAAATATCAGGATATAAAAATCGTCTGCAACACAAAAACTCAGACAATGCTCGGTCAGTTTTTTGATTTTGAAATCGCAGAAGATAAATTTATCATAGTAAAAGACGGAGATACTTTAGAAACAGGAAAACACAAATTGTCATTTTATATGGCACCTATGGTACACTGGCCTGAAGTTATGGTTACTTATGATTCGACAAACAAAGTTTTATTTTCCGCTGATGCATTCGGAAGTTTTGGTGCGATAGACGGGAACATTTTTGCCGATGAAGTTGATTTTGACCACAGATATATGGATGAAGCAAGACGGTATTATACAAATATTGTAGGGAAATATGGTCAGCAAGTTCAAATGTTACTCAAAAAATTACAAGAGATTGATATTGAAATGATTTGTCCCCTGCATGGTTATGCCTGGAGAAAAGATTTAAATATTTTTATTGACAAGTATCAAAAATGGTCAACTTACGAACCGGAAATTAAATCTGTTTTAATACCATATACATCGGTTTACGGCAACACTCAAAACGCTGCGGAAATTCTTGCAGGCGAACTTGCAAAATTAGGAGTAAAGGATATCAAAATGTATGATGCATCGGTTGTTCATCCGTCTTATATTGTTTCTGATGCGTTTAAATATTCGCATATAGTTTTTGCAACAACCACTTACAATATGGGAATATTTGTCAATATGGAAATTCTGTTGAATGATTTGACTGCACACAACTTACAAAACCGTAAAATTGCTATTATTGAAAACGGTTCGTGGGCAATTACTGCGGGTAATCAGATAACAGAAATCGTTTCAAAATGGAAAAACACCGAAATTATCGGTAACAAAGTGACTTTAAAATCTTCTGCTAAACAAACTCAAAGAGAAGAACTTGAGGCACTTGCAAAAGAGATTGTTAAAACATTATAAAAGGAGGTTAGTATGGCAATAGACAAAAAAATGGAAACTGCATTCAATGAACAAATTAACAAAGAGTATTTTTCGGAATATTTGTACATGGCAATGAAGGCAAGATTTTCCGAAATGAATCTTGAGGGTTTTGTAAACTGGTTCGATATTCAGATGCAGGAAGAAAAAGCCCACGCTGAAGGTATGTATAACTATGTTCTTGAACGCGGAGGAAGTATTGAACTTTTTGCAATAGATAAACCTGAAATCAAAGGTACTACCCCTGTTGAAATCTTCAGACAGGTTCTTGAACATGAAGAATATGTAACCTCAAGAATTAATGCGCTTGCTGATGTTGCAGACGAAGTTAAAGACAGAGCAGCACTCATTTTCTTAAACTGGTACATAAAAGAACAGGTTGAAGAAGAAGCAAGTGTAGGCGGAGTTCTTGCAAAACTTGAACTTATCGGCGACGATAAACAGGGACTTTTGGCATTAGACAAAGAACTTGCAACAAGAGTTTTTAATCCGCCAGTTATTGGTTAGTTAAAACCAAATAGTCAATAAAAAACGGGAATTTTAGTAAATTCCCGTTTTTTATTTAATAATTCTATTATTTTATACTTCTTCAGCTTCTTCAACAGGAGCTTCAATTACGTTACGAATAGATTCTTTGCTTGAAGAAATATTTTTATCTTTAAATTTTGTAATTTGTCTTGCAAATTTATCAGCTAACAAATCGATACTTGCATACATAGATTCTGCAGCTTCTTCACTGTGAATTGTACCTGAATTTGTTTTGCAGGTCAGTTCTGCTATATGTTTACCTTCTGCTGACGGATTTTTGATAACCGTTAAAACAACATCAATACCCTGAATTTGGTCATAACGAGCAGCAACTTTGCCGATTTTTTCTTTAACATAAGCTTTGATAGCATCGGTAATTTCAATATTTTTACCGTTAACATGAATGTGCATAATTACCTCCGATTTTTCACATGTCGCTTTGTTATTATAACACATCTGACGTCATTTTTAAAGTGGCATTATCGGAAAATATTGTTTAGTTTTCTTCGCCGGGTAAAATTTGCTGTAATTCAACATCAGGTGTTCCGATTACTCTGACAAGTTCCAAAACGGATGCTTTCATTTGACATTTCTGTGATGAACCGCTAAAGAAACTTTTATAAAAACAACCTTCGCAGTTGCACCCTCTTTTATAACATTCAATAGCCGTGGTTGTCCAGCGTCTTACAGCAACGGCTCTTCCCATATCTCTACTTCTTAACAATTATATAATCTCCATTTATTAAGCGTACTTAACATGCATATATCCCAACAAGGATATATTGCATATCTCCCCTAAAGCCCGTCAAATCAATGACTTTCAACTCTATAACAACATTATAGAAAATAAGATTATTTTTTCAAGAGTAAATCATGTACTTATTAAGTTTTGTAACATAGCCCTAAATCGCTCACCATGCGGGCTTTAAGGGATTTATGATAAGCTCTAAACCATGTCACCACATGGTTTTAACCACTATGAGGATACTTGAAACCATGTCAATACATGGTTTTAGCATGATTTTATTATCATTAAGTTTTGTAAAATATTCAATAATTTTCTAAAAATCGGGCATGCCCACCGGCAAAAAGGCATGACTATATCCCTAAAGTCATGCCTTTCATACGGAGAAGAGTTTGTCAAGTCATGCACTGTTCAACAAAACATTCTCCGCCTTTGTACTCTGCCCTTTTGTTGCATGCCTGCTAAAGTCGCAGTGTAACTTGGCGTTGTGAGTACAAAAAACTTACATTTATAATATAAACCTTTAATATTCCTATTTAATCCCTATTTCTATCAATATTTGTCTTAAAATATTATCTTTTGGGCTGATAGTATTTCTCTCTAAATAAGAAAAAATATTTATAAAGGAGTAATTATGACCTGCAAAATGTTATTTTTTGATTATCGGAAAAGCGAAAAACCATTTTTTGACAAAAATCCGTTACATAATTTTGAAATTAAGTTGATTTCTAACAGCCTGAACAGAAAAACCGTCAGGAATATTGACAAAGATGATTTGAAACATACTGCAATTTTAAATATTTATACACCATCAATAATCAGTGCGGACATAATAAATATGTTTCCTAATCTAAGGGTAATAGCAAGCCGTTCGGACAACATAAAAAATATAGACTTGCCGACCTGCCTTGAACGAAATATTGCTGTAGTAAATGTCGAAATTTTGCCCAATGAAAGCGACTGTAAAATAGTTCAAAAATCCATAAATGCAATCACAAGTGTCTTTTGCGGATGTAAAGATTACAGGATAGTATAATTATTACTTACTCATAATCTGATACGATATTGCACCGAACAAAAAATCCTGTCGTTTAAAGAATTTGAAACCCTGTGTTTCAAATTCTTTGATAAGTTCATCGGGCTCGGGATATTCGTTTTTGGACTGAATAAGATATTCATAATTTTTGTCGGCGTGGCATCGCCGACCTACAATATTAACTAAAAACCTGACAATCCCGTCAAATATTCTACTGCTCAAACCATGCCTGCCAAAATCAAGATGCAGAAACTTTCCGCCCGGCTTTAGTGTACGGTAAATCTCACTTAGCGCCTTTTTTCTGTCCTCAATATTTCTCAAACCAAACCCTATTGTTATGTAATCAAACTCCCCTTCCCCGAACGGCAAATTTGTACAATTGCCCTGCATAAAAACTTTTTGCGGATTTTTAATTTTTGCAAGTTTTAGCATTTCTTTTGAATTATCAAACCCGATGACTTTGGTTTTCGGCGAAATTTTTCCGATGATTTGAGTGAAATCTCCCGTTCCGCAACACAAATCAAGTACATAAGAATTTTTTTCGATTTTTAGATTTTTCAGTGCAAATTTTTTAATCAAACGATGTGTGCCAAACGAAATTAAGTTATTCATCTTATCGTAATAAAGCGATATTTCGTCAAACATTTGTGTAATTTTTAAAAGATTTTTATCACAGGTCATAGTCTTATTTTTGATAAATTCGTGTGTAATTCCAGTAACTTTTCATAACCTTATAAACATAATTTTTCGTTTCGTCATAAGGTATCTGTTCAACAAATTCGTCGGTGTCTGTGTATTCAAGATTCTCTTTCCATCTTTGTACCGAACCTATCCCGCCGTTATATGAAGCAACTGCAGAAATATCCTTATTTTCAAGAGCATTTCTTAACTGTGAATAATAAATATTCCCAAGTTTTATGTTAAATTCAGGATTTAATAAATCTGTTGTATTAAATTCATAACCGCTTTTTTGCCCTACTTCGTGAGCTGTTTCGGGCATCAGCTGCATAAGTCCTATTGCTCCTACACCTGATTGTGCATCCGGGTTAAAATGACTTTCTTCTTTTATTATAGCCATCATAAGCGCCACGTCATTTTTATAGTGCCCGGCATTATTTTCTACTTGTTTAAAATAGTGCAAAGGATAAACAAGTCGCCATCTGGGGTCATCTTTTGGCGGTTTGGTTTTTAACTTATCCATAGCCTTTGAGGCCGTATAACTTGACGATACATAATTATTTTTTTTGTATTGAGTCCAGCTTTTTACAAATCCGTCTTTTGTATATTTATTAATCATATCATAATCGTTTACCAAAATCAGATTATACAAAATACTTCCTCTTGCCGGATATTTATATGGATACTCAATTTGTCTGTATTCAAGTTTAGCGTTCATTACCGAAGAACTTAATCCCTGCAATATCCAGAACGCTCTGTATGCAAAATATGAATCAGGAAAATTATTTATTACATTACGGTAAAAAATTTCATAATTCGGATTATGGGAATATTTCTGTTCAATTTTTGCCCGCCAAAACATAACCATATCAAGATTTTCACTGTCAGGATATTTGATTATAAAATCGTCTGCGATAATTTTTGCTCCGGCATAATTTTTATTTAACAGTCTGCCTATCATAGTGTTAATCATTGCGCTTTGGGCATAATCTCCGTTAGGATAAGATGCATATAATTCTTCATAACATGCATATTTTTCTGATTTTGGTGCGTTTTTACATTTTAAATTCCAGATATAATCTTTATTTTCTCCATTGGCAATTTTTAAAAGTTCTGAGGCTAATTCATAAGTATTACGGTTATTTTGTAAATATGCATCAACAAGAGCCTTATAATCGTCTTTTTGAACATTTTTTGCATATTTTGAAACGCCTATAATCGTAAGACTGTTACCTTTAACCTTATTTCCAAGGTTATAAGAGTTTAATCCCTCAACCGCCCAGTTATCTTTTGTATCTGCTCGGTTCAAAATTTTTTCGGCATCATTATACATACCTGCAAGCATAAATGATTTCCCTACAAGGGTATAATCAGATGAAGTCATTGCCGGATTGTATACCTCCCAGTTTTTTGCAACCTGAAGTGACAATCTGCCGTTTGGATACTTTGTAAGATAATTTCTAAACCCTTTTTCTATATCTGATTTTTTCGTTTTACTATGTGGATTTTCCGATTCGATTTTAGATTTGTAATACTCTGATGCAACTTTATAATCTTCATCAGCACCGGATAAAATTATTTCATTAAAATATCTTTTTGCTTTTTGCGGATTCAAATCAATAATAAGCTGAGCCGTTTTATATTTTGCTTCCGCACTCAGATGACTTGTAGGAAAATGTTTAAAAAGCGAAGTATAAGCTTCAACTTCAGATGCTTCATCTCCTAATGCGTGAGCACACAATGCCTGTCGGTAAAGTGCAACCGGTTTCAGTTTTGAAAAATACCCTACTCTTGAAAATAAATAGTAAGCATTTGAATAATCTTTTGAATTGTAATCCTCTAAGCCTTGAGAATAAATTTTTAGAGTCTTGGCACTCGGCTGATATAAACGCTCAAATGCAATACCTGCACACAGACATAAACCCAATGATACCGCTATTATTACTTTTTTATTCTCTCTCAAAAAATCCAACATATTTAAATATTTTTCTTTTATAATAAAATTATAACATACATAAATTTACGAGGATAAAACAATGTCACTTGACCCGAAACTTCAGTCTGAATTAATTGCAATAGGCTTAAATGTAATATTTATACTGATACTTTTTAAGATAATAAATATTGTAGATAAAAAAATCCGAACCAAAATACAGACTCAGGAATCAAATTCTCCACTTTTGAGGTTCATGCCAATAATTATTAAAATTATAAAAATTGTGTTGATATTCCTTGCTATAACAGGACTTTTGCAAACTCACGGTTACTCAATGTCATCTATTATTGCAGGTTTCGGAATCGGTGGTTTGGCAGTAGGTATGGCAGCAAAAGACACTTTAGCAGATGTTTTCGGCAGCATATCACTTTTATCGGATAAAGTTTATAAAATCGGAGATTATGTAAAAGTAAACGGAATTGAAGGTTATGTTGAGGATATTACAATACGCTCTACAAAAATAAGAGATTTGGATAATTTCTTAAACACCATTCCGAATAATATGGCTGCAAATGCCATTGTCACAAATGTTTCTCAGGCGCGTAAACGACTTCTGAAAATAACTTTCGGTGTTACATATTCAACAACAGACGAAAAAATAAAACAAGCAAAACAACTACTCGACAAAATCGGAAAAGAACACAAAGAAATCCATAACGATTTTACTATTGCCATTCACGATTTGGGCGATAGTTCAATCAATATCCGATTTATGGGCTATGTAAAAACAGGCTCTTATTTCAAATTTTTAAAAGTCCGAGGGGAATTTATTGAACAGGTTGTTGAATCTTTCAGGGCAAATGATATAGATTTTGCATTCCCGTCAAGATCAATTTATATAGAAAGTGACAACTCAAAAATTGAAAATTAAAATTATAGCACTCGGAAAAATTAAAGAAAAATATTTACAATCAGGAATTGATGAATTTCTAAAGCGCCTGACACCATATGCTCAAATAAATGTCACAGAAATTAATCCGATTGAAATAAAAGACGAAAATCTGACAAATAAAGTTTTGTTATCTGAAGGTGAAAAGATTTTGTCCAATATTAAATCGACTGATTTTGTAATAACCCTTGAGATAAAGGGCAAAGAGTTTTCAAGCGAAGAATTTGCACAAAAAATTGAAGAACTGATCAATATAGGAACACAGGAAATTGTTTTTGTAATCGGTTCTTCTTGCGGTATCGGAGAAAATGTTTCCCAAAGGGCAAATTTAAAAATGAGCATGTCTAAAATGACGTTTTTACATGAATTTGCAAGGCTGATTCTTGTAGAACAGTTATACCGTGCGTTCAAAATAATTAAAGGCGAAACATATCATAAATAGGATTATTTAAAGAAATCCTCAGGTTTTTTGCCATAAATCTGCGAAATTGACAGTAATAAAGACAAACTGATTTTTTCATGATTATTTTCAAGTCTGCTGATATACTCTCTTGAACAATTCAGCGATTCTGCAAATTTTTCCTGTGATAATTTTGCATTTTGTCTTATAATTTTGACATTTTTTGCAATTATTTTATAATAATCCGTTGCTTTCTCTTGCATATAACTGATTTTCGTGTATTATTGTGAATAATACTATGAAGTAATACATCACACATTTAGACAAATGAATAAACAGAAAATAATAAAAATACTAAAAAATTTATTATATGCATTGTACAAATTGGTAATTTTAATGCCATTGTATTGTATGTTACCTGATAAATATTCCGGAGTAATGTTTGACGAATGGGTAGAAAAACAAAATAAACAATAAAAAGTATATAGTAATTTTGTATTAACTATAACAATGATTTCACCGCAAGAGCAATTAAAATTAGTCCGCCTGAAATGTGCAAAATTTTCGGGCGAATGTTTTGTATAAAATTCCCGCTCCAAAAACCGATTTGTGACATTAAAAACGAACCAAGCCCTATTACAAAGCAGGCAAGCCACAATATTGTGTGCGTGAGCCTTAAATTTGCTCCGGAAATCAATGCATCAACGCTTGTTGCAACGCCAAAACCAACAAGACACTTTATATCTATACAGTTAATTTTTTCACAAATTTCACGCTTAAAACTCTGAACAATAAAATTTACACCCAAAATAAAAAATATTGAAAATACAATCCATTTGCTGTACGGAACGAGAAAATCATAAATTTTATGCGTTCCGACATAGCCGATAATCGGCATCAAACCCTGAAAAAGAGCCATTGTAAGTGCAAGTTTTAATGAATTTTTTATTCGTTCGGATTTAAAAATCAGACCCTGTGTAAACGACACAATAAGACAATCCATACCGAGCGCAAAAGATAATAATATAATACTGACTAAATCCAAACTTCCACCTCAAATAATCTGTGCCACGGATAAAAATATTTTACATTGATATCTGTTTTTAAAACATCTTTAATTGTGGGCTCAAATTCTTTCATCAAAAGTGTAAGTTCATTTTCATCCGTTTTTTTTAGCATCTGACGAACATTTGCCTGATACGCCCAATCATCTAATAATCTTGTTATCTGTAATTTTTTAAAATTTTCTTTATTATAATTTTGCGCAAAAAATTTAACCTTTGCCCCGCAAATCAAACTGCCGAGAGTATTTGCTGTAGTGTTCCATCCGCTGTATCCATAAAAATATTTATCTTTTAATTCATTTTTAAATAACTCATTAATAAAATTATTATCCGCACCGTTTGCAAAGCGGACATCTGCTATCATATAAGGTTTATCTGGAGTTTTAAATTCTCCGCAAAAGCCTTTTGTCTTTACCCCCATAACAATTTCACCCTGATGTTCAATAAAATTATTTACATACAAAATCACATCGGCATCATCTTTATTTATACAAACTTCACATCCGGCAAGTTCAATTTGCCCCCTGACCGAGTTTTCAACAGATACATCTTCATAGTTTGAAACAAGATTTTTATAATTTGGTTCTAAAAATTCAGGGTAAATTTTTACTTTTTTCCCAAGAGAACGGGATAAAAGACTCAGCGGAATTTCGTCTGCTCCTGTTTTTGTAAACCCGCCAAGCATTTCAAGCTCCTGTGCTTCTTTTACATTCAAACCATACTGTGCACAATCGTCTTTTGAAAATACCAAAAATTCAAATAAGCCTTCTTTTTGCCATTCAAGATAAATTTTATTCACCTCAAAATTGCGTTTTCTTGTATCAAGATAATCTGCCAAGATTTCAGCAGGAACATCCGTTTGTGCAGTGCCGTCTTTATGCAAATTGTAAGAATATTCAAAAATCTTTTTACCATAACCAGACCAGTATTCTTTTTCTTCCTCATTGTAATTATTGTTTGAAATTCGCATTATACTTGAAAAAGCATAAATTTTTGCACCTTTATTTTTGAGTATTTTTTTTAGTTTTTCAAGTCGTAATTTTAATTCATCTAATGTTTCTTTTCCTCTGCGTGAGGGAATAAGTCCGCCGTAAACCAAAGTATCAAGCGATAAAATAATCACATCCTGCCGAGGTAAATTATTGAGCCAGCCAAACAAACCATCAATATCCGCAATTTTTGTCAAATCGCCAAGTAAATTACGTTCAGGAATTGAAAATTCAATACTTTCATCTATTCCTGCAATTATTTTTGACAGAGCATAGCAAACAGGTCTGTTATCTATCGGTAAAAACGCAATCTTCATAATACGATTTTAGCCTAAAACCGTATTATCGCAAAATTGTTACAGAGATTTTTATACTACATCAAAATTGCAAAATTCTTTGTACTGGCAATATTCACATGCTTTACTTGTTTTGCGTTTATTTCTGTTTTTTTCTGCCGGTTGAAATTCGTAGTTTTTGATACTGTTTATTGCACTCATAAATTTATCGACAACTTCCTGACATTCACTGTCGGTTAGCGGAAGGTCAAGATTATTTTCACATTCTTCAGGGAAAATGAAGCCGGTATTTTTTACCTTGCATTTATGTTCTTTTTCAAAGAAATATTTATAAAGTGCAATTTGGTTATAATAATCTTCATGCTCTCCGTCAATACAAATTATGCTTGAGTCTTTGGCATTTCCTGTTTTGTAATCATATATGGAATACATTCCGTCTTTGTCAATTTCGATTCGGTCGACATACCCGTGAAATTTTATTCCGTCTATTGCAAAATTAAGTTCATACTCTGCTTTGTAAAGTTCCGAAACGGGAGTATTGCAAAATTGTACATAGTATTTTTCAAGCGCTTTTTCCCCTCTGCCCTGTAAAATTCGGTACATTTCCTGAGTAGAAAGATTTAATTTGTGCAATTTATCGGTAAAATATTTGATGAATTGCGCTTTATTAGGATAACACTTATTTTCAATAGCGTATTTTACTGCTTTTTCGCACGCATCGTGTACAGCAGAGCCATAGTGCAAATTATCTGCATTACCGTCTTTTGCAGGCAAGTTCAAAATGTACTCGTATAAATATTTTCTCGGGCATCTCAAGTATGTATTTACTGCCGTAGGAGAATATCTCCCGTCTTTTAATTTTGCGTCCGTAATTGCATGAAATTCTTTTGTATAATCATAATCACATTTGATAAATTCTTTTGTTGTTTCTAACCAGAAAGCGTTTTCATCAAACGGAGGTACTGTCGGTTCTTGTACAATATTTTCGTCTGCTTTTTTTACTTCTTGTACGGCTTTTGAGATAAGGGCGGAGAGTCCGTTGCTCTTATCCCCGTCAGACTGCGCAAAAGACAACCTCAAACAATGTCTTGCTCTTGTAAGCCCGACATACATAATCTTAGTTTTGTCCGATATTTTAATCTTTCTTGAATCATCCGTTGAAATATACTCATCAGGATGAACCGCAATTGTATGTTTGTAAGATTTATTTTCTTTTTCCCAAGATTTGTCATACAATGCAGGCATATAAACATAAGCAAACTCTTTACCCTTTGAAGAATGATAGGTAGAAAGCTGAACGGCATTGAGTTTAACAGGTGCTTTGTCCGTTTTTATAACAGTATCGCCATCATACGCCATATCGAGATATTCGATGAAATTTTCAAGTTCTTTTTCTTCGCTTGTATCAAAGAAATTAACCGCTTCATCAACGATTTTTTTAACCCCTGCAATACTTTCATTACGGTTAATTTCAGTATTCAGGAAATAGTCAAAAATCCCGGTTTTTGCACCGACTTCAATTACAACATTTTTCAGATTTTCACTTGTGCGGTATTCCTGCAATTTGTCATAGACATCAATAAATTGTTTAATCTTATCTTCATCCGCAAGTTCATTTCCCTTAAGTTCCCTGTTTTTGTATATTTTTCTCATTGTATCAATCAATGAAACATTTTCGGAAGTGTTTAAAGATAAGGTTTCATAATCCTTTGAATTGATTTTAAACGGCTCTAATAAAAGACACTTGAAAAGTTTATCGGAATGTTTATCGGGAGAAACAAGCATCTTCAAATAGTAATAGAATACGCATGAAGATTTGATTTCAAAAATATTTTTGCCCTCTTTAAGTTCATAAGGAATATTTCTGTTTTTGAGCATTTCAGCATAGGTTGTAAGGCTCTCATTTTTTGGCATAAGAATTGCTATTTCCGATAAATCTTTGTTGCCGTCATCATCTTTCGGACATTCATCGGAGTTAACAAGTTGTTCGATTTCATCTACAATCTGAATAGTTTCCTGCAACGGATGGTTATATCTTGTCAGTCTGACAGGTTTATTCAGTTTACAAATATTCTCATTTTTTGCCGTCAGTTTTTTGCTGATTTTGCCCTCAAATTTCGGATTTTTACTCAGCCTGTTTTCGTCCTGATTTGCTACTGCTTCCGCAAAATCAAGAATATTTTGGGTTGAGCGCATATTTTCCTGCAAACAAATAATTTCTGTTTCGGGGAATTTATTTAAAAAGTTTTCAATTGTATCAAGTTTTGCACCCTGAAAAGTGTAGATTAATTGGTCATCATCACCTACCACAAATACTTTACCCGAATCCATATTTTCGGTCAGTTTAATAATAATTTCATTTTGGGATTTGTTTGTATCCTGATATTCATCAACAAACAGATATTCGTACTGCTCTGCAATTTCTTTTAAAAATGTGGGATCTTCATCGAATTTATCCAAAACGAAATTTATCATATCTTCAAAATCGATAAAGTGTTCCGCTTCCATTTTTGACTTGTAGAGTTCGTAAAACTCCCACAATTCTTTGGCTTTAGCGACTTTCTTTTTGGAATTTTCAACACCCTTTACTGTTGCATCAGGAATATTTTTCCCGCTTTTTACTGCATCGTCATATTTCTTTCCCGCCCTGATAACTGCAGGTTCGTAATCCTCATTATGTTTTAAATTGTAGAAATAATCATCTTTTGTATATCTTCGGCGCTTGATTTCCTGAATACCACCAAGAAGTTCGCTGACAAAGTGATAGGGGTCGTTTTTCTTGGTTACATAAGCAACAGGCTTAAATTCGTCGATACATTTTTTAATAAGTTTAATTTTTACAGTGTCAGTTATGACTTTATAATTTTCGGGCAGTTCAAAATCCTGCGGGTTATTTTTTATAATATCAAGACAAAAACTGTGATAAGTGGACATATAAACGCCCGAATCAAGCATATTCATTTCATCATCAAGCCGTTTTTTCATTTCTGTTGCAGCTGCATCGGAAAAAGTGAGCGCAAGAATTTTTTCAGGGGCAATGCCATCTTTGATAACAGATTTGATTTTTTCGATTATGGTGTATGTTTTACCTGTTCCCGGTCCTGCAAGAACGAGCATATATTTTTTATCTTTTGTATCAATACACTGCTGTTGTTTTGCATTAGGTTTTAAATCAGCCATTTTGTTTCTCCTTTTCAACTATAAGACCACTATAACATACTTATATGTCAAAAACGGACACATAATTTTTCATAATTCATATTTCAATTATATCAAAAAGAAATTTCTGTTTAAGGGCTAAAACTTGACAACGGATATTTATAATATAGAATAGAACTACACGAAACAACGAGTTTTGGAGGAGTGCCAGAGCGGTTGATCGGAGCAGTCTTGAAAACTGTCGAACGTGCAAGCGTTCCGTGGGTTCGAATCCCACCTCCTCCTCCATTTTTAAAGAACACCCGAAAGGGTGTTTTTAGTTTAGATAGGTGAGGATGAGAACCCTCCGTTTTGTGGGTTGAACGAGCGAGCCAAGTGCGGAGCCGTCTTGCTTGTTGCACACTTGCAACTAAAAGCAAGACGCGAAGTCACGTCGATAGCGAGCGAAGTGACAGAATCCCACCTCCTCCTGATAAAAAGCAGATAGGATTTTTCCTTATCTGCTTTTTATATTGCGAAAGTTTCGGGATATTGAAATGGGTAACTTCCGAAATTACCTTTTTCCAGGACATTTGGTCGAAAGGTGTTTCGTCATTCTGAGGCACAAAGTGCCGAAGAATCCCGTCTTTTGCCAATACCTTTTAACAGGACATTTGGTCGGAATGGGTAATTTTTTTTAATCGGCAAGACTGCTAATTCTAGCGATTTTAGTAACAAAAATGTCCACTTTTTTGCACCATATTTGCACTAATAAGTAGGGTTGACTTTAGTCAACCAAAATATGTCGGTAGACTGAAGTCTTACCCTACTTGCTTTAGTCAACCAAAATATGTCGATAGACTGAAGTCTACCCTACTTGCTACCTTTTTTCAGGACATTTGGTCGGAAGGGGTAAATAAATTCAATCGGCAAAAGCGCCAAGTTTAGTAAGTTTTAGCGATTTATTTAGGTCGGAAGTCGCTTGACTAAAAAGTCCGAAATGTCCGATTTCGGTGACAAAATATCCGCTCTTTTGCACATTTTGTCACAATATTGCATTCAAAAGTAGGGTTGACTTTAGTCAACCAAAATGTGTCGGTAGACTGAAGTCTACCCTACAGACTGCTTATTCTAATGTAAATTCGTTTGGTATAACAACTTCAATTGGCGGTAATGGGTTGATTTCTGCCTGCCCACCCTTTACAAATCCAAATAATGCTAATGGCCATAAGAAAAATATACTTACACCTAAACAAACCTTTGGCCAGGTCTTTTCAGTTCCTGTAATTTGTTTGCTAAATTCAAGGCTATGAGGTTTACCATTAACGTCATAGACTTTTCCTCCATACAAAACAAGTTCACCGGGTTTTCCTATGAATCCTGCTTTTTCTGCACTCATAACATTTATCGATGCACTATCTCCCTTCTTGAAAACCAATTCATTATTAACCATTACATCTTCTTCAATCTTAGCCTTAATGGAAGCACCTGATGCAACGCTTTTACTGGTAATTTTCTGATTAATTGAAATTGGAATAGTAGTTCCTGCGGGAACTTTTGTAGCGGCAAAAGCCGGAATAAACGTATTAATAAATGCTATTAAGCAAATCAAACTGACAATCTTTTTCATAGCATGAAAATCCTTATTAAAATATTTACAAATTAATATTATCATAATTACGTACTAACAGTACGTATAATTTATAAATATTTACGTATAGACTGTACGTGTATGCATAAATCTTTTTACAAATTATTAGGTGAAAATATTAAAAATAGGAGAAAAGAATGTAAGTTGACTCAGCAAGAATTAGCAGATAAACTTAATATGTCTCTAAATTTTATTGGTAAAATAGAAGTTGCATTTTCTAAACCTTCTTTGGATACCTTAATATATATAGCCCAAGCTCTTGATACAACTGTTTCAGATTTATGTAAATTTAAAAATTAATTTAAGGCGAGAGTAAGTTTTTACCAAAATAATTGTTAATTTTTCTGTTCCAAATTCTCAAACCGACTGTTATTTTACAAATGACTTTTTTATCAATCCAATGAACAAGTTTATTTATGATGATTTCATTGAAAAGGGTTACGGAACATATGAAGAAGGTCAAAAAGATGCACAAGATGAAGAATTTGCAAAAATGACAGGCTTCATCAACTGCATAGATGTGGATTGGATGAACTGCAGAGTTCCGAGTTTACTCCAATTTATGCCTGATTCAACCCAAATGGTTTATAAGAAAAATCAAGAATTACATTTATAATATCAGCTTGATTAAAACATCGAACCGTTCCAACCCCATAAATCCACAGGGTGATAGGTTACATATACATTTGAACCGTCTATTCCGTAGTTTGATAAAATTTCACAAATATTTTTTGTCAAATTCTGACATGCCGGCTTTGTTGCCAGGCCTAATAATTTAACGGAAATATAAGCACCTTTGTCTAACTTTCTTTCAGCCATATACAATGATTTATCATCCTCAATATTTGCCATTATGTATGCTTTTGGTTTTGAAAAATCTCTTGATACAACATCTGTTAACTTTGTCTGAAGTTCACTTTTTTGATTGTCATCTAATTTTATACTCAATTTTGCTTCAATATATGGCATAATTCTCTCCTTATTTTTTTACTTTATACTAACATAAAATAACATACCAAATTTAATCGTCAATTGTTTTGTAATCATCAGTATTTAATAAAGGCTGTTTATCCTTATACAAAATAAAATTTTCCATAATTAAGATATCCATATCAGTATGCATAAAACATCTGTAAGCATCTTTCGGAGAACAAACTATAGGCTCTCCTCGGACATTAAACGATGTATTTACAATGACAGAACAACCTGTTATTTTTTTAAACTCGTTTATAATATTCCAATAATGCGGATTGCTTTTTTGTGAAACTGTTTGAATCCTTGCAGAATAATCCACATGTGTAACCGCAGGGATTTGTGAATGTTTTAGCCGCAATCGTTCCAATCCTTTTACATTCATATCCGTTTCTAATTTAATATTATCAGATACATTTGCCGTTAATAGCATATACGGACTGTTATTGCCATTCAATTTAAAATAATAATCCGCATCTTCTTCCAGACAGCTCGGTGCAAAAGGTCGAAAAGCCTCTCTTTTTTTAATTGCAAGATTTAATTTCTTTTGCATCTCAGGGTTTCTCGGGTCTGCTAATATGCTTCTGTTGCCGAGTGCTCTTGGTCCATATTCCATTCTTCCTGCAAAATGCCCGGCAATTTTGCCCTCAGATATTTCTTTTGCAATTATTTTTTCTACATCGGTAATATTTTCAAAAAACTCATATTGTGCATTATAACTATCAAGTACATTTTTAATTTCTTCATTACTGAATTTTGGACCTAACAGACTGTATTTTTGTAAAGATTCTTCACTTAAATTTCTTGGATTATTTAAAACCTGATAGTATATGCACAATGCAGAACCCAAAGCTCCGCCCGCATCTCCCGAAGCCGGCTGAATCCATATATTTTCAAAGATTTTTTCTTTTAAAAGTATTCCGTTTGCCACACAATTCAAAGCGCATCCGCCAGCCAAACACAAATTATTCATTTGGGATTTTTCTTTAATATTTTTTGCCAATTTTAATATAATTTCATTTGTTACAGCCTGAATACTTGAGGCAATATCCATGTGTTTTTGTGTTAATTCTGTCTCAGGTTTTCTTGGCGGAATTCCGAATAATTCAGAAAAATTATCCGAGTACATTCTTTTTTTGTTGCAATATGCAAAATATTTCTGATTTAACCAAAAAGAACCGTCATCTTTTACATCAACTATATTATCCAGAATTAAATCTTTATATATCGGTTGCCCGTAAGGAGCCAAACCCATAACTTTATATTCTCCGGAATTAACTTTAAATCCCAGAAAACCGGTAAAGGTTGAATATAGCAATCCTAAAGAATGCGGAAATTCAATAACCTGTTCAATTTTAAGTTTATTCTTATCACCTATCCCCCATGAAGTTGTATCCCACTCTCCTACACCATCCAAACATAGAACAGCTGATTTTTCAAACGGTGAAGGATAAAATGCGGAAGCCTGATGTGCTTCGTGATGTGACGTAAAATAAATCGGACATTTCAGTTTTTTGTCAAAAAATTTATCAATTTGATTTGGTATAAATAATTTTGTATTTAGCCAAACAGGCATAGAATCAATAAAAGAAATCAAACTTTTCGGAGCATAAGCAAGTATGGTTTCCAAAATTCTTTCAAATTTTATAAAAGGCTTTTCATAAAAAACTACCCCATTCAAATCTTCCGGAGTTATTCCTGCTTCTTTAAGACAATAATTAATTGCATTTTTGGGGAAAGAAGAATCATGTTTTAGTCTTGAAAAGCGTTCTTCCTGAGCTGCAGCAATTATTTCTCCGTCTTTTATCAGTGCGGCCGCACTATCATGATAATATGCACTTATACCAAGAATAAACGTCATTTTAAAATTGCCTTTCATAATTAACATCATCATTTTTATACGTTTTCCAATATGAATTTGTATCGTACTTTTTTAAATGAAGTCTGTCACGTTTGCACAATTTCATTAATATTGCCGTCGGTATAATAATTAAAATATATTCAGTAAACAGCACTACCGCAACAATTTTGTTTAAAACTGATTTTTGAATTTTTATTATGCAATTTTTTATTTGCCCAAATTTTGATTTCAATATTATTCTCCTTAGAAAAACGGATATACAAATACACTCGTCGGAGATGTACCCAAAAATATAACTCCTATTAATAATACCAAAAATAATATAACGGGAAACAGCCAATAAGCTTTTCTTTTCCATAAGTAAGAAAATAATTCGGATAAAAAGTTATTTCTTTTCATAATTTATGCTCCTTTTTACATAATTATTTATTGTATTGACTCCTAAATGTGTTATTTCTCTTTGTAAATTTCTTGCATATAAGTATGCTTTTTCAGTATCATAACTCAAAAAAGATTGTTCTTCGGAAAAATTAGTGTCACTCATTATAAAAGCCTTTAGTAGTGCATTTTCATAAGAATCATCTACACCCAAAACTTCGCCTGTTGATTTCATTTCTGTAGTCAAAACAGTGTCATCACAACGTAACTGATTAAAACTGAATATCGGCATTTTAACCGAAACAGCATTCGTTTCTTCAAGTACACCCGTTCTATCCAATTTACCGCCTAATATTACTTTTATTGCTGTTTTGCAAACAGGATAACCCGTCATTTTGGACAAAACAGGAATTGTTCTTGATGCCCGCGGGTTTACTTCTATAACATATATCTCATTATTTTTTATAATAAACTGAATATTTATAAGTCCTCTGATATTCAATGATTTGCATATCAATAAAGAATACTCATACATTTGTTGTTTTTGTGAATTAGTAATTTTCTTTGACGGATAAACCGCAATAGAATCCCCGCTGTGAATACCTGCTCTTTCAATATGTTCCATAAAACCGGCAACTAAAATGTTTTCGCCATCCGAAATAATATCCGCTTCACATTCTAAACCATCAATATATTCATCAATTATTACTTGCGATGATATGCCGGATGCTTTTTCCATAATTTCACTAAATTGAGATTGATTATATGCTATCTGCACACCGAACCCGCCAATTACATAAGAAGGACGAACTGTTACAGGAAATACCATATTGTCTTTATTATAATTTTTAGGTTGAGGAATATTTATTCTTTTTAAGAATTGATTGAATAAAATTCTGTCTTCCGTAATATTTACAGCCTCCGGTGAAGTTCCGAGTATATTGTATTGTTTTATACTGTCAAGAACATTTATTGCTGTTTGTCCGCCAAATTGGACTATTATACCATCAGGCTTTTCAAATTCAATAACTTTTCTTACATATTCTGATGTAACAGGTTCAAAATACAAACGTGTCGAAACATCATAATCAGTTGAAAGAGTTTCAGGATTAGAATTTAATAAAACAGCATCATATCCGAGTTCTTTTATGGCATTTACAGCATGCACACAACAATAATCAAATTCTATTCCCTGTCCTATTCGTATAGGACCTGAACCGATTACAAGAATTTTTTTATTATTTGAATTTATGGAAATATTATCATCAAATTTGTATTTTGATGAATAAAAGTATGAATTAGGAGCATTTCCGTCACAGTAAGGACATATTTTATAAAAATAATCTTCAGAAGACCGCATATTCACAGAAACAAGATTTTTTAATTTTTTTATAAAATAACAGTCAATTTTTGTAGTTTGTGCAATTTCTTCTTCAGATACTCCATTTTTTAAAGCATTTAAAATTCTGAATATTCTCAAATCATCAACAATAGAAAAATCCGAATCCGTGATATTAAACTTCATCTCTAAAGACTGCAAACCTTTATAAAAAGCTTCTTCTAATGTTTTACCTATTGCCATTACTTCGCCTGTAGATTTCATATGAGTAGTAAGTGTCCGATTTATATTTTTGAATTTATCAAATGAAAATTTTGGGAATTTGGCTGTTATATAATCAAGTTTTGGTTCAATATCTGCCAGATTGTCTGAAAAATCAGATAATAAATAATCAAGAGCAAGTTTTGTAGCAACTTTTGCAATCGGAAACCCTGTTGCCTTACTTGCCAAGGCGGATGAACGGCTGACTCTCGGATTAACTTCTATAACATAATACTCATCTTCATTTTTGGGATTTACTGCGTATTGTATATTACAACTTCCTACAATTTGTAATGCACAAGCAATTTTAAATGCGGATTCTCTTAATTTAACAAACAGATTTTGAGACAGAGTCTGAGCCGGAGCAACTACAATACTATCACCGGTATGAACCCCCATAGAATCTACGTTTTCCATTGAACATACAAGAATACAATTATTATTTTTATCTCTGACAATTTCAAGTTCTATTTCTTTAAATCCATATACACTTTTTTCGATTAAAACCTGACTGATAGGTGATATTTGAATACCTTTTTTAAATTTTAATTTTAAATCATCTTCCGATTCCACAATAGCATTTCCATATCCACCCAAAGTAAAAGCAGGTCTTAAAATAACAGGATATCCGATTTTTTGAACTTCTGCACAAGCATTTTCAATATCTGATACCGCACCTGAGTCCAAAACGGGTTCACCGATATTTTGCATTAATTTCTTAAATTTAAGTCTGTCTTCAGAGTTTTTAATAGAAACTATATCTGTACCTAAAAGTTTAACATTGTATTTATCCAAAATACCTTTGTCATAAAGTTCACAAGCTATATTAAGACTTGTTTGTCCTCCAAAAGATGCCAACATAGCATCTGGCTTTTCTTTTTTTATTATTTTTTCAAGAAAATATGCGGTAATAGGTTCAATGTATATTTTATCGGCAACATTTGAATCAGTCATAATTGTTGCAGGATTAGAATTTACCAATACAACTTCTATATTTTCTTTTTTTAATTGTCGGCATACCTGAACTCCGGCATAATCAAATTCAGCTGCTTGACCGACAACAATCGGACCTGAACCAACAACCAAAACTTTCATTAAATCAATCTCCCTTATTGTATGCTATCATAAATTTAATACGGTGGCAATTGATTTTCAGGATATTCAAGGTTTTAACAGCTTAAAAATTATATCAAAATATACTTAATTCATGCAGAGCCATAAAAACTATTACAAATATTGAAATGTCAAATAATGACTGATTCTGCCCGGTTCTGAAAACAAGTTATGCATTGTCACTTATCTCTCATTTTTGACATCTAAATCATAGTCAAAAATATTGTCTTTGCTTGTTCTTTCTTCCCAAGTTGTTGAGATATCGCAGACAGAAACCCCATCTTTTTCTATTGTATGCACAAACTGACAGGGGTTTTGCGTTTTATTTGCCGTACAAATTAAAGTATCCCCAAGGAAAGTTTCTCTGTTAAATCTTATACTCAGAGTCTTTAATTTATGAGTTTTTCTGAACTCATCCGGTGCGGTTAATTCGGCAATATTTACATAACTTTTGTTATTTACATGTTTATTAAAATCAAGGTCTGATAAATTGTTGGTATGTTCAATTTTTGTATAAACTTCCGTCACTTCGGGTAAAACAAATTTTTTGTGTTCGCCAAGAGTAAGTTCATCGCACAATTCAAATCTTTCTGCCACAATATCTGTTTTTGCGGGGCGTTTTGATTCTCTGTCAATGATAAACCAAAGTGCGTTACCTTTTGCGAAAGTTTTGTTTTTATATCTGAGTTCGTAGTCTGTATAGACTTTTAATTTCGTAATCTCAGAAATCCAGATATTTATTTCAATTTCTTCTGACCAAAACGGCAAATCGTCTGTAAAATCAATATTAAACTCAGTTACTATCCAGTATTGATTAGACGGAAACAAATCATAAGCCGCCATTTTTTTTGTTGCGGTGTATCTTGCAAAAGCGTCCTGCAGGTACATTATCGCCGAAATCGGTCTTAATCTGTATTCAAACAAATCCATATTATCAAGGATTACATTGTATTTTTTTGAGTATTTATTCATAATCTTCTTACCTTAAACTTTCTTTTTTAATAACTTCCGCTAATTTTTCAGCAATTAGCCTGTGTGAATTTTCATCATAATGCAAACCGTCATAATCCGACGGGGTGGCAAATTCATTTATATCAAAATTTTCACAGTCGTTTTCGTCTGCGATTTGTCTGTAAATTTGTCCGACTTTTTTTGATTTTTCTACGCCTGTTTCGTCAAATTGAGTATTGAAAGCCCCTTTTAAAATTCTTTCATCCAATATAACAGGCGGAATAATAGTGATATTTTTTGTTTTTGTTTTTGCAAGACTTATTAAATTTTTCAGTCCGTTTTCAATAATTTCAAAACTTATATTATATTGAGATTGCAGGTCATTTGTACCGATTGCAAGAATTAACAAATCTATATTATCTGTTTTGGCTAACAATTCGGGAAAATGTTTCGGTCCGGAGAATAAATCCCCTCTCGGGTTATCAACAAAGCCCGTTCTGTCGTACATTCCTTCATTTACAACTTCATATTCTGCCCCTAAATTATTTTGCAATAAAGAAGTCCATCTGGTATTATCATCAAATATTGAGCCGTCTTTCGCATTAAATCCAAAGGTATTTGAATCTCCGTAACATACTATTTTTTTCATTATTTACCCCTGCATTTCTACTAATCTTTTACCCAAATCAAACGCTTTTTCAAGGTCTTTCGGGAATTGAGTTTGTTGAACTTCGTTTTTATGATTTTCATCAAATAAATCACAGTTATATTTAGAAAAATCTGCAAATTGTTTTGTGTCGTATAAATACAAGCCCTCTGCATATCCCATAATATGTTTTAGATTATTTATACTTTCACCCAATGTAATCGGGTAATTTATTCCATTCGCCATATTCTCAGGACAATTCATAGTAAATATAACACCTGTAGGAATTATTTTATCTAATCTTCTTTTCAAGCCACCTTTTTCTCTATCAACCATGTATGTATGATTTGCAAACAATAACCTTTCAAGAAAACTTCTAAATACTCCTGTCGGATATGAAAAATATACAGGACTTCCGATTATTATCGCATCTGCGTTAACGCATTTTTCAAGTAACGGTCTGATATCATCTTTTATTGCACAAACTCCGTTTGTTGTACTTCCCTTTCTTTGACAAGCAAAACAACTCCTGCAACCCAAGAAATTATAATCATACAGATTGAAATATTCGGTTTCTGCACCTGCTGCTTCAGCTCCTTTTTGTGCTTCTTTTAGTGCCTGAGCCGTATTCCAATTTTTTCTCGGAGACCCGTTCAGTATAATAACTTTTTTCATATTATTCTTCCTAAATTTTTTATAATATTATCCAAAATTATAAGCGTATCAGCGTTTGGCTGAACAAGTAACTTATTGATATTTTCTTCAAAATCTTGCGGTAAATTTTTGCAATTATCTTTTGCATATTTTATAAGCCGCTTTTCTCCCGGATGTAAAAGTTCATTAATTGCAAAAATTACATCAAAATAACTTGCTAAAAATGCTGATATTCTGTGATTTATGCTAACAACATCATTTCTTTTAACTGCCTTTTCAATCTGTTCATAATACGAAGCAAACGGTTTATCTTTCATAAGCATCATATTTCTTTTGATAATATTTTCTTTCAGTTTTTTCGGATACTCAGTTTTAACAGAATTTTGCAGATTTAAAAGCCAATTATTTTTATCAAATATTATTTCAAAATTTTTCAGAGTGAATAAAAATGCCGTTGTATAACCGTTTGATGGATAATGTTTAAACCAAACGTTATTAACAATATTCTCAAACCAATTTACATTCCAGTACATAACATCTAACTGACAGTTCAATTTATCCACAAAAAACTCATCACCCTGGCCGAAATATTCTCCGCCGACTTCATATTTTGAAGAATATTTTTTGACAATTTTTTCTCTTTCCGCAACATCAACATCTTTTTCAAAAAAGACATAAATATCAATATCCGACAGATTATCGCAAGTTTTGTCTGCTTTTGAACCTCCTATTGCAACAGTACGGACAGACGGTAAATCCTGAAACTCACGCATGATTTCATCAAATATATTTTTATTTTTTACAATTCCTAAAAAATCCATGAATTTATATTAGCATAAATTTTATATTACTAAAATTTCTGCCTGTTACGGATTTTTAGTATATAATCATTTTAAACAACGAAAAGCGGGGGTTTTATGCAAAACAATGTACTGATGCCCGGAGAATCTTCCGGCGGAAACTATGACGAAAAATGGACAAAGACTTTTGATTTAAAGTTTTTGATATTATGGATAATTTTGTTTTTACTTTTACTCGGATGGACTATAATTTATGACCCGAATCTTTTTAATGCCAAAGAATTTTTTATGCGTTCGGGCATAAAACTTTTTGTCATGATGGTTTTGGCTCTCGGCGGCGGAATGTTGTGCCGGCATTATTGCAATACGGATGAAAAAGGCTACATCACAACCTCTAAAAACAAATGGTTTAAGGTAAATTACACAAGAAAAATTCAGCACTTTGCGGCATATCTTGTACCGTTATTAAGCCCGCCAACCGCACCATTAGGAATACTACCCCACCTTTGGGAATCTTTATTCGTACTTTTTATGTTTTTGGTTCTTATTAAGCCTGTGCGGGAATTTTCAACATTTTTTATGCTTCAGTTTAATTCTTTAGACCGTGTAGAAGACAGACCAAATACACTAAAATGGATTATTTTGGGCAATATGTTGCCCGGACTTTTAATCATAACAATATTTAAACAGGTTTTTGAAACATGTCTGAATTTACCTTTATTGGCATCAGTTGTAGTTCTTACGGTTGCAATAGGCGACGGTTTGGCTGAACCTGTCGGAACATATTTGGGTAAGAAAAAATATGTTGTACCATCATGGAATTTAAAAAACAGGTATGTAAGATCTTATGCGGGCAGTGCGTGTGTATTTCTTGCCGCGGTTTTGTTTTTAATTTTGTTCAGAGATCAATTTGCAAATCCGCAGGAATTTTGGTCTGCAATGATACTGTTCCCGCCTGTTATGACACTGTCTGAGGCTTTTGCGCCTCATTCAATGGATACCCCAGTTATGATGCTCATCGGATTTTCATTGCTGTTTGGGATTTGTACAATTTTCTAAAGAATAAATTTGCGCCAAACGGTACATTCTATAATACTATTGAAGGTTTTTGAGCCCTCTGATTTTGTTACAAATGTTTACATTCCATGAAAGCTGGTATTATAAGCGTTTTTAGGTTTTTATATCAACGGAAAAGTTTTTCTGTTAAAGGTTTTGCATGGTTTTGCCGACATGAATGGAAATAGGAAAACTAACAATGGGAATGTCAGCATCACAAGCAAGATTTT
>CACYVN010000015.1 GCA_902777855.1 uncultured bacterium | reverse complement strand
TTCCGAATTAAAACGAGAATGACTTTTGTTATTCTCGTTTTAATGTTGATAGGGTGAGGATGCGAAGCCACAGTTGTGGGGGTTGAACGAGCGAGCCAAAGCCGGAACGGTTTTGCCTTGTGGCACACTTGCCCCTAAAGGCAAAACGTGGAGTGCTGTCGATGGCGAGCGAAGTGACACAAATCCCACCTTTTCCGAATTAAACCCGATTAACTTTTGTTAGTCGGGTTTAATTGTGTAATGGTGAGGGTTTTAGCAAAAACAATTATAATTTGATTTATACTTGGAGAATACAACACCTGAATGGTATAATAGTATAAACCACTCATTTACCCATTTTGCATCTCTGATTAGATTTAACCGGATTTATTTAGATTTTGGTAAAGCCAACACAAGCCGAAATATAGGAGGGAAATAGTTATGTGAAAATAAATTTGTAAATTAAAAATGATAGATATGTAAAAATTATGACTAGTCCGAAATAAAATAGCAATCTGTGTATCCTATTAAAAATAATTGGAAAATTATTTAGATTTATTATTTCAAAATTTATTTTTTTTCTTAGTATATATTCTACAAATGTCATAATGAAACAAAAACATATCATAAATAAAGAAACTATTACCGACATAAATACAATACCGAAATCGAACATATTTTCGGTTGCTATGTCTGTTTGAGACAAATGTATGGATGTTTTATTAATCTGCGGATATATAAATAAAAATATTATTTGCAAATAAACATATAAAATTAATACATTTGGAAACACAAAAAATCGTAACTTATCACTATTTATGAGTATATCTTTAATTTTCATACGAGAAGTATAACACATAAATATACAAACTTAAAAAGGACATTACAATGAAAAGATGTTGAATATCCACATAATCATTGCTATGAATAAAAGTATAATAGCAACAAAAAAGAAAAAACTAGCCGACAGAAATCCAATAGAAAATATTACATTATAAATAGCAACAATTAACTTTGGTATCTTAATTTTTAGGTTTAATTTAAAATTAGGGAACTTTTTTTCGATTAAATATTTTCTAATCAAAATTTCCAAAACAGTAAAAGCAAATAACCATAATAAAATTATTATACTCAAAGCTATAGTAACAGATTCACTAAAGCCACATGATGATATAAAATCATTTGGTGCAGGTGGGGGACAATCAGTTTTGCTATAAACTATTATAGAATATATAACAATAAGACTCCACAGAGCAGATACATTTATAAAAAAATATTTTTTATATTCAAGGAAATTCATACGGCAATTGTATTACAAAGACATTAAAAAGAAAAGGAGAAAAAGATGTCAAATTTTTTACAACAAAATAAAGATGCTTATAATTTTTATAAGAACAAAGAATTACAAAAAGAATTTAATGACAAATTAGTTCAAAAAACAGGATATTATCAAAAGAAATTTGGATTTGAAACAAATTCAAGAAAAGGACATGAATTTTGGAATGTAGAAGCAGATGCATTCAAGCACACATTTGGCAGTGCTGAAATGTATATTAAATATGGAGCTGGCTGGAGTACTCTTTTTGACATTGGTCATGAATACCAAACCCCTCACAATCCACAGGAAGAATGGAACATGGACTCATGGAATAATAATCAAGGTCGTGAAATCGCACGAGAAATCCAAAAAGAATATGGAGATAATTTCATGAAATTATCTCAACAACAGCGGGATGATATTATTGCTGTAAAAGTTATAGACAGAATGCGTAACGGGCAACTTATAACTAATCCAAAAGATAAAAGAAAATATACAGGAGTTACTGAAAATATTGTTAATGGTGCTAAAAGAATGCAGGAAACTAACTTACCATTCACTCCCACAAGAGGAGTCGGTGGTGTGGATAATAATGGTCGGCTGCTTGGTTTTGCTGCTGACATTGATATCAATCAACTTGCAAATATGTTAGGAATTCAATTACCTGAAGTTCAATCTACAAATCAACCTCAACAACAATCAGGCTTATTTGGTTATACAAATCCATTAACAGGCAGCAACCACATATATACACGCGATGAAATCGGTGCAATGTCTATAGATGAATATGCTCAAAATGAAAAAGCAATTCATGCTCAATTAAACAAAATAGGGATACCGACAAATGGCGATTTGCAACGAGAAGCAATGACAGGAGGCGGTGTTGTGTATGTAAATTCATATACACGTTCAGATGGTACAAAGGTTAAAGGTTATTACAGAAGCAGACCAAGCATTTAATAGCAAAAAGAGTTCAGTTTTATAAAACTGAACTCTTTTTTATAAATCTCAATCTCACAGTTAATTTTATCTTATTCTGTATGTTAAATTACATCTATAATTTTTTTATCTCAGTTATTTCTTCTTTTAAAAGTTTTTTACCATCATTTAATAACCATTTATATCCCTGAATTATCCTCTTACTTGACACAGTCAAACCAGTTCATTATCATCAAACCCTCTTTTTACTTGCCTGACTTCTGCTAACTTTTTTGTTATAGCTCGGGAAATTTTTGGAGTAATATCAATACTTTTGCAAAATTTCAAAAACTCATCTTTTTCTTTAAATATACTATCCGGCATAGTTTTAATTTTCTCGACAATCTCACCTTCAGCCCTGAAAGCATCAGGTTTTAAATGATATCCTTTGAAGGTTATCTTTGGTGTTCTTATCATTGCATAATTAGTATTTTTGTTTATAGTTTGAATAGATAAACTCATAAAAAATCCTTTCTGTGCCAAAGCCACATTTTGTATTTATTGTAATATAGGTTATAATTACATAAATTTTAGAATTAATTTATTATCCAACCGGATAATATACTTTTGGATAGATTAAATAGGATAATCGTATAAAAAGGAGCAAAAAATGGAAAACAAAATATCAGTATATATAGTCGAAGACTATTTACTAACAAGAGTTACATACAAACAAGCAATGAAAGATTATCCTGAAATAGATATAAAAGGTGACTTTGAAACAGCTGAAGCCTGTATTGAAGCATTAGAAACGCAGCAGGTTAATATTATACTAATGGACTTAGGACTACCATACATGACGGGAATAGAAGCAACAAAAATAATTCACAGAAAATATCCTGATATAAAAATAATTATTTTAACTTCTCATGAAAATGATGATGAAGTATTATCCAGTTTGGCATCCGGAGCAAATGCATATGCCCTAAAAGATATTGAAACCAAAAAACTTGTTAATTTAATCCGTACAGTAAATGAAGGCTCTATATGGATTGATCCGAGAATTACAAAAGTCGTTCAAAAAACTTTTTATAAAGCAGAACCGAAAGAAAAAGAAGATTTTAATCTCACTCCAAGAGAAAAAGAAGTTTTAGATTTGTTAGTTCAAGGTCTTTCAAATACAGAAATCGCAGACAGGCTTATTGTTAGTCCATGTACGGCAAAAGCGCATGTTTGCAATATTTTGGAAAAACTATCCGTGACCGACAGAGTACAGGCAGCAGTAAAGGCAACAAAATATGATTTATAAAAATTTATTCAAAAACAATGAAAAAGTATTAATGGCATTCAAATGGACATTTCAAATTGCTATAGTAATTTTTGTAATTTGGGTATTTTTTAATCCGCAAACCCGGTTACATTCTATTATTGCGATAAGTTTAATGTTAATTTTCTATGTTTTTCAAAATTATATTGAAAAAAAGGCTTTATTCAGCAAAGAATTAATAACCGCTATATGTAATTCATCACAAGATTTGATTGTATATAAGGATTTTAACGGCAAATATTTATATTGTAATCAGGCTTATTTAGATACAGTAAACAAAAATCTTGATGAAATAAAAGGAAAAACAGAAGCTGATTTATTTACACAAAAAGATGCTGCAATACTTAATAAAATAAGCAAAAGAGTTTTAAAAGGAAAAGTTATCAGAAAAAAAATACACATGGATAACAGCAATAAAATTTACGACATAACAGCTACTCCATTAGTTTTAACTAAAGGAGTATTTGGAGCATTAATAATAGCAAAAGATATTACACAGGAAGAAAAATTAAAAAGTGAACTTGAAGACCAGGAACAAATGTTTCGTTCAGTTGTTTTGGGAATGCCGATTGCGACATATTTAAAAGACTTAAACGGGAATGTAACATACGAAAATAAAATGGCAATGGATTTTCTCGGATTATCTGATTCAGATAATGCTAACAAGTGGCATTATAAGGAAAAAAGAGCAGATGAAATTTCAAATGAAGATAATGAAATAATAAATGAGAGCAAATGTATCAGCAGAGAAAAGCAAATTACACTAAAAAATAATGAAAAGCGCTGGTTTAAAGTAACAAAATGTCCTATAGTTAATCATGAAAAGAAAATAATCGGAATTTGCAGTGTTGCCAGAGATATTGATGCGGAGAAAACCGCAGCAGAACAGAGAGAAACTTATGTCGCAACATTGACTCATGACTTAAAAACTCCGACAATCGCACAAATCAAAGCTCTTGATTTATTATTAAACGAGCACATGGGACCGCTTAATAATGAGCAAAAGGAACTGCTTACACTAACAAAAGATTCTTGTAATTTTATGTTTGAGATGCTCTCAACTCTTTTAAGTACATATAAATATGAAAATGGTGATTATGTATTAAATTGTGAAAAGTGCAATATCATAGCTCTTGCAGAAGAATCTATAAATGAACTGGAGGCTATGATAAAAGAAAAAAATGCAACAATTCATATACATACAGAAGGGAATCAATTTGATACAGAATGTGACAAAATGCAGATAAAAAGAGTTCTTACAAATATTTTAGGAAATGCTATTTCATACGCATATGATAATACTCAGATTGATATCTCTATAAGACAAGATGAAAAAGGTATTAGCTTTGAAGCTAAAAATAAGAGTGCATATATAAATCCTGAAACAATGAACAATTTATTTAAAAAATATGTTTCACATGCCGCTAAATTCAATAAAGTAGGAGTTGGACTCGGATTATATTTATCAAAACAAATAATTGATGCTCACAACGGCGAAATATATGCAAAAAGTTTTGAAGATAACCAAAATATTTTTGGTTTCGTTTTACCAATTGTAAATGAAACAGCAGAAATATCTCAATCTCACAATTAATTCCATCTTGTTCTTTATATTAAATTACAATAAGATTAATGAAAAACGAGCAGAAGCATTACAAGAATGTAAAGTTATTATCAATGAAAGATTAAATTTATGAAAAAAGTATTATTACTATTATTTATATCTCTTACACCAATTCCCGTTTTTAGTGCAGAAATAAAATACGGATACAATGCTCATGGGAAATATGCACCAACAGCATACGGGACAGAAAAAATAAATTACGGTTATAATGCTCACGGACAATTTGTACCAAAATCTGTTGGCTCTGAACAAATTGAATACGGTTACAACGCACATGGTCAGTATGTTCCAATATCAATTGGCGGTCAAAAAATAGACTACGGGTACAATGCCCACGGAGAATATGTACCAAAATCCATTGGCTCTGAGAAAATAAATTACGGTTATAATTCTCATGGTGCTTATGTACCAAAATCAATAGGCTCGCAAAATATTAACTACGGCTATAATTCTCATGGTCAATACACACCAATAGGAATTGGAGAATATTAAGCTTCGTATTTTGTAAGCACAACAAATTGACGGTCAAACTACCCGCAAAATATTTTTATTAGACATGAGAAAGAAAATAGATATAAAAACCACAAATTTAAACGGCAATGGTAAAAAGTCTTAAAAAAGCGGGTCTCTAAAAATACCCGCTCTAATATTTCTTACATAAGACCTAAAACTTTTTTGTACCAAGAGAACGATTCAAGTTCAGTACCATTGAAAGTTGTTTTTGTGCACTGATGTTTGAGATAATCTTCAAACTCATCAGCAAACGGTGATTTAATCTTTTTTACTTCCTTTTCCGTTGTTACTGTTGCCATAAAACACTCCTTTACACATTTTAGGTCATCTGACCCCCTATATGCCATTAATTATAACACATAGTTTGTACGTTTTAAAGATATAAAACATGTCATTTAAATTTTTTGCTACTATAAAAGGGTTTTAAATGTAAAATTTTGTAAAGAAATTTTGTTTTTATAATCATATGCATTTTAACACAAAATTTTGCCAAAAATTTAAACATTTTGTGGTATAATTATTTTATGATACTAATCGGCGAAAATATACATATAATCTCAAAAACTGTTCGTCAGGCATTAGAGAATAAGGACGAAAATTTTGTAAAAAATTTATCAAAAATTATGCAAAATTGTGATGCAATTGATCTTAATGTCGGGCCGGCAAAAGGAAAACTTGACAAGATATATGACTGGCTTGTTCCTCTGTTTAAAGATTGTATTTTATCGTTTGATTCAACAAATATTGAAACGATAAAAGACGGTTTGAAACTCGTTTCAAACCCGCAAAAATGTTTTATAAACAGTACATCTGCAGATGATGACCGACTTGGAATTTTAACTGACTTGGCCTTGGAATACAATTGCAATCTCATAGCACTTGCAATGTCAAAAGCAACAGGGATTCCAAAAGATGCTGACGGCAGAATGGAACTTATTTTCAAAATTTATGAAAAATGTATGGAAAAGGGAGCAGACTCTGACAAAATCTTTTTTGACCCGCTGATTTTACCGCTAAATGTTGATCAAAGTCAGGCAAATGAAGTTATTAACACTATCAGAATGGTTAAAGAGAGTTTTGAGCCGAAGGTTAACACGGTTGTGGGGTTATCAAACATATCTAACGGCATGCCATCAGAATTAAGATCACTTGTAAACAGAGTTTTCGGAGTCATGCTTTTTGGTGCCGGACTTGACAGCGCAATTATTGATGCAAAAGACTCAGAGCTTGTAAAAATAATACAAATGCTTGAATGTAACAATCCGCAAAATGATGTTGATAAACTGTACATAAATATCGCAAATATGGTACAATGTTTTGGAGATATTGAAGATGTTGAATATAATAAAAACGACATTAAACAGGCAAATATCATTAAAACAGTCAAAATTTTGACAGGAAAAGAAATATTTTCAAACAGTTATACGCAGTTATAGAGTGTAAAAAAATGAATATAAGAAAAAATTTATTAACGGCTTTTTTAGTATCAGGTTTATGTATCAGCGGGATTCCGGCATTTTGTTATATGTCGCCTGAGGCAAGTTCTCTTTATCAGGAAGCATGTTCAGCCGAACATCAGCAAGATTTGAAAACTGCTATATCAAAACTTGAAAAAGCAATTGCAGTTTCCGGCGGAGATGCAATGCTTTATACAAAACTTGCAGGGATATATTCGGAAATCGATGAATTTGATAAAGCGCTTGAAAATTATAATAAAGTTATAAAAATCAATCCTGATGATGCATTTATTTATATCAGCATCGGAAGTATTTATGAAAGTCAGGGTAAATATAAAGATGCTTTAACATCTTATCAAAAAGCTTTGGATTTATTTCCGGAATATAAATACAATTATTTTAATTTAGGTAATGTAAATTACCAGTTAAAAAACTATAAAGAAGCTATCTCTAATTACAATTCATTTTTAGAAACTTATTCAGGACATATTGAAGCAAGAGAAAATCTTGCAGCTTCATATTTGGCTCTAAAAGATTATGCGAATGCAGAATCAGAATACAGTGTTTTGTATGAAAAAAATCCTGACAATTTCAAACATAACTATGAATACGGGATTGCGCTTTTAAACAACAATGACTCTGAAAAAGCTGCCAAATTCCTTGAAAAAGCAATTGAAATTGATGCAGAAAATGACTCCGCACATCTTGGACTTGCTCAGGCATATCAGGATTTGGGTAAAAACGAAATGTCTTATGAGCAGTATCAGATTGTCCTTAAAAAAATGCCGAATCTCAATACTGTAAGGCTTGATTATGCAAATCTGCTTGCTGATATGGACAAAAATACCGAAGCAGTCGAGCAATACAACATGTATATCAAGGCCTTTCCTAATGATGTAAAAGGCTACGGGAACATTGCAGGAGTTTATAAAAAACTTCAAAACTATGACAAAGCAATCGAAAATTATTTAATTGCCATATCAAAAGACGATAAAAATATTGACTATAAAAAAGATATAGCAAACTGCTATCATAACAAGAAAGACTATAAGACAGCATTGAAATATTACGATGAAGTTTTAGCAACAAATCCGAAAGATTTTAATATCAGATTTAATAAAGCACTTGCATTACACGCTTTGAACAAATATGAAGATGCCATTGCAATGTATAGAGAACTTTTATCCGAAAAAAACGAAAAAATTATTAAAAATAACCTCAATGATGCACTTGTATCACGCGGTCACGAACTTGTTGAAGCAGGCGACACCAAAGATGCAATAGCATACTTTAAAGAAGCAATCAAAGGCGGCTACACGGAAGGTTATGCTTATTACGGTCTTGGCAAAGCTTACAGAAAAGACGGTGATAATTCAAAAGCAGCCGAATATTATGAAAAAGCCATTTCATTAGATCCTGATAAAACTGCATATTCAGCAGAATATAGTGAATTTATTTCCGATTTGTACAGTACAAGCGTTGAAGTAAAATCTTCAGGAGATTCATCGGAGTTGCCATCAATAAATCTGAGCGTGAATGCTCCGCAAGAGGCTCAAAAAGAACCGGAAAAATCAAAACCGGCTCAAACAACTCAGGCTAAGCCGGCAGCTTCTGATATTGCGGTCAAAAAGAGTGAGGATTTTATAGCTCAGGGCGATAAAAATTACAAAGAAAATAATTATGATGCGGCAGTAAAAAATTATCAGGATGCACTACAGCTTGTTCCGAATGATGCTGTCACACTTTTGAAAATTGGAAATATTTATAAAATGAAAGAAGATAATACAAAAGCGATTAACTTCTATCAAAAATCAATTATCGTAAACCCTGATTACACGGACGGGTGGTTTAACTTGGGGCTTGCTTACGCAAACGAAAATAATTTAATTGAATCTCAAAAAAGTTTTGAAAAAGTTATAGAAATCGATCCCGATTATAACTCAGGCTATGCGTATTATGCATTGGGGATGGCTTTTGAGCATCAGGGTAAAAAATCTGAAGCCATAAAAAATTATAAAACATTTATCAAACACAACAATGATAAAGATTTAAAAAATACTGTAGAAGAAATGATTAAGAAATTACAGTAATAAAAGCGATAGGGCATTAAGACGATATGGCAATAAGACCGTTACACAAATTATTTTTGTTGATTGCACTTGCTTTTGTAATGATATTTACAACTGCATGCGAAAAAAAAGCATATATTCTTTTCAACAAATATCCCTTTAGTGAAGAATCCATGAGTGCAACAACTAATGTTTTCAAACCGGGTGAAAAGATATATTACCTTATTACAACACCAAAAACCGTAAAAACAAAGCGCCTCTTGCTTCAGGTTATGAAAATGGGAACAGCCGAACGTTTAGGATATGAAATCGTTTGGGGCAAACAAGTCAAAGTCCGGGATGAACAGGTATTTTATTACACCGATTATTTTGTTTTCCATACTACAGGTGCATATGAAATGCGTGCATATTCAAAAGACGAGCCTACAAAACTTTTAACTACAAATTATTTTTATATAAGGAATTAAAATAACATGATAAAAGATAAAGCAATACAATATTTTATGAGCGGATATTCGTGCTCAGAATGCATAGTACAAGCCTGCATTGACGAAGGAATTTGCGACAAGAACCTTTTACCATGCGCAACAACATTTTCCGGAGGAATGTCCTCAGGCTGTGCTTGTGGGAGTGTGACAGGTTCACAGCTTATTTTAGGGTATATTTTTGGCAGAGGTAATAAATTCGGGAATACAATCAGTGCAAGAGAAAAGGCAAGTGAATTTGTTGAAGAATTTAAAAAACGCAACAAAGTAACCTGTTGCAGAATTTTATCAGCGGGCTACAGCGGCAGTGAACGAAAACAACACTGCACAAAATTTGTATCTGATGCGTGTGAAATTTTGGAAGAGTTAATGAAAGTGAAAGTCTAAATGATAAAACCTGATAAACTAAACTTTTTAACGGCAGGGATGCCATTACAAACAGATAAAAGAGGATATCCTTCAGCATTTGAGATTTTAAAAAATATGGAGCTTGACGGGATTGAAGTTGAATTTGTTCACGGGGTACGGATGTCTGAAGAAACAAGAGCCTATCTTAAACAAATTTCACAAGAACAGAGTTTTATTTTAACTTCGCATGGACCATTTTATATAAATCTCAATTCAAAAGAAGAAGAAAAAGTTGCGGCAAGTGTGCAGCGAATCATTGAAACGGCGCAGGCAGCACACAATTTTGGAGGATACAGTATAACATACCATGCAGCATTCTATATGGGCGGAGATAAAGAAACCGTTTATAATCAGGTTAAAACACAGACACAAAAAATTATTGAAACACTTGAAAAAGAGAAAATTGATGTGTGGATACGCCCAGAAACAACAGGTAAAGCAACTCAATGGGGAGATTATGAGGAAATTATAAGACTTTCAAAAGAATTTGAACAAGTCTTGCCATGTGTTGATTTTTCACATGTCCATGCAAGAACCGGCGGGGAATACAATACATATGACGAATTTTGCCTGATTTTAGACAGAATTTCTAAAGAACTCGGGCAAAAAGCGATAGACAATTTTCACGCACATCTTGCAGGAATTGATTACACCGCAAAAGGTGAAAAACGCCACCTGATATTGGAAGAATCCGATATGAATTACAAAGATTTGCTAAAAGCATTAAAATCTTTCGGAGTGAAAGGTGCTTTGGTTTGCGAAAGCCCGAATATCGAAACAGATACGAAAATACTCAAAGATTATTACTACTCCATTTAATTGATATTGCTAAAGATTTACTAAAAATTGCCGACATTATTGTCGGTATTTTTTAATTAAAAGGACAAAACTATGTTCAACTTCGTAAATGGAAATCCGTTCAATCAAAAAATCGAATCTGCAGTTTCGACAGGCCATGAAAACAAACGCCAGCAACAGCAACAAGAGGAAAAAGAGCGTAAACTGCTTGATGAAGAAGATAATGACGAAGTATCTATCAGCCAGCGCCCCGAATTAACCGAAGACGATATTTTATATCTTTTAAACGAATACATTTCAAAACGCAAAGCCGAACATGAAAATGAACCCAAAATACTTGAAAAACTTGATAAATACAAAAGTAAATTTGATGTTAATAAATTTATGAAACGTAACCCGCATCTGACTGTTTCGGATTTTAACATGATTATGTTCAACGAACTTTCAGGAATATTGAATTAAAAAACTATTTCATTGCAGGCAGAATAATTTTTGCTTCAACATTTTTCACTCTGTTAAGGCTGTTATTAAAGCCTTTATAAAGCTGAGCAGAAGTTTGTGCATTATAAAATTTTCCGCTTGTTACAAGTGCGGTACATTGCAACTGTTCAAGGTCATTTCTGTCGTTAATATTAAAGGCAATAACATCAATCTGCACATCCCGGCGAACTTTTATCATTTCCATAACAAATTTACATGGACTTTCGTCACAATTTTCTCCGCCATCAGTTAAAAGAATTATATGTTTTTTCCCGTTAAATCCGATAAAATCATTTCGGATAGCTTGTTTTAGCGAATATGTAATAGGCGTCATGCCCCTTGGTTTGTATCTTAATAAAGAGCCCGCAATAGCAAAAGAATTATCGGAAGAAATTGGTACCGCAAGAGTTGAAGCCCGACATGCCTCTATTGGAGTAAACCCCATTCTGTGACCGTAAATTCGCAGTCCTATTTCTGTTTTGGAATCTATTTGCGATAAAATTTCTTTCATAGTCCTGACCATTAAATTGTATTTTGAATCGCGCTCAAGAGTTTCATTCATACTGTTTGAGAGGTCAATTATAAAAAGTATCCGCTCACCCTCATCAGGATTATATGAGTAATCCTGCGGCATATAAACCCCATATTTTGAGGCCATACATGGGCAAATACTAATAAATACAACCAATAAAACACCGAACAATATTTTCATAAAAATATTATTCTATAAAGATTTTTTTTAACATTACCCGAAAATATTAGTAAAAATTACGGTTTAACTTTTTTTGCAACTTCAACAAGTTCTTCTGCAACATCTTTAAGTAAGTCATGTCTTTTGAAAAATCTTCTGTATGCAACTGAGTCAGCTTTGAATTGTTTTGTTGCAATAATTTTGTCACGCATTGGCTCCTGTTCGCTTCCGCCAAGCCATTTACTGTAACTTTTTGTCATTTTTTCATATTCTTTTTGATTTGCTTCGTATGATTTTTTACTAATTTTTAAATCTTTAATTTTTTCATCAAGCGCGTTACTTATTTCATCATATCCACTTTCAGAAGGTAAATCAGGTCTTGTTTGTTCAGCTATAGCTCTAAATTCTGCCTTTGCTTCTTCGTCTTTCCCGAGTTTTGATTTTTTGAAAACATCACCATAAGCAACAGAATCAACTGCCGATTGAACTTTTGATTCTTTCATAAATGAGTCATAACCGTCAAAACCTGCCATAACCTTTTCAAATTGTCTTATAGGTTTATTATCCATTAATTCCCCAAGCACTTGTTTTCTTGAAGTAACAGCCTCCGAGTCATTGTTACTACAACTTGTGAGAGCCAGCAAAGGTGCGGCAATTAAAGATGCGATTAGCGGTCTGATATAACTCATATTCATTCTCCTGTTTTTTGTTTATATGGTTATAATACCCGTAAAAATTTTTTTTGCTATTAATTTGTTAAATGTAAAGAAAATTTATCCTTTGCCGTACTGTTCAAGCTGAAACATCCTGAATTGCAGGGCATGAGTCAGGTGAATCGCAGTTATATTTTTACTTTCATCCAAATCCGCAATAGTACGTGCAAGTTTTAAAATTCTGTCATAACGTCTGCCGGAAAGCTGATATTTAACAATAGCAGTTTTCAAAATTTCTTTTGATTGTTCATCCAAAATACAATATTTTTTAATAAGTTTCGGAGTCAATTCCGAATTAGTTAAAATATTTTCGTTTTTATATCGCTCATGCTGAATTTGTCTTGCCCTTATTACTCTTTTTCTGATATCTGCTGAGCCTTCTTTCGGCGGTTCAGCATTAAGCAGTTCTGTCGGTGTAAGTCTTGGCACATCGATTTGCAAATCAATCCGGTCTAATAATGGTCCTGAAAGTTTTGACAGGTATCTGCTGATTTGGAAATCAGAACATGTGCATTGCTTTTCTTTATCACCCAAAAAACCGCACGGACAAGGATTCATAGCTCCTAAAAGAATGAATTTTGCAGGATATTTAACAGAATGAGTTGCTCTGGAAATAACAATCTCACCATCTTCAAGCGGTTGTCTTAATACCTCCAAAACCTGCCTTGGGAATTCCACCATTTCGTCTAAGAACAAAACCCCTCTATGTGCCAGGGTAATTTCTCCGGGTTTTGGATTACTTCCGCCACCTATAATACCGTTAGCAGATGCAGTATGATGAACTGCACGAAACGGTCGTTTCACCACAAGCGGTTCATCAGAAGATAACAGCCCCGAGACACTGTAAATTTTTGTAAGTTCTAATGCTTCTTCAAGCTCTAACGGCGGAAGAATAGACGGGAAACATTTTGCCATCATTGTTTTGCCCGAACCCGGAGAACCTGTCATTAAGACATTATGTCCGCCGGCTGCAGCAATTTCAAGTGCCTTTTTCGCTTTCTGCTGACCTTTTACATCTTTAAAATCAAATATATATTCTTCATTAGATTTTTCGACAAGATAATCTTTTACATTTATTTTGGTAACAGGAATTGGAGTGTCCGTAAAATGAGCCACAATTTCACACAAATTCTGTGCTCCGTATATATTCACGTCCTCAATTAAAGCTGCTTCTTTGGCATTTTCCTTAGGAACAATAATATTTGCCACTCCCTGCTCTTTTAAGCCTAAAACAAGCGGAAGAACACCAGTAACAGGGCGGATTAAACCATCTAATGCAAGCTCGCCGATAAACGCATAGTTTTCAACTTTTTCTGATGTCAAAACTTCTTCTTCAATCAAAATACCTATCGCAATAGGCAGGTCAAAACCTGTTCCGTTTTTTTTGACATCAGCCGGTGCAAGGTTTACTACAACTTTTCTTGCGGGGAAAGTATAGCCTGAATTTTTTACGGCTGATTTTACTCTGTCTCGAGCCTCATTTACTGCAGCATCGGGCAATCCGACAACAGACATCCCAGGCAGTGCATTTATAACATCTGTCTCCACCCATACTTTATAAGCATTTAAGCCGATAACCGTACCTGACTGAACCCTATTTACCATAGGCTTAGTATATCATAATTTCACGAATTTGTCTTTTATATCCGCTTATGTTAAACTTGAACTATAAGAGAGGCATTTATGACAGAAGTTTCTAAATTACAAAATGATGTTCAATTTATATATAAGCAAAACAAAAATACCCCGAGAATGGCGTTATGCCTAAATTTTTCAATTAATCAACCTGAAAAAATCGCAGGGATATATACCCTTATGGCAAGACTCTTATTACAGGGCACAAAAAAATATAACTCTGAACAACTTGCAAACGAATTTGAAAAATATGCAATAGATTTTTCAAGTGAACTGTTCCCTAATTATCTTAGAATAAAGTTTGTTTGCCTAAATGAAGATTTTTCAAAAGCGCTTGAATTAATGGATGAAATTTTGAAAAACTCTACATTTGAAGAATTTGAAAAAGAAAGAACAAAACTTATCGGTGAAATTTCAGCAGAACTTGATTCTCCACGCACAACCGCAATGGATGCATATTATCGTGAAATGTTTGAAAACCATTATTACGGCAATTCGTTGGTTAGAATTTTAGACAATATCGGTAAAGTTTCAAAAGAAGATGTAATAAATGCATTCAAATATATTCTGAATAACAGTAAAAAAAGTTTGGCAGTTGTCGGAACGATAGATAAAGAACAAATTTTAGACCAAATCAATTCCACAGTAGGACAATTACCTATATCAACTGCCGGTAACTTTATGATACCAAAGCCTAAACTTGAAACGGTTAAAACAGCACAAAATACCCGCGCAGACTTAAATCAGGCACATATAATCAAAGGCTGGTTACTTCCAACTTACGGGGAAGCAGATTATCCTGCTATTGTGCTTTTGAATATAATTCTTGGTTCTTGTGGTCTAAGTTCAAGACTGTTTTTAGAGCTTCGTGATAAAAAAGGGCTTGCTTATGTTGTGCGCAGTTCTTATGAAACTTACAAGCTTGCAGGGAACTTTATGATTTATATTGCTACTGCTCCAACTAATATTGATACTTGCCTTAAAGGATTTGATGAAGAAATTCAGAAAATTAAATCCGCTCCTGTTACGCAGGAAGAACTTGAAAATGCAAAAACAAATATTGTCGGCAAATACGAATTTCTTGAAGAAACGAACATTCAACAGGCATGTTCTTATGCAAAATTTGATGTTTTGGGACTTGGATATAATTATTCCGGTAATATCAAACAGCAGGTTCAGTCTGTTACTGCCGATGATATTCTTAAATGCGCACAAAAATATTTTGCCGATGATAAATATGTTTTATCTGTGATTAAGCCTGAATAAATATTTAGTTTTGTAAACTTTATTTTAAAATTAATCAATTCTAAAAATTTAGGATTCTTGAAATTAGTACAGAAGTAAAGAAAGCAGGTTTAAAATGTGTGCTAATGAAATGTTGATGTCAAACGAAGAATTTGATCCGAGTATTGTTGTAAAATACAATGACAAAGTTCAACAGGAACGTATAGAATCTTCAATGGCTGAAATTATTGAAAATTTAGAAAAATTGTATATGATTGATTAATATTTCCTTTTACAAATATTTTATTTGGGCTAAAATATTTTTGTGTATTGAATAAATACGGATATTATTTAAGGAGAAAGTTTTATGAAAAAGGTTTTATTAAGTCTTTTTGTTGCAATAGCAGTTGCTATTCCATGCTCTGCAGCAACAACTTACAATCCTGCGAACAAAATTCAGGAAATCGGTGAAAAACTGCTTACAAAAAGCGGTATCCCTGCAACGAATGTAAAATTCATGGTTGTTTCAAACATTCCAAACAATTCTGAATTTGTAACAACAAAAGTTGTAAACGTATCAAGTGCGGAACTCGCTTTTGCCGGCAACGACAATGAAACAGCAGCCGTTGTAGCAGGAGAACTTGGTCACATAATTTTTGGTCACGCTTCAAAAAGTAAAGTAATTAATTTACTTCAGTCTACAACAGATACAAACATAACAACATCTGCAACCGTTCAGACTTTTGCATCTAACTACCAGACAACAAAAGAAGACAAAGAAGCAGATTTGGTTGCGGTTAATTTGATGGTTAGTGCAGGATACAATCCGCTTGCTGCAATCGTTGTTTATACAAAACAAACAGGAACATATTGGGATACAATCGTAGGTCGTCCTGCAAACGCTGAAAAAGCTCTTAATATCTACGATTATATTTCTTATGTTTATCCTGAAAAGTTGAAAGTCGGTTATGGTTGCAACGAATACAGAAATTTCTTAACTTATGCTCAAAGCAATGAAGAAGCAAGAAAAGAAAACAAAAAACTTCAAAAGTCATACGACAAAACATACAAAAAAGCTAAGAAAACAACTGCTGATAAAATTGCAAAATTCAAATTAAGAGGCGGAATCAGCGGCTGGGATGCAGTTTATGGCTTGTTAAATGCTCCGCAGTAATAAATTTTATTACATTAAAAGAAAATCCCTCATTCAAACTGAATGAGGGATTTTCTTTTAATTAAAATCAAGATTAATCGAAAACATAACTGATGATTGCAGCTTCTCTTGCTTGTTTGATAGCCTTTGCAATCATTCTCTGGTGTTTTGCACAGTTGCCTGTGATACGTCTTGGAATAATTTTTCCTGCTTCAGTTAAGTATCTTCTTAATTTTGAAGCATCTTTGTAATCGATTGATTCGATTTTGTCAGCACATAATGAACAATTTTTGTGCTTTTTCTTATCTTCAACTTTTGCCATGTTTTTATTTGCCTTTCTAGCCTTACCTTGTACTACTTTTTATTAAAACTTTTGTTTTAAGAGTTTACGCACTTAAAACGGAATTTCACCGTCATCCATCAAAACTTCAGTTTCCGAAGCCCCTGATGAATCCATCTCGCCGAAACTCAGGATATCACCTTCCTCATGAACCTCTGAACCTGATGAACTTCCGCCCATAAGCTCAATTGAAGATGCTTCAATTTCAAAAACTTTTTTCTCTGTTCCGTCATCAAGTTTGCTTACTCCTGTCTGGAGTCTGCCACCAACCAAAACTTTTTGGTTCTTAGACAGTGTTTCAATAACATCAGAAAGAGCTTGTCTTTTTGAAATTACTCTTACAAGAGTTTCTTCACCACCTTCACCAACATTCATAACAAATGATGATACTGCGATGTTGTTCTGAGTGTACCCTGTTTTTGGTTCTCTGTATACTATGCCTGTTACGGCTGCTTTTGCTAAAGTCATAAATACTTCCTTTATTACTTATTAAACAGAAGCCTTTTCTGAAACTTCCATAAACATAGTTCTTAAGATATTGTCATTCAATCTTAATTGTCTTTTAAATTCTGCTACTTTATCAGCCGGCAAAGATAAAATTGTTGTTGCAAAATATCCGTCTCTGAAGTTCTGAATATCGTAAGCTAATTTTTTTCTGCCTGCTTTATCTACAGATTCAACGTTTCCGCCAAAATCGGTGATTATAGAATTGATTTTTTCAATAATTTTATCAACTTCTTCGGCATCAAGATTTGGCTTGAATACGCTCATTAATTCGTATTTTCTCATTTTACATTTCTCCTTTTACTATTTATATTGTGTATGTGTCAATCTTATCATGAAAAAAAATTTAATTACAACATGAAATCTGCCCTGAATATATAATCTGCTGGTCCGATTAAGAATATATCGTAATCAGTATTATCTTTTGCCCCCTGCCATTCAATATTTACAACCCCTCCGGGCAAATTCACTTTAACATTGTTTTCTGTTAAGTTATTTAAAACACTTGCAACAACGCTTGCACACGCACCGGTTCCGCAGGCTAAAGTTATTCCGCAACCTCTTTCAAAAACCGCCATTTCAATTTCTTTCTTTGAAATCACTCTTACAAATTCCACATTGGTTTTTTGCGGGAAATATGGGTGCTTTTCAAGTTCTGGACCGTATTTTTTCGCCATATCAAGAGGAGAATTATCAGTAAATATAACGCAGTGCGGATTTCCCATTGATACAGGAGTAATTTTGAAATCTTCGATTTGTCGTTCACCTTTGAACGGAATTTTACCATCTTGTAAAATAGGTTTGCCCATATTGACTTTAATCAGACCGTTATCAAGAATTTCAGGTTTTTTAATTCCTGCAAGTGTTTTAACCGCAAAAGATTTTTTATTAACTAAACCCTTATCATAGACATATTTTGCAAAACATCTCATTCCGTTTCCGCACATCTGGGCAGTTGTGCCGTCTGAATTGTAATAACGCCATTCAATATCCGCGTCATCACCATCATAAGGAACAGGAATAATAAGTCCGTCTGCACCAATTCCAAAATGTCTGTCACAGAGTCGTTTTGACAATTCTTCAAGTGTCATCCCCGTTTTTATAAATTCTTCATAATCCATAAAAACAAAATCATTACCGCATCCGTGCATTTTAGTTATCTTAATTTCAGTCATAATTTACCTCTTGATAGTGTAAATTATAACATAAACTCCTTTTTATGCACTATAAGCAAGACTCCTTGCGGAAAAATTCCCTGTATTATTTTGATTTTGGAAAACATTTAAAATTTTCTCGTGCTGTTGTTTTTCTTCAATTTCAGCTTTTTCATTTACAACTTTAAGTTTTGATGCAAAAGTTTTAGCAACTTTATAACCTATTGTTGATGCCCCTATAGAACCAATTACAAAAGCAATACCCCTGACTATCGGCATCCATTTTTTACTAATCGGTAAGTTTTGCAGAACTTTATCAAGATTTTTCTTCATCCAGCCTTCCATTGCAAACATTGCCGCAAGATTACCTGCCTCTGCAATTATTGTTGACTGTTTATCTTCCGATGTTAAGACATTAATACCACTTGATACAACAATTAAAGGGTTAACATTTTCACTTGCAAATTTTACACCTTTTGAAATCCCGTTAAATACTTTATCATTTTGTGCAACTGTTTTAAAAGCATTTACCGCACTTTTTGCACCTTTTCCAAAGATATTATCGTATTCACAGATTTGTTTAACAACTTTTGCACCCTGACCGATTGCAACAAAACCACGCCCGCCCTCACCATTCTGAGCACGATTGCTGTTTCTTAAAAAGAATAATACCGTTGAAAAATCAATCATGAATACACAAAACCTTTCACACTACTTACATTTATATAAAGTATTTTTTTATTTGTAAATTGCATATATTAAAAATTTTGTTACATTTATTTATAAAATTCAAAAAATCATACAAATGCTTTATTATTATTTTGGATTAGTCTGGTATAATTGTCTTATGTTTGATTTATCATCGCCAACTACATATATTCCAACGATATTTCTGATACTTGTCGGGGCATTTGTATCTTACTTATGGAAAGATGCCCGAAAGAATACGCACGAACATACCTGGGAATTACCATATTTTGACGAAATAGCACTATCTATGAATTACATAAACCGGAATATTCATCCTGACGGCAGATTTCAGTACAGGCACAATGTTGACCCTGAAATAACATATAAAAATGATGTTTATAATTCATTACGCCACGCAGGAACCCTTTATGCAATGTATGAATACGAGAAAGTCGGGCTTGAAACAAAATTTAAAGATAACAGATTGCTTGCTTCAAAATACTTTATTGACAGGTATGTGAGAAGTCTTGATGATACGAGATATGTCGTAGTTTCATTGCCGGAAGAAGAAGGAATTAAGTTTCATATTGCAAAATCAGGCGCTGCCGGTGTAGGCTTATGTGCATTGTGCAACCTTTATGAAGAAAAAGAAATTGATCTTCCGATTCTGAGAGGTTTAGGAGAATTTATACTTTCTATGACAGATGAAGACGGTAATGTCTGGGCATACTATAATCTTGAAACAAATGAGATTGATAAAGAAGCTGAAGCCATATTTTACCCGGGAGAAGCTGCTGCAGGTCTGTTCTGTTTATACGAAATAGACCCTCAGCAAAAATGGCTTGATGCGATAATGAAAATTATCATGAACATCGTTCACACAAGAAAACATATGGATTTGGAAATTCCGTTTGATCATTGGTCTGTAATGGTTATAAAAAATCTGCTTTACAAATTACTTGTCAAAGATCCTGCAGATGCAGATGAAATGCGTGCTTATGCCGAACAAATGGCAATCCCTGTGCTGAGCAATCAGATTACTAACCCTAAAAACAGTTATTATGGAGGGTTTATAGATAATATTCGCCCATGCAGTTTAGGCACGGTTATGGAAGGACTTGCATATATTTATTACTGCACCGAAAATGAGCAGTTAAAAATGATTATTAATAAAGCTTTGTCTATCGGGAATTATTTTCTTGCAAGAGTACAGGTTAAAACTGGTATTCATGCCGGCGGATTGCCTAATTCAGCCAACTGGGTAAAACCGGGAGTTACTCCAAATGCGAGCATCATAAGAATTGACAATGTTCAGCATGTTGTGTTGGGTTGGCTTAGGTATCAAAGTATTTTAAAAATTACAGGCAAATACTAAAAAAGAACTGTTTTATTTCTTCCCGATTTCTTTGCCTTATAGAGTGCACTGTCTGTTTTTTCTATAAGTTGTTCTTTTGTCTGAATATCAGGTGTATACTGGCATGCACCTATACTTACCGTAATATTTATATTTTGATTGTTAAAAACCAAAAACAATGTTTCTATTGTCTTGCGAAATCTTTCAAGTGGTATAATACACTGTTCAATATCAGTTTCGGTAAGGATAACCATAAATTCCTCGCCTCCAACACGATAAACTGTATCTGTCTGGCGAAATGTCTGTAAGGCTGCATTTGAAACCTGTTTTAAAATATAATCACCACACTGATGCCCATATGTATCATTTACCTGTTTAAAATGGTCAATATCAAACATTACAAGAGTCAAATTATTTTTATACCTTTTTGCTCTTAAAAATTCTTTGTTAAACTCGTTTTCAAAACATCTTCTGTTTGGAAGTTCTGTCAGTTCGTCAGTCAAAGACAGGTATTTAGTTCTTGAATACATATAATTAATCTGCTTTATAACTTCCATTTTATTTTCTTCAGGAACGTCAAAAGTCCGTATAATATTTTCAATATTATGTTGAATACTGTCTAATAAATCATCGGGGATATTAAACGAATCTTGTTCCAAATCTTCAACCATAACGCTCCTCTTATTTCTATTTTAGCATAAATTTACTAATCTTCTAACAATTAATCTAATCGTCTTGATTTTAATAAAACTTTAGCAATTTTCTAAAATATTTTACAAATCTACATGAAATTTATTTTTCGTGGATAATTGTAATTCTTCCGTCATCAACGATTTGTACGGGTTCTTTTGTGATTTTAAGTATATTTGCAACGCTTATGGCGGAATCTATGCCTGTTTTTTCTATAATCTGCTGAGGTTTATCAAGCATTTTAAACTTGTCGTTTCCTTGTGCGCAATAGTCATTTATTACAGTGGTGTAGAATTTGTCATATCTTGGGTTATTCACATCTATCTTGTTTTCTTTTCCGTTTTTATCAACAAAAGTCAGAGATAACAGTTTACCTTTATCGTTAAGTGTATATTTCAAACCTGATGCATAAAACATCCCGGGTTTATGCGAATGAGAACTGTAAGAGCTTTCGCAGGCAAATTTAAAAGCATCAACTATATCTTTTTCGCTGTATCTCATTTTGTATAATTCGTTTTTGAACGGCAGAATATCGTTCAAAATTCTGTCATCAACTTCACCCTTTTCAAAATATCCTCTCATATTTGCGGACTGAATAAGTGCAATATCACAATCCAAATCTTGACGCATACAATCTGCGATAAAATATCCATGTGGATTTGGAGTAATTAAAAGATCTTTTGGTTCAGGAGGTGCAGATTTAATTTCACCATAAACCTTATTATTTTTAAAAAGTTTATTGAAAATATATTCTAAAGGCATATTTCGGTGAAAATCTTTCGTATATCCTATATTATTTTGAACTTTTTTGATTACTCCGTTTTTATCAAATTCAAGATTCAAAATTCCAAAATTTTTACCATCTTTACCCGCCTGGGTAATAATAACAGGCTCTCCATCTTTATTGTATAAAAGATTTTCTCCCTCTTTTACATCTTTTATGAGCTCATGAGAATGTCCGCCCAAAATGACATCCAATCCAGATGTTTGTGTTGCAATTACTTTTTCAAAAGTATTACCAAGATGTGACAATAGTATAATTTTATTCACTCCCATAGCTTTCAATTTATCAATTTCAAATTGAATATCTTTTACTGTTTGTTCTGCATTATCAACAGTAAAATCTCTATGCAATGCCCCGCATTTTGTTCTTGTAAACAAATCAACGGGGGTAGAACCGATTATTCCATACTTGTTACCATTAACTTCCTCCACAACAGAAGATTTCAAAATTTTACTCCAAGGATTACGTGGATTAACTTTCACATTATTTGAAAGCATATTAAATTTTACATATTGCAAAACCTTGTCCGGATTATTTTGCATGTCGTGTTCATGGTTACCAACCGCACTTGCCTTTATCCCGATAAAATTTTGAAACAAGACAGCAGCCCTGTTTATTGTTGCATCCTCTCCTACCATGATATCGCCCGAGGATAATTTCAAAATATCAGTATCTTTTTTATCTTTATTGCTAAAATCAAAAGTTTTTGAAGCACTCATTGTGCGCTCCATATTTATAGATTTGCCATGATAATCGTTTATATAAAAAATACTTGTTTTTACATTTCCAATCGAAATCGGACTAATCATAATTTCGCCTTTTTAATATGAAATCACATAAAGCCAAAATTTGCCCGATTGTAAATAAATTTTTTTACATATTTTAAAATTTCATCATCTGAATTTGCCAATATTTTGCCAAAACATCATAAATTTCGTTGACCTTTGCAACAACTTCAATAAGAATTATTCCGTAATTATTACATTTATAATCCCCGATGGGGTGCAATCCGATACGTGTCTGTATTTCACATCCGTAAAGAGTTAATATTTTCTGTAATTTGAGAGCCTCAGAAGCCCGATTTTCAAGTTTTATTCCAATTATAGCAACCATAATATTATTTTCGACAACAAACAAAAAATAGTAATCCTACAATGTGGTAATATTTAGTCTGTACTCTGAAATCCACACAAGGAAAAGTGCCCTGCGGAAGTGTAGGGCTGATTTGTTTTATAGAAATAGATTTAAAATCTTAATTACAATTTATCAACAATTGCATGCATCTTGGTTCTTGTTGTATGTTCAAGATGTTTCTTTTCTTTATCAGATAATTGTTTGATAACTTTCAGTTCACCGGGAGCAGTCTGAACTGTTTGTCTTGTCTGAACAGGTACATTCATTACAGACTGTTTTTTCTCTTTTTGAACTTTTTGTTTTACTTCTTTAACTTCTTTAACCTTAGCCGGCTTAACCTCTTTAGTCAACCTCTTTAGTCGGTTTTTCTACAGTCTGTTTTGGAAGTTTCTTAACTGTTTCTTTAACAGGTTTAAGTTCTTTTGCCTTCACAGGTTTTACTTCTTTTGTTTGTACATTCTGAACTTTTACAGGTTTAACCTCATCAACCGTTTTTTGAACTGCCGGTTGAAGTTCATTTGTTTCTTTAACCTGTTTTTCTACAGCAGGCTTAACTTCTTTAATCTGTTTCTGTGATACAGGTTTGATTTCTTTTTGAGTTTCAGCTCTGTTTGGATTCATCTTGGTTCTTGTGGTGTATTCAAGATGTTTCTTTTCCTGCTCGGTTAACTGATTAATAATTTTTCTTTCACCTTGCTTTTGAATTTCAGTTTTAGCTTCTTTAGACTTAACTTCTTTAACCTTAACCGGTTTAACCTCTTTAGTCGGTTTTTCTGCTGTCTGTTTTGGAAGTTTCTTAACTGTTTCTTTAACAGGTTTAAGTTCTTTTGCCTTTACCGGTTTTACTTCTTTTGTTTGTACATTCTGAACTTTTACAGGTTTAACCTCATCAACCGTTTTTTGAACTGCCGGTTTAACCTCTTTAGTCGGTTTTTCTACAGTCTGCTTCGGAAGTTTCTTAACTGTTTCTTTGACAGGTTTAAGTTCCTTTGCTTTTACGGGTTTTTCAACTTTTTGTACTGCAGGAGTAACCGTTTGTTGAATTTTTTGTTGTTTTTCAACAGTTTGTTCAGTTTTTATTCCTTTATTTTGTTTTTGAGCTGTAGGTTTGACAGTTTTAGTCTGAACGGAATCTTTTGTAATATCCGCATTCATCTTGGTTCTTGTAGTGTATTCAAGATGTTTCTTTTCGTAATCAGTCAAACCTTTAATGACCGTTTTACCATCCTTTGACTTGGTTGTCTGATAATCTGCAGGTGCATCCATACCGCTAAACAATCCTGAGAAGAAACCTTTTTTCTTCGTTGTTGTCGGTTGTTGTTTTTCTACTTGCAGTTTTTCAACCTTTTGTACTGTCGGTTTAAGTTCTTCAACTCTTGTCTTAGACGGCTTAACTTCCTGTACTTTTGCAGGTTTTGTTTCCTGAACTTTAACAGGTTTAATTTCTTTAACCTTAGTTTCTTTAACTTTTTCAGGTTTTTGAACATCAACAGAAACAGGTTTTACTGTCTGTTGTTTTTGCAGTTTTGTCTTATCGACAGTTTGTTTAACCGGTTTAACATCTTTAACCTGTTTTGGAGCTAATTGTTTAATTTCAGTCTGTTTTATTTCTTTAGACTTAGTTTCTGAAGATTTAGCCTCTGTTGATTTAATAACAGATTTTTGTTTTTCAGCAGATACACCTGATGAAGTCGGGATTCTGTTCTTGTAATCCTGCGGATAATCATGGTAATCCTTACCGATTGCCCATCTGAAGCCTGCTGACAATGCAACACCGTTTCTGCCGCCGCTTCTTGCCATCGCTTGTAAGAAGCCTGTGAATCTGTCACCCCAGCGTTTTTGTAAGCCTAAACCATACTGGAAGTATGGAGCAACACTCATTTGAGGTAATGCGATATCTTCTGCAGTATATCTTGTCTTATCAATTGTATTCCATACCATTCTGATACTTGCATAAGGCTGCCATCCGCCCTTGAGATTGCCGATAAACTTGATACCCGGAGCAATTTGAATACCGTTAAGCGATTTACCGTTGATATGTGCACCCGATTTAGATTTATAATTCATTGACTGTACAAATGTGTAACTCATTAAATAGTTAGGCTGAATAATGAATTTACCTTTTGCAAGCTGAATATTATAACCTGTCTTAGATGCGACACCGCCCATTATCATCGGTATATCTTCACTGCCAAACATTGTTGATTCATCTGCAATACTTGCACCAACATTTGCGGTCAATGCGGTAAAGAAGTTGCCTTTGAACCATGCGCCTGTTACACCCAAATTACCGCCGTTTTGGTAAATATCAACACCGCTGTAAGATTGATGTGAACCGTTGTAGCCTACATAAGCACTCCATTGATAATCCCAGCCGTGACGAAGTTCTTTCATTTCGCTGTCACCACCAAAGAATGTACCATACATAGTATTATTTACGTTCGGTCCGTTATTCAAACCGACATGTTCAAATGTAGCATACGGTCTTGCCCATAATGCTTTGTCTTTTTCAGGTAAATAAAGCGGACTAAATACCTGCGGACCATCAGCAGATGCATATTTGTTCTGCAATTTCCATGCATTTCTTTCTTCCTGAGTCATTAACATCTTCATATCAAGATTTCTGAATGCTTCATCATAAGAATTTAACTGACTCAAATATCCGCCAACCTGTGCAGCAATCGGAGTAGCCAATACCGCAGGATTAAAGTCTGTATATTTGTTGCCTGCCGGAGCATACATCAAGTAGCCATCTTCAACTCTACCATTAATCTTTCTGATTGGAGTTAAAATTGACGGTAAATCAAATGTATCAGAAGTTACATTAGATTGACCCAAACCTGTTGTATCACCCAAATGAATCTTAATGTTATCTTTAAGAGTTGTACCCATCACATTAAGCTTATCAATATTGAACATTCCGCCGTTATTTGTAACATTTGCGATAAATGTATCGGATGTCATATCGTTCAAATTGAAGTCCATAGCTAAGTTAGACTTACCGTTGAGATTAACATTACCAAGATTTGTAGATGTCAATTGATTATCCATTACATCTATACCACCGGCATTTACATTCAATGAAGAAGCACCGGTAATATCAGCATTCGGTCCGAATGTAATAATTGCATTGTTAAGATTAATCTGATTACCGCTGATTGCTGAATTCAAAGGTATATCAACATTTGTAGAAGATGTTGCATCATCTCCAAGATTAACTACACCCGTTGTTGCACCTGTAATATTGCTTCTTACGGTACCTCCAGTATAAGTAAGTGTTCCGTCATTATTTATACCGCTTAACGCATTAAAGTCATTGGCATTTGTTGTAACACTTGCACCACTGCCAATATTGATTGTATCCTGAAGAACACTGCCACTTGTATTATCAGCAACCGCATTATCACCGATATTCAATACACCTGTGCCAGTAATATTACCCTTATTATCAAGAGCATCGTTAATAGTCAAATTGCCCGTATTTGTAATCTTATTACCGGAAGCAACATTAACTGTACCCTGAGTTATATTATTAGTATTTGTAATATCACCATTAACATTAGCTGTACCTGTGCCTGTAATATCATTCTGAACAGTTCCGCCACTGACGTTCATTGTACCGTTGTTTGCAATAGTTCCGCCGATATTATTGAGGTTAGTATCTAAAGTACCTGCATTAGTAACATCACCAATAATTTTTCCGACTTCATTATTGAAGGTACCGGCTGTAATATCAACATTACCACTGACTTTTCCGTTGCTTGAATTGTCAAATGTACCTGAAGTTGTTAAATCACCTGCGATAGTACCGCCTTTATTACTAAATATACCACCGTTATTAACATCTCCGCCAATTGTGCCGTTATCGTTGTTGAAGGTACCTGATGCAATAACATCACCGATTACGCTACCGCTGTTATTGTTAAACGTACCTGTTGAATTGACATTACCGTTAACATTGCCGTTATTCGAATTGTCAAATGTACCTGAAGATTCAACATTCCCGCCAACAGTTCCGCCTTTGTTGTTAAATGTTCCGCTATTTGATGTTACATTACCCGTAACTTCTTTACCGTTGTTGTTAAATGTTCCGCTGTTTTCGGTTACATTACCGCTTACTTTACCGTTGTTATTGAAGGTTGCATTGTCACCGGTATTAGATACATCACCTGTTAATGTACCTGCATTGGTTGTCGTTCCTGAGTTAGCAATATCAGAAGTTACGTTAGCATTGAAATTAGCAGCTGCACCGTCATTAACAGTAATGCTATTTTGCGTTACAGTATCATTAAATGTAGATGTACCATCACTAACAGTCATAGCACCGGTATTATTGGTCGACGCAATCACATCATTGAAAGTGTTATTACCTTTCAGTGTAAATGTGCCGTTATTATTAACATCAGTTGTATTTCCGTCAAATACGGAATCTTCAACGGTTAACTTACCGCCTGCAGCAACATCTATTGCCTTTTCAAATCCGTTATATGATTTCAACACACTGCCGTCATCTGCAAGTTTACCAACTTCGTTGACATACAAGGTTTGATCTGCACCGACATTTATGCCTTCGTGATTGTTGCCGTTAATACTGTATTGATTACCATTGATTGTCAACGTACCTTTGTTATCACCTGTTGTCGGACCGCCCATATCGCCAAGATCCTGATTTACATTTTCATCTTTGCCCATGTAATATACTCTTGACGGTACATTTGATTTAACAGCCTGATACAAACCATCATACCTGAAGTTCAGATTACCTGTCGTATTATCATAAGCCAACAGATAAGATTCACCTTCAACGGATTTGCCGTTAATTTTTAAACCTGCAGCTAAATCAACACTTTCTATTATTGCACCTTGTGCTATCTGTACATCTAAAGGTACACCATGAGTTGATTTATGCATTAAGTTGATATCTGAAATCAATACTTTATTGTCAGAACCTGTTACCGAATTAGCCGTAATAACATCTGAAGTTGCAGTCGGATCTGTACTCAAATCGGTATCAATGATAACTTTCAAATCAGCATTTGTAATATCAATATTACCGAGATTTACTGCGGTAGTTCCTATAATACTGTCAGCCAAATCTATAGTACCGCCTTTTGCAACAAGACTGCTGTTACCTGAAATATCACCGTCGTTTCTAATCTTTAATGTAGAACCGTCTGCAAGATTAATTGAGTTACTGCCCGTTGAATTATTAAGTGTAACTTCATTTTGAATTGTGATATTACCGCTGCCTAAAATATCTTTTGTCGTTGAGCCACCTGTTAAAGTAACCTCTGTATTTGCAGCATTAGTTATAACACCTTTAAGATTATTTGCATTAGAAATAATCGTACCGTTATTTGCAACTTCAGCAACTAAATCATTGTTATTTTGTAATGTAGCATTGTTAACTACACTTCCCTGAGTGATACCGCTTGATGAATTGTTAGTATAAGTAACATCCGTTCCACCGTTGAGAGTCAGCGAACCTGTTCCGCTGAATGTACCTAAATTACCGCCTGTCGGGGTTCCTGAACCGATAGACATACTGCCGTTATTAGCAATTGTTCCGTTATTTGTAATGCCGTCTGCTATTGTAACAGGGTTGGTTGAAGATGCATTATTTGTAAATGTTTTACCGCTATCAACAGTTAATGTATCTTGTGAAATAGAAGCGGTATTTGAAATATTACCACTGATAACCAAATCACCTGCACCAGTAATAGTATTAGCATTAGTACCGCCTGTGAATGTTAATTTACCGGCATTTGTAACTGCTGCTGTTATATCACTTGCAGAAGTAGTTAAATCACCTGTTGTTGCAACTTCGACTGTATTCTGAACAATTGTACCGGTATTAACTGTCGTTCCGCTAAAGGTCGTCGTTCCGCCACCGGTGATATTATTAGCGTTGTCTCCGCCTGTAATATTCAACTGACCATCATTTGTGATTGCAGCGGTTATTGTATCACCTGCTGTTGTTAATTCGCCGGTACCGGTTACTTCAACAACACTCTGAGCAATTGTACCGTTATTATTAGTTGTTCCGCTGAAGGTCGTCGTTCCGCCACCGGTGATATTATTAGCGTTGTCTCCGCCTGTAATATTCAACTGACCGTCATTTGTGATTGCAGCGGTTATTGTATCACCTGCTGTTGTTAATTCCCCGCTCGGACTTGTAATTGCAACTGTAGTTTGAGTGATTGTACCATTATTTTTTACATTACCTGTAATAGTCGTGTCACCGTCGCCTGTAATAACACTTGTATTTGTACCGCCTGTTAAGGTTAACTGACCTGCGTTTTTAATACCGTCTGTTGTATCAGTTGCAATTAAATTATCGGCATTACTTGTTACATCTCCTGTGTTAGTGATTTCAATTGTGCCCTGAGTAATTGAACCATTGTTATCGGTAGTGCCGCTCAATGTAGTTGTGCCTGTACCAGTAATTGTATTTGCATTATTTCCGCCCGTGATATTCAACTGAGCATCATTGACAATTGCTGCAGTGATTGTGTCACCTGCGGTTGTAATTACTGCATTTTCACCACTATTTGTAATAGTTGTTGCGATAATAGAACCACCTGTATTATCAAGTTCACCGCTATTACCGATAGTCGTTGCAATAATTGCACCGTTATTATCTAACGTACCGCTATTTGTAATTGTATTCTTATCACCGGTAGTACCAATATTACCGTTGTTTGTAAGCGTTCCGCTATTATCAACCGCACCGGTCAATGTTGTTGCATTAGATAATGCAGTAGTACCTTTGTTTGTCAAATCAGCCGTGACATCACCGTTAAATTCGGCTTCGGCAGCAGTTTCACCTGTTAATTTATCTATTATAATTGAATCCTGAATAACATCGCCGTTGAATATTGTCTTGCCAGTCTGAACTGTTGTCGTACCTGTAGCACCGCTGATATCGGCAATTGTATTTACTCCATTAAGGTTCAGTTCGGAATTATTTACAATAGCATCAGAAATTGTTGAACTTGTAATATTTGTTTCGCCGTTATTTGTTAAGAATGTACCGCCACTGAATCCGCTTACATCACTTGCATCTGTCAAATTCAATATTTGATCACTGCCGACAGTTAGGCCTGCAGGAGCAGGAGTAGAACCGGTTATAGAATGTCCGTTAGCATTGATAGTTAAGGTTGAGCCGTTAAACGGTACCAGATCACCCGTTACAACTTCATCACCTGCCATTACATAAGTCTTTTGCTGAGCTGCAGATTTAACCGCACTTTCAAGATTTGCAAAGCCGAATGTTAATTGACCTGTTGTTCTTGATTCACTTGTACCGTCATCATATGTAACAAGATAACTGTCACTGATACCCATTACAGGATTTGATGCAAATGAGCCTAACTGAACATGAGTTCTTGTTACATTATCAGCAACATCAATAATAGTCGGAACTGTTGATGTTGCATCAGCAAGAATATTAATTGCACTGATTACAATGTGATTAGTTCCTGTTACTGATTCTGCCGCGATTTTATCCGCTTTGACACTTGCCAGATTAGCATCAATTGTAATATTCAAATCAGCAGAACTCAAATCAACTTTACCAATATTGATATAATCAGAACTTACAGAACTATCCTGCATATCTAATGTTGAATTAGATTTTGCAATCAAATTCGTTGCATTTGCAATAGAACCACCATGAAGTTTGAGAGTCGAACCGCTTACAAGCTCAACATCATTACCTGAAATTGCCTTACCTGAACCTAATGTTACAGTATTGCTAATTTTAACAGTTCCACCTGTTGTGCCGTTCTTAGAAATGTTATTCTGAACACTTCCGCCTGTTAGCGCAAGTTCACCGGAGTTAGCAACAGTACCAACTAAATTATCGGCATTAGATGTAATTTTGCCTGTATTTGTTATACTTGCGGTTAATTTATTGTTATTATTCAAATTAGCATTATTAGTAAACGTATTTTGAACAATTCCGTCAGAAGAATTATTGATGTAAGTAACACCTGTTCCGCCATTAATTGTCAGTGAACCGGTACCCTCGGTATCAACAAACTTGCCTAAATTACCGCCTGTCGGGGTCCCTGTTGTTGTACCGATAACCATTGTACCGCTGTTATCAATAATACCACTGTTTGTTAATGTTGAATGAACAGTTACACTTGAAGTATTTGTAAATGTCTTACCTGAAGCGGTTATTAATGTACCCTGAGTAATTGTCTTAGCACTTGTTACATCACCAATAACATTAGTTACACCATTATCACCTGTAATATTGCTTGCCAAAGCAGTACCCGTTTCAAGATTCAATGTACCAAGGTTACTGATTGCGCCACTTGTAATTACAAGATTATCTGCACCGATTGTTGCCTGAGCACCACTTGAAACAGTCATATTTTTCTGAGTAACAATATTACCAAATGTAGTATGACCGGTTTGAACCGTTAATGTTCCGCTCGGAGTTACAGCATCAGTAATTGTACCGTTGATTGTGTTTGTACCGTTGAAATTCAATGTATTGCTGTTTAAAATTCCGCTGGTAAATTTCGTTCCGGATACATTAAACACTCCAGAGTTAGTAACAGCAACACCGCTAAAGTTTTTGATATCAGCCACATTATTAATAGTTAAAGTATTGCTTATATTAGTTATACCGCCACGATTACCCCCATCAATTGTACCGGTACCGCTTCCGTTTACAGTCAAATCAGCACCGAGACTGCCAACTTTTGTCGTGTCATTATTAAAGTTGGTATATGTATCAATATCAGTTGCAATATCTTCTTCTCCGGAGAATGTATAACCTGCTTCCTTGTCACGAACAGCAATTACAAGATTATCCATACCCTGTTTATTGAAGTCAATCTTACCGTCACTATAAGAGTAATCATAAGTATCGGTTACACCGGTTGCAGATATTGCAGTACCGGAACCAGTAATTCTGTCATTCAATGTTGTAGTTAATGTTGTGAATGTATGTTTATAATTAGAATCAGCATTAACTGTTACGTTATTCAGTGTAATTTTTGTTGCTGCAGGTGAAGCAGCTGAAATAGAACCGTTCAAAGTATCGGATAAAGCAGTTCCGCTCAGATTTGCATCAATATCTAACTGCATATCATTGGTTAAAGTAATTTCACCAAGATTTCTTGATTCATTTGCACTTGTATATAAATCCAAAAGTGCATTTGTTGCACTGACTACAAATCTGTCAGTTGCATAAGTCATTGCATTTTCAAGTCTTAATGTACCGTTTGTTAAATCAGTATCAGTTACACTGACATTATGAGCAAGAGTTGTATCATCCGTTAAGGTTAATGTCGAACTTGTTACACCGGTTGAAGTTGAAATTGTACCTTGAGTCGTACCGCTCACAACAAGTTCAGAACCGTTTGCATCGTTGACAACAGAACCAATTAAATTATCTAACGTTGAAGTAATCTGACCCTTATTATTAATAGTATTTGCAGTAATTACTGCATTATTTGCTAACGTTCCGGAATTTACGTTTACTTCTTTTTGAGTTACTGCCTTATCCGCTGTTATTGTTCCCGTCAAATTCAAGATGCCCGTTGCTGTCGATGCATCACTTATTAATCCAAGGGAGTTAGTCCCTGATACATTCAACGTTCCCTTATTT
>CACYVN010000014.1 GCA_902777855.1 uncultured bacterium | reverse complement strand
TATCCGTTTTATGCGAGGGCGTACAATTTATTAGCGAACGAAGTGCAGGTCGGGGAGTTTCTTTGCGCCCCGTTTCTTTGCGGTCAAAGAAATGGGGCAAGGTCGTTTATAACTTCCGATAATATAATTTATGTAAACTATATTAGTTTATATTCCATAATGTAGTCATCCATTACAAAGCCATTACCAATGTCGGTTACGACGGCATCAATAGTTTCAAATCCCCATTTCTTATAGGCATTAATACTTCTTTCATTACCTTTATTAACCGTTAATACAATCCGTTTATATTTTTGGATTCGGGCACATTCTTTTATAAATGCAAAAGTTTTTGTGCCAATGCCCTGATGTCTGACCTCTTTTGTAAGGTAAAATTTCGATAAAAACAGGTAATCTTCTTTATTTGCAAATCCGAAATATCCAACCATTTGCCTGTTATAATAAATATAATAATAAGTATAATTTTCGTTTTGGATTTGGTTTTCTATCGCCTCCCGAGACTGAAATTTTTCAACCATGTAATCTATTTGTTCATCAGATAAATACTCTTTCCAGTACTCATGCCAAATTTGAGATGACAAAGTAACAAGTTTATCAATATTTACCGCTTTTTCATATTTTATCATATACTATCCCCTTTAACAGGTTTAATTCCCCAATGAAGCTTGTTTCGCAAAACAGAATAAAAATCATTTCCGCTCAACAATACAAGTTTGGCGCTGAATTTGGATTTACTTATTAAAATATCCTCCCCAGACTCAAAAACTTCCTGACCATCAGCACTGATACAATATTTTTGGCCTCTAATTTTAACTTTTGAATCCGAAGGGACAACAATAGGTCTTGCACTAAAAGTATGCGGACAAATCGGAACAATTTCAAGAACATCTGCCTGCGGAAACAAAACAGGACCTCCTGATGCCATACCGTAAGCCGTTGAACCGGTCGGTGTAGAAATAATAAGCCCATCTGCAAAATACTCACAGACAAATCTGCCGTCTATTTCTAAAGAAAAATTTGTAGCCCTTGAAGATTCAATACCTTTAATAACAAAGTCGTTAAGAGCAGTGTATTCACCACATTCAAGCATTGTACGATTTTCAATTTCATAATCTTCATGCATAATTTTTTCAATAGCTTTTTCTAACCCGCACTCGGAGGATTGCGAAAGAAACCCCAAATGACCGAGATTTATCCCGAAAACAGGCACGCTTAGTTTTGAATAAAATCTGGCAGTTTTTAATATTGTACCGTCTCCGCCTATTACAAAAACAAAATCACATTCGGGATTCAGTTCGTCAACACTAAAAACATTGTATTTTACATTGAAAAGGTTTAACAGATTTTTGAGTTTTTCAATAATACTCTGATAACCTGATATTTCCGAGTTATAACAAATACCGTAGTGATTTTTCATACATTCAGTTTATACCAAATACACAAAAAAAGTAATAGAATAAATTTATGAACGGTAAATTTTATGTATATATAATTTTGACAAATCGCAACACGCTTTATTGCGGCTATACGGATGATGTTGAAAAACGTTTTAAAGAACATCAAAGAGGCAAAGGGGCAAAATACACAAGAGCAAATAAACCGTTAAGAATTGTTTATACCAAAGAATTTTCATCAAAATCAGAAGCCCAGAAAGAAGAATACCGGATTAAGCATAAGTTAACCCGAAAACAAAAACTTGAATTAATAAATTTAAATAAATAAAATGCAAAAATATGTGCGCTGTTTTAACCACACCTATATTAGTATTATCTGAGCATCAAACGATACAACCCCCCTACTATTTTTCACATGACCAACCAATTTATTTATTAGTTTCAAGAACAAATCGTCCGTTAAAATATTCCTTAAGAATTGTATCAGAGTCTACACCGCTTCGCAATTTAGGATATACAGCTTTTATTCTCGCATTATAAACATGATCGGCAGAAGCTAAATTTGCCATAAGCTTATAATCTGATTTTGTAAAATTACCACCATTATTATTGAGTATTTCAAGAGCACAAAGAGCAAGGCGCTCGTCTGTCATTACAGTTCTGTCTTCATGCTTAATTCTGCAATATCTTAAAATCTTTAATGCTTCAATTTCATTTTCGGAATTACTAAAAATTTTAGGGAAATAATGAGCACCTACAGAATCAAATATTTCTTCTCCAATTGTATTTACTGAAACCATATTATTTCGCATGTAAGGGAATTGTTCCAAAAATTCAAGCATCCCGTTGCTGTATTTTTGATTTCCTGTTGCACGTCTTAATTTTGAATGTTCCATAAGTTTTACGACATATTCTGTCGGATAACCGTTTTTAATCATTTTGAATGCCGGTTTTATAAGATTTTCACGAATTGTGCCATTAATAATACCTGAATAATAAACATTCAGTGTTTGTTCAGGTGTAAAACCACACTCAAATTTCTGATCAATCATATCGTGTACTTTGTTACTAACATTTGCCTCGTAAATTTTATCCATTGAAAAATATCTCTTATCTTTATAAAGAAACACACAAGGATTATTTTTTAATTCAATAAAGGGTTTCAACTGTGAAAACAAATGAACTCTGTCTTTCGCAAAGGTCGTAACAGACTCATCTGCAGGTATATCTTCAACTGAGTAGCGTCTGTATCCGGAATGAACAACATCTTTACCTTTAACAAACAATTCATCTTGTCTGAAAAATTTATCACAGGCAAAAATTGTATCATTTTGGTCAATTTTCAAATTTTTATAAAATTTTCGGCTTTCGGATTTTTTACCAATATATTTCATTATGGTTTTTCCGTTTTTAATCGGTTCAATTTTTATAGACATGATTTCTCCTTACGGATTAGTTAAAACACATAAATTTTTTTTTTGCTACATAAAAAGCCTCTCAATAATGAGAGGCTTTTTTTTAATATCGAAAATATTATTTGAGGTATAAAGTAGCATCGACATTTGCATAGATAGTCATATTGCCGACTTCAATATTTGTTGCCGCTTCAGGAACCGCAGCATCCATTGAAGCCCCTGATGCACGCATCAATTTCATATTCGCATAAGCAAAACTTACATTTCTCTGATTTAGAGAGCAAGATGTACTTACGCTTTTATATCCTGCAACGCTTGTTCCTAAAGCACCTGCAACTGCATCCGCTCTGCCTTTAACCTGTTTTGCGGCAGTTGATAAAAGTTCAGCGCATGCTTTATCTTTATTTGACAATGTGAAATTCAATCTGTTTACATCTGTTGCACCCATTGAAATTGCCTTATCAATCAAAGATGAAACTTTGTCTAAAGATTTTGTATGAACAATTATATTATTTGAAACCTCATATCGGTCAAATACACGCTTATTATTTACATAATTGTAAACAGGAGTAGCATTGAAATTTGAAGTTTTAATGTAATCTCCGCCTGCAGTATTTATATTAGCCTTAAAGTATTCATATATTTTGTTTGAAATTTCTTTATTCTTTCTTGATGCTTCCTGCATTGCTTTTTTATCGGATGTTTTTACGCTGACAGAAAATTCAACAGTATCCGGAGAAACCTCTTTTTCAGTAGAATAATTAACAGACAACGTCCCTTTTTGGCAGGCAGGTGTAGTATCTGCAACTACAGGCAAAGCCAAAGGTAATACAAACAATGATGCCGTAATAATTGACACCGCAATAATCTTTTTCATAATTTTCTCCTTAATAAACTATTTTAAATTACCAATTTTAATATTATCATCTTCGGAATGTTTTTCGGACATCGGTGAAGTCATACCAGATTTGTTATCAGAACTTTTGACTGATTTTTGAAAACTGTCAGATTTTCTCATCAAAGCATTGATTTTTCTCATATCAGAACTAATACGAGCCTTTTTCATAATCATATTTAATTCATCATCAGATAAAGAATCAGGAGTTTCAAATGAAACAGGAAGTCTACCGTTTGAAATTATAAAGTATGAAACAGCTGTTATCCCCCACAACAACACCCCCTGAAACAGATTAAGTGACGGAAATGATAAAAGATTTACAAGATATTTGTTCCACAAGTGCATTGCAACAACACCCGGAAACACAACAAATCCTGCAAACAAACAGCAGGCAATAAATGCCGCCATTATCAAACCTCTGAAACCGTTTATCTGAAAAATTTTCATACTACCTTAGTCCTTTTACTTTATCATTTCAAGAAAATCATTTTCTGTCAATATTATAACACCTAAATTTTGTGCTTTGTCTAATTTTGAACCGGCATTTGCACCTGCAAGCACAAAATCCGTCTTTTTAGACACTGATGAAGATGTTTTGCCGCCATGTAATTTTATAATATCAGATGCTTCATCTCTTGTCATATTTTCTAAAGTACCTGTCAAAACAAATGTTTTACCTGACAGTTTGTCTGATTTAGGCTTAGCCTTTGCACTCGGATTAATTCCCAATGTTTTTAATTCTTCAAGCAATTTTAAATTGTTTTCATTATGAAAATACTCATAAATTGATTGGGCAATGATTTCGCCAACACCCTCAACTTGTGCTAACTGCTCGATCGTTGCATTTTTTAATTCGTCAAGAGAAGGAAATTCTCCTGTTAAAATATCAGCAGTTTCTTTGCCGACATGACGAATTCCAAGAGCGGTAACAAGACGATTTAAAGGTCTTGTTTTGCTTTCCTGAATAGACATGTAAATATTTGATGCTGATTTTTCCTGAACCAAATCAAGCATCATTAAATCTTGCGGCAGTAATTTATACAAATCAACAGGATTAGAAATCATTTTTTTATCATAAAGTTGCCCTATTAAAGACGGTCCGACCTTATCAATATCCATGGCTTCCTTGCTTGCCCAATATTCAATCTTAGCACACATCAGACTTTCGCAGTCGGGATTTGAACAATATAATCCAACCTGACCTTCTTTTTCTATTAAATCGCTGCCGCAAGCAGGGCATTTTGTCGGGGGTGAATATTCGGGCAGATTTTTGTGTTCGTCACTTTCAACCACCTTAATAACTTTCGGAATTATCTCTGCTGCCTTCATGATAAGAACATCGTCGCCGATTCTTACATCAAGCCGTTTTATCTCGTCAAAATTGTGCAAACTCGCTCTTGATACCGTTGAGCCTGCTAATTGCACCGGTTCAAGTACCGCAACAGGAGTAACTACACCTGTTTTACCGGTATTAAGTTCAATATCAAGAAGTTTTGTCCTGACTTCCTCAGGCGGGAACTTGAACGCCGTCGCCCATTTAGGCGCTCTTGCCGTATATCCTAAGTCCTTTTGAATCGCAATATCATTGACCTTAATTACCACACCGTCAGTTGCATAATCTAAGGTAAACCTCTTTTCATCCCATTCTTTTAAGTATTCAATAACTTCTTTGATATTTTTAACAAGCCTGATATTCGGATTAACTTTAAACCCGAGCTGTTTCAACCTTAGAATACTGTCATAATGCGTTTTATATGTTTTATCCGTCTCATCTTCAAAAATTGCAGTATAGGTAAACATTGACAAATCACGCTTTGCGGTAATTGTACTGTCTAACTGCCTTAAAGAACCGCTTGCGGCATTGCGTGGATTTGCAAAAACTTTTTCACCTGCTTCAAGTGCCTGAGCGTTTAACTTTTCAAACGAAGACTTTGGCATATAAATTTCACCCCGAACCTCAAGATTTTTCGGTTCAAAAAGTTTCAAAGGAATTGCTTTAATAGTTTTGAGGTTTTGAGTTATATCTTCACCTGTTACACCGTCACCTCTTGTTACCCCTCTGACAAATACGCCGTTTTCGTAGGTCAGAGCAATAGCAAGTCCGTCAATTTTTAGCTCGCAGACAAGTTCAAGTTCTTTGTTGTACTCCTTGCAGACTCTTTCATACCATTTTTCCAAATCTTCGGCGTTGTATGAATTATCAAGACTATATAATCTATACTTGTGTTTATACGGAAAAAATTTTTCGCTGACCGAACCAACTCTTTGAGTCGGACTGTCCGGAGTTTTGAACATCGGATATTTTTCCTCAAGCTCTTTTAACTCCGCAAAAAGTTTATCGTACTCAAAATCGGTCAAATATGGGTTTTCATTGACATAATACTCATAATTTGACTTGTTTATCTCATTTTTTAAATAATCAATTCTTGCAAGAATATCCATTTATAATATTTACCCCTACATCGCCATCAATAGTTCTCTGATAACCTTAGTTGCAACAGCGGTTGATGCTCCGGTTGAATCGTAATCAGGAGAGAGTTCAACAACATCAGCACCAACTATATTAAAATCTTTCAGATAATAGAACCACTCATTAAGTTCCTTAAAAGTCATTCCGCCTGCTTCGGGAGTACCTGTCCCCGGCATAATCGAAGTATCAAGACAGTCTAAATCGACCGTTACAAAGATATTTTTACCCTTCAGGCAGTCAAGGTCGGAAAACTTATGACAAAGGGTATTGTGTTTTTTCATAAATTTCCATTCCTCTTTCATTCCCGAGCGTATGCCAATTTGCTTGATATTTTCAGCTCCGACAATTTTTGAACAATGACGGATAACAGCGCTGTGGGACATTTCTTCGCCCAAATATTCCTCTCGTAAATCAGTATGAGCATCGAAATGCACAATCGCAAGATTATCAATATATTTTGACACCGCCTGAATTTCGGGCAAAGTAACAAGATGTTCCCCGCCTATTCCGAAAACCCTTTTACCGTCTTTATAAATATCCTCAACATTTTGTCTTATCTGTTCCAATGACTTATAAGTATTACCCAACGGGAACTCCAAATCGCCGATATCGTTGAAATTAACATCAGCAAGTTCTCTGTCAAAAACGGGAGAATATTCCTCCAAGCCCCAGCTGGCAAGTCTAATCTGTTCGGGGGCAAAGCGTGAACCGCTTCGATATGATACAGTACCGTCAAAAGGAAGTCCTAACATTACAATATCAGACGAATCGTAATCAGGATTCTGTGCCATCCAAGTTCTGTCCAAAAAAGGTCCTCTAACCATAAAATACTCCTTCATAAGTATTTTATCATAAAATCAAATAATTATTCATAGTTTATATTATCGGTAGTTGTTCGCATTGCAAAACTACCTTGCCCCATTTCTTTGCCCGCAAAGAAACGGGGCGCAAAGAAACTCCCCGACCTGCACTCCGTTCGCAAATAAATTGTAAATGCTTGAGTATAAGGCGGATAACTCGCTGACGCTCAAACAAATCCGCCTTTGATGTTCTCTCGCATAACATTTATTGCTCACTACGTAAAGTACGACACGACAACAGGGCGGGATTTGTCTGAACGAAGTGAGTTATCCCGCCTGAATGTGGAGTAATTACAATGTTTTATGAACGAAGCATCAGCCTGCGGGTTTCTTTCTGACCGCTTTCTTTGCCCGCTCAAAGAAAGCGGTCATGACAATTTTGCAAAATTAAACTACCGATAATATAAACCATCTACACATTTTTTAAATGCTCGATTTTTAATTCAGGATAGATTGTTATGCCTATTGCATCAATTTGATAATCTTTTATATTATGTTCCTGAACATAAGTCAAAACTCCCGTTTTGATGTTTTGATATTTAGATTTTGTAATTGCCTCTAAAGGAGTGCCAAAAGCATTTGTTTTACGGGTTTTGACCTCAACAAAAACAATTTTATTCTTAATTTTTGCAATAATATCAACTTCACATAGTTTTGAAAAATGCTTGTTGCGCTCTAAAATTTCGTAACCATTCTTTTTTAGGTATTCACAAGCTAAATCTTCTCCTTTTGCACCAAATTCTCTGTTATTCATCAATCAATCCCTCACAAAGAACAAATCTGCCCAATAATACGACCTCGCAATAATTTTTCAGCGAATCAACAAGACATTTGTTTTCACAAAATCCGCCCGAAAGATACAATTTTTCAGGTTTCTTTGCAAAATTCCAAGCATTATAAGCAAGTCCGTGAACAAATTTTGAAACAGCAGATGCAGAATTTTCTCCCTTTGAAATCGAATCCATAATCTTTTCTAATCCAAATATTCCGCAGGTTATATTAAATTTTTCGGGATTGAATTTTAAATCATTTGCACTGATATCATAAAACTTTAAAAGCATTTCAACCGTTGCACCCGTAGAACTTGCGCAAGATGTATTCCAATCCATATCATGAAACTTTCCGTCTTTAAAACTTATCCATTTTGCATCACGGCTGCCCAAATCAAGAACGGTTGCATTATCATCAATATATTTTTTTGCTCCTTTTGCAAGCGCAATAATCTCATTTTCGTGTGTATCAGAACCCGTCATATGCCCGCAGGCTGATTTAATTTTGAAGTTAAAATCTTTTAGCAGCCTTGATTCAAAAAGATAATAATTCATATTATTCCAGATTTTAACAGGAGAAAGTTTTTCAACTGTTTCATCTGTTGAAATAATTTTTGAATATGTTGTACCCGCATCTAAATACAATGTCATAAAGTGATTTTTTCACAAGATTACGATAATTGCAAATGTATGTAAATTTGTGTTATATTTAACATAGAGGTTAAGGGATATGATTAACAAAAAATCACGAGATGAAATAAAAAAAATGATTCATGCAGGGCATATTGTAGCGTTAGTGCATGAAAAAATGAAAGAAGTATTAGAACCGGGAATTTCTACAAAAGAACTTGATAACTATGCAATGAAAGTTATCAAAGAAAACAGGGCAATTCCGACATTTTTAGGATATAACGGATTTCCTGCAAGCATTTGCACATCTATTAACGAACAGGTTGTCCATGGTATTCCTTCTGAAAATGCAATATTAAAAGATGGGGATATTATTGCAATAGATGTTGGCGCAACATATGGCGGGATGGTTGGTGACAGCGCCTGGTCTTATGAAATCGGCAAAGTCTCACCGGAAGTTCATAAACTGATGGAAACAACAAAGGAATCGTTATTTGCAGGTATTGAACAAATGAAACCCGGAAACACATTAGACGATATTTCTAAAGCAATTGAAGCAGTTGCAATTCGGGAAGGCTACGGCATAGTAAGACAGTACGGCGGACACGGCGTTGGTCATGTAATGCACGAAGATCCGTTTTTATACAATTACAGTGTAGGAGATCACACACTAATAAAATCCGGATATGCAATAGCAATTGAGCCAATGCTTAATTTAGGCGGAGATGAAGTATTTGTCGGCTCGGATGAATGGCTTGTTTCAACAGTTGACGGAAAACCGTCAGCACACTTTGAACATACAGTAATTGCAACAGACGACGGACCGATTATTACCACAAAATTATAACCATACTTCTCACTCGCAACATAATTTGGGTGGGATAAAATATAAAATCAAAACGAAGAATATTTTTTAGATTTTCAGGCTTATGAAAGGGAAATATGAACTACTATATAGGATTATCACTTGCATCAAGTTCAGGAATGGACTCAGGAGTTGCTGTAATAGATGAAAACCATAACTTAATAACGCTTGATAAGTTATATAAGATGAATGATGTAATTTACTTTTTTGAAAATTTTACATCTTTAAAAAATTCTAAAATTTGTGCCTCTGTGCCATATGACAGAACAATGCTTGAAGGTAAGTGGAGAATACTCGCAAAGCCCTATTTACCCGTAGCAACAAACAAAAATATTCCAAACAGAGATAACTGGACCCAAAGACACAGTTCAAGAGGTTCAGATTATTTTCGTGAACTGACTCAGCGAGGAATAACTGTTTCCAGATTTGATATTTATATGACAAGACAAAGTATGCACCTGAATTCATGCTATAAAGACCGCTCTCCGCAGGACTGCAAATTTCTGCAGCAGGCGCTTAAAAATGAATGGGGATTTAGCACTCTGCCTTCTAACATGATGCCAATGTCACATATGGAAGCTATTTTAGGTGCAATTTTAGCAAAAGAAAACGAAATTCATCCTGATAAAATTCGTACACTCTACGAATTTAAAGGACTGAATGTTATAGATATTAATCAAAATATCAGAGTTTCAACAGATATTTTCAAATTTGAACAGGATTTTGCAAAAACAGGGGTATAGATGAAAGAATATATTAAACAATATATAAATAATCTGGCTAATCCACTTTTATACTATGTCCACAAAGACCAATATTCAGTCTTTAAAAATTTTTGTCTGTTTAAAAATAACGGAAATGTATATAACAGAGTCATACCGATAAAAGAAGCAGGAAAAGTACTTGAATACCGGATTGATTTAAATAAAAAATTAAGAAAATATACTATTATCTATACAATTTTACTGTATTTAATTTTTATACATTGTTTCTATTGCTTTGTGGGGCTGCTGTTTTGCGAGGCATTATGGATAATTTTGTTTTTTGCAGGCAGAATGTACTGCTCCGATAAGTATAAACAAAAGCTTATTCAAATATTCGGGGAATATTCAATAGCGGATTTTAACCCGCCCGTGAGCGAAGAAAAGAATCAGCAATATAAAAAGAACTATATTTTCAGGTTGTCTTTTTTAGCCATACTTATTAGCATTTTTATAAGTTTTTCTTTTATATTACAAGGATTAATCAAATTCAATGCGAATAAAGATAAACCCAATTATAATACTGCCGAAGTTTTATCCGGGATTTACACAAAAATTTATCCTGAAATTCCTGTAATTTATGAAATACGGGCGCAGGAAGATTATATTTCGGGTGATTTTGCAGGGGCAGAAAAAAATTACATTAAAGCAATGAATATGTATGATAAAAAATTCAGAGAAAAGGATTACACAAGATTTGCAAACCTGCTTTATATTCTAAAAAAATCAAGCGGTTCTCAAAATGCAATAGATGTTTTTAATGAAATTTCAACAAAAAAGCAAACCACAACAGCACAACAAGAAAAACTTTTATGGATAAAATCAATGTTTAGCATTTCAAGCGGACTATCGGATTTTGTCATAACTGATTATGACGATTTACTCACATCTTTAAATTCAAATAAAGACAAAAAAAATGAATTTTATATTCTCTGTGATAAAGCTTACATGCTATACCTTATGAGAAACTATAAAGAAGCTTTGAATATATATAATACTCTTATTCCATATGCAAAAGAGAATGAAAAAATCTTCGGTTCAGATATCGCAAGATTACAGGCTGAGCGGGGGTTTACAAAGAAACACCTAAAAGATAGTACCGGCGCAAACACAGATTTTCTTGATTCAAAAATTGATTTATATGAAATAAAAAAATATGAGCCGAAAATATCTGAGCCAAAATTTATTGTTCAAAAGTTTTAAATACGGTTAAAACCTGTTCAAAAACATCTTCAATCGGTTTTGTTGCATCAATTACTTTTACCCTTTGCGGTTCTTTTTTGGCTATTTCAAGATAACCGTATCGGACCTTATTAAAGAACTCGTCACCTGAACTTTCCATGCGGTCTTTTTCCCCGCCAACGCGTTGCATGGAAGTTTCAATATCAACATCAAAAACTAAAGTTAAATCTGGTTTTAGACCATCAGTCGCAATATTGTTTAATCTATTTATTTGCTCAATATCAAGACCTCTGCCATACCCCTGATAAGCAACCGTACTATCTGTATGTCTGTCGCAAAGAACAATTTGTCCTAAATCTAATGCAGGTTTAACAATTGTGTCAATGTGTTGTGCTCTGTCTGCAAGAAATAAAAAAGATTCACATCTGTCAGATACTTCCCCGTCATAATTAAGCAAAATATCTCTGAGCCTTTCCCCTAAGCCTTTTGCTCCTGGTTCTCTTGTAACAAGGACATTACATCCCATATCAATTAAGTATTCCTTTAATAAATTCAACTGAGTTGTTTTACCGCAACCGTCAGCCCCCTCAAATGTTATAAATAATCCTTTTTTCATTTCTATCCCTCTGACATTCCACTGCGAGCCCAATAGGGCGTGGCAATCAATATATTATTTGATAATTATATGTAAAAAATTATAACAAAAACAAATATTAAATTTAATGTAACAAAATGTAAACAAAACCGAAAGTCGTGAAATTAGGCAATTTTTAAATTTTTTATATAAAAGAGAGAGTTTAACTAAGAGAGATTATTCATGGCAATCGGCGTAAACGGTAATTCTAACCAAATAGATCTTCAAAAGTTAATGCAGGCACGCATGAACGGGAAGACTTCGCGCATGGGAGCTCAGAAAAAAGCACCCGGCATGTCCATGAATGAATCTATTTTCCAAAAAAATGCTCAAATGGTTAGCGGGCAAAATAATACTGTTGCAAACGCAAAACAAACAAATGAAGCTCAAAACGTTGCAAACGTAAACACCGCAAAATCTATTGACGGGATTAAAAAATCTGAAAATACAAAAGGGGCAGATAAAACCGAAGGTACACAAGGACAGCAACAGGAAAAACCTGAATTAAACATTGGGAATATTGATTTTGACAACCTTGGAACGCTTTCAACAAGTGAACTTCAGGAAGCAAAACATCAACTCAAAGAGATTCTTAATAATGATGTTCCTTTATTCTTGACAAAACCTTTTGAACAAAAATTAGATAAAGTTAATGCTGAAATTCAAAACAGAAACGAACAAGACGGCAACAAATTATCTGATGACAATGCAAAAGCTGAAGAAAAACAGAAAAAAAGCATAGAAGAAAAGAATGAAGAAGCAAAGAAAAATTCAGGAAGTTCTGCAAGTGACGGGAAAGCCGTAACAAGAGAAACTGAAAAGGGCACTGCAACAATCAATAAAACAAGTTCTGACATGAAAGCTCAGGAAAACAGCACCAAAGCAGCTGAGAAAAAATTAAAAACAGACATGGCTAAAGGTGAAAAACTTCTTGCTACCAATGAGAAGAAAATGAGTGAAGCAACTGATGAAATAAATACATTGTCAGAAACAAACGAACAAATCAATGCTGAAATTGAAGGTTTAAGCGGTCAGATTGAAAGCCTTGGTGAAAATGCAGACAAGAGTGAAATTGAATCATTGCAACAACAAATTACGACAAAAGGCCAAACAGTAGAATCTAATCAAGCTCAAATGGGTAAAAAAGCTGTAACCATCAAAAAATATCAGACTTCATCAGGTCAGACAATCAGAAAATTATCAAAATCTTCTCAAAAATTTGTTAAGACAATGAAGAATAACCAGAAAGCTGCAGCTGCATCTCAACAAGAACAAAGTGAAGTTCTTAAAGTTGCAAACAAGGCAGACGAAATTTCAGGTTATGTTGCAACTGCAGGTCAAATGACACAATATGTCGGTAAAGGTATGATTGCATTAGGTTCTGCAATGATAACAGGCGGTCAGGCATTAATCAGCGCAGGTATGGTAACCGAAAAGGTTGGTATTTCCGTTGAAACCGTTGGTAATATCGGTAAAGCAGCAGCAAATATAACCAAAACTGCGGTATATGCAGCAGAAGGTAATATTATGGGTGCGGTTATGAGTGCAGGTTCTGCCGTAATGTCGGGAGCATCAGCAGCAAAAGGTGTAAAAGAAATGAAAGGCGGATTTCAAAGCGTTAATAAAGAGGGAGCTAAAGCATTTGAAAAATTACAAGGGAAAGCGAATGCAAAAGCTGATAAATTGGCAGATAAAGCTACACAAGCTGTCGGAGATAAAGCAAACAAATTAAAAGAAAAAGCCGGTAATCTGAAAGAAAAAGCCGCAGGTTTTGGGGAAAAAGCGGATGGATTAAACCAAAAAGTTGAGAACTTTAACACTAATCAATATAACAAAGCACTAGAAAAAGCTACAGGCAATAAAAAAGAACTTAATAGGCTCAAAGGAATGGATGCAACTAAATATGCAGAAGAAACAGAAAAGAAATTCAGTGAGAAATTAGGCAAGGCAACACAATTTGGCAACTTCGCAATGACTGCAGCATCTCAAATGGGCGTTATGAATAAGACACAATCAGGCGGAGCAAGCAGTGTAGCAAGAAGACAAACAACAGCTCAGCATTTCTCAAGAAAAAGAGTTGCTTAAGATATATGAAAACACCCTTCAAAAAGGGTGTTTTTCTTTTATACGAAGTTATACATTTTTAAGGAGAACATAAGCAACTGCAATTACTACCGATGCTATAAACCCGCTTAATATATCCGCAATATGATACTGGGGAATTAAATACGAAACACCGTATAATATCCCGAAATTTATAACAAGATTAAAAAGTCCGAACGATAACAAATTGATAGGAAATGCAATAAGCTTTAACAGTGGTTTTATGAATATATTTACAACAGTCAGCACAAAAGCTATAAGCATTGCAAACTGGAATCCCTCAACACTAATCCCGGGCAAGTAACAGGTGCCCATTATCACTCCTGCAAATATAAGCCATTTTATAATCAATTTGAGCATAATTATTTTGCATCCTTAATTATAATATTACCGTTTGAATCCGTTGAAAATTCTTTTTTCTTATCGGTGTTTTTGAATTTTATTAACCCGGTATTCATACCATAGTTCGGGTTAAAATTTTTATTTCCGGCTCTGTATTCCGCTTCTGCCTCTTTTTGGGCACGTTTTTGTCTATACTGTTCCGGATTTGTTTCAAAATCGAGTGTAACATCTTCTTCCATCTGCCTGCGCATCATCGGATAAAAATTCATTGTACTTTCTGTCGGATTTGTATAAGTCGGGGACAATGCTAACACTTCACCTGTAGTAGCAAAAGATAACACAATCAATAGTGATAATATTTTTTTCATATGTAACTCCTTAAAATAATTTATAAAACAATATTAACACATCACGGCAAAAATTACCAAATTTGCCCCGAAAGTCTTAAGAATCTAAACATTTATTAACAAAAAGTCCAATGAAAAGAAAAGTACAAAAACGTAAGATTAAATTATAAATCCTCAACTCTTCTGATTGCTCAGCAGTCCTCATAATTATATGAGGACTTTTCCTTGCTTAACAAAGTGACAAAAATTGAAATAAATAGTATAATCAGAGTGTCGTCATTCTGAGCGATTAAAAGGAGATTCTTCGGGCGATGTCCTCAGAATGACAAGAGCGAAGAATCTCATACCTTACAAAGAGAGGGCTTAACTATGCGAGAATTAGTTGTGGAAGGTCAGGAAGCAATAATTATTCCTTCGGATTACAAGTATGCAAATAAAGGTGTTGTAACAGCAGTAAGTGCAGGAGATTTTACACTTGAGCTTGAATATGAACCTGAGCATATTTTACTCAATACATATTGCGAATTTTATACCCAAACAAAACACGGGAAATTGTATTTTGATTCATTCGCAAAATCGATTAACGGTAAAACTCTTGTTATTGCCAGTCCAGCAAAACATAAGTTTTTACAAAGACGTCAATATACCCGTATTAAATTCATGCACGATTTAGAAATGAACTTTGCGGGGAAAGCATACAAAATTCAGACCCTTGATATTTCCGCAGGCGGTATGAAAATTCACACCAATGAAAAAATTGATATTGAAGGAAATTACGAAATTGCAGTACCTGTTTCAGAAACTCAAAGCGTTAACTGCACATTCCAGCCAATAAGAATTGAAAAATCAAATGATTGCGGATATACAATTTCAGGTCAGTTTGCTTACAAATCAGGCTACGACAAAATGATTATTACCCAATTCTGTGCAAAAAGAAACGTAGAAATTAAAAACAAGTAATCGGAGAACAAAATAATGAGTCTTGTCAGATTACTTGAACAAAAAAACAAAAAAATTCTTTTTACAACACCCTCACATGGTCAGAAAAACGGGATTTATCCTCCTCTTGAAGGAATGTACAGAATTGACATATCTGAAACAGATTGTCAAAATCCCCAGGAAGAACTTATAAGAGTTCAATTATGGGCTCGTTCTGTTTATCAGACATATTCGACAACTTTTTTGACCAATGGTTCGACAAGCGGGATTATTGCAGCGGTTTTATCTTGTACTAAAGTGGGAGATAAAGTTTTAATCGGAGCAAACGCACACCCTTGCCATTATAACGCCGTAAAACTTGCAGGTGCAAGAGCGTTGACCTACACTCCCGATATTGACCCTGAGTGGGGTGTTCCTTTAGAAACAAAACCGGAAGTCATAGAAAACTATTTGAGCAGATATGATATTAAAGCCGTTATAATAACATCCCCGACATATGAGGGAATAATATCGGATATTGAAGAAATAAAAGCTATATGCGAAAGACATAATGCATATTTAATTGTAGACGAAGCTCATGGCGCATTGTACCCGTTTTCGGACAGACTTCCTTTGTCTGCGGTTAACATAGCAGATTTTACCGTGCAGTCTTTGCACAAAACGGCAGGCGGATTAAACCCGACAGCTTTATTACACTGTAATTGCGAAATTGATGTTAAACCTGCACTTGATATGTTTATGACAACATCACCATCTTACCCGCTTTTAGCTTCAATTGAAGAAAATATCGCATATCTTGATTCTAAAGAAGGAAGAAAAGAAATTGAGCATCTTATTGACAGGTTAGATAAAATAAGAGCAAATTCAAGCGGATGCCAGTTCTTTGGAGATGATCCGACAAAACTTCTTATTAAAGTTGATGGTTTATCAGGGTATGAACTTTCAGAAATGCTTTACGAAGATTTTGATATTGAAGATGAACGAACAAATGAAAAATCGACTCTTTTACTCTGTGGCATAGGTACAGACAACAAAAAACTTGACCGTTTGCAAAACATTCTTAAAAAATTCTAAATACAGAGCAAAATATTTTGTTTTTACATTTTATAACTTTGTAATGATTATCGGAAATTACAACAATTATCATCCTGCCCCAGTTAATTTTAAAGGCCATGCAGGATGCGAGAATATTATAACCCGTCTTGGAATGCGTGAAAGCGTAACAACAGAGACAAGGTTTTTCCGTGATTATGAAAGCATAAAATTTGGTATAAAATACATTAATGAAGTTTTCAAAAATTTGAAAGAGAAATATTTTATAGTAGGGGCATGTTCAACAGGGGAAGATATGCATTCTCTGAAAATGCTCATGGGAAATAATCCGGTTAAAATAACAGGTTTTGATATTGGAAAAGAGACTATTGAGCAGGCAAAATCGGGGATATTTAATCTGTATACGCCTGCAGATATAAAAACAAGTAAATATACGAGAATTGTAGACATCCATACATACGATGATGCATTCCTTGCTTTTGACAAACCGGACTTAACACCTGAACAAAAGGAACTTAAAAAACTGTTTAATAATCATTTTGAAAGTATTGATACAAAAGATAAAATGATATACAAATTAAAAGAAAAGTTCAGAAAAATATTTGATATAACTTATGCCGAATTTAACAAATTAAAATTCAGGTATAAAAATCCTGATAATTCACTTGAATTTAAAATTGGCGATATCAGAGATTTCAAAGACATATTACCAAATAAAAAAGGACAGCTTTTCACTTTTAAAAACTCATTTTATCACATCGTAACGGATAATAACTACTGCACACGACAAGAACTGCCAGAAAAACAAATTAAACCGATGCTTGATAACATATTCAAAAATATAAATAAATCTCTTGATAAAAACGGGCTATTTATTATGGGCGAAAAAGAGGATGAACAAAGAACAAATATTCACGTCATTGCGAAATCACTTTCAGATAACGGTTTTATCCCAATCAGAATGCCGGACCGACCATACCTGAACATATGGAAAAAAACAAAAGAAATTGATTAATTATTACAGGTAATTTGCCAAGATTTTCTTAACATAATTTTGAGTTTCTTTATAAGGCGGGATACCGGAATATTTATCTACCGCATTAGGACCTGCGTTGTATGCAGCAAGCGCAAGAATTACATTCCCGTTATATTTTTTAAGCATGGATTTTAAATATTTAACCCCACCCTCAACATTTTGCTGAGGATTATAAGGATCTTTGACTCCAAGTGCTTTTGCGGTTGAAGGCATTAATTGCATCAAACCCATTGCACCAACTTTTGATTTTGCTTTCGGATTAAAGCCTGATTCCTGCTTGATTACCGCCTGTACAAGTTTTTCATCCACACCATGCTTTCTCGCAACATTATTTACCATATCAAGAATCTGACTGTTAGATGTTCTTATTTCGGGTTTTGAATAATCTCTGCGTGCATCGTTAACTTCCTGAATAGCTTTTTTGAGTATATCATTTGTTACACTGCTTGTATCAATATCTTCAGTGGGGTAGATGTTGCCACTTACATTAAGTGAGGCGGGTGATAATGCAGAATTTTTCAGCACTTCCGGATTTAAAAGCAGAGAACCGAAATTTGTCTGCTTTGTTCCTGACAAAACTTTTTCAAATGACTGAACATTTTTACCGTCGCCAGGGTAAATTGTATCAAGCGGGTTTGACTTTGTCTGCGTCGGGTTCATTGCTCTCGACATATTATTCACATAAGAATTAATCTGTGCAGCCCTTTGCATAGCTGCACTTTTACCGCCCGAATTCAACAAACTTTGTATCATTTGTGAAAACATGTAACTACTACCTCCCAAGTACACAAACATTCTACTAAAATTTTTGTGTAAATGTATCCACCAAATGGTTTAATGATTTTAAAATTAAAGTCAAGGGGTAAATACATTTTACTCAATAAACATACAATCGCCATAACTAAAAAAGCGGTATTTGTTTTCAACTGCCTGACGGTAACCTTCAAAAATAAAATCTTTGCCAGCCAATGCACTTACAAGCATCAAAAGTGTCGATTTAGGCAGGTGAAAATTCGTTATAAGCTTATCTACAACTTTAAATTCATAAGGAGGGTAAATAAACAATTCTGATGAATCATGGCACGGTTTTATACACCCGAATTTTTGATATGCAGTTTCAAGCGTGCGAACAGACGTTGTACCAACTGCAACAATATTTTTACCTTTTGATTTCGCATTATTGATTTTATCTGCAGCCTCTTTTGAGATTTCAAAGGTTTCAGAGTGCATTTTGTGGTCTAAAATATTTTCGCATTTAACAGGACGGAAAGTTCCCAAACCGACGTTTAATGTTACATAAACAATCTCAACACCTTTGTCTTTTAATTTCTGCAAAATTTCGGGGGTAAAATGCAAGCCCGCTGTCGGAGCGGCAACAGAGCCTTCGTTATGCGCATAAACAGTCTGATAACGAACCTTATCAAACTCTCTTAATTCTTCACTTTGCTCTTTGCGTTCAATATACGGAGGAAGCGGAATATTGCCGACTCTGTTTAATATTTCATACAAATTGCCGTTATAATGAAGTTCAACCTGCCATTCTCCAGCATCTTCAAGTTTTTTTACGGGAATAATAGTTAAATCGTCGCAAATTTTAATAACCGTACCGCTTTTAATACGTTTTGACGGCTTAATTAAAACATCCCACACATCAGTTTCTTCACCCTTTGACGGGTTTAATAAAAATACCTCAATTTTGGCACCTGTTTCTTCTTTTATACCGAAAAGTCTTGCAGGAATAACTTTTGTATCGTTTAATACAAGCAAATCCTTCTCATCAAGCTCATCAACAATATCAAAAAAATGCTTATGACAAATTGAATGATTAGTTCTGTCAAGCACCATCATTCTGGAATTTTCCCTTTTATCAGCCGGCATTTGAGCAATCAAATCCAACGGCAATTCATAATCAAATTCTGATATATTCATATCATATTGTCGGCGTGGCAACACCGACCTACAATGAACAATCGTAAGTCGCCATTGCTATGACGACACCCTTTCTTTAATTAACTTTTTTAGCATTATTTAATTCCGCATCATCAACGGCTTCTTTTTTAGCAGCAAGTTCATTATCAATTTGTTTATTAATCATAATAGTCTGAACTATCTGAATAATGTTACTTGTAATCAAATAGAGCAATACACCGGCAGGAATCGGAATTACAACAAATGTTGCAAGAATCATCAGGGGCATAAACGTACCCATTGATTTTTGCAGCGCTGCCTGCGCCGGGTCCTGATTATCTGTTTTGGTCATAGCCATCATAATCTTCTGCGAAATAAACATTGTTACCGCAAAAAGAACAATCAAAATAATTACATCCCAATGCCAAGATTTGTTTATAGGTACAGTAGGAACGGTTGCCTCCATATAATCATCATCATTTCTTGTAAATGTAATTTCTTCATTTTCTCTTATATTAGAATTTGTAACGGTAACTTTTGCTTTATCAACTTTAGCAAGTTCACTGAATTTAAGATTTTTATCAAGCACAAAATTATCAAGGCTGAAAGACAATTCAACATCTTTACCGGGAGTTAAATCGCCGACAATGTGCAGTGCTTGCGCTCCATCTTTTATTTTAGCCGATTTTACGATATCACCGATATAAACCTGTGCATTAGGTCCGAGAATAAATTTATCGCCAACCGAGGCTCCAAGCTTACCATCATTTGATATCCCTGCGGTAGCCCTGAGCGTTGTAGCCAAACTGTCAATAAACAGGAACTTCTGATTACCTGCTTCAGAAATAAATTGCGGGCTTATTAAAGCAGAATACAATAAAATAAATATTGGCATCTGAATTAACAAAGGCAAACATCCGCTCATAGGATTAAACTGATGTTCTTTGTAAAATTCCATCATTTTCTGCTGCATAACCTGCGGATTACTTTTGTATCTGTCCTGAATTGCTTTAAGTTTCGGCTGCAAAGTCTGCATCATCTTCATTGAACGTTGTTGCTTAACATTCAGACTCCACAGTGCGAGCCTTACGATTATTGTCAAAACAATGATTGCAATTCCGTAACCGCCAACCAGCTTAGCTAATGCCTTTAAAAATAATATAGTTAATGATATAAAATCCAATTCCCTAATCCTCTTACAGTGTAAAATCTCTCATAGCAAAATATATTACAAACAATATTTCAAGTCAATTAAAGCAAAACTTTAATAAAAATTACGTATATTCATGATTGAATCAGGAGTGATGGCATTTAAAAAGACTCAACCAACGTTGAGTCTTAATAAATGGTCGGGATGACATGATTCGAACATGCGACCCCCTCGTCCCAAGCGAGGTGCGCTACCAAGCTGCGCTACATCCCGGGGGTAAATATTGCTGCCAATGGCAACAATATCACGCAATGCAATCTTATAATAAACATTCCGTTTCGTCAAGACTTTTGATATTTAATAAATTTAATATATATGACAATGCTGATTTATATGCTATCATTTCTATATGGTAAGACTGATTAACAAAAAAAATATAAAATATATTTCTTGGGGAATTTATAAACTTTTAAAATTGCAGGAAAAAATGACATATTTAAAAAATGTTGATTACCCTGATATAGAACAATGCATTTATGTAATGTGGCATTCAAATCAGTTTTTGGTACACGGATTTAGGAATAAAAATAAAACAAGTATCCTCATAAGCAATTCATTAGACGGAGATATAGTTTCTTATGTTGCCCAAAACTGGGGCTTTAAAGTAAAACGAGGTTCTTCAGGGCGCAAAGGAGCTATTTCGGCAACAAAACAACTTTATGATGAACTCATTAACGGAGAAAGCATAGCTGTCATGGTTGACGGTCCGAGAGGACCATACCATGAAGTAAAAAAAGGGGCAATTGCGCTTTCAATTGAAACAGGAATACCTATAGTACCGGTTAATTGGTACTCTGAAGACAAAACTTTTAAAGAAATGAATTCATGGGATAGAATGAAATTCCCGCTCGGATTATGCAAAATTATGAATCTTTACGGGAATCCAATATACCCAAATGGTAAAAATGAGGAAGAATTAACAAAAGAAGTCAAGGATTCATTGACAGAACTTGAACAAAAATCACCACAAAAGTATAAAGAAGCAACAGAAGCAGGATTATGGAGAAAGAAATAAATATTGCAATGCTTCAAATGTCGTCAACCATCGGGAATGTTGAAGCAAATATTTTTAAAATCGGGAATATTATAAAAAACAGTCTGCCAAAAGATACGGACATTTTGGTTTTACCCGAAGTATGGACTTGCGGATGGGCTTGCGACAAATTTATTGAATCCGCTCAAAAAATTGATGGCGAAATTATAAAATTTCTTTGCGAAACAGCAAAACAATACAATATAAACATAATCGGCGGTAGTTTCATCGAAGAAAAAAACGAAAAATACTACAACTCATGTCCTGTAATCGACAGAAACGGAAAACTTTTGACAACATATTCAAAAAATCATCTATATTCATATTACGGTTGTGACGAGGGCAAATACATAACAAAAGGCGACAGTCCTGTTATGGTAAACATCGAAGGAGTAAACTATGGACTTACAATCTGCTATGACATAAGATTTCCTGAAATATACAGAGCCTACGCAAATGCCGGAGCTGATATTTTGGTCAACTGTGCAGCTTGGGGTGCAAATAAACCTATTCCATGGGAAATGATGACAAAATCGAGGGCAATTGAAAATCAATGCTTTATGATTGCACTTACACAATGCGGGCATATAAGAAATGAAGAATATAACCTCGGAGAATCAAGGATAATAGATTATAAGGGAGAAGAAATTGCATTCATTAAGGAGCTTGAGGGTATTGCAAGTGCAAAAATTTCTTTAAATGAGATGTATCAATTTAGACAAAAGTGTACTATATTAAAAGATATAAAAGATAATTATGAGGTTAAAATATTATGCAAAAGATAATTACGGCACTTTTAGCTATAGTTTTAACAACAATGCCTGTTTACGCTGATAATATAGGCAAAATGCTTTCTAAACAACATATAAATACAGGTGCAGTTTCAGTCTCAATTAAAGATGCAAAAACAGGAGAAAAAATTTATTCGTTAAATGACAAAACTCCAAGACAACCTGCATCAACACTAAAAGTAATTACAACCGCAGCATCCCTTGATATGCTTGGTGATGATTATCAGTTTTCAACAAAGTTATACAAAAGCACAAATAATGATTTATACCTGAAACTCGGAGCAGACCCGTTTTTACAATCCAAAGATTTAAAACAACTTATTACAAAGGCAAAAGACAAAAATATAGCACCGAAGACATTTTATATAGATAATACAATCTTTGACAATGTTGAATGGGGAGAAGGCTGGCAGTGGGATGACGAATTTAATCCTTACATGCCCAAATTCAGTGCATATAATATAGACGGAAATGTTGTTAATATAGAAATTACCCCGTCTAAAATCGGTACTGCACCGACTATCATTGTAAAACCGTTTTATCCGATAACAATCATGAATTTAATTACAACATCAAAAGATATCAACCATGTTTACTTTGAAAAAAATAATAACATTGCTCCTAATATAATAGATGCAAAAGGAAGCATTACAAAACAAAAAACAATCAAATTGCCCATCAATAATCCTCAGTTATATTTTGAGCTCAGACTTCAGGAAGCAATAAGAAACAGAAAAATGGATTATTATAACCCTTTTCAAACTGAAGCTTTACCACAGACAAACATATATCTTGTAGATGAAATAAATAATGGAATAGATACAGCATTAAAAGAAAGCTTGAAAAACAGTAATAATTTGGTAGCTGAAACACTTTTCAAACTGGCCGGTGCACAATATACAAACAGTACAGGCAGTGCACAAAACTCTTATGCAATGCTGAAGAATTATTTTGAAAAAATGGAGCTGAATACTGAAGACATAAAAATTGTTGACGGAAGCGGAGTCTCAAAAAATAATATGATGACCTCAGATTTTATGACTTCGTTTCTTGTAAAATTATACAATTCAGAAAATTATGGAAACATTGAACAATTTTTACCAACACCCGGAGAAGGAACATTAAAAAACCGGATGCTGTATTTTAAAGAGAATATGAGAGCCAAAACCGGAACTCTATCAGATACAAGCGCAATCACAGGCTATCTAACAACAAGAACGGGTAAAGTTTATGTCTTTAACATAATGATTCACGATGCAAAAACATCTGAATCAGATAAAAAAAATATTGAAGAACAGATTTTAAGACAAGTATACATGATGAAATAAGGGGAAAGATATGTACGAACCGGAAGTGACCATAATCACGACAACACATAATATTGTTGATGCAGGCAAAGCTGACGATTTTACACTCCTGCTAAATCTTATGAACAGGCAAACATATCCTTATGTAGAGCATCTTATTATGGATAACGCATCAACAGATGAAACTACGACACTATTAAAAGATTACAAAAATTCGGGTTATATAGAATTTTTCTCTGCTCCTGACAACGGAAAATTTGATGCAATGAACAAAGGGTTATTGAGAGCAAAAGGAAAGTACGTGGCATTTTTGAGCTGTGATGATTTTTATCACGACATTATGGGAATTGAAAATGCCGTAAATTTAATGGAAGAAGAAAATGCGGATTTTTGTTATTTCCCTGCATATTGTGTCCAACCGGATAACAGTGCATTTTTATATAATCCGTCTCCTTACAATGTTTTTCAGGTTATGCCGTTTTCAAGACAGGCTGCAATATTCAATAAAGAATCACTTGCAAAAATAGGGAATTTTGATTCTAAATTCAGACTTTTTGCAGATTATGATTTAATGATTAAATTATTTTTAAGAAATTTTAAAGGGGTCTATTTTGATAGTTGCATAGTAACATATAAAATGGGAGAAAATTCTCTTAAACACCCTACCCAAATTCAGGCAGAATGCAGTCATATATTTCATCAGAATTACAGAAACCTTTATCCGATTAATGATAATATTATTGACAGAATGGTGAATATTGCAGAAATACCAAAAGCGTTGCTCGATAAATTGGCAAAATGTTTTCCGGATGATGAAGAAATGTTTTATGAACGCTATGAACAAATGTACGAGTACAGGAAACAAAATGCTCAGGCTTTAAGAGAACAGGAAAGACAACAAAGAGGTCAGTAATTGCAAAAAAATATTGCTGAGATTATAATAAAATTAAGTATAGTATAAGAAGGTTAGGAAATATGAGCGAAAAAAAAATTGCCGTACTCGGATGCGGACTTTGGGGTAGAAATGTCGTAAGAAATTTTTATAATTTAAATGCCTTAGGAATGGTTTGCGACTTAGACGATGAAAATCTTGCCAAAGTCCAAGCTGAATATCCGGGTGTTAAGACGACTAAAGACTTTAACGATATATTAAATAATGACGAAATTATGGGAACAGTTGTTGTAACCCCAAGCCACACACATTTTAGATTTGTAAAAGCTCTATTAGAAGCAGGAAAACATGTTTATGTAGAAAAACCAATTTCGACTGTAGCACAGGAAGCAAGAGACTTAGCTGACTTAGCAGAAAGCAAAGGACTTGTTTTAATGGTCGGTCACTTGCTTTTATATCATCCTGCAGTAAACAGATTAAAAATGCTTGTTGAAGACGGAGAACTCGGAGACATTGTTTATGCACAAAGCGATCGTTTGAATATAAATTATTTTAAAAATGACCGAAGCGTTATGTGGGATTTGGCTCCGCACGATGTTTCAATGATTTGCTATGTTTTAGGGAAAAATCCAAAACGTGTAATATCAGCAGTCGGATGTTCTTCGGACAAAAACGATATCATGGATATTACGCATATTACTCTTGAAATGGAAGGCGGAGCAACAGCGCAAATCGCTGACAGTTGGATAACACCCAAAAAGCATGTTCAACTTCTTGTGAGAGGAACAAAGAAAACTGCAATTATGGATGATACCGTAGCGGAAAATAAACTTACTATTTACGATAATTTTAAGGCCGGAAATACTGAAGTTATGCAGTCTGACTATCTTGAGATTGAACCTCTTAAACTTGAATGCCAACACTTTATAAGTTGTTGTGAAACAGGAAAAAAAGCACGTTCGGACGGAGAAAACGGATTTATCGTAGTAAGCATACTTGAAGAAGCTGAAAAAATTATGCTTGGAGATAGGGCAAAAAATCTTGATAATGTAAACTTTGCATTATCAAGAAGTAAAAAAATATAAAAATTAGGGGATACATATGGATATAAAGAAAAACAGTGCAAATATAGTTTCAATAAGCAGAATTTTTGTTGCATTTGTGTCATTAGGATTGCTATTTGTAAATACAACAACCGCATATATTTGGGCTATCATTCTTGCAGGGGTTGCTTTTTCGATGGATGCAGTTGATGGTTATCTGGCAAGAAAATACGGTCAGTCATCTCAACTCGGTGCAGTTCTTGATATTATGGGGGACAGAATTGTTGAAGCCATTTACTGGGTAGCATTTGCGGTTTTAGGCTGGATACCTGTTATATTCCCTATAATCTGCGTTACAAGAGCATTTGTAACAGATAATATAAGAAGTATTGCTTTGACTAAAGGAATGACACCTTTTGGTATGCAAACGACAGAGTGGGGAAAATTTATATGTGCATCAAAATTTATGAAAACAACTTATGCAGTTGCAAAAGTTGCAGCATATATTCTTTTGATTTTTGCTCACACTCCAGGGCTTGATAAAACTATCGCAGAGCCGATAGAAACCGCTGCAATAATACTTGCTTGGATTGCAATCATTTTCTGCGTTGTGAGAGGTATTCCGGTTGTGGCAGAATGCGGGAAATTGTTTAAAGAATAAATTATTTGCCTCCTTTTAGGGGGAAATGTCTGTAAGGACCAAGGGGGTAAATATATGACCAAGTTAAACATAGTGCTTTATGAGCCGGAAATTCCACAAAATACAGGGAATATTGCAAGACTTTGTGCCTGTTGCGGGGCATCATTATACCTTGTAGGGAAATTAGGCTTTTCGCTTTCAAGTAAATATACAAAACGAGCGGGGCTTGATTATTGGGACAGTGTTGATTTGCACAAAATTGATTCAATGGATGAATTGTATAAAATGTTCCCGAATGGTACATTTTACTATCTGACAACAAAAACAAATAAACTATATACTGATATTCGCTTTAAAGATGGCGATTTTATTGTTTTTGGTCCGGAAACAAGAGGATTACCAACCAAATATGTTAAAGACGAAAATGCAAGGACTATACCGATGAAACAAGGGCAAAGAAGCCTAAATCTTTCTAATTCGGTTGCAATTGTGGCATATGAGGCAATAAGACAAAATGGATTATAAATTACCAAAAAGAATTGAAGATTCAAACAAATCGACTTACGGAAGAGTTTTAAATATTGCAGGATCGGATTATATGCCCGGGGCCGCATATCTATCAAGCGTTTCGGCATTAAAGATCGGCTGCGGTTACTGCTTTTTGTGTTCAACTGAACGTGCAATCAATGCCGTTGCCGCACAGACGAGTAATGTTGTATTTGTTCCGCAAAATAAGATAAGCGATTATATAAACAATGCTGACGTTATAGAAATCGGATGCGGTTTAGGAACAGATATGCATGCGGTTAAGATGTTTTCAAAAGTTTTAGATAATACTTACGCTACAACACCTCTTGTCGCTGATGCTGATGCACTCAATATTCTTGCTCAAAACGATTTTGATCAGATTTATGATTTTACTAACAAAAAATTTGAAAAGCTTGTATTTACGCCACACCCCAAAGAAGCATCAAGACTGCTCGGAGTTACATTAGAAGAAGTTTTAGACAATGTTGAAAAAAGTGCAAAAAAAATAACCGAAAAATTCAACTGTGTAACAGTTTTAAAAACACATAAAACATACATATACGCACCTGACGGAAGAGAATATACAAATACTACAGGCAATAATGCGATGGCAAAAGCAGGTTCGGGGGATGTTTTGACAGGTATTATTGCAGGATTAATTGCACAGGGGATGGGAATATTTGAAGCAAGTTGTCTTGGGGTATATCTGCACGGTTTGTGCGGAGATTTGGCAAAGGAAAAACTTACCGAATACTCTGTTATGGCAGAAGATTTGATAAGTTTTATTCCTGAAGCTTTAAAAAATTATTTATCCTAAAACATCAATAGCCTTGCCAAATTCTTTATTAACACTTTCAGCAAGTGCAGTCTGACTTAAGAATTTGTGAATTTGAGATTCTTCTTCAATTTTAGCTATATTTGCACCCGGTGCAAGATATTCATACTTTTCAACAACTTTTGGTTTAACTATCGTTTGTTTACTTTTTAAAAATTTTATCGCAACAGATGATAATTTTGCATATGTTTGAGGTCCGCTTATCATTGTATTCTCCTTTTATATATTCGTATCACTGCAATGACTAATAAAAAATAGCCTGATTGGGTGTAATATTTACACACCTCACAGACTATATAAAATACGTAAAAATATATTTTGCTACTTAACTTTGAAATTGTTGCATAATTTCAAAAGGTTTTTCTGCCACTTTCATTGCATCAGGAGAGATTATGCCTCTCTTTAACTCTGTAAAACTTGCATTTTTAGAACAAAACTTGTTTTTTAAAAATTCATAAGCCACTTTCGGATCACATTTTGAACCGCAGGTAAATAAATCAACAGCGGCATAACCAAGCTCAGGCCAGGTATGAATAGCCAGATGGCTTTCAGAAATTATAACCACACCTGAAACACCGTAAGGGCTGAACATATGAAAACATTTTTGAACTATTGTAGCTCCACACTCTAAAGCGGCCTCCATCATATATTTTTCGACTTTATCTATACTGTTTAAAGTATTAGGGTCACATTCAAAAAATTCGGCAAGCACATGGCGACCAAGATGGACATCCTCATCTGCTTTTGGGACTGCATCATTGAATAAATCTAAATGTGAATATGTTTTCAATTTGGTATTCTCCTTACTTACAATAAATGTATATTTAACAACAATAAAAATAATAATATAAAAAACTTTTTTTTGACAGTGAAAAATTTAAAAAAATATAGCCTAAACCCGTAATATACATTATGAGCCAATTTATAGTTTCTTTCAATTATTAAGTTTTATGAACAATGGTTAATTATTAGATATATTCCGTAGCAAATCCTTGTAAAAACGGCTTTTGTATTGTATCATGCCTATATATCAGATTGATTAGGAGAAAGTATAAAATGACAACATATGAAGGGAAACTTGTAGCATCAGATAGTGATAAATTTTGTATAATTCTGGCAAGATTTAATGATTTTATCGGTTCAAAACTGCTATCAGGCGCAATTGATGAATTAAAAAGGCATGGAGCAAAAGAAGATAATATTGACATTGTAAGAGTTCCGGGAGCATTTGAAATACCTGTAATTGCACAAAAATTTGCGTCAACAAAAAAATACAACGCAATCATTACGCTCGGAGCAGTAATTAAAGGTGCAACACCGCATTTTGAGTATGTTTCAAATGAAGTTGCAAAAGGCGTGGCTCAAGTAAGTTTAAATACAGGAGTGCCTGTAACTTTTGGGGTATTAACTACTGACAACATTGAACAGGCAATAGAAAGAGCCGGAACAAAAGCAGGGAATAAAGGTTCTGATGCAGCAAGAACAGCAATTGAGATGGCAAATTTAATTAAAACAGTCTAAACTGATGGTCATTACATAATATTATAAGGAGTAAATGTATGAGCGAAGTTATCACCGAATACAGGAACGAAAATACAAAAGATATTGATTTATTATCAACAATAGATATGGTCAGAAAAATGAATGAAGAAGACCAGATAGTTGCACAGGTAGTCGGTGATGTCGCACCTGATATTGCAATAGCAATAGATATGATAGCAAAAGCATTTTTAAAAGGCGGAAGATTATTTTATTTTGGTGCCGGCACATCAGGCAGACTCGGAATTTTAGATGCATCAGAATGCCCGCCGACATTTAGTGTTGATCCGTCAATGGTACAGGCGAGAATTGCCGGAGGCGAAAGTGCTATGCTTATGGCCGTGGAAGGAGCAGAAGATAATTTTGAAGCAGGACAAAAAGATGCTCAAGTCCTTACAGAAAAGGATGTATGTGTAGTAATTTCGGCAAGCGGGAACCCAAAATACTTACTTGGCGTTCTTGACAAAGCGGATGAAATAGGTTGCGTAACAATCGGTATTACTTGTAATTCAAAAGGAAGAATTGCTCAGGAAGCTGGACATATAATATGTACAGAAGTTGGACCTGAAGTTATAGCCGGCTCAAGCAGGCTAAAAGCCGGAACGGCACAAAAAATGGTACTTAACATGCTTTCAACAGGTTCAATGATAAAAATCGGAAAAACGTATGAAAACTTTATGATAGACTTAAAAGCTGTCAATGAAAAACTGAAAGACAGAGCAATCCGTATAGTGTCCCAAATTGCGGATGTTGCAAACAGCGATGCACTTGCAGCACTGTTAAAAAGCAATTGGGAAATAAAAACAGCTATCATAATGCTTAAAATGAATACTGATGCTGACGGGGCAAGAAATGAACTTAAAAAGTACGGCGGAGTGCTCCGAAAGCTCATAAATGCTGAAAGTGCGGTATAAACGCAAACAGGGAGGATTGAAACAATGAAATTAACGGTATTAGGAGCAGGTTGCTGGGGATTAACTTTAGCGTGGCTTTTAAGTGGTAATTTTGAAGATATTACAATCTGGGGTAGGGAACAGGATCTCAGCGATGATTTAAAAATAAACAAACACACAACAAAACCGCTTGAAGTTCAACTTGACAAAAAAGTTGAAATAACTTCAGATTTATCAGAAGCTATTTACAATGCGGACATAATTTTGTCAGTCATTGCAACTTCAGGGACAAGAGATGTTTGTGAAAATCTTAAAAAATCCGGCATAAGAAATTCGCAGATACTTGTTAACGCATCAAAAGGTATAGAATTACCATCACTGATGCGAATGTCTGAAGTTATAAAAGATGTTTTGCCGGAACAAAAACTTGTTATATTATCAGGTCCAACACTTGCAAGAGAAGTTTTGGCAGGAAAGCCTACTGCAGCCTGCGTTGCCTGCGAGGACATAGAAACTGCAAACTTTGTTCAAAAAGCAATGAATGTAGCAGACAGATTCAGACTTTACACAAATACAGACGTAATCGGAGTAGAGCTTGGCGGAAGTCTTAAAAACGTTATTGCAATTGCTTCAGGTTTTGCACACGAAATGGGTTTGGGAGACAACTGCTCCGGAGCGCTTTTGACAAGAGGGATGGCCGAAATTGTCAGAGTAAGTATTCAACTTGGAGCAAATCCGTCAACACTTTACGGACTTTCAGGAATGGGTGATTTAATTGCAACCTGTTCTTCTCCACTGTCAAGAAATTATACGGTAGGCTCAATGCTTGCCAAAGGCAAAAAAATTAATGATATACTGTCAGAATTGGGGTCTGTTGCCGAAGGAGTTAAAACCTCAAAAGCAATTTGTGAACTTGCAAAAAAACTTGATATTGAAGTCCCTGTTTCAAACGCAATTTATGAGGCTGTTTATACAGATATTACGCCACATGAACTTTTGTCAAAACTTATGAACAGAAAGTTAAAAGAAGAAGAAAGATACGTTTAATGAAATACGCAGTAAGATATTTAAAAAATACATTTTATCCGCTTGATGTTGCAGATGACTTTGAACTGTCTGACGGACAGATGGTAATTGTCCGAACAGAAAAAGGAGAAGAAGCGCTCAAGGTTTTTATTGTTAATACACAAATAAAAGAATTTTGGGAAAAGGCAAAACAAAAGCCTCAACCGTTGCCATTACTCAAGGTAATGAATCAGAGAGATTTACAAACACTTGATGAAATAAAAAAGGAAGAAGTAACAGCATTTTTTAAATGTCAGGAGCATATAAAACAACATAAACTTGTTATGAATCTTGTCCAATGCAGAATTACTTTTGACAGACGAAAAATAACTTTTTATTACACCGCCCCCGAAAGAGTAGATTTCAGAGGTTTATTAAAGGATCTGACCCAGACATTTCCAAGAGTTAGAATAGATTTAAGACATATCGGAGTAAGGGATGAGACCTCCATTCTTGATGGAGTCGGGATTTGCGGACAACCTTTCTGCTGCGGAGGTTTTTTGAGAAAATTTGCAACGATTAATATTAAACTTGCAAAAGATCAGGGAATGCCTATTGCACCGGGAAAAATTTCAGGTACCTGCGGCAGGCTTTTATGCTGTCTGACATATGAATATTCAAATTATATTGAAGCAGCAAAGGGAATGCCCCCTATCGGCTCATCAGTTATGACTACCGAAGGTCTAGGTAAAGTTTGCTATCTGCAATTTATGAGTGGAAAAGTTGCAGTAAAAATGGAAGATGGCAAAACAAAAGAATTTAATAAAGAAGATATTGAAATGGTTGATGCAGAAGTTAATGTTGAAATAGATACAAATCCATCAGCAATTAACAGTTATAGCGATGATGATCAAAGCATTGATATCAGGCAGCTCGAAGATGATAAAAACAGTTCAACCGGCAATATATAATTTGTAAAGTTTTGTAAAAATTAATTGGCTGGAAATATTATTAAGCGATTTAGATTTAAATTATTTTATAATTATTCCATAAGACTAAAGGAGGAATAATTATGGATATTAAATTCACACCGAGAGAAATTTCTATTCTTAAAGAAGTTATTGCGGGGAAGAACTACCGTGAAATATCAGAAACACTTTTTATTTCTATTGCAACGGTTAAACATTATATGGGTAAAATACAAGATAAATTAGGAATTAAAGGAAAAGTAAACATCATTCTGCATATTTTTGCAAATGATGATTTACGAAACGCTATAAAAAATGAAAAGCCAAAGTGGGAATAGCACCATCGACACTTTCATTTTTCTTTAAAAAGAGTTTATGGAATGTAGGATGGGCAAAGCAAAAGCAAGCCCATCCTATTAATTTGTAGAGATTTAGTAGGGTGCAATTTTTTGCACCGATATACACAACAAAAAAAAAACGGAATTAACACGCTTGGTCAATTCCGCTTTTCTAAATTAGGTGCTGGCAACTATACTTTTAGCTCTTGGCGAAGTATGAGCCTTAGAGATAAAGTATGCCGAAATGAACTACAAAATCTTACAAACTTGCTTTGTTAGATTTTGTGTGAATTAGGCTGTTATCTTGTATTTCTCTCAGAAATACATATAACTATTTGACGCGCTTAATTAAAAAAAAAGTGAGAATTGAACCTCTGTTCTAATTCTCACTTTTCTAAATTAGGTGCTGGCAACTAGTTATCTTCCCGGGAGGTGGCCCTCCAAGTATTTTCACCTCAATGAGTCTTTACGA
>CACYVN010000013.1 GCA_902777855.1 uncultured bacterium | reverse complement strand
ACCTTCGTTATTTACTTCGCCCGAAATTACAAGACCGTTTGCACCTTTATTATAGTAAGTTGCGGTGCCTCCTTTATTTGACATTTTTCCGGATTCTTTGACATCAAAGCCGCCGGCAGTATTTGTATAAGTGCCATCGCCCTGATTGTTTACGGTGCCCCAGACATTCATTCCAACTTCACCGTTGTTTGTCATTTCCAAGCCCTGGGAATTTACACTCCCGGTCTTGGTTACATTCAATCCGCGCTGTCCATTGTTTGTTAAGCTCAATTTGCCGTTACTGTTATTTATAGTTCCAGCTACATTTAAACCGTCAACACCACCAACATTATTGGTAATTATTGCAGTTCCTTTATTTGTAACAGATCCGAGGATATTTAATCCCTCTTTTCCGTTATTTTCCATAGTTAAACCAACAGGCTGAGTACTAACTGAATTAACGTTGCCGGTTTCACGAATATTCAAACCACCTGCGCCATTATTTACAAGATTTAATGTTCCTTGAGGAGCATGGTGGTCAATAATACCGTGTTGAACAAGACCGTTAACATTTAATCCGCCGGCACCGTTGTTAACAATATTTCCATTAACACCAATTGTTGCAGTACCGTTTATATTCAAGCCTGCCTGACCATTATTTGTAATATCGGCTTTAGATGCAAATACCAAACCGCCTTTTTGAATATTTAAACCATTTGCACCGTTATTAACCATTGTTGTCAAATTAGCGGCATTTCTTGTTTCTCCATAAATATTTAAACCACCTTGACCATCATTAATAAATGTAGAGTTTCCATTTTCGGTTTTAGTAGTTCCATAAATATTTAAACCTTTTGCTCCGGTTTGAGAGTTTGTATACTCAGCATTGCCTAAAGTATAGATATTCCCGCTGATATTTAGCCCCCCATTACCGGTATTTGCCATTTTTAAACTATCTTTGTTAATATTCAAAGAATCAATCTTAGCATTCTTGCCGACATTTAAGCCGCCAGCACCTGAATTGCTCATATTAAGAACACCGTTAGAATTTGAAATTGTTCCGCCTACGTTCAATCCCTTAGCACCGCTGTTTTGAATGTTTGCATTCCCATTATTTGACACTTTACCGTTTATATTCAAACCGTCAGCACCACTATTGTTTATGTTTAAACCCTGAGAAGAAACATTCGCAGTTGAAATTATATTCAAACCTTTTGAGCCGCTGTTATTTAAAGTCAATTTACCCTGATTATCGACTGTGCCTGATATATTTAACTGGTCACCACTATTTGTGAATGTTGAAGTTCCGTTATTAGTGAATTTACCGCCTATGCTCAACGGGCCGTTTTCATTATTTGCAATTGTTGTGCCTTGATTGCTAATTTCACCTGAAATTACAAAACCGTTAGCTCCGCTGTTATTATATATAGCAGTACCACCAATATTTGACATTTTGCCTGATTCATGGACTTCAAATGAACCAGCGGTATTAGTATATGACCCATTTCCGTAATTTGTAACATTGCCATATACATTCAAACCGTTAGCACCGCTGTTAGTCATTGCGATTCCCTGAGCATTAACTTTACCTGTTTTTGATACATTCAAGCCCATTACACCGCTATTGGACATTTCTAATTTACCATTTTGGTTATTCAAAGTTCCTGTAACATTTAAACCGTCTCTGCCTGCATTGGTGAATTTAGCATTACCGTTATTATTAAATGTGCCTTTAATATTTAAACCTTCAACGCCTGTTGAAGTATTTGTAACTGTAGCACTGCCATTGTTTGTAACATTACCGCTTATATTTAAACCTTTATTACCGCTGTTATTAATCTCTATACCCTGAGAATTTACGTTTCCGGATGCAATAATATTAAGTCCGTCAGCACCAGTGTTATTGAGAGTTAATTTGCCGTTTGTATTTGTCAAATTGCCTGAAACATTTAATTGAGAACCGCTATTTGAGAAAGTTGCATCTCCGATATTATTAAAATTACCTGCAACACTTAAAATTCCAGCTTGGTTATTTACATTTGCAGTTCCATTATTCGCAACATCACCTGATAAAACGGTACCTTCATTCCCAGTATTTAAAATTTCTAACTTATTATCATTAACAATCTTAGAATCTTTAACAAAATAAATACCTTTACCGGTATTCACGATTTTCAAAGTTCCGCCATGATTTTCAATATTAGCAGTTTTTGCTCCGTAAACGCTGCCTGCAGTGTTAGTAATATTCATATCACCATTGCGGTTACCAATATTTCCTGAAATATGTATACCCTTATCACCGGTATTTGTAATATTTGTACTGCCTGTTCCTACATTTTGAACATCACCTGAAATAGCAGTCCCGACAGTAGAAGCAAAAGAAATAACGCCATTTCTTGATGTAATTTCGTTTGCATAGTTGATTTTTGATGTATTTACGATTGAATTGAATAATTCATCAGCTCTTTGGCGACCGTCAAATACAGCAGTGTTCCCTGTTCCGGCAAGAACTTTACCCGGGACTTGAATTCTGCTTGAAACGACATCTACATCATTTGCTGAGAATACATGACCGTTAATCTGAACAGAACCGCTGCCAACATTGTTTTTATTCGACAAGGCGCTGTAATCTTTGCTCGGGTTATTTTTATAGCGATTATAAACATCATTATTAGGAGTATAAACACCTAAAGAACCGACGTTCAAAACACCTGAAGCGCCGACTACCATACCGTTTGGAGAAATAAATACAGCCTTTCCATTATAGAAATTACCGTTTCTCATCGTATTGACAATACCATCAATCTTAATGGTATTATCGACTAAGTTCAAGAATGTGTTAACATCCTTGCTTCCATATTTATAAATAAGGTTTGCAATATCACCTTGACTTAATTCAAATCTTTCATACTTTCTTAAACCGATATCACTATCTTTTAGTACAGCTGTAGGGTTGATATTGTAAACACCGTTATCCCCCTGTACATTCGTAATGTTTGTAGCAAATGCAGACAAAAGCATTGTTTGTTGACTCAAGAACACTGCGGTTAACATTGCTGAAACTGCACGTCTTGAAGATTTACGGAGATTTTTCATATTTTTATCCTTTCGTATATATATTTAATTTTGCTTATTTTCATTTAATTACATGCCTTTTGGACAAAATAGCCCACATGACATTAAAAACTTGAGAAAAAAATAATTTGCTATAACTTTTGTGATTTTGAAAAAAAAATATTTACATTTTGCAACATAACACTTTCATAACAAACCTACAATAGGGTTATCGGAAAAAATGTGATATTTATTTAATATTTTTATATAATTGTTACATAACTTAATTGTATATATAAAGATTATATAAAAGACCCTGCGAGAAATGCAGGGTCTTTTACATCATCTGACTGCAATTATTTTAATGTTATATTCTGACCGTTATCAAGTAACATATTCAGGTATAACAACTGATTTGCAGTTGCCTGATCAAGATTAACAAATCTTGCTCCTGCTCTTGTCGTCGTTGCCGTCACAATTTCTGCATTGGCATTGATTTCAAGATTTCCGTATTTAAGGTGTATAGGTACTATATCACCATTTTTCAATGTATTATTGTGCCTTAGAGCGACACCTCCTCTTGATACGTCAATCAAGCCGTCGACATTATCAATACGTTCCATTGACACCGGAATCGGGGTATTATTGACGTTGTATCTTACATACTGTCGCTTGTCAATTGTATCCAGATTATCATCATCAATTCTGTTGTTATATAACAGTTTGCGTTGATCATCTTCAGGTTCAATTGTTGGCTCAGTTGTTGGAGGTTCCGTTGGAGGTTCCGTCGGTGGTTCCGTCGGTGGTTCCGTTGGTGGTTCCGTTGGAGGTTCCGTTGGCGGTTCCGTTGGCGGTTCCGTTGGCGGTTCCGTTGGAGGTTCCGTTGGAGGTTCCGTTGGAGGTTCCGTTGGAGGTTCCGTTGGCGGTTCCGTCGGTGGATCCGTCGGTGGATCTGTCGGTGGATCCGTTGGCATCTCTGTAGGTTTATCCGTCGGAGGTTCCGTTGGTGGATCCGTCGGATAATCCGTTGGAGGCTCCGTTGGTGGATCCGTCGGTGGTTCCGTCGGAGGTTCCGTTGGAGGTTCCGTCGGTGGATCCGTCGGTGGCTCCGTTGGTGGATCCGTTGGAGGTTCCGTCGGTGGATCCGTCGGTGGCTCCGTTGGTGGATCCGTCGGAGGTTCCGTTGGAGGTTCCGTCGGTGGATCCGTCGGTGGCTCCGTTGGTGGATCCGTCGGTGGTTCCGTTGGTGGATCCGTCGGTGGCTCCGTTGGTGGATCCGTCGGTGGTTCCGTTGGTGGATCCGTCGGTGGTTCCGTTGGAGGATCCGTCGGTGGTTCCGTTGGTGGATCCGTCGGTGGTTCCGTTGGAGGATCTGTCGGTGGATCCGTTGGAGGATCTGTCGGTGGATCCGTTGGAGGATCTGTCGGTGGATCCGTTGGAGGATCTGTCGGTGGATCCGTTGGAGGATCTGTTGGCGGATCCGTTGGAGGATCTGTCGGTGGATCCGTTGGAGGATCTGTCGGTGGATCCGTTGGAGGATCTGTCGGTGGATCCGTTGGAGGATCTGTCGGAGGTTCCGTTGGAGGTTCCGTCGGAGGTTCCGTTGGAGGTTCCGTCGGTGGATCCGTTGGAGGATCTGTCGGTGGATCCGTTGGAGGTTCCGTCGGTGGTTCCGTCGGAGGTTCCGTTGGTGGTTGTGTTGGAGGTTCCGTTGGAGCATCTGTTATCTCTAATGGAGTAGCATCAACCACACCATCATCGTCATCTACGTGAGATTGTTCTCCCCAGAATATGCCATCACCATCACCTGGTATATAATAGTAATTCCTTTCTTTTTCATTTCTGCCGATACCTTCAACATCATCAGGTCTTACAGCATGCCCTGTAGGAATATCTGGACCATTTTCAACATAAACACCTTTGACTTTATTTGTTGAAGGATCTACGGTTTTTGAAAATCCGTCTCTGTTAAAATGTGCGGCAATACCATTAGCATATACATTATCAGCAGTGATGTCTAATGTGCCTTTATCAAGAACCGCATTATCTATTTTAACTGATGAGCCTGCCCAAGCTTCATGCCCGCCATCAACAAGTTGCTCTGTCGGTCTGATATTATGGTTAATATCCAAAGCCTTGACAACAGCATGATTAGGTAATGCTTCATCCCTATAATCAGCTCCGGTATATCCGCCATCTTGTTGTCCATAATTTCTCGGGCCTAAATAATCATTAGGTATTACTGATTCGTCAGTAATATGCCCCAAATTTTTGATTTCGAGATTTTTACCTCTTGTAATTACAGTTAAATCACCTTCAGCTGTAATATTATCTATTGTTGTATTCCCGGCGAATTCTACATAAGCATCACCTTTTCTTGCAATAATTGTACAAGCTTTGTTTGTTGTAATCTCCTTATTTCTTCCGTAATTCGGGTCATTAAAACTGTTTTCTTTTAAATTAATATTATTCTCAGCAAGTACATCCATACTATAACCCTGTTCTGCACCCGTCTGAATAAATGTTACAGGATTATTTTCAGTACCAATGCTACCATTTGCAATAAGAGATATTCCGGTACCTTCAATATTAGTATCAGAATTACTGCTGCTTGCATTAACCATGTTATAGCGTTTTGCACCTGTATTATTGTAACCGTAATCATCATCTACGGTTAATATTACTCTGCCGTCAGCTTTAATTGAATCAATATTCATATCAGAATCAATTGCAGCATAGTTGATAACTAAATCATCAGGTTTTGTAACTTTGTTAGTCTCTGCTTTAACTTTACCTTTTATATTTGCATTTACTGATTTAGTAAAATCTCTCGAACCTTCATTTTTAGGTCCAATACCTGTACAACCGGAGCCGGAGCAGGCAGCCTGCTGAACAGGAAGTCCGATTGTACCATCCGTTACATTCATTGTTAAATCGCCACCGGCATTTAATAAAACTTTTTCAACACCATAGTTCAGAATACTTCCATCTGTTACGGTTATGGCGATATTATTTCCTGCTTTGACATAATTATTGTTAGAGGACTTATCGCCTATTACTACATTCCCGCCACCTTTTTGCGTAATAGTAGTATTATTCAAACTGTTTGTAAGTCCCTGAATTTTAGTACCACTTGTTGAATTATCCTTTATATTAATATTAGTACCGTTTATTCTTCCGGAAGTAGCAATATATGTTCCTTTTGCACCGGTATTATCAGTATTAACATTAATACCTTTTACGGTTCCGTGAACATTTATACCACTATTACCTGTATTTGTAATATTAACATTAGATTTAGCAGAACCATTTACTGTACCAATCACATTTACGCCATTGGATCCGTCATTTACAATATCAAGATTTACATTCGAACTGTTTGGAGACAAATTTTTTACAGTTCCCATAATGTTAATACCTTTTGTACCCGTTTCGGTATTTTTAATTAATCCGTAACCGGTATTTGTAACATTACCATCAATATTAATGCCATTAGTACCGGTATTTAGCATTTCAAGCCCGTTACCGGTAGTAACATTACCTGACTGTTTCACATTTAAACCGCCGGCACCATCATTAGTAAATGTACCTTTACCACCAGTTCTGACAGTTCCGGAAATATTCATACCATCGGGACTTGAAGAAGTATTATAAAATTCTGCGTTCCCCGTAGTATTGAATGTTCCGGAAATATTCATTCCGGCAGTTTGATTTTTAACTGTTTTACCTGCAGGGTAACCATTCTCGACATAAGAATTACCGTCATGGTTAACAGTACCTGAAATATTCATACCGTTTTTACCTTTGTTACGGATTGTCAAGTCACCCTTTGTATCAAGATTACCTTTTATATTAAGAGCTGTTTCTGTTGAACCCTGCATTGGAATATTGAATATATCAGTCTGACCGTTATTTTTTACAGTTCCTGTTATATCCAAATCTCCTTCGTTATTATTAATTAATACTCTGCCTTTAGCATTGGCTATAGTCCCGCTTAATTTTAAACCGTTAGCAGCATCATCATAGTTTCTGATTTCTAATGAACTGCCTGTACCGACTGCAAAGTTTTTAACTGTACCTGCGATATTAATACCGTTTGCATTCGGCGAACCGGTTCCACTGCCCTCTGCAGAAATTATGATATGTCCTGTACCATCATTTGCAAATGAATTACCTGTATTAAGATTATCCGTATTAACCAAATTGTTAAACAATGCATTTGCAGCAGTTTCCGAATCAAATTTTTGCATTTTATTAGTTTTAACACCACCAACAATTATTGCATCTTTTGATACATCTACAGATGAACCTTTTAATTCAACATCACCTGATGTAACAATTCGGCCGTTAATCTTGATTGCTCCTCCAACATTCATATCGTTTGCCTCAAGATCAGCCAAACCAGCTTTTGTTTGATTTTTCTTTATCTGAGAATAATTATATGAATCGGGAGAATATACACCTAAAGATCCGACGTTGAGAACACCTGATGCCCCAACAACCATACCATTCGGAGAAATAAATACAGCCCTGCCGTTATAAAAACCATTCCCACGCACAGAGTTTACAACACCATTAATATTAATTTGATTATCAACAAGGTTAACAAAAGTGTTAATGTCAGCAAAATTCAAATTTGCGACATCACCCTTACTTAAATCAAATTTTTGATAATGGCGGAACCCGGTTCCTCCATCTACTTTGGTGGGGTCGATGTTAAACACACCACTCGTTTGATTAAACCCTGAGATTTCACTGGCTACTACGCTCAGTGCCATCGTCTGCTGAAGCATAAATACACCCGTCATGAGAGATGCAATTATTCTTCTCTGAGTCTTTCTACTCTTTCTCATCATGTTCGAATCCTTTCGTTTTATAAATACATGTATTATCGTCATAGAGCAACCTGACCTGGCTTTTATGAGCACACACAGCCATAGTCATGTCATGATTATTCTTTATAGATATATAAACGAAATTTTAAACAGAAATATTTACTAAAAAATGATAAATGTTAATAAAAATTTACAAAAAAAAGAGATTAGCGTTATTGCTAATCTCCTTTTATACAATATTTATATTGAATTTATCTTATTGAAACTTTATTTGCTTCATCAAGTAACATATTCAAATATAATAACTGGTTTGCCGTAGCCTGATCAAGGTTCACAAATTGTGCTCCTGCCCTGTGGCTGGTTGAAGAAACAACTTTTGCGTTTGCTCTGATATCTAATGAACCATATTTCATATGAACAGGTATAATATCTCCGACCTTGAGGTTATTATCATGTCTTACAGATACCCCGCCTCGTGATACGTCAAGTAAAGAATCTACTCCACTTGATTTATCAAGAGATATCGGATTTCTATTATTAGCAACAGAATATCTTACATATTGGCGTTTATCAACAGTATCTACGTTTGCATCTGCAATTCTGTTGTTATACAAGAGCTTACGTTCATCATCTTCAGATGGGTCAGACGGACCTTCTGTCGGAGGTGTATCTGTTGGCGCATCCGTCGGAGTATCCGTTGGCTCCGATGTCGGTTCAGATGTTGGCTCCGATGTCGGTTCAGATGTTGGCTCAGATGTCGGTTCTGTTGTTGGTTCAGATGTTGGCTCAGATGTCGGTTCTGTTGTTGGTTCTGATGTCGGTTCAGATGTCGGGGGATCTGTTGGTAAATCAGTCGGCCCTTCAGTCGGTGCATCAGTAGGTGCATCGGTTGGGTCATCTGACGGCATCTCTGTCGGAGGAACATCTGTCGGTGCATCTGTCGGTATATCGGTTGGATTATCAGATGGAGCTTCCGTTGGTGCATCTGTCGGTGCATCTGTAGGTGCATCTGTCGGTGCATCAGTTGGCGCATCAGTCGGTAAATCTGTCGGTGCATCTGTCGGTGCTTCCGTTGGCGCATCCGTTGGTGCATCTGTCGGTGCATCAGTAGGTGCTTCCGTTGGCGCATCCGTTGGTGCATCTGTCGGTGCATCTGTAGGTATTTCCGTTGGCGCATCCGTTGGTGCATCTGTAGGCGCATCTGTAGGTGTTTCCGTTGGCGCATCCGTTGGTGCATCTGTAGGCGCATCTGTAGGTGTTTCCGTTGGCGCACCCGTTGGTGCATCTGTAGGCGCATCTGTAGGTGTTTCCGTTGGCGCATCCGTTGGTACATCTGTAGGTGCATCTGTTGGTGCTTCCGTTGGCGCATCAGTAGGTACATCTGTAGGAGCATCCGTTGGTGCATCTGTAGGAGTTTCTGTTGGTGGATCCGTTGGAGGATCTGTCGGTGGATCCGTTGGAGGATCTGTCGGTGGATCCGTTGGAGGATCTGTCGGTGGATCCGTTGGAGGATCTGTTGGAGGATCTGTCGGTGGATCCGTTGGAGGATCTGTTGGTGGATCCGTTGGAGGATCTGTTGGTGGATCCGTTGGCGGGTTTGTCGGTGGATCTGTCGGTGGATCCGTTGGAGGATCTGTTGGCGCATCCGTAATAGCCAGCGGAGTTGCATCAACTACGCCATCATCGTCATCTACGTGAGATGGAACACCGTCAAATATGCCATCACCATCACCTGGTATATAATAGTAATTTCTTTCTTTTTCATTTCGGCCTATGCCTTCAACATCATCAGGTCTTACAGCATGTCCTGTAGGTATGCCATTTGAACCTTCAATCTTGGAAGTCGAAGGATCAAGAGTTTTTGAAAATCCGTCTTTGCCAAGATGAGTTGCAACACCATTTGCATAAATATTATCTGCTACAACATCTAATTTTCCATTGTCAAGTCTACCTTCATTAATTCTGACAACAGAGTCTGCATATCCGTAATGACCATTATCGACATAAGTTCCGTTAGGTCTTACAGTTTTATTTATATCTAATGCTTTTACTACCGCATTATTAGGGATTGAATCTTTTTCGCCGGTGCCGGTATAACCTCCGCCCGGTAAATAAGGATTGTCAGCTAAACCGTTTGTTCTTGGTCCGAAGTAATCAACCGGAGTTCGTGGAACTGTTCCCAAATGATTAATCTCAACTGATTTACCTCTTGCAATAATTTTCATGTCATCTTCTGCCGTAACTTCGTCAATGTAAACATTCCCGGCGAATTCAGCATCAAGTTCACCTTCCCTTGAAATCATTGAGCAAACATTATTTACGGCATATTCATCATCCAGCCCTTTAATATGAATATCTTCATTTGCCAAAACATCCATACCATAACCACCTGACGGAGTAGGATTTGATTTTGTAGCTAAAACTCCAGGTTTAGTCTGGTTAAATGTTAAAGGTGCACTTGAAGAACCAATGTCTTTGCTTGCAATTAAAGAAATACCATAACCTTCAACATTTGGTTTTGCTGCATTTTTAGATGCGTTGAGCATACTGTATCTTGTAACACCGTCGTTTTGATTGTAATCAGTTGTTAAAATTACTCTGCCATCTGCATCAATGTTATCAATATTCATATTTGAATTGATTGCCGCATAATTTATTACATAATTGTTTTGTTTTGCAAAACTTGTATCGGTTGTTTTTGCAGTAACTGTACCATTAACATTCGCATTAATCGATTTTGCATAATCTCTTGTTGTTGCGGCATTTGAAATACCGGTACAATAACCGCCGGTACAATTATCCCCAACATTCAAACCGATTGTGCCGTCGGTAACATCCATATTCAAATCACCGCCGGCATTTAATAAAGTTTTTGCTTCATTAACTTTCATAGTATGAGTGTCATATTGCTGACCTTCAAAATTTAAAATACTTCCGTTTTTAACATTTATATCAATGTTTTTCCCGGCTTTTACATAATTGTTATTAGATGTCCTGTCGCCTATAACAACATTACCGCCATTTGATCTGATATAAACATTATCATCAGCATTTGTTAAACCTTTATGAGAAATACCGGCATTTGAAATATCATTCATAAGAACATCGCGATTTGAATCAACTCTGCCGGAAGATGCAATTAAAATACCTTCAGCACCTTTGTTTGTTAATTCAACATTACCGTTTGATCCCATATTACCGCTTAAAATAATACCGCTTGTACTAAGGTTATTAACTGATGCAACACCCTTGCCATGATTCATTACTGTTCCAGAAACATCTGTACCATTGACTGAAGTTAAAGTTATTGCTCCATTATTTTTACTCAGTGATTTTGCTGATTTCATAGCACTTGTGTTTACTAATTGATTAAATAATGTACCATCAAACGCATTTACAACCCCTGTTCCTGTTGCAACCATTTGCCCGGGAATTTTTATATTAGAAGAAACAATATCAATATCCTGAGCCGCAAGAACTTTACCATCAATTCTCACAACTCCGTTCCCTGCGTTATCAGGAGACTGCAATGCGGATAAATCTTTTCCCGGATTATTTTTATAATGTTCATATGTTGCCGAATTAGGAGTATACACGCCTAAAGAACCTACATTCAAAACCCCTGAAGAACCGATAACCACACCATTGGGAGAAACAAATACTGCTCTGCCGTTATAAAAATTACCGTCTCTCATTGTATTTACAACACCATTTATGTTTACTTTATTGTCAACAAGGTTTACAAATGTATTGATATCCTTAGTACCATATTTAAAAATTAAATTTGCTATATCACCTTGGCTTAAATCAAAATCTAAATATTTTCTGTAGCCTATATCAGTATTCTTAATAATTGCACTTGGGTTTATTGTATATGTGCCATTTTGTCCTGGGATAGGACTTCCATTAGGATTTGTTATATTTGTTGCAAAAGCTGAAATCATCATAGTCTGGTGTAATAAAAATAATGATGTTAAAGCTGCAGAAACAAGTCTTTGTGTTCTTCTTCGGCTATTCATTCTATTATCCTTTCATATATCTTTTTATAAATCTTGCAATATATCTATTTTATCAAGAGCACGTTTTTATAACTTAAAATGTTACCGTTTTTTAAGCACAAACATGCCAAGTGAACATGCATTTTAAGTCCATCAATATTTTATTTTGCTATTTATCATTAAAATGTTAAGAATTGTTAATCTGATGTTTTATAGATGAACAATTTTGTAATGGTATACAAAATATAGAATACTGCGACTGTTAACAAAAATTGTACAGTTCCGGGAATATTTATAAATCCTAATTTATATGAATAGGAGAAAAATGCAGTCGGAACAAACGCTATCAAAATTCTTAACAAGGTATTCTTTGGAACCTGAAGATGAAAATCAGGCAAAACAACTACCGCAGACAATAAGAAATACAAGAAATTTGCACTGAATGTTGCAATACCTACACCGATTAATCCCCATTGCGGGATAAGCAGAATATTTAATACCACACCAACAATACCGGATATCAATTTTATAATAAATTCTATATGCGTTTTATTGGCAAGATGGTACTGTAATGTCGTATAATCTGTTAATCCAAGAAAAAATACTCCAAAAGAAAAATATGGGACAAGCAGACTTGCTTCATAAAATTTAGGATTTGTTTTGAGCAAAATTGTATAATCGGAACAATAAACAGACATGATAGCAACAAGCGGAAGTGCAAGTAACATGTAATATCCCATAAATTTTGTAATTACAGGTCTGACATCAATTTTTGCTTCATACATATTTATTATTCTTGGTATAACCGCAACCGTAAGCATCGCAAATAACGGCATCAAAATTGGCAGGGTTAAACCATAACCAACACCGACAAATGCAGCTTTTGTAAAACCGCTTATACCACCCATGATAATTTTATTACTTTGGGTGATAATCCAGGCACTCAAAGAAGTTGCAGCTACAGGAATACCGTATTTAATAATAGGAATAATAAACTTAAACTCAACCTTTTGGAGTTTAAAGATTTTAATAATATCACATTGATAAAGCAAAAGAATATCAATCAGTGAAATTGCAACTCCCATACCCAAAAGTATAGATGCAGCTCCAAGCTGAAAGAATTTTGCAAAAAATACTGCTAAAGCAATAGTTACAAACTGATTTAGAATAGTCGTAAATGAATAAGAAATTGATTTTAACTGAGCCCTTAGTATTTGTTGTAATAAAGCCCTTATCGCAACAGGAATAATCAATAAAAGAACAGCCAAAAAATACTTAAACGGAACATGAAAAAATGAATACATCGCATTTCTGAACAGAAATGACAAGCCAAACATCAAAATCATGTTTACAGTCAAAATTGAAACAATCATTGTTAAATATTTTGGCAAATCTTCTTCCAATTGATGGAACCTGAAAAATCTCAGGGCAGAAAGCCCTACCCAATCAGAAAAGATGATACACAGAAATGATAACATCGCAATTGAAACAGTGTATAAACCGTATTGCTCTGTTGAAAAGAGGTTTGTATAAATCGGTACTGTTATGACATTGCCAAACATTCCGCACAATTTTGACGGAGCATATTTAAGCATATCGGTAAATATCGCCCGTGTTTCTTTTTCTTCCAATTCTTTATTTACTACATATTCCATATTATTATTTCCTTATATAATCTCGCCGTATAAATCATATTCGTCTGCATTATTAATCTTAACATTTTCAATATCACCAGGGACAACAGGTTCCTTAGATACAGCATATACCAAACCATCAACTTCAGGAGCATCATGTTCAGATCTTAAAATTACGGTTCCTTCATCACTATATCCCTCTACGATACATTTGAGAGTTGTATCTATATATTTTCTGTTATTTTCTGATGAAATTCTCTTTTGTAACTCCATTAATTTTTTATATCTTTGATGTTTGATTTTTGAACTGATTTGCGGTTTCAAAGTATCAGAATAAGTACCTTTTTCCCTTGAATATTCAAAAGCCCCCATTCTGTCAAACTTTACATTTTTAACAAAATTATATAAATGATCAAATTCTTCCTCAGTTTCTCCCGGATAACCAACAATTAAAGATGTGCGTACAGTAACATTTGGTATCATTTTTCTGAATTTTGCAACAAGTTTTTCATAATCCATTACAGGACGCTTCATAGACTGTAAAACCCTCGGATGGGAATGTTGTAAAGGAATATCAATATATTTTACAACTTTATCAAGTTTTGCAATCGCATTAATCAGTTCATCTGTCATCATTGTAGGATATGCATACATGATACGAATCCAGCTGAGATTTTCAATTTTATTTAATTCTTCAAGAAGTTTAGGCAAAGCCTGATGACCATATAAATCTATACCGTAAGAAGACGTATCCTGAGCTATTAATACTATCTCGGTTACCCCTTTATCGGCAAGGTATTTTGCCTCTTTTACAATATTTTCGAGAGGCCTTGAAACATATTTACCACGAAGTTTTGGGATAATACAATATCCGCATTCATAATTACAACCATCGCCAATTTTGATATAAGAACTTGCCCCAACAGTAATTTGCTGTCTTTGTACATCCTCCGGGTAAACGTATTTCGGAATTTCCTGAATAATATCCTCAGATTGCCCTTTTGATAAACCTTTAATCAATTTTATAATATCAGACGGATTTGTTGCACCAAGCATTCCTTCAATCTCCGGTATGGCATCTTTCAAATCAGACTTATGTTTTTGCGGAAGACAACCTGTTACAATAACTTTTTTACCGGCATCAACCATTTGCAAAATACTGTCAACAGATTCCTTTTCTGCATCATGAATAAAAGAACAGGTATTAATTATAACAATATCAGCCTCATTTTCATCAAGAGTAATCTCATAACCCTCTTTATCAAGTGCCCCGAGCATTAATTCCGAATCAACAAGATTTTTTGCACAACCATGGTTTATCAATGCAATCTTCATAAAATTATTTTATCATTAAAATAATTTTGCCCGTCAAATATTACAATATATTTATAATTTTGTAGTAATATATCTCTATGAAAAAAGTCGAACTATTGGCTCCTGCAAAAAATTTAGAAACGGCAATCTGTGCCATAAATAGTGGTGCAGATGCTATTTATATCGGAGCGAGCGATTTCGGGGCAAGAATTAATGCATCAAATTCACTTGAAAATATTGAAAAACTTGTGAATTATGCTCATAAATTTTATGTCCGAGTTCATGTAACTGTTAATACAATACTTAATAATATAGAACTGAATAACGCAAAAGAACTAATTAAGAAATTATATTCTATTGGAGTCGATGCTGTTATTGTACAGGATATGGGTCTTATAAAAGCATCCATCGATAAAGAAATTCCGCCAATACAAATTCACGCAAGTACACAGTGCAATAACAGAACATTGGAAAAAGTAAAATTCTTTGACAATATTGGGGTTTCGAGAGTAATACTTGCAAGGGAACTTACACTTGAACAGATAGAAGAATTTTGTGCTAAAACAAACTGTGAAATTGAAACTTTTGTACATGGAGCATTATGCGTATCATACAGCGGTCAATGTTATATGTCATATGTAAACGGTGGAAGAAGTGCAAATAAAGGGGAATGTGCTCAGCCATGCAGAAAAAAATACTCGTTGCTCGATGAAAACGGGGAAATATACCTTAAAGACAAATATCTGCTTTCATTAAAGGATTTTAACGCCTCTAAAAGCATTGAAAAACTTATTAATTACGGAGTTAAATCATTTAAAATTGAAGGGAGATTAAAGGATGAAAATTATGTTAAAAATGTAACTCTAAGCTATAACAATCTTATAAACAAGTATGCACAGAGAACATCTTCAGGAAAAGTATTTGCAGACTTTGAACCGGATTTGGATAAAACTTTCAACCGTTCATATACAGATTACTTTCTAAACGGAAGAACACAATGTTATAATTTCCTAACCCCAAAATCAATGGGTAAATATATAGGAAAAGTCTTAAAAATTAATAAAAACTATATAGAAGTTGATACAAAAATTAAACTAAATGCACAGGATGGTATTTGTTATGAATATTCGGGGAATTTTACAGGTTTTAGAATTAACAAAATTGACGGGAACAAAATATACCCGCATAGTATGCCTAAAATAACATCCGGTACAAAATTATACCGTAATTTTGATTCAGAATTTGAAAAAATATTGTCAAAATCAAAAACAATTCGAAAAATCGGAGTAAAATTTGAAGTTTATGATAACAAAATATTGGCTGAAGATACTGATTTCAATAGGGTTACGATAAGTTTTAGCAATACAGAAAAAGCAGAAAACCCCAAAAAATCGAAGGAAAACATTATAAAACAACTTCAAAAGACAGGTGAGAGCGATTTTTATGTCATTCAAACAGATATAAAAGCAAATACAATACCATTTTTACCAATATCAGAGATTAATAAAATTCGAAGAAATCTGTTACAAAAGTTAATGATAGAACGAATTAAAAATTACCCTAAATTAGTTCAGAAACCTATCCGTTATGCACCTTTTGAAGCTCAAAATACAGATTACAGATTAAATATTTTTAATGATGATGCAAAAAATTTCTACGAACATTGCGGAATATATTCCAAAGAAAAAGCAATGGAAAGCAATTCGAAAATAAAACAGAATGTTGAAATTATGCGATGCAAACATTGTCTGCGTTATGCATGCGGATTGTGTTCAAAAGAAGTAAAATTTAATAAGAATTTGTACTTGCAGGATGAATGCGGTAAAAAATATCCGTTGAAATTTGACTGTAAAAACTGCGAAATGATAATTCTAAGCCCCTAACTCAAGACTGATTAAATTCATTATAAAGAATATTCAGGTATTTTATTAAAAGCTTATCAGTTAATTCATTGAGATAAATTTCAGTCTGAGTATTTTCGCAGGTATCAAGTCCCTGATGAACAATTTTAAGATTAAACTTTGCAAAACCATCATAACGCATAACAAGTTCACTTTGTCTTTTGTCACCTTTTATACTAAATACACATTCGACCTTATTTGCATACTGACTAATTGTTATATCTTCGGATTTTGCCTGAAATTCTTTTTCTGTTCTGAAAAATACTGGTTCAATAAGACAAGATAATTTTTTCTCAAAAACTTTTTGGAATAATTTAAAATGCTTATTTTTCTTTATAGCATCATCAATATTTTCATCCAAATTCATATTTTCACCAAGACAGACATACAATTCATCCTTAGCTACAGAAGATTTTAGACTGTCATTAGCATCCTTCTCAAGTTCATCAAAGCTCTGAACATCTATAACAGAAATTCCAGCATGAATTTTTATATCACTTCCCATAACATCAGAGATTTTTTCAATTACTGTTTTTGCACCTGACAAACCAGTTTGGGGTAAATATAAATAATATTTTCCTGAACCTTGAGCAATAATATCGGTTTGTCTTAAACATTTTTTAAGATTAAGACCTAAACGATTCATTGAGACCTTAGTTTTTACAGCAGAATCAATGGTTAATATAATATAAGAACCAGTTTTAAAAAGTGGTAATTCCTTCAGATAATAATAAGTTTCTTTCAGTGCTTTATGAGTAAATAAACCTGTTTTGGCATTAACAGAAGCAGTATTATTCATAAAAACAGATAATAATTCAAATTTTTCTTTTTGCGAAATGTATTTTAGACAATTTAATAATCTGACATTATACTCTTCATAGCACGATGAAAAATTAATAAAGTCATAAACCCCATTTTTATAAGATTCGTTAATAAACTTTTCGTCATTTTTATCCAGAATAACAAGTATCTGGCAATCCTGAGCAACTCTTTTAATCATTTCAACAGTCTTTAATATCTCAGAATGGAAATATTCTTTTTCATTAACTAAAACTAATTTGACATTATTTGAAATAGCCCGCTTTACATTCGCAAGCGGCACAACCCCGACAATCTTACCTCTGCGTAATACTGATACACTTGAGAACAAAAATTCTAAATTCGATTTATCTTCACTGATTAAAAGAATATTATCACTCATCTATAATTAAACCTGTAAGTGTTTTTTTATACACCAGAAACTTCCTACAGCCCCGAACAATATACTCATAGTAAACATTACAAGAATAACAAGATTTTGAGCATAAGGCGGTGACGGTACCATAAAGAACTTATGGACATTAACAAGACCATTTTGAATATAATTCAGAGGAAATACGGCAAGAAATGAACCCATAAATCCGTAAAAAGCCCCTTGCATAATAAATGGGAATCTTATATACCAGTTATTTACACCCATTAAACGCATAATCTCTATTTCTTCTTTTCTCGATTGAATAACAAGCTGAATAGTATTATTAATAATGGTTACTGTTAATAATCCCATAATCAAAATAACGACTAAAGTAATCGTTTTGACTACATGATTAACCAGTTCTATTTTAGAAGCCAAATCCTTTGCATAACTCATATCTTCGACAGATTTTATTGCTTTAATATTATCAAAAACCGTTTCCAAATTTTCAGGATTATCTACTTTTACGTGCAATGTATCAGGCAATGGATTGTCGATATTTGGCAATTTCATTTCGGATCTTAATTTATCCCAAGATACAGCTTTAGGAATAACGGTAATTTCCTCAACATGCTCAAATCGAGATATTTCTGTTTTTGCTTCTTTCATATCAGTCGAACTTTTTAAATAAACTGATATTTCAAGGGCACTGCCTAACTCTTTAGAAAAAGAAGATATAGATAATGCCGTTCTGAAACATGCCCCAAAAATCATAAGAATTGCAGCCATCGTCGTTATAATTACAAGGTTAACAAGCCCCGTTCGTTTAATATCACTGACTGTTTGTACACCTAATCTGAATAAAATACGAAGTTCGCACAACCAGCCTTTCGGAATATGTCTTTTAACATTAGTTTTTAAATTATTATTCATAAGTACCTGCTTGCATGTCTTTTACAATTTCGCCATGATCGAGTTTGATAACCCTTTTCCTGAAATAATCAACCATGTTGTTATCATGAGTTGATACAATAACAGTAATACCACGCTGATTAATCTGATCCAAAATCTGCATAATTTCCATTGAATTTTGAGGGTCTAAATTCCCGGTCGGTTCATCTGCTATCAAAAGTGGAGGACCGTTTACAATTGCTCTGGCAATTCCAACCCTTTGCTGTTCCCCACCTGAAAGTTCGGCAGGAGTAGCATACATCTTTTCATACAAACCTACAATTTTCAATGCTCCCTGGACTCGGTCATTTATTTCCTTACTGCTTATTCCTAAGGTTCTTATTACATATGCTACATTATCAAAAACCGTTTGATTTTGAAGCAGTTTGTAATCCTGAAAAACAATTCCCATACAACGTCTTAAATTCGGAATTTTGTTACTTTTAATATTTGCAATATTAATTCCGCCAATTGATACAATACCGCTTGAAGGCTTTTCTTCGCTGTATAAAAGCTTCATCAGGGTAGATTTGCCTGCCCCTGAAGATCCTACTACGAATACAAACTCTCCGGAATTAATTTCAAGATCTATATTTTTCAGAGCATAATGATCATTTTTATATTTCTTGGTAACATTTTTCAGTTTTATCATGCATTAACTTCCTTTTTGTACATGCTAACAATACGTTTCACTAAAGATTCGGAATCTAAGCCATAATATTTTACAAGTTCATCAGACTTACCGCTTTGACCAAACTCGTCATGAATACCGATACGATAAACTTTGGTCGGGCTGGTATTACAAACCGTTTCACATATAGCAGAGCCAAGACCACCAATAGTTGAATGATTTTCAACAGTGATAAGAAATTTTGTTTCTTTAGCACAATTTATCACGGTAATTTTATCAATAGGCTTAACAACAGGAACATTTACAACTCTCGTCGAAATTCCGAGTTTTTTTAGTTCATGAGAGGCTAAAATACATTCTGCAAGCAATTCACCATTAGTAAAAACGGTAACATCGCATCCGTCTTCAACAGTTACGGCTTTATGAATATTGAAATGATAGGATTCATCAAAAATATCGGGAACATTACACCTTGATATTCTTATATACATCGGACCGTCATGAACTGAAGCATACTTGATTACTTCTTCACACTCTCTTGCATCTGCAGGAACAATGACAGTCATGTGAGGTATTTCACGCATAAGAGCAATATCTTCAAGAGCCTGATGTGTTGCTCCGTCTTCGCCAACGGTAATTCCGCCATGAGTTCCTACAATTTTTACGTTCAAATCGGAATAACAAACTCCGTTTCTTATTTGATCATAAGTTCTCCCCGTTGCAAACATAGCAAAAGTAGCGGCAAAAGGAACTTTCCCCTGGCTTGCCAAACCTGCAGCAGTTGCAATCATATTCTGCTCAGCGATTCCGCAATTAAAAAATCTGTTTGGGAATTTATCTGCAAACATCTTAGTTTGCGTTGAGCATGACAAATCGGAATCAAGGACTACAACATTCTCATTCAACTCTCCTGCTTGGAGCAAAGCTTTACCGAAAGATTTTCTTATTGATTGATTAATATTTCTATCTACATTCATCCTAAACCTTATATATTCTGATATTTCAGAATAATCATCCCCTTCTTTCAACAATATTAACACAAAAATTTTTAACTTTCCATTATATTGCCATTTAATGTAAAGAAGTGCAATATAATTAGTTTTTATGTCCGTTTTGTAAAGTTTTATTAAAATCGTATATATTTTTAGCAATTATTTATGTTTACGAACATTTAATAGGTAGAATGGTAATAGACTCAATTTTTATGTAGGAAAGGAAGAATTTATGAATCAAATCCCAATGATGCAACCGATTTATCCGGTGCAGGGTGCAAATTATGCACTACCCCAACAACCAAGCTATAATGCGGTAAAAATTGATATTCATAATCCATCGGTAGGCGCTCCGGGCATGGCTCAATCACAACCAATGTACCAGCCACAATATGCTCCGGTAAATGCTCCGATATACAATTATCCGCAGGCTCCAATTTACTGCCCATGCCCAATGCCACAGGCTCCGGCTGAACCTGTAGCAACTCAGGCTCCTGTATATTACCCGGGACAACCGTTGCCACAGGCACCTGTAACATATCCGCAGACTCCTGTTGCTTATCCGCAACAACCGGCAGTAGTAAATCAGCAGAACGTAAACTATCCGCCGCAAGTACAACCTGTTCCTGTTCCGGCACAGGCTCCGGTACAAGTTCCGGCTCCTCAGGTTACAAATGCTCCTGAAGTAGTTCCGCCTGCTCCAGTTGAACCGTCACTTGATTTGAACGGTTTTATTTCAAGATTAACAAACCCTGATTTTGAAGGTCAGGCTGCAGCAATGGAAGACATTGCCGATGTAGTCAACAAACAACCTGAAAAAGCTTCGGAATTAGTTGACAAACAAGTATTTAAAGCATTGAACGACATCATATCTTTTGATTCATCAAAGGTTGAAGGCCCATCACAAAAACAAATTGAAATCAGACAAAAATTAGTTCAGGGTGAAAAAGTAAGCGAAGAAGATGAAAAATTAGCAAACGCTTATTCGCCAAAAGAAATGGCTGAAAGAAACAAAAGTTATGCACTGTTCTCAATTGCGCTATTAGATAAAGTTTATGCCCAAGAAATCAAAAAATTATCTGATAACACAGTACCTTTGACAGATTTACCAAGCGCAGTAAACGTAGTAAATCAGTTGAAAGACAACCCTAATCCGATGGTTAGAGAATCAGCAATTGAAGCATTAAGTTATATTCAGGAGCCTGAATACAAAAAAGACTTAACAACATTATTTACAGTTGCTAAAAACGACCAGGATGCAAGTGTTGCAAGTGCTGCACAAGCGGCTCTTGATAAATTAGACAAAGTTGCATAAGTAATGCTAAAAGATTTATAAAATTCCTTTCTTCAATAAAAGCCCCTTTGTAAGGGGCTTTTTATTATGCATTAACAGTTTCTTCATTACTCACAGGTTCAGGTTTTGGAACACAATTTTCATAATCAGCCATTTCTGAAATCTGCTGAGCCCATTGGTATATTATTTCTTCATGAGAAAGTTTATAAGATATAGGTTTTCCGACCTTAATTATGACATGCTGTCTTTTAAAAGGAAAAATAGGAAAGACCTTTAAATATCCGGTCCATTCAGCAATAGCCACCGGAACAATATCAGCCTTGGCAACTTTTGCTATTTCTGCAAAACCTTTTTTTATCCCTTCAAGTTTACCGTAAGGTTTAACTGTACCCTGAGGGAAAATACCCAAAGACCAAGATGTAGTCAGAACATCTCGGACAGTTTTAAATGTTGCAATCTCCGGTTTAGAGCGATCAACAGCAAATGCACCGAGCCTTGCAACAAGCCATTTAATTTTGCAATCAGGTTCAAACAATTCCTTCTTGGCCATAAAAGCAATCGGACAATGAGCACCCATGACAACCATAGGAGGATCAAGCTGCGAAACATGATTTGCGGCATAAATATATTTTCCCCTTTTTGCCATTTTGGGCGGAAGATTTTCTCTGCCTAAAACTTTATAATCATAATAAATATTATAGATAGGATAAACTACCAAATACAAAAATGACATATAGAACAAAGTTCTAAACCAATTATATTCTTTTGCGAATCTTCTGTTAAAATTACGTTCTTCTTTTGTCATTAGTCGTTACTCCCATCATCCGATGAATTATCTTCAATATATTTAAAACCTGTTAATTCCTGAATTTGTTCAATCCATTTATTTTTCACTGATTCTAAATCTTTATCATAAGGTATTATTTTACCGATTCTTATAATAATCTTGCCTGAAAAAGGCTTCCATTTTGCCTCATTGGTACCGATTATGCCGACAGGTAAAATATCACACTTAGTAAGTCTTGCAAGCCCCGCAAAACCTTTCGTTACTCCGCGGATTTCACCTGGAGCCCCTCTTGTACCTTGGGGAAATATCCCAAGAACCCATTTACTGTCATAGATTGCTTCAACTGTTTTAACAGTTGAAGGTCCAAGATTTTCTCTGTCAACTGCAAAGGCGCCAAGCCAATCAAGCCACCAGCGCAAAAGCCGTATGTTAAACAACTCTTTTTTTGCCATAAATGCTACATTCCGAGGCATTACGGCAACCATCATAGGAGGATCAAGGGTTGATAAATGATTTGGACATATAAGATACCTGTTATCTTTTGGTACATTTTCATAACCATGAACTTCAATTCTGTATATTAATTTCAGTCTGACCATGTAAATTATTTTGCATACTATAAACTGCCACATGGCTCTAAACCAATTAAACTGAGAAGATTTTCTTTTTGAATACTCTTTTTTAGCCATACTACTCTCCTAAGCAACAAAAACATTATACATAAAAATAACTTAACAATCCACCTTTTAAAGTTTTTTAGTGTATTATCAGATTAAAATCAGTAAAAGGGAGAGTATTTATATGTTAAAACAATCGGATAACCAATTAGAAAATGAGCTATTTAAAAGTGTTTATAAAAAAACACCGGATTACATAAAAAATCTAAATTTAATGAATTTTTCAAACAAAGGTGAATTTACATTTGTGCTAAAAAAAGAACACTTAAAACCGTATAATGCACAAACTAACCCTGAAGGACTCAATTTAGAGGAATGGTTTGCAGGCTATGCCAAAGAAGCTAAAGTTTCAACCGCCGGCATAAGAGGACCGCAAAATATTCTATATCCTCAGGATACAAGATTTCCTATTAATTTGGTTGGCATAGTGCTTGCAACACTCGCAAAAGCACTTGTGGCAAAAGAAAAATACCATAATAAAAGAATTATAAAAGTAGCAGGGTGCGAAGTACGCTACAATTCACAACTGTTTCTTGACGCTATAGCTCGTATACAAGCTGCACAAGGAATTGAAACACTTGTACCGGAAGGAAGAAAAACTATTCCAATTTGGCTGGCATCATTTTTAGCTTTCAAACTTGATTTACTGGGTGGAGAATATATAACTTCAAGCCACGGAATTTCTGTCAAAAATGCAACAAAAGACCTTAATTGCCAGGGCAGTCAGTATTTACCTGAAGAGTCTATGGAATTTGTAAATAAAATTCAGGAAATTTTTGACCTGACAAACAAAAACGGTACTTATGAAATAAAAATTTCTGCGCAGAATAATCAGCTAATTAATGAAAAAGCAATGGCAAATATTGAGGACGGAGTTAATTTATACGTTGAATACCTAAAATCTGGAGTTGCACAGGATATTAACCTTGATTTGATTAAAAATTATGGGGGAAAAATTATTGCAGAATGTGTCGGTGGAAGCGCTTACCGTACATTATCAAGAGTTTTGGAAAAACTTGGCATTCTTGATAAATTTGATTGGTTTAATACAGATGAAACTCCGTTTTTCCACGGGATTGGTAAATATGATCATACTCCAAAAGGCGAAAAAGCATTCTATGATTACTCAGTTGATGCAACAGTTATCGCTAAAAAGTCTGACGGAACAAAGTTTTTCCCCGTCATTGAAACAATGGGGTATGATAAAAAATTAAAAAATTACCCTATAGGAACAGCCGTTTTGATAACAGACCCTGATCATGACAGGCTGACAGTTACCCAAATTGAGGGAGTAAATGCTATTGAAAAACTGAATAAACTGGGTATTGATTATGTAAAATTGGACAATGAAAGAGTTTTGACGGTATTTACTGCTAATCAGGCATTTTTAATGATTATGGATTTTTGGGCAAAACAACTTCGCGTGAAAGGCGCATGGAACAATCACCCTCGATTTATGATAAAAACAACCGCATCCGCACTTTCTTGGGATGAATGGGGTAAAAACAACGGTGTAAAAGTTGTTAACGTTCCTGTCGGATTCAAAGAAATTGCAAACATAATGAAAAAAGTTGAACTTAAACTCAAAAATACTCCTGATAAAGAAGTAATTATTGATGATGTTTTAGGTAATCCGGTAAATTTGGGTATAAATCCTCGTTTAGTCTTTGCAGGAGAAGAATCAGGCGGAATGATTATGGGTACGGAAGAACTCATTAAATCAGAGAATGGCAGACTTGCCGTTGCGATGAGAGAAAAGAGCGCAACTGAGGCAATAGTGGTAGCTTCGGCACTAATTGCAAAACTCGGGGACAAATCACTGTCACAATACCTGGCGGATGTTTTTGATGAAAACAATATTATCGGCAGATTTGATACAAGAGTGGATATTGCTTACTATAATGAGTCAGAACCTGATATTAACAAACTCAAACTTGATAAAATCGCAGGCGAAGAAAAGAGAACTCTAAACGACATTTTCTATCTTTCTATGGCTATTGCACTTAAAAAAAGACAAATCACACTTGACGGAATAAAAAATATTCTTAATGACAAATTCGAAGATGACGGTTTAACTTTTGACAATCTAAAATCCGTTAAATTTGTCGGAGACGGAACATATCTTGAATTTAGTGATAAATATATTGAAATTCGCCCGTCAGGAACAGATGCAAAAACAAAAGCCTACGGCGGAGGTTTGAATAAAGACGATATTCAGAAATATGCAACCGTTTTGGGCAATTACTCCGGAGAAAGAACGGCTTTGCACAAGCAACTGATAAGTGAAGAACTTTATAAGAATTGCAAAGACCTTGCAATGGAATATTACCTTGCCTTTGTGGATAAAGACGCAAACAACGAGCAGTTTGAGATTCCGCAGTATAATTTTTAACTTTACATAAATAATATTATCGGTAGTTTTTATATTATCAAAACTACCTTGCCCCATTTCTTTGACCGCAAAGAAACGGGGCGCAAAGAAACTCCCCGACCTGAACTCCGTTCGCTAATCATTTGGCCTTGTTGTCGTGTCGCAAACAATGATTGCTCACTGCGTAAAGGTCGGACATCTTGAAAGCGCGCGCCGTTGTCCTTAGGCGCGCTAAGAGATTTTTGTCCGTTAGGACAAAAACACATATTACTGCGTTAGCAGTCTTATGCCGCCAAAGGCGGTATTGTACCTTTGCGTTTTTCTCTTTCTTTGGTTCTGTTTCTTTCTCTTTTACTCGCAATAAAAGAGAAAGAAATGAACATATTAAGAATAGCTTAGCGTGATATTCGGATAATATTATTTATGTAAATATTGTCATATTTGATATTTATATGTTTTACGATTTGTTTGTTATATAATAAACTTACCCAAAAGGTCAGTGTTGGCATTACTTAAATACACACGAGGAAAGATATGTTAAGAGATTATTTTTTAAATAAAGTTGAAACAGCGTTAGAAAAAGCAATTAAAGATGGTAAAGTCGGACAAATGAGCGAATATCAAAAAGGCTCGCTTATTGTGGAACGTCCTAAAAATCCCGATTTTGGTGATTTTGCAATAAATGTATCGCCACTTGCTCGAAGCGCTAAAATTGCACCCCCTATGATTGCAAATGCTATTGTTGAATTTATTGACAAAGAGGACAATGAATATACCGTTGTTGCAGGTTTTATCAACTTTAAAGCCGGCGAAACACTCTTAACAAACCTTGTAAAAGAAATTATTGATAAAAAAGAGAATTTCGGGCGCCCTGAAAATATTGAAACCGAAAAAATAATCCTTGAATACATTTCCGCTAACCCGACAGGACCGTTTCACATCGGTCACGGTCGCTGGGCTGCAATGGGAAGTGCTTTGGCAAATCTGCTGAAATTTTACGGTCACGAAGTATACCAGGAATTTTATATCAATGATGCCGGCTCTCAAATCCAAAAACTCGGTCGTTCACTTGTAATAAGAGTAAAACAAGAGTTAGGCGTGCATATTGACTTCCCGACAGATGAGGAAGAAAGAAAAAATTATTATCCTGGAGATTACTTAATCCCTGTTGCAAAAGCATTTATTGAAGAAAATAAAGAGAAACTAAACCAAGTTCAGAATGATGCGGACAAAATAGATTTATCACTATATTGCGATTTTGCAAAAGAATACGAAGAAAAAGTTCAGCGTGACCTTTTAGACAGATTGCATGTTGAATTTGATAATTTTTATTCCGAACTTACTCTTCATAAATCGGGAAAAGTTGATGCCTGCGTAGAAGAACTTAAAAAATCAGGCAAAATATATGAACAAGACGGCGCAGTATGGTTTAAATCATCAGATTACGGAGATGAAAAAGACAGAGTAATTAAAAAAGCCGACGGTTCAAATACCTATTTAACCGCAGATATAGCATATCATGCAGGAAAATTAGAACGAGGATTTGACAGGATGATAGATATTTGGGGGGCAGACCACCATGGATATATTTCGAGAGTAAAGGCATCTTTAGAGGCATTAGGTTATGACCCAAATAAACTTGAGGTCCTTTTGGGACAGCTTGTAAACCTTGTCATTGACGGGAATGAAGTCAGAATGGGTAAACGCAAAAACATGGTTACATTGGAAGATTTGGTTGATGAAGTAGGTGTTGATGCAACAAGATTCTGGATGACGATGAGAAACATTGATACTACACTTGATTTTGATATCGAGCTTGCGAAAAAATCTTCTGACGAAAACCCTGTATTTTATGTCCAATATGCACACGCAAGAGCGTGTTCGATTATAAGAAACGCAACTTTGCCAAAAATTGATACAGAAAACGGAAAAGAATCCGCACCTGTTATTTCAGAAAACGATTTTAACAATATGCTGAGTAATTTTAATAAAGATATTATTAAATTAACACTAAAAGAAGCAAGAAAGCTTATTTTAAAACTTGAAGAATTTAAGCATCTGATTATTACATCCGCACGTGACAGACAGGTTTACACAATCTGCCGATACGTTCAGGATTTGGCATCAGAGTTTCATTCATTCTACAATTCAACAAGAGTAATAACTGATGACGTTGAACTCACCAAAGCAAGATTATCACTTATTTATGCTTTTAAAACGGTTCTTGCTAACGCCCTGAAAATTATCGCAGTGAGCGCCCCCGAAAGAATGTAAATAAATATTAAGCATTTTTACACAAAATACGCAACTCCTACCTAAAAAAATACTTTATATATGAGTAGATAGGTTTATATTGTATTGGAAAGGTAGGTTTATTTATGATTAACGTTGCAAGATACGGAGCATTAGGTTTGGTAGGCGGCACAATTGCAGGAGCAACAATCAAGCCAAAAACAAGAAATGGAGAGCACTCAGTAAATAAATTTTCAACTGCGGTAGGCTTAGGCGCATTAGCAGCTACTCCATATTTGGTAAAACAAGCAGTAAAAGCAAATCCTGAATTAGCAACAAAAGTTGCAACAAAAGTTGGTGCAGGAATTGAAAAAGCTACTGAGTATGCTGCAAAAGCTGCAAATAGTGATACCGCAAGAAAAGCTATAAATTATATATCTGCAGCATTTCATAAAGTAAAATCAACAAAAATCGGTTCAAAAGTAGTTGATGCTGTAACTAAATTTGCTAAAAAAGTTGCATCAAATAAAACCGTTCAAAATGTAGCAACAAAAGCCTCTGCAGCTTTGAAAAAATTTGCAATGGAATCTCCAGCCGGAAAGGGTAAAATAGCTTTAATTGCAACAGGTTTCGCATTATTAGCTTATGCAGGTTATAAAACAATTACAAACTTCTACAAAAAAGAAGGTGCTATTGACCAAAAATACAAAGATATGGAAATTATGGATAAAGTATTAGCATAAGATAATAAATAAAAGATAAAATAAAACAGGATGCACTATAAATTGCATTCTGTTTTATTTTTTGTATGAAAAACTTATCTTATAAAATCCATCAGTAACATCAATAATAGCCCAGCGGATAATTTCCCCGCCACAAAGTTTTGGCAGTTCCCGTTCAATAGCTAATATGTCTTTAGAGATTTTTATTACATTAGATACGACTGATTCCACTATATATTTACCCTATTCAACAGTAACAGACTTTGCGAGGTTTCTTGGCTGATCAACGTCTTTGCCTAAAAATTCTGCTATATAGTAAGCAATCAATTGCAACGGAATAATTGAAATTATTGGCGATAACATTTCATCAACCTCTGGGACTCTGATTATATAATCAAATAAATCATCAAGTTTTTTGTCACTTGAATTTGTCAAAGCAATCATTCTCGCATTTCTTGCCTTTGCTTCTTCACTGTTTGATAGAAGTTTTTCATATACAGAACCTTTCATCAAAACAGACAATACAGGCATTGTTTCATCAAGCATGGCAATAGGTCCGTGTTTGAGTTCCCCTGCAGGATAACCTGTTGCGTTTATATAACTTATTTCTTTAAGTTTCAATGCTCCTTCCAATGCAGTCGGATAATTTACCCCTCTTGCAATATAGATAAAATCTCTTGTCCCGGAATACTTTCTTGCACAAGTCTGTATATAATCTTTGTTTGCAAGAATTTGCTCTATCTTTTGAGGAAGCAAAAGCATTTCTGATTTTAAATTCTTTATAGTTTCATCACTTGCAGAGCCTTTAATTTCAGCCATATAAAGCGCTAAAAGATAAAAAGATGTAAGTTGCGCAATATAAGATTTTGTTGCAGCAACAGAAACTTCAATACCTGCATTAACGGATAACAGACTGTCTGCTTCTCTTGCCATAGCACTGTCAGGTCTGTTTGTAATAATTAAAATATGTGAACCTTTTACTTTTGACTGCTTAATTGCCGTCAAAGTATCAGCGGTTTCACCTGACTGAGAAACACCAATTACAAGAGTGTGAGCATCAGTTACAGTCTTTCTGTAAATGTATTCACTTGAAGCCTCAACATCAACAGGAATACCGCATAAATCTTCTATCAAATATTTGCCTATCATTGCCGCATGTAAAGATGTTCCGCAGGCAATAACCTGTATTCTATTCAGATTTTTAAGTGTTTCTTTTGTAAGTTTAACTTCATTAAGCTCAACAGGAGAATCAGATGTATGAAGTTTTCCGACCAAAATATTTCTAATAACATCAGGCTGTTCATGAATTTCTTTGAGCATAAAATGCTTATAGCCCATTTTACTCAAAGCAACAGGCTCCCAAGGTAATTGCTCGACTTTTGGAGTAACTTCATTACCATCAGAATCCTGAATTTTTACTGAAGTCTTTGTAAGAGTTGCAATCTGATTATCTGAGAGGTATATAGCCTTATTTGTATGTTTGATAAACGCAGGGATATCAGATGCGGCATAATATCCGTCATTGCCTATACCAATAATTAACGGAGCATTACGTTTTGTTATAACAAGTTTATCAGGCTCATCGTTATGCATAATTTCCAATGCATAAGCACCTTCAATTTCTTTTGTTGCAAGTTCTACTGCTTTTGTCAAATCTTTGACTTGGGCATATTTTTGAGCAACCAGATGTGCAACTGTTTCAGTATCTGTTTGAGAACGAAAAACACAACCCTCTTTTTCAAGCTTAGCTTTTAATTCTTTATAGTTTTCAATAATACCATTATGAACAACAACAAGACTCCCGCAATTGCAGGTATGCGGATGAGCATTAACAGTCGTCGGAGCACCATGCGTTGCCCAACGTATATGACCGATACCCATAGTAGATTTAGATATTTCATAAGCATGCGGAGCTAATTCTTCCCTCAGATTTTTTAACTTTCCTACAGCTTTATATACTTTAACTTCGTTATCGCATTTTACTGCAATACCAGAAGAATCATATCCTCTGTATTCAAGTTGTTCCAAACCGTCTAATAATATATCCAAAACGGGGTTAGTACCCACATATCCTACGATACCACACATAATTTGTATCTCTCCTTAAAATAACTACATTACGTATAATACCATTAAAATATTTAGTTTAGTATATATTTATATAATTTTTACATTTTAAAATGAACGACCGTAAATCCTCATAGGATATGACGGGTAATAAGCATTATGATTATTCCACCTGTTACCTGTATAGAAACCCTGCTGATATGACGGTCCATAATAAGGGTTAAGATATGGTGATGGTGGTATTTGTGGAGTGTATCCGGTCAGCTGCCCAACAAAGGCACTTTTCAATTTGTTCCACAAACCTTTTTTTTCACTACAATACGTATTCCCGTTTTCAACCCAATTTTCTTCTCCATAATCGTTTGATGAATAACTTTGGCTGTAAGCAAAAACACTCAATCCTGAAAATAAAATAGTAAACATAAAAATTGAAATAAATATTTTTTTTATCATAATAAACCCTCACTGCTTTATAATTTTGGAAAAGAAAAATTTTTGTATCAGACAACAGGTTAACAATTGGATTAATTTTGAATTGGATGTTAGAATCGTAACATGGGAAGTAAGAATGATAAAAAACGAGTAATTGCCTACCTTCACTCTCACTGGGACAGAGAATGGTACAGGGAATTTGAAGTATTTCGTTTAAGACTGTTAAGAGTTTTTGATAACGTACTGGATTTGCTTGAAAGAAATGAAATTCCTTCATTTTATTTTGACGGACAGGTTGCAGCGTTGCTTGATTATCTCGAATTAAGACCGGAAAAAGAACAACTCGTAAGAGACCTTATTATTGATAAAAAACTTTTTATCGGTCCTTTTTATACTCTTGTTGATGAATTTTTAACCGATGGGATTTGTTTTGCAAAGAATCTTGAAATCGGGTTAAAAATCGCACGAGATTTTGGTTGTGAAGACTTTATCGGATATTTTGCCGATACATTCGGACACAGTAAAAATATTCCGAAAATTCTGAAAGAATTTGATATCGATAAAGCTATTGTATGGCGTGGAGTTCCGGATAAACTGCCTTCCGAATTTTTATTCTGCGGGGTTCCGACTGTTAATCTTGTAAGAGGTTATTTTATGGATATTTTTTCTTCTGATAAAACAATGGAAGAAAAAGCGGAATTTATAAAGAAAAACCTTGATATGATAGCAAAAAAATCAGGCAAAACGCTGTTATTACCTATTGGAGCAGATCATTTAGGGGTTCCGAGAGATATTGTATACCAAATTGAAGAAATTAACACATATCTTGAAGATTATAATATAGTTTTATCATCTCCGTTTGACTATTTTGAAAATGTAAAATTTAAAGTTAAGTATAATGATGAACTGAGAGATAATTCAAAAACATTTATATTGCCGGGTTGTTACAGTACAAGGACAAAATTGAAACAACTCAATACAGAATGCTCATATAAACTCGATTTGGCAAATAAACTTCAGTACAATTTCGGAGGGAATTACGACTCTGCCATTGAATATGCATACAAACTGCTTTTGCAAAACCAAGCGCACGACAGTATTTGCGGGTGTTCGACAGATGAAGTTCATCAGGAAAATATCGTCAGATACAATAAAATTTTACAGATTGCAAATACAATAATTGAAGAAATTAAATTTAACCAGGAAGAAAATATAGTTGCGAGTTTTAAGTATCAGGATGAATATAAACTCCTTGAGACAATACAGACCTCAATGCCTAAAGAGGGACAAATAATAGAAAAAACTCAGGGGTTTGATTCAAACCTTTTATGCGACACATCAAAAATACCTGTAACAGAGGACATGACAACTATCTATCACGTATTGAGAGAATTTAGATCTGATAATGAACCTACTGATTTGGAGGTTTTTGATAATTATATACAAAATTCCAACATCCGAATTGAAGTGGTAAATGGTCAAATTGATTTATACGAGGGGAAAAATGTGCACCGCAACTTCATTGAATTTGTCAGATACAAAGACGAAGGAGATACATACAATTATGCTCCGGATATAAAGGACAAAGGAGAAATTGCACAGATACGCGGAGCTAAAATAATTATGGACGGAGAATTAAGGTGCGGAATAAAAATTGACACATCATTTTTCGGAGTCACTGTTTATCTGAACAAATTTTCAAATCTTCTTAATTTTAAGATTAATTGGTCTAATCTTTTAATAAACAGATTATGGCAAGTCAGATTTAATCTTAATAAACCCGTAAAGGAAACATGGTCAGAAGATTTAAACGAAATAATAAAAAGAAAATTTGATTCCGATTATAATCTAAGAGAAAATTTACCTACTTCAAAAGGACATGAAGCAAAAACAAATACCGCACCAATGCAAAGATTTGTATGGGCTAACGGATTTGGAATTATTACAAAGGGGCTATGCGAATACGAAGTATATAAAAATACATTATCAGTAACGTTGCTGCGCAGCATAGGTATAATTTCAAATCCCCAAAATCCGGCAAGAACAACTCCTGCAGGACCACCTGTTAAGGTCCCGGGAGCTCAGCAAATTGGTGAAAACAGTGCGGAATTTTCAATTGGATTTTTTGATGTTGATGACTGGGCATTCCATGTTGAAGAAATTTATCCGCAAACAATCGTTTTATAAAGACTGTAACCTTTACTACGTTTAAACTATTGAAATTAAACAAAAAGTGTAGTTTAATGATTTTGTAAGTAGTTGTAAGGTACTGAATTATGTTGGAAATCACGAAGACACAAGATGACGGGACATTAAAAACACTCGACCTTAATGAGGCAGTTTCCGGTTCATGGTTCAACCTTATTAACCCGACAAGAGAAGAAATACAGCAGGTTTCACTTGTTCTTGGGTTGGATGAAAGTTTTATAAGCAATTCTCTTGACGCTGACGAACTTTCACGTATGGAATTTGAAGACGGCAATCTGCTTGTCATTACGAACGTCCCTATAATGGATGACGAGGGGAACTTTGACACTTTGCCTTTAGGTCTTATTTTTACTCCCGAGAGCATGATTACGGTATGTTCGAGAGAAAACAAAATTATAAGTTCCTTTAATGAAGATACAGCAAAATTCTTTGATACTCGTAAAAAAGCAAATTTCATGCTTAGTATATTATTCAGGGCCGCAAAATTCTATTTAAGATATTTAAATATAATTAATAAACAAACGGACAGCATTGAAGATTCTTTGAGAAAAACCACTCATAACAAAGCTTTATTTCAATTGATGGAAATCCAAAAATCATTAGTTTATTTTACGACATCATTAAAAGACAATCAGCTCGTGCTTCAAAAACTTTTGAGAATAATTAATACCAATACAGGTAACCTGCAGTCTATTCTTAAATTTACCGAAGACGATATTGATATGTTAGAAGATGTAATCATTGAAAATAAACAGGCATCTGAGATGGTTGAAATGCACAGAACAATTCTTGAGAGCATGATGGATTGTATGGCTTCAATTATCAACAACAACCTAAACCTTGTAATGAAATTTTTGGCATCGATAACTATTATCATGTCTATCCCAACAATGATAGGTAGTTTCTGGGGTATGAATGTTCCTATGCCCTTTGGAGAAAATAGTTTAGGATTCTTATTTGTAATTTTAATATCAATACTTGCGACATGTATTGTTGCAATTTTCTTCAGCCGTAAAGGTATGATGTAAAAACATAAACAATATTATCCTTACCTCACGAAAAGATATATTATTTATGTCATGACGGCTTTCTTTGAGTGGGCAAAGAAAGCCGTCAGAAAGCGGATTACGAGCCAAAGCCGGAACAGTTTTGCTTGTTGCAAAAGCCACAAAAAGCAAAACGTGGAGTGCTGTCGATAGCGAGTAACCAAGCAGAAACCTGCAGGCTGATGCTTCGTTCAGACAAATCCCGCCCTGTTGTCGTGTCGTAAACAATGTTTAATTCACTACGCAAAGCCTGTCCTTTCCGACCTTTACGTAGTGAGCAATAA
>CACYVN010000012.1 GCA_902777855.1 uncultured bacterium | reverse complement strand
TTATGCGAGGGCGTACAATTTATTAGCGAACGAAGTGCAGGTCGGGGAGTTTCTTTGCGCCCCGTTTCTTTGCGGTCAAAGAAATGGGGCATATTTATTCTAAATATAAAACAATATTATCTCTTACCGATAATATTGTTTTATGTATACATTTTTATCTTTTTAAGTTATAATCTTGACAGTTATAATTATTATTTTTGGAAAGGTTATATTTTTATGAATAAAAGTCAGTCAACGGGGTTATATGTAATACTTGCCATAATTGTTGCGGTGTTTTTGTCAACAATTTTTATGACAGGACCTGTTACAAATACATCGGAAATCTCATATACAAAATTTTTAACAATGCTCGAAAATAAAGAGTTTTCAAAGATTGAAAAATATGACGATATGATTATTGCCGTTCCTGCGGTTCAGCCAAAACAAGAAAAAAAACAGGAAGAAGGAGTTAATACTAATTCTCCGTTCCTGCTGCCTGATAACACAAACGGACAAGCCCCGTTGTTCCAATACAAGGTTCAGATTCCGTCAAAAGACGAAACACTTATGGATAAACTTAATGAATCGGGGGCGGATATAACAGTCAAAAAAGCACAGGAATCAGGACAGCTGCTTGGAAACATTGGAACATTTTTAATAGTATTATTTGCAATAATTTCGCTTGGTTTGATGATAAAAGCTATTCAGGCGGGTGGTTCTCAGGCAATGTCTTTTGGCAAAAGTAAAGCAAAGATGCTTTTAGACAGTAAAGTTAAAACAACATTCAAAGATGTTGCAGGAATTGACGAGGAGAAAAAAGAACTTGAAGAAATCGTTGATTTTTTGAAAAACGGCGAAAAATATATGAAACTCGGAGCAAAAATCCCCAAAGGTGTCCTGCTTGTCGGACCTCCCGGAACAGGTAAAACCCTTATGGCAAAAGCAGTTGCAGGGGAAGCAAATGTTCCGTTTTTCTCAATTTCCGGTTCAGATTTTGTTGAAATGTTTGTCGGTGTCGGTGCAAGTCGTGTTCGTGATTTGTTTGAACAGGCTAAAAAACACCAGCCGTGTATTATATTTATTGATGAAATAGATGCTGTTGGACGTCAGCGTGGTGCAGGTCTTGGCGGCGGGCATGATGAAAGAGAACAAACGTTGAACCAACTGCTTGTTGAAATGGATGGGTTTGATGCGAATACCAATATTATTGTTATTGCAGCAACAAACAGACCTGATATTTTGGATAATGCGCTTTTACGCCCCGGTCGTTTTGACAGGCAAATTTATATCAATGCGCCTGACGTTAAAGGCAGAGAACAAATATTGGAAGTCCATGCAAAGAATAAAAAACTTGACAGTGATGTTGATTTGAAAATCCTTGCAAAACGTACTCCAGGATTTACCGGTGCTGATTTGCAGAACTTGTTAAATGAATCTGCACTTCTTGCGGCTCGCAAAAATAAAGACAAAATCAATATGGAAGATGTTGATGTTTCAATAGACAGAGTCATCGCAGGGGTTGAGAAAAAAAGCAGAGTGCTGACGGATAAAGATAAAGAACTCACTTCATACCACGAAGTTGGTCACGCATTGATAGACAAACTTTTACCTGATGCAAACGAACTTCATAAAGTGTCCATTATCCCTCGTGGAATGGCGCTGGGTGTTACTTGGACAAGACCGAAAGATGAGAGTGTTCATGTCAGCAAGGCAAAATTGCTGGCTAAAATTGCGGTATCTTTAGGCGGTCGTGCTGCTGAAGAAATCGTTTACGGCAAGAACGAAGTTTCAACAGGTGCATCGCAGGATTTAATCAACGTAACCGATATGGCGCGCAAGATGGTTACTGCATGGGGTATGAGTGATAAACTCGGGCCAATGGCTTACGGCAAAAATCAGGAAAATGTCTTTATGGGCAGAGATTTCGGACACCAAAGAGATTATTCCGAGCAGATCGCATATGAAATTGACGAAGAAATAAAAAATATTGTCGAAGAAAGATATGAACTTGCTAAAAAGCTGCTTATTGAGAACAGAGATATGCTTGAAGCAATTTCCAAAGAACTTTTAGACAAAGAAACCATTGATGAACAAGAGTTTCAGGAAATTATGGACAGAGTAAGAAACAGCCGTAATTTTTCATAAATATTTATTGGCGGGGTGGCTACCCCGCCCTACAAATCTACAATGTATTGAAATTTGTAAATAGATGAGCAAAGTAGTGTGGGCAAAGCGAATGCGTGCCCACATTTTGTGATATAATCTGCTTATGGCTACATACAGGCGTTTTTTTAATAATGACTATAAATATGTATTTATTACTATGATAACGAATAATCGCATACCAATATTACTTGATAATATCGCATTATTGCGTTCGTCATTTAAGTATGCGATGAATAAGTATTCGTTTGAAATTTATTCTGCTATCATTTTGAATGATCATATACACTTAATTTTAAAATTGAATAATAATCATGATTATCCGGAAATTATTCGTCTTATAAAATATTATTTTTCGATTCATATTAAAAAATGTGGGCACGCATTCGCTTTGCCCACACTACAATTATCGGAAAGTAAAATTAAAAAACGTGAGAAAGGTATCTGGCAAAGACGCTATTGGGAACACACAATTTGTGATGAAAACGATTTACACAGGCACATTGATTATATTCACTACAATCCTGTAAAACACTACAATATTGCACCGAAGGATTGGGAATATTCTTCTTTTAACAAATTTGTAGAATTGGGATTTTATGAAAAAGACTGGTATAATTTGGATGATAAATATAAAATTAACGATTTAGGTGTTGATTATGGCGAATAGTATGTTAGATATCACAAATAAATCAAAATTAATTGCGCTAAATATAAATGCTGGCAATCAGTTTTTACCAAATGTTGATTGTGATATTTTGGCGCTAAAATTTGACGAAGATATCGAAAAATCAAAAGAAATTTTGAGGAAAATTTTACCTACAATTCATAAGCCGCTTATGATTTGTGGGTGTGGAAAAGATGATGTTGATAAAATTCTGTTGCCGGAGTTAATTAAAATTTTGGATAGAGAATGCATAATTTCTTATGTAACCGAAAAAACTTACAAGGACATTATTCCGTACGTTATAAAAGGCGGTCATTATGTTGTTTTGAAAACACCGATAGACATAAATTTAGCCAAAGAACTCAATATTTTGTGTATTGATATGGGGTTAGATAAAAGCAAAATCATTATGAATACTGATATTGGCGGTCTTGGTTACGGTTATGAGTACGGTTACAGCATAATGGAAAAAGTTCGGCTTGAAAGCGGGGATGAGTATCTGAATCTGCCGTTAATCAGCGAGGCGGGGATAGAATCTTTAAAGACCAAAGAAGCAAAGTTTGGCGGGGAAAAACGTGCAAAAATGATAGAACTTACTGCGGTATCAGGTGCTTTGGCTGCGGGGGCAAATATTGTTTTAATGAAAAATCCCGAAAATATCAATATAATACGAGGGCTTTTGTAGTATGGAAATGACGGGATTACAGATTTTTAAATATATGCCTGCCGCTAAAAAACTTGAGCATACAAACTGCAAAGAGTGCGGATGTCCGACCTGCATGGTTTATTCGCTAAAACTTGCAAAAGCGCAGATAGAAATCGACAAATGCCCTTATGTTTGCGATGAATTAAGACAAGTTTACTGTCAAAGTTTGAAACATCCGCAAAACACAGTCCAAATCGGTGATTTAAAAATCGGCGGCGAAAATGTTTTGTATCGTCATGAAAAAACTTTTATAAACCCGACAACGCTTGCGGTTATTGTTGACTGCTCAAAACCCGATTATGAGGAAAAATTAAAAGAGATTTGTGAATTTGAGTACACTCACGTCGGTGAAACTTTCGGTGTTGATTTAGTTATATTAAAGAATAATTATCATTGCGATGAATCGGAAAAGAGAAATGGTTCAACCCCTCACCCCACCCCTCAGCCATACGGCATACAGGCTCACGCAACTCACAAGTTCGTTGGTTCGCTTTGTATCCCGATGGGAGAGGGAGCAGTTGTTTGCGAATTTATGAGCAATACAAATGCGGGTGAGGGTAGAGTTGTTATATCTTTTGATAAATTACAATCATTAGGGCTAAACATCATTGAAGAACAGGATTTTCAGACAACAAAAAATTATCTTATTGAAACACGGCGAAAAGCGATTTTAGATAAAGACGAAAACAGTTCTGCTCCTGTTTGTGTTGTGATGAAAAACGATGATATTTACAGCCAGTGCGCAAGAGCAGGATTTTATTTGTGCAAATATGCTAATATGCTTATTTTTGAGGAGTTAGATAAAGATTTATTTTCAACACTTATAACTTTAAGGCACAATATTTTTACCGATCCTCAAAAGACTTTGCAGGTCGATTCGGGGCTATACAAGTACAATAATCCCGATGAAAATTCTATTATTTTCATGACCACAAATTTTGCGCTGACATATTTTGCGGTCGCAAATGAACTTGAAAATCTTGATGTTCCGACATATCTGATAATTGTTCCTGCTGACGGAATGAGCGTTTTGACCGCTTGGTCTGCGCAGACTTTTACTCCTGAAATTGTATCTAAATTTTTGGATGAACTTGATATAAAAAATAAAATTAAAACCCGAAAGATTATTATTCCGGGACTTGTGTCGGATATGATAGAGGAACTAAATGCACAATGCCCCGATTTTGAGTTTATCGAAGGTACAAAAGATGCTTCGGATATCAGGGAATTTGTTAAAAAACTCTCAGCTTAATTTTTCTTTTCAATTGTGGCTATAAATTTTACAGCTTCATTAGACGGAATGGCAAAACCGATACCGATATTTGAAATATTATGATCGGGGTTATAAATGGATTGGCTTATGCCTATAACTTCGCCCGTGGAATTTAGTATGGGTCCCCCGGAACACCCCGGGTTTATGGCGGCATCTGTCTGAAATCGGTTTTTTACATAATCTATTCGGGAAATTATTCCCTGAGTAAGTGTGTTTGAAAACCCGAACGGATTACCGATGCTCAAGACTTTTTGCCCTACTTTTACTTCCTCACTATCGCCAAATGACACGGTTGAAAGTTTTTCATTAGGTTCAATTTTTAAAAGAGCCAAATCTCTTGAATCTTTCATTTTTGCCATCAGTTTTGCTTTATAGGTTTGACCGTTTGAAGTTGTTACATCGATTGTTTTTGCACCTTCGACAACGTGCCAGCCAGTCAAAATTTGTCCGTCTGATGTAATAATACAGCCTGTACCTTCAGATACTCCGTCAGATAGTTGTGCTGCAACAGACACTATTGCAGGCGAAATTTTTTCATAAACATTGATATTTATAAGTTCGTCTTTGTCGTAGTGCTGTGCGTAACAGGGAGTACAAAGACCAAATACTATTGCTAATGTTGTTATAAATTTTTTCATTATATATTTACCTTATTCACTTAACTAACTTTACTTTTATTTATTGTTTATTGTATTCACCGATTTGTTTACGGGAAATAGCGTTCTTGCAAATATTAAAATAATAATGTATAATTGCCTTGTTAGTTGAAAAACAGATGTAGGTTAGGCATATTTGCCCAACATGAAATTATAAAAGGAGAAAATTATGTCAAGAATTGATTTATTTAAACATCATTTGGAAGAAAAAAGAGCAGTAAAAGTTATCGCAGGTATTGATAATTTTGATATTGAAAATATTAAAAAAGTTGTTTATTCAGCAGAAAAATCTGGTGCAAGCGCAGTTGATATTTGTGCAAGAGAAGATATAATTCGTGAAGTTCGTTCAATGACTGATATGCCGATTTTTGTATCATCGGTTGTTCCGTCTGAACTTGCAAGAGCTGTTGAACTTGGTGCTGACGGTTTGGAAGTAGGAAATTTCGATACTTTATATAAAGAAGGTCGTTCATTCAGCGCACAGGAAGTTTTGGATATCGTTAAAGAAACAAAATCTTTAATCGGTGATAGCAATATATTTTTCTGCGTTACTGTTCCGGGTGAAATTTCTACCGCAGAACAAATTGAACTTGCTCATCATTTAGAAGAAATGGGTATTGATTTAATTCAGACAGAAGGTCATTATTATCCTCATATGGAAATGACAGGTGCAAGAGCATTAATGGATAGAGCTGAATTAACTATTTCTAATACGATTGAACTTTGCAGAAATGTTGAAATTCCTGTTATGACAGCAACAGGAATCAATCCGACAACTGCACCGTTTGCTTTTGCTGCAGGTGCAAGTGCAATCGGATGCGGTTCTTGTATTAACAAATTGTCTTCAGAGCTTTCAATGATGGCTACAATTTCAGCATTGGTTGAAATTGCAAACAGAAATGCAGTAAAAGTTCCTGAATTGGTGTAGTAAAATAATAGTTTAAATAAAATGTAGGGCGGGGTACCTACCCCGCCTTTTAAATAAAAACAATGATTAGATTTTTAGGTGTTTGTGTTCAAAATTTAATAATCTGTATCAAGTACCTTTTTGGCGGGAATCAAAGATTCAAAACGGTTATTTCTCAGGCTGCAGCGATAAGTTACGATTCATTATTAATCTCTCTTGTAATTGCATTTATTGCGGCTGCAGTTATTGCAATTCAGGTTTCAAAAGAATTTTTGATGACCGGTGCAGAAGCGTATATTGGTGGTACTATTGCAATTGTTATGATTAGAGAAATTGCCCCCGGGTTTGTTGCCTTGGCCATTGGAGCAAGAGCCGGAACGGCGATTTCGGCTGAAATCGCTAATATGCAGGTAACTTCTCAGGTTGATGCAATAAAAACATTAAAAATTGATCCTGTCGGGTATTATTTTACCCCTCGAATTTTGGGTGCGGCTGTAACGGTTCCGATGGTTGTTTTGATTGCGGAATTTATCGGGATAGCTGGCGGAATGGCTGTTGCACAGGGCACAATCGGACTTCACCCCGCAAGATACTGGCATTCTGTCTGGGCATGGATGCATACAAAAGATATTTATATAAGTCTTTTAAAAGCTTGTATTTTTGGTGCATTGATTGCGCTTGTTTGTGCATCCAGAGGTTATTTAACAAAGGGCGGAGCTAAGGAAGTCGGAATTGCTACAACTCGGGCAGCAATTCTTTCTACGATTTATATGCTCATTGCAGATTTTTTAATCAATTTATTATTCTATATTGCATAGTGATATAAATATCTACATGTTACGTTATGTAAATATAAAATTTATTACTCTTGGCAAAATTTTTTATTTTCATTTTTTATACTTGTATGAAACAGTAAAGATAGAAAGGTATGTAAATGAGTTTAAAAATAACAGGTATAACCCCAAAATATACTACAAAAGTTTCAAACAAATGTAAATCTCTTTGTTCAGGTATAGATAAATTATTATCAGTCCGCAAACCAACCGGCAAGGCACAACAAAAAACGGAAAATATCGGTAGTTATTTGTTAAATAAAATTAAAAGTGCCGCTAAATCAATGAATAAGTTTTTTTCTGAAGAAGGCAGAAGTAAACGTGCAGGAATAGATCCTTTAACCGAAAAGGAACGTGAAAAATTTATCCGTGAAACAGACGTATATGACCCAAATTCTCCGGATTATATACATGCAAATTATTCACAACCAAAAAAATCTAAGTAATTTGCAATTATGTTTTAGAATATAAAGTTATAGATAGGGTGCGATGTTTCGCACCTTATTTACTTATTCTTTATTTATATTTTTGTTTATAATATAATTCCGTTATCTATCGGAAAGAATGTAGGGTGGGCAAAATGAAATGTGCCCATCCTTTATAATGGCTGGATTGCTTCGCTATCGCTCGTAATTGTACATGTCAAATAATTAGTTACATAAAAGATATTATGAGAATATCTCGTAGAGATATTTATCTATTATTCACTTTTCTTTTTGATTGCGACGCAAAAAGAAAAGTGAACCGAAAAGAAAAACACGCTAAGGTACTATACCGCCTAACGGCGGCATAAGACCACTACGTGGTAATATGTATTTTTGCCTTTCAGGCAAAAATCTCTTAGCGCAGCTAAAACTACGCTGCGCATTTGAATGATTATTATCAAAGGCGCCGTTGTTTTAGGCGCCTGATTGATTTTTGTCCGTTAGGACAAAAACGTATGAGCATTTTATACTTATATCCTACAAGCGGAGCGATGCCGTCAGGCATTGCTATGATTTTGCGTTTTTTCTCTTTCTTGGTACATTCTTTCTCTTTTCATCGCAAGAAAAGAGAAAGAATGTACATGTACCGATAATATCTTTTATGTAAATAATTGCTTGGCATGTATAGCAATGACATGTAACCGACTATTTATAATTCACTGTTCACAACTCACTTTATTTATATTTTTTTTATACTATAATTCTGTTATCTATCGGAAAGGATTTTTATGAAACAGGTTATTGTATCGGGCATGAGGCCGACAGGGAAATTACATCTTGGTCACTATCTTGGTGTAATCAAAAACTGGGTAAATCTGCAGGACAAATATGACTGCTATTATTTTGTCGCAGATTGGCATGCCCTGACTACAAAGTACGATAAAACCGATGAATTAAAACAAAACACTTATGATGTTGTTTTAGATTGGCTTGCGTGCGGAATTGATCCTGAAAAATCAGTTATATATGTTCAATCTTTAATACCGGAGGTTGCGGAACTTAATGTATATTTGAGTATGATAACTCCGCAAAACTGGGTTGAACGTGACCCGACCTTAAAAGATATGGTTAAAATTTTGAAAACCAAAGAGGGTCAGGGGCAGCAAATGAATTATGGGCTTTTGGGTTATCCTGTCTTGATGAGTGCGGATATTATGATGATGAATGCCGACTTAGTTCCTGTCGGAATTGATCAGGTTGCGCATATCGAGATTACAAGAGATATTGCAAGACGGTTTAACAACCTTTACGGTGAATTTTTCCACGAAGCTAAGCCTTTGCTCAATGAATGCTCTTTGATTTGCGGACTTGACGGCAATAAGATGGGCAAATCTTATCACAATGATATAAAAATTTCAGACAGCGCAGAAGAAACATCAAAAAAAATCATGACTGCAATAACAGACCGTTCACGCCTGCGCAAAGACGATTTGGGACATCCTGACGAATGCGAAGTTGTTTACAAATACTGGAAGATTTTTGGCGCTGAAGAAGAAGTTTCAACAGTCAGAAGCGAATGTGAGCAGGGTTTAAGAGGCTGCATGCAGTGTAAACGCCAGCTTGGAGACAGGATTAATGAAATACTTGCGCCAATAAGAGAAAAACGCAAATATTACGAAGAACATCTTGACGAAGTTGATGATATAATAAGAACAGGTTCAGTCAAAGCAAAAGAAAAAGCAAGCAAAATTCTTGACGGTGTAAAGGAATTGGTAAAAATTTATAAATAAACGCAGGTCGGCGTTGCCATGCCGACAATAAAAATATAAGAGGTAAAAATTATGAATACGGTTACAATAGTAGGCAGAGTAGGCAGAGATGCATCAGAAAATTTTACATCTTTCGAATCCGGGAAAACAAAAACAAATTTTTCCGTAGCGGTAAACAGATGGGATGCAAAAACAAAAGCTGAAGTAACAGATTGGTTTAATATTGATGTATGGGATAAACAGTCTGAATTTGCATCTGAATATGTAAAAAAAGGCAGACTTGTTGCTGTTGACGGCAGAATTGCAAACAGACGCTGGACCGACAAAGCAACAGGGAATGAAAAAGAAACATTCTATATAATTGCAAATAATATCAGATTATTAGGTTCAAAAAGAGACGCAGAAGAAGCAGTATAATGATTACTAATTCAAATATTGTCGGTATAATAGCGGATGACCTTACGGGGGCGAATGATACCGCTTTGCAGTTTAAGCTTAACGGTGCGGATACAAATATTTTATTAAACGAAAATGTATCTGAAGTGGATGAGCATATCCCTCAGGCGTGGGCAATTTCAACCGAATCAAGAAACGGCACCCCTGCATGTGCGTTTGAAAAAGTAAAAAATGCTGTTGAACTTTTTATTAATAAAATTCAGCCGGACTTTTTTTACAAAAAAATCGATTCCACAGTAAGAGGTAATATTGCAGTGGAAGTTATGTCTGCGCTTGAAACTCTTGACTGGGATGCTGCGGTTATTATGCCTGCATTCCCGAATGAAGGAAGAATAACGGTTGGCGGGTATCAGCTTTTAAAAGGGTCTCCGATAGAAAGAACAGAAATGGCGACTGATCCTCATTCTCCGATAACAGAGTCACATTTACCGACATTGTTAAAACATCAATTAGGTGAAAATCTTGAAAAGCTTGTAGGACTTATTGAACTTAAAACCGTTCTTGATGGCGCAGGTCCGATTTTATTCAGAATCAATGAACTTATTGAGGATGGCAAACGAATTATTGTTGTAGACTCTGCTTCAAATACTGATATTGAACAGACTGTTCTTGCGGTTCAAAAATCGGAGTACAAAATTTTGCCTGTCGGTAATGCAGCCGCTGCAAAAGTTTTAAGTAATATATGGTTCCCAAAGGAAAATGAACTTGACAGAAAAAGTGTTGTTGTGCCAAGAATGCCAAAATTTATAGTTTCCGGAAGTGCAACTCATATTACGGCAAATCAAATTCGTATGCTTGAAAATAACTGTATTTACAGTGATAAATCAAAAGTTTATGAGCTTGATATGGATACAATTATATCAGGTGTAAGTGATAAGTTTGTTGACAAAATTGTTCAGGATTTGAATGATACAGGCATAGTTTTGGTTCATACTTCAAATTTATTTAAGAATTTTAACGGCTTTGACTCTGCATCGATTAATACGGAACTTACAAAATCAGGGCTTGCCGATATGATAACAGATTTTCTTGCCGAACTTACCCAAAAAGTTTTATTAAAAATATCTGCAATTCTGATAACCTTAGGTGGAGAAACATCTTACAAATGCTGTGATAAGCTGGGAGTTTGCCAGTTGAGCCTTGTTGATGAAGTTTTGCCTGCAATAGCTTTAAGCAGAAATGTTGATTCGACGCAGTACATTGTCACAAAATCAGGGAATTTGGGTAAAGATACTACAATAATGGATATTTTGCGGTATTTCGAAACTCATGAGGGTTAAATTATGGATAAAATCGCAATTTTGACAGGCGACCCAAACGGAATTGGTGCGGAAATTACCATTAAAGCATTAAGTATTTTGAATTTGCCCAAAGATAAAGTTGTTTTAATTTCTAATCGTGATGTTCTGAATTATTATAATAATTTTGTAGGCCGGCATAGCAATGCGGGCATTGATAAATTTGACATTATTGAAATCCCATATGATAAATCGGATATACAGCCCCGGGAAGTGACTGCACAGGCGGGAGAGTTTTCGTTTCAGTCTTTAAAAAAGGCTTGTGAACTAAAGCCAAAAGCAATTGTGACAGCACCTGTTGCAAAAAATGCGCTTCATCTTGCGGGATACAATTTTAACGGGCAAACTGAAGTTCTGCAAAAATACTTATCTCATGACGGACAGTTAGCCGAAATGCTTTTTGTTGCAGGAAATTTCAGAGTTTTGTTATTGACTCGTCACTGCGCATTAAAAGAAATTAATTTAACAAAAGAAATAGTCATAAGAAAAGTTGAAAATCTTGTCAAAACTTTTAAAATTGTTTTTAAAATAGATAATCCGAAATTTGCACTCTGCGGGTTTAATCCTCATGCGGGAGAGGACGGGATTTTGGGTAAGGAAGAAATTGAAATCTTAATTCCTGCGGTTGAGTATCTGCGAGATGAAGAAATTGATATTACTTATCCAAAGCCTTCTGATACTTTGTTTATAAACGCCGGCAGGCATTATACTAATAATGAAAAAGATGATTATGACTGTTATATCGCCTGTTATCACGATCAGGGATTAATTCCGATTAAAACCGTTGCGGGTGAAAAGACGGTTAATACAACCATAGGACTTGATGTAATAAGAACTTCTCCCGGGCATGGTACGGCGTTTGATATTGCAGGAAAAGGAATTGCAAATCCTGATAGTATGGTCGAAGCAATAAAACTTGCTATGGAATTGAGTGAATAGTTTTGGTGCAAAAAATTGCACCCTACGAATTTACTCTACTCAAAACCAAAAATAATTTGTAAAAATGTAAAGTGGGCAAAATGAAATGTTCCCACTCTACTTCTTAATGCCATAACGACTTTTTTACGCCATTTTCACCTCAACCCCTGTTTTATATGAACCGAGGTATCTGAAAAACGAGGTTTTTGGTTTAATTTCGTTTATTACTTTGAGCATGTTTGTCCCCTTAACATGTCCGTCAAAGTTTACTATGAAAATATATTCATCAGGATTTGAACGTGACGGTTGGGATGAAATGTAAGTCAAATTAATATTGTGCTGTAAAAATATATTCAGAATTTTTAACAATGCACCCGGAGTGTGGTTTGTGCGGAAAGCGACAGTTGTTCGGTCTTTTCCTGTCGGTTCTGTTTCCATATCACCTATTAATATATATTTGGTTTTGTTGTTTTTATCATCGTGAATATTTTCTTTTAAAATATTAAGCATATTTTCCTGTGCAATTTTGCGATTACCGATTGATGCGTAGGTAAGATTGTAATTTCGTAATTCGTCAGCGGCTTCGAACATTGATGCTGCTTCAATTATTGTATGGTGCATCGGCAGTTCGTTATTTATAAAATCCTGACATTTTGAAATCATACGGGGAGATGCGATTAAATTAGTAATACTGTATAATTCAGTAGTTTTGGACAATAAACAGTATTCAATCGGCATAATAATTTCGGATAAAATCTTAATATTGGGATTTTTTGTTGCAATAAGGTAATCTAAAGTTTCTCTTATTGTACCGTCTAAAGTGTTTTCAACCGGCAGAACACCTAATGTATCGGGGTTTTGTTCAACATATTCTATAACCTGTTTGATATTGTTAAGCGGAGTAGTAAAGCAGTTCATATTATACATATTGCAAAATACATCAACTGCCATTGCGCTGAAACTCGTTTCAGGTTCTAAATATGCAATATTTTTTATATTCTGGAAATCGATCATTTACAAAAATCCTATTTTCATTTAGAATTGTACCAGAATATTAGCAAAATAGGAAGTTTTATATGAAAAAAATATTTGTTTTTGTTTTAGGTCTTTTATTATCTGTTAATTTTGCTTTTTGTGAAGTGGTGGAAGTAGAATACAATAATTCTCCGAGAGATTATTCTTCTGCAGGAAATAAAACTTATAAAGTAAAAGTAACAAAAGAACAATTAGAGGCAAGAGAATCTGCAAAACAGGCATATTCTTCTTCTTCGGCATCTATGTCTGTTAATATCGTTCCATTGTTTGACAGTTGGACAACAAAACAGGCACAAGCTAAGATTAATAACATCGGAACAAAACTTCTTTTAGCGAATAATTTAGATGATTTTGTTCGATTTTCTGTTTCGAGAAAAGAAGTTGTAAATGCTACTGCAGGATATAATGGGGTAATTCAAGTTTATCGCGGTTTATTAGATTATGTGGAAACGGAAGATGAGTTGGCATACGTGCTGGGACATGAATTAGGTCATATATATAAAAAGGATTCGAGAACAAAATTAATTCGCCGCGGGGTTGAGATTGGGACATTGGCAACAGGAATTGTGCTTGCTTCCGCAGGTTCCGGAGGAACAAGAAAAACAGGAACCGGTTTAATTATTGCAGGAGGAGGCGGTGCTTTGGCAGAAGGAAAACTTACCAAATTTCAAGAGGCACGTGCCGATATCAATGGGATTGATTTTATGGTAAAAGCAGGTTATAACCCACTTGCAGCGATTTCTATGATGAATAAAATTTTAAATAGAAATTGGGATATTATTTCCGATCATCCGTCAGGCGATAAGAGAATGATTGCGGCTTATAATTATATTGAGATGAAATATCCAAAATATATAGAGGGCGGTTATGATACTATTTCTTACGAAAGGGCATTGCAATATATTATGAAAAGAAAATCTCAATATGGTATAAAACAAACTAATATTAAAGACCGAAAAAAATATAAAAATGATGTAGAGGATGATAAAATGTAATGGCTATAAAATTTGGAACAGATGGCTGGAGAGCGATTGTCGGTGAGGACTTTACACCGGAAAATGTTAAACTTGTATCAAAAGCAATTGGGAAATATGTTTTTGACAATTACGGAATTTATAAAACAATAATTATTGGTTATGACCCCCGTAATATGGCAGATAACTTTTCTATGCAGTGTGCAAATATTCTTGCAGATTTTGGGTTTAAAGTTTTGTACAGCGATAAAGTCTTGCCGACCCCCGTTTTAGCTTTCAATGCAAAATATCTTGATGCATGTGCAATTATGTTTACGGCTTCTCATAATCCGCCTGAGTATCTCGGTATAAAATTTATACCTGATTTTGCCGGTCCGGCAACAAAAGAAATAACGGATGAAATTGTCTCAAATATAGGACAGGATTTTGAAACAGGATTAAAAGGAAAGGTAATTACGACGGATTTTTCAACCGCCTATTTTAAAAGAATCAATGATATTATTGATTTTGAAAAAATTAAAACAGGATTAAAAAATATTCATATTCTTTTTGATGGTTTGTTCAGTGCAAGTATAGGCTATTTTGATAAATTACTTTCAAGTCATGATATCAAATTCGATAGTATTCATATGTATCATGATACGAATTTTGGTGGAGGAATGCCGGAGCCAAAGCCTCAATATATGCAGGAAGCAATTGATTATGTAAATAATCACGATAATTATATTGCTTTTGCAAATGACGGGGATGCTGACAGATTTGGTGTAATAAATGAAAGCGGACAGTATGTTACACCAAATGAAATTATGGCAATTTTATTGATGCATCTGAAACAAAACAAAGGATATGAGGGTTGTTTTGTAAAAACAGTTGCGGGGAGTCTTATGCTTGATATTATAGGACAAAAACTCGGAATTGATGTTGTAGAAACTCCTGTCGGATTCAAGCATGTCGGAGAGGCTATGAGAAAATATAATCCGATTATCGCAGGTGAAGAATCAGGCGGATTGAGTATTCAGGGACATATTCCGGAAAAAGACGGAATCCTTGCAAATTTACTTATACTTGAGGCTATGGCTTATGAAGGCAAGACCTTGACAGAACTTCAACAGACTCTTAAAGATTTTGTCAATTGTGAATTTATTAATACGAGAGTTGATAAAAAATTGGATAATTTTGACGAAGTTAAACCGACTATTGAAAAATTTTCTCAAATGGAAGATATTGCGGGCATGAGAATTATCAAAAAAGATGAAAAAGACGGTATAAAATTATATTTTGAAGATAATAAGACCTGGATTTTAGTTCGACCGTCAGGAACAGAGCCACTTTTGAGAATTTATATTGAAAGTGACAGTCAGGAAAAAATTGACCATATAAAATCTTGCTTAAGTGAATAATTATTTGTAGCAAAAAAAGTTTTTTTGTTTTTTATTACAAAAACGGTAAACGTTATGGGAATAAAAAATACTCAAAATATTTCATTTGGTACTTTTTTCAGAAATTCACCGCCATGTATGGACTATTTGGCAAAAAATTTTGACGGAAATCAATCGAAATTTAATAAAGCGCTTGAGATTTTAGACAACAAATGTTCAAAACACAAGTATTTTGATATGTTCTATTCTCAGGAAAATAACAGTATTAAAATTGTGCCTAAAAATGAGAGTATTGAGAATTATTTTTTTACCGCCCCGCAAAAATTTATGAGTATTTTTGAAGGCGAACGTTATACGAAAATAGCGGAAATTTTGGAACTTTATGGTGAACCTAAAAAGAAGACAGAAAATTTGTTTATAAAGAAAATAAAAAATATTTTTTCTTTAAAAAAAGCAAAGAAATACGTAAATTCAGGTGTTTATAATAAGATACCGTCAAATGTCAGAGAGGCCGTTGATATTATTGAAAAGATGGAGCATTCACTCAAATAATATTTCATTTAACAATTCTTTACAATCATGCAAAATGCTTGTTGACAGTGAATTTTGTTTGTCATAGTATGAATATACTCAAAAATAATGTCCGAAGTATGTAAAATAGCAGTTTTGAGTACGGAGCAAAGGCTTTTCGGGGCTTTTGATTCAAGTAGTACATAGAAAATATAAAGGAATGCTAAAGATGGCAAACAGCACAAAAAAATCGAGAATCAGAGTTTGTTTAAAGGCATATGATCACAAACTTATTGATGTATCCGCTGAAAAAATTGTAGAAACAGCGAAAAGAACAGACGCTAAAGTAGCCGGACCTATTCCTTTACCTACAAAAAGACGTATATATTGCGTTTTGAGAAGCCCGCACGTAGATAAAAAATCTCGTGAACACTTTGAAATGAGAACTCATAAACGTATTATTGATATATACGACCCTACTCAACAGACAACTGAAGAGTTAAGTAGATTAGATTTACCGGCTGGTGTTGATATCGAAGTAAAATTATAATCAATAGCCGAATTTTGAAAATTTAATAGCATTATGCAACATAATGTGATCTACAGCCACCTGTAACGGTGGTGAGGGTAATCCTCAAAAGGTAAAGAGTTAGTAGCGCTCACAAGCGAAAAATGTGCAATTCCGAAAACGGATTTTACTCAGGAATAAAAGTAAAACCCAAGAGGCAGGCAGATGTCTGCACCAAGTAGGATGAGCATGGAAAGGAAAAATTATGACATTAGGTGTAATAGGTAAGAAAGTCGGAATGACTCAAATCTTTGACGAAAATGGTTTGGCAGTACCTGTAACCGTTATCAAAGTTGATGAAACTGTAGTTACTCAGGTGAAGACAGTTGAAACTGACGGTTACAATGCTATTCAGGTCGGTACAATTGCAGCTAAAGAAAAACATTTGACAAAAGCTCAGTTGGGTCATTTCAAGAAAAACAGTTTATCAAATTACAGACACTTACAGGAATTCAGAATAGATAATCCTGCGGATTTCAAAGTAGGTGACAAGGTTGAACTTTCTGTATTAGATAATGTTGAAAAAGTCGATGTAACAGGTAAATCAATAGGTAAAGGATTTCAGGGTACCGTTAAAAGATGGAACTTTGGCAGAGGACCTATGGCTCACGGTTCAAAGAATCACAGAGAACCGGGTTCAATCGGCGCAGGTACAACTCCTTCACGTGTTATCAAAGGTAAAAGAATGGCAGGTAACATGGGTAATGAAAGAGTTACAATTACTAAACTTAAACTCGTTAAAGTAGATGCAGACAACGGTTTGGTTTTGGTAAAAGGTTCAGTTCCGGGCTGTGAAGGAAGATTGGTCACAATCGTTCCTACCCGTACAAAGTGGAATTAGTTTATAGAAAGTAGGTCGGCTTTACTATGCCGACAATGTAAATAACCCGCTTCTGCCATATAAAACTCAGGATGAGAAAGGGGTAGACGGAAAGCAAAAGGAAAAGGAAAAATGTCAAAAGAAATTTTAAGTACAAACGGTGAAAAATTAGGCGAAATCACTTTAGATAAGGACGTCTTCGGTGTTGAACCTAATATACATGTAATGCACTTAGCATTAAGAAGACAATTAAACAATGCACGTTCAGGCAATGCTTGCACAAAAACAAGAGCCGAAGTATCAGGTGGCGGAAGAAAACCATGGAAACAAAAAGGTACAGGTCGTGCAAGAGCAGGTTCTTTGAGATCACCTTTATTTGCAGGCGGTGGCGTAATCTTTGGACCAAAACCAAGAAGTTATGCTTTCAATATGCCTCAAAAAGCAAGAAAGTTAGCTTTGAAATCAGCTTTGAGTGCAAAAGAATCTCAATTAGTTGTTGTTAAAGATTTTTCAACAATTTCTGAACCAAAAACAAAATTGATGGTTAGTGCATTGAAATCATTAAATGTCAGCGGAAAAGTTTTAATCGTTGCTAATTTCGTTGCAGATGAAAACAAAAATCTTGAATTATCTGCAAGAAATATTCCGAGCGTAAAACTTTTACTGCCGAATAACTTAAACGTAAAAGACTTATTAGAAGCTGATTTTGTTATTATGACTGAATCTGCTGTTAATGAAATAACGCAAAGACTTCAAAAATAAAAAGGAACAGAAAAATGAGTAAAGAAAGATTATATGATGTAATTAAAAAACCTTTAATAACAGAAAAGTCAGTATCAGCAACAGAAAACGGACAATATACGTTTGAAGTAAAAAAAGGTGCAACAAAAATTGAAATTGCACAGGCAGTAGAATTGGCTTTCCCTGGCAGAAAGGTAAAAAGCGTAAATACGGTTTATATGCCGTCTCATTCAAAGAGAATGGGTTATAAATTCGGAAGAACTGATTCTTCCAAAAAAGCCATCGTAACAATCGAAGGCGAACCGCTTGAATTTATGAATGTTTAATAAATTCAATGCTTTCCTTCTACCTTTTGTGGAGGGAGGAATTTCAAAACGAAGTAATGAGTTTTAGAAATTCGGGTGAGGGTTTAATTCTCACAAAAACAGGGCGCAAACGGCATAAGTCCTGAAATGTAGTAGAAAGCCGTAAGGAGAAAATTAAAAATGGCAATAAGAAAAATCAATCCGACGTCTCCGGGACAAAGAGGCATGACAAGAAGTGATTATTCGGAAATCACGACTTCTACTCCTGAAAAATCATTGCTTAGATCGTTAAATAAAAAATCAGGCAGAAATAATACGGGTAGAATTACTTGCCGTCACAAGGGTGGTGGTGTAAAAAAAGCATACCGTGTTATTGATTTTAAAAGAGAAAAATTCGGTATTCCTGCAACAGTAAAAACTGTTGAATACGATCCGAACAGAAACGTAAGAATTTCATTATGTTTTTACGCTGACGGTGAAAAGAGATATATCTTAACTCCGGAAGGTTTAAACGTAGGAGATAAAATTGTAAGCGGACCTGAAGCACCTGTTCAGACAGGAAATGCGCTTCCGCTTGAACTTATTCCGTTAGGTACATTTGTTCATAACATTGAAATGACCCCTGGTCGTGGCGGAATTTTGGTTAGAGCAGCAGGTAACAGCGCTCAGGTAATGGCAAAAGAAGGAAACTATGTAACAGTTAAACTTCCTTCAGGTGAAATGAGAATGATAAGAAAAGAATGTCTTGCAACAATCGGTGTATTGGGCAACGCAGAATACAAAAACTTATCAATCGGTAAAGCCGGCAGAAAACGTTATATGGGCATAAGACCTACAGTTCGCGGTGTAACAATGAACCCTTGCGATCACCCGCACGGTGGTGGTGAAGGTAAAACAGGTCCCGGCGGTAATCCTAAGACTCCTTGGGGTAAACCGGCACTTGGTTATAAGACACGTAAAAAAGGCAAGGCTTCTGATAAGTTAATTGTTAGAAGAAGAAACAAGAGATAATAATCTCAAATAAAAGTATTAATAACAAAAAGGAGAAATAAATGGCACGTTCATTAAAAAAAGGTGCATATGTAGAAGAATCTCTACAGAAGAAAATAGACAAAATGAATGCTAATTCTGAAAAAAAGGTTATCAAGACCTGGTCAAGAGCATCAATGGTAGTACCTGATATGTTGAACCATACAATTGCGGTACACAACGGAAAAACTCACGTTCCCGTTTATATTACAGAAGAAATGGTTGGACACAAATTGGGTGAATTTGCTCCGACAAGACTTTTCAAAGGTCATGCAGGTTCTGATAAAACTGCAAAAAGAGGTTAGTACAAAATCCAAAGTAATATTTATTAAACAAAAAGGATAAAAACAATGGAAGCAAAAGCAAAACAAACAGACATAAAAATGACAGCACGTAAACTTCGCAGAGTAATCAATGAAGTTCGCGGGAAATCTGTTATTGAAGCTCAGGATATGTTGCGTTTTATGCCGTATTTTGCAGCAAGAGTAGTTGAAAAGAATTTGAAGGCTGCTGTTGCAAATGCAAGAGAACAATATGGTGTTGCTCCTGAATCATTGAAGATTTCACAAATCTTTGCTGACGAAAGTACAACTTATAAACGCGCAAGAACAAGAGCACAAGGTCGTATGTACTCAAGAATGAAACGTACATCGCACCTCACATTGGTAGTAAGTGAAAAATAGGAAATAATGATATGGGACAAAAAACACATCCAACCGGATTCAGAGTAGGTATCATTCAAAAATGGGCAAGCAGCTGGTTTGCCAAAGCAAAAGACTACAGAGAATTCGTAGCGGAAGACGCTAAAATCAGAAAATTTGTAAAGAAAAAACTTTACGCAGCAGGCATTTCAAAGATTTGGATTGCCAGAAAAGGTGACAAAATAACAATTACTGTTGTAACGGCAAAACCAGGTATTGTTGTTGGCAGAGGCGGTCAGGGTATTGATGATCTTCGCAAAGAAGTTTCAAAATACATTGGCAAGGAAGTTATCATTAATGTTGTTGAAGTTGCAAGAATTGATGCTGATGCTCAGTTAGTTGCAGAAAATATTGCACAACAGCTTGAAAAACGTATTGCTTTCCGTCGTGCTATGAAACAGGCAATGCAAAGAACAATGCGTTCAGGCGTACAGGGTATCAAGGTTATGGTATCAGGTCGTTTGGGCGGTGCTGAAATTGCACGTTCAGAATGGGCTAAAGAAGGAAGAATTCCTTTGCAGACTTTAAGAGCTGATGTTGATTTCGGTTTTGCAGAAGCTGATACAATCATGGGTAAGATTGGTGTTAAGGTTTGGATTTTTAAAGGTAATTTAATGCCTGGAGAACTTGCTGACCAAAACATCAAATCAAGCAAAGGCAACAGAGAAAATAATACTGAAAGAACTGCAAGACGTCCGAGACGTGCAAAAGCAGCTATTCCAACAGAAGAAACTAAGTAATAAGGTATAAATTAAACATAATAGGAGCAATATAAAATGTTACAGCCTAAAAAAACAAAATACCGCAAGATGATGAAAGGCAGAATGAAAGGTACCGAAACCAGAGGTACAAAACTTGAATTCGGTCACTACGGTTTGCAGGCAGTAGAACCCGGTTGGATTACCAGCCGTCAGATAGAGGCTGCTCGTCGTGCAATGACTCGTGAAATCAAACGTGGCGGTAATGTATGGATTAAAATATTCCCTGATAAACCTATTACTGCAAAACCTGCTGAAACTCGTATGGGTTCAGGTAAAGGTAATGTAGAATATTGGGTATCAGTGGTAAAACCAAACAGAATCATGTTTGAACTTGAATACTTTGATAGAGCAGTTGCAGTTCACGCTTTGGAACTTGCAGCACAAAAATTGCCTATCAAAACTAAGATTGTCGAAAAGACAGAAGCATAATTAAAAAGGAAAAATAAAAATGAAATTAAGTGAAATGCGTGAAAAAACAGTCGATGAGTTGCAAAATGCAATTGTTGATTGGAAAAAACAATTATTAGAATCAAGAGTTGCTCTTGCTACTAATAAATTGGAAAATACAGCAACAATTTCAAAAACAAAAAGACTTATCGCACAAGCAAAAACAGTTATAACTGAGAAAGGTAAAGAAAATGCCTAAGAAAGAAAAACAAGGAACGGTTATAAGCAATAAAATGGACAAAACGGTTGTCGTAAAAGTTGCGGATTACGAACCACATCCGAGATACAAAAAGATTATGGAATCTAACAAACATTACAAAGCACATGATGAAAATAATGTTTGCAACGAAGGTGATATCGTAAGAATCGTTGAGTCTAAGCCAATGTCAAAAGACAAAAGATGGACAGTGGCAGAGGTGGTTGAAAAAGCGAGATAATTGTAGTTTCGCTTTGCGAAACGTACAAGTATCTCGTCCTGAATTTATTTCAGGACCTCCTACTACAAAACAAAGCAACATTACCACAGAGTAATGAGAGGCGTATATGTAGGTTGAGCATATTTGCTCAACAAGAGAAAAGGAAAGAAAAATGATACAACAAGAAACCAGATTAGTAGTTGCTGATAACACAGGTGCAAAAGAATTATTGTGTATCCGTGTTATGGGCAGTTCAAATAAAAAATTTGCGGCAGTAGGTGACGAAATTGTTGCTTCAGTTAAAGATGCAACCCCTAACATGACCGTAAAAAAAGGTGAAGTTGTTCGAGCAGTAATTGTCAGAACAAAAGCAGACATCAAACGTCAGGACGGATCAGTTATCAGATTTGACGAAAACGCTGCGGTAATTATTGCAAAAGACGGCAACCCGAGAGGAACTCGTGTATTCGGACCTGTTGCACGTGAGTTACGTGATAAAGGTTACATGAAGATTGTTTCTCTTGCACCGGAGGTTATTTAGTCCTTAATTCGTAAAATGCGAACTTACGGATAGATAATTCCAAACAAAAAACTAAAATTGTAAAGGAAAAAAAAATGAAAGATACAACAAAGAAAGATTTACATGTAAAAAATGGTGACAGAGTTATCATTATTGCAGGTAAAGACAAAGGAAAAATCGGTAACATTAAAAAAGTTGACCGTACAACAGGCAGAGTCACTGTTGAAGGTGCAAACATGGTTACAAAGGCTCAGAAACCTCAGCCTGCTGCAGGTATTCAGGGCGGACTTATCAAATTGGAAGCCCCAATTGATTCGTCAAATGTAATGATTGTTTGTCCTGCATGTGACAAAGCAACAAGACCGGCAATGAAAGTTATTGACGGCAAAAAAGTACGCGTTTGTAAAAAATGCGGTGAGCAACTAGATGCTTAATGTGTGAAACTTTTTCCCTCGCCCTTTGGGAGAGGGTAGGGGTGAGGGTTCTCGCTCCGAGTTATTTACGACATTAATACCAATAGTAAAGGAAAGAAAAAATGACAGTAACAAAAAATTTAAAGGAACGTTATGCAAGTGAAGTAGTTCCTGCAATGCAAGAAAAATTCGGATATAAAAATATCCATCAGGTACCAAAATTAGTTAAAATAGTTTTGAACATGGGTGTAGGTGAGGCTTCTCACAACTCAAAAATTGCTGAAGCAATCGAACATCAGTTAACAAAAATCGCCGGACAAAAGGCAGTTGTAACAAAGGCTAAAAAATCTATCGCATCTTATAAATTAAGAGAAGGTATGCCTGTTGGTGCAATGGCTACATTGAGAGGCGAAAGAATGTATGATTTCTTACAAAAACTAATTTGTGTAGTTTTACCGAGAATTCGTGACTTCCGCGGTGTAAGTGCTAAGAGTTTTGATGGCAGAGGAAACTATACATTAGGTTTGAAAGAACAGGCTTTGTTCCCTGAAATCTCTTACGAAGAAGTAGATTTAGTTAAGGGTATGAACGTTTCAGTTATTACAACTGCAAATACTGATGACGAAGCAAGAGAATTGTTAAGACTTTTGGGTATGCCATTCAAAGGTTTGAACAAATAAGATTGACAATAATACACAATAAAACATAAAGGAGAAATTCATGGCTAAAAAAGCGATGATGGACAAAGAAGCAAAACGCGAAAGACTTGTTGCAGCAGGTAAGTACCCTGCAGTAAGATTACATAACAGATGCAGTATCTGTGGCAGACCGCACGGATACCACAGAGATTTCGGTCTTTGCAGAATTTGTTTAAGAAAAATGGCACATCAGGGTTTATTACCGGGTGTTACAAAAGCAAGCTGGTAGTTTGCAAGCCAAAATTACTAATTTATAAAAACAGGCATAGGATTCTTATACCTGTTTTTTGTAAGTTATATAATTTTGTGTCATTACGAGCAAACTTAGAATGTAGGGTGCAATTTTTTGCACTAATAAATATGTAGGATGGGCAAAGCGATGAGCGTTGCCCATCTTTTCTATAATATATTATTTTTTTCATGTTTGGGGTATGATATTTTCGGATATAACCCCTTCGGCACTTTGTGCCACTTTCCCTGAAATCAGGGGAAGGAAATTAATCACAGAGGGAAAAGAGTAGGTTGGCGTCGCCACGCCGATAGAATAAAAGGGAAAAAAGAGAAATGTTAAAAGGAAATGAAATTAGAAAATTATATTTAGATTATTTTAAGAATAAACTTCAGCATACTATTGTGCCAAGTTCAAGTTTGGTACCTGATAATCCGACAGTTTTACTCACAACTGCCGGTATGTTGCAGTTTTTACCGATATTTTTAGAAATTCAGCCTTGCCCTTATGAACCTGCCAGAGCAGCTTCATGTCAAAAATGTGCAAGAGCGGGCGGAAAGGATTCTGATATAGAAAATGTCGGCAGAACACCCCGCCATCACACTTTCTTTGAGATGTTAGGCAATTTCTCTTTTGGCGATTATTATAAAAAAGAAATTATTCCTTGGGCATGGGAATTTGTAACCGAAGTTTTAAAACTTGATAAAGACAGACTTTGGATAACCATTTTTGAAACCGACGATGAAGCGTTTGAAATTTGGCGCAGTGTTGGAGTTCCGGCTGAAAGAATTAAAAGAAAAGGCAAAAAGGATAATTTTTGGGGTCCTCCGGGGGCATCAGGTTCTTGTGGGCCTTGTTCAGAAATTCATTATGACTTGGGTGAAGAATACTCCTGCGGCCATCCGAATTGCGGTATTGATACCTGTGAATGTGACAGATGGGTTGAAATCTGGAACTTGGTATTTACTGAACTTTATCAGGATGAAGAAGGTAACCAGTCACCTTTAGGCAAGAAAAATGTTGATACGGGTATGGGGTTAGAACGTATCACAATGGTTTGCCAGGGCGTTGCTTCAACCTTTGAAACAGATTTATTAAGACCAATTTTGGATAAAGTTTGCGAAATGAGTGGTGTGCCGTACAAACAATCCGAAAAAACAGACATATCTTTAAGGATTATCACAGACCATGCAAGATGTGTAACTTTCCTTATTTCAGACGGTGTAATTCCGGGAAATGAAGGCAGAAGTTATGTTTTGAGAATGATTTTAAGACGTGCATTACGTCATGGCAAAATCTTGGGCATGGAATTGCCGTTCTTGTACAAGTTAGTTGATACTGTTGTTGAAAACTACGGTGAAGCATATCCTGAACTTATTAAAAATAAGCAAAAAGTTATGGATACCATAAAGGCTGAAGAAGAAAGATTTAACAAGACTCTTGATCGTGGTTACAAATTGCTTGAAGAATTTATTGAAAACAAAAAAGACATTGACGGTGAAAGCGCATTTAAACTTTACGATACGTTTGGTTTTCCGCTTGAATTAACCAAAGAAATAGCTCAGGAAAACGGTTTAAATGTTGATGAAAACGGCTACAAGGTTGCTATGCAGGAGCAAAAAGACCGAGCAAAAGCAGCAACGGCAAAGATTTCCGTTACGGGAGATATTAAATACGCTCAGGTAGAAAAAGAAGTCGGTTCGACAAAGTTTATCGGTTACAGCGAAAACGAATGTGATGATGCTAAAATCCTTGCTCAGATTGAGGGTGAAGGATATGTCGATATTGTTTTAGACAAAACTCCGTTTTACGCAGAATGCGGCGGTCAGGTCGGAGATAGCGGTTATATTGAAAATGAAACCTTTAAGGCAGAAGTTTTAACAACGTTTAAGGTTAACGATTTATATGTCCACAGATGCTCGATTTTGAACGGTGATGTTGAAATCGGTTCAAAAGTCAATGCTAAAATTGATATCGAGAGACGTGAAGAAATCAGAGTTCACCACACATCTGCACACTTATTGCAGGCAGCTTTGATTAAGGTTGTGGGTGATGAAGTTAAACAAGCAGGGTCTTATGTTGATGACCAACGTATGAGATTTGACTTCACTTTCTCAAGAGCGATGACTCCTGATGAAATCAAAAAGACCGAAACCCTTATGAATAAATGGATTGGTGAAGGTTATACAATTAGCACTAAAATCATGGGCATTAAGGAAGCAGAATTGACTGGTGCAACTGCGCTGTTCGGAGAAAAATACGGCGATACTGTCAGAGTTGTTTCTATTGAGAAAAATGGAGAATCAATTTCAAAAGAATTTTGTGCCGGTACTCATGCAAGAGAACTCAAAGATTTGCGTTTTGTAAAAATTGTATCAGAAGGTGCAATTGCTGCGGGTACAAGAAGAATTGAAGTTGTAGTCTCTAAAGCTGCTCTTGCCTATATCAATGCAAAAGTTGAGGTAACAGATAGCCTGTCAAATCGCTTCAAGGCGCATTATAATGAAGTTATCGATCGTGTCGATAAAATTCAGGAAGAAAATAAATCTTTGCAGAAAGAAGTTGAAAAACTTCAGGAAGAAAATGCAAGATCAAGATTTGCCTCATTCGCTGATAAAGCACGGGAAATTAACGGGGGCAAATTGTTTATATCAAAAGTTACGAATTTAACTCCTGTTGCACTAAAAATTGGTATAGAGCTCTTATCGCATAAATTAGGTAAAGATAACATTGTAGTTCTTGCAGGAGAAAAAACTGTTGCGGCAAAGGTTTCAGACAGTTTTATAGCCAAGGGAATAAATGCCGGTAAAATAGTTGGGGAAATTGCAAGAGCAACAGGTGCAAACGGAGGCGGACGTCCTAATTTTGCCCAAGGTGGCGTAAAGGATCCGTCAAAACTTGATGAAATTCTTGCGAAAATTGAATCGGAATTAATAAATTAATGAAACAAAATAAATTGAGTTTAATTTCTCTCGTATGTATTGTTTTGGCTGTGGTTGTTATTTTTATTACTAATTCGTGTAAAAATAAAAATCTACCGGATAGTCAAAAACAAGAACAGCGGGCAGAAATCGTACAAACAGTTCCAAAAGAAAACACAGAAACGGATATTCTTCCTAAGCGGGATATTGATGTTGGTGTGAATCGACCTATACAGTTGTCTTATAAATCAAAAAATGATGTCTTGGCACTCAGGAAAAAATATGTATCAAATTCCATATTTTCGATTCCTGATTATGAGCCTTCGGTAGCTGTGTTCGGACAAATTACTGACGGTAAACCATGGTATAGCACAGAAATATGTAAAGATTCAAAAAAAAATCTCCCTGTAATAACAGGTCCTTCTGAAGAATCAAGATTTATAAATAATCCGTCAATGCTTGTGGCTTTGGAGTATCCGTTTTTATGGAGCAGTGTGAATAACCGTGAATTTTGCAATTCCTCTGAAAATCAGCTTATTCCCGTAAAAATTTCGTATTCAAAGTCAAATAACGAAATCATTGTAAAATATTCGAAATTGCCGTTTGATGCAAATCCCCCGTTTTTCTATCAATTCAACGGTATAAATGCCAACGATTTGGGCTATAAGTATGCTTATGTTGATTTGAAAAAATCAACATTAAAATTTAAATTTTCCTATTCTTCAAATAATTTGTCTACCGATGTACAGGAATTTCAAAACTTTATACATTTGGGTGGCTCATGCAATTATGACGGTGGTTGTAATAACGGTTCTCCCAGACAATTTTTTACTGAGTTTAATTATAATGAAAATTCCGGCGGAGGCGAATTATATATAAAGTTGTGGCGTAGCAGACCTTTTAATAAAGATGTTTCTGCCGATATTAATGAAAGAATAATTATTGAAAATTAATATTAATTACAGACCGTATTTTAACCGGCATTATGTGGATTTCAGGCTATTAATCACTACTATGTAGTAGTGACGGAATAGTGGAGTTTTCAATGCTTGTCAAAAAACGTATAATTTTACATATACATTTACTTACGTTTTTTGAGAGGTGATTTATGAAATATAAATTATTGGATGCTCAGCGCAGATTTTTGGAAATCCCCCATGATTATACTCTTGATGTTGCAGTTTATCAGGGTGGGTATGGTTCGGGGAAAACATTTGCGGGCTCGCTTTTGGGGATTTTACTTGCTTTAAAATATCCTAAAATAAAGGGTTTAGTCGGGGCGCAAACATATACGCTTGTGAGAGATACGACTTTGCAGACATATTTTGAACATCTTGAGAATATGGGTTTTGCAGAAGGGAAAGATTATAAATGGTCATCAACCGAGCAAAAACTTTCTTTTTATAACGGTTCGGAGATACTTTTCAGACACTTTGATGAACCAAACAGGCTCAAATCTTTGAACGTCGGGTTTGTTGAAATTGAAGAAATGTCTGATACTTCTTATGAAACATTTAAAATGCTTCTTGCGCGTTTAAGACAAAAACCTCACAAAATCTGGAAGAATTTTCAGTACAGAATTTTTGGGCATACAAATCCGGAAATTCAACAGGGTTGGATTTATAAAACTTTTTTTGTTAATCCGAGTCCGAATTATAGAATAATTTGTGCTCCGACGACTCAAAATATTTATTTGCCAAAAGGGTTTTGTGAAGAACTCAAACAGCTTTATGACGAAAAATATTATAATACTTTTGTTCTCGGGCAAACCGGAAATTACAATGAAAACTTGGTAGTAAAAGATTTTACCGATGAAAATATTAAAAATATAGCTTATCACAGTAATTTTGATATCCATATCAGCTGTGATTTTAATGTTGATCCTATGGCATGGGTTTTGGCACATAAAACGGATGATAAAGTTTTTTATTTTGACGAGATTGTGCTTGAAAATACCACAACTTCAAAGGCTTGTGATGAATTTTTCCGCAGATACCCCGAACATAGAGGCAAAATTATAATAAATGGAGATGCATCAGGAGATAACCGAAGCTGTACAAGCGAATATACAAACTATGTAATTATAAAGAAAAAACTTTTATCATACGGGTATGATGTTGATATTAAGATAAAAGCATTCAATCCTCCGATAAAAAACAGGGTTGCCGCATTCAATGCAAAAGTTCGCAATGCAAATGGTGAAATTGGTTTGTATGTTAGTCCGAATTGCGAAAAACTTTTGTATAATATAAGAAATTTAAAATATATTGAGGGAACTTCAAAAATAGATGTTCCTAATTACAGACAGATAAAGCAATCCAAAGAACTGAAATTTTTATCCCATCCGTTTGATGCAGCAAGTTATCTTGTAGATTTTTATTGGCCGATAGTTTTATAAAAGGAGAAAATTATGGATACATTAATTTATTATTCACCGGTAATTATTGCGGTTGTGATTTTTCTTGTTCAGCAGAGAATTGTTGTAACACCCGAAGAACTTGAACGTAAACACAGGCAGATTTTGCAGGAAATTGAGGCAAAATTTGTCACCTTAAACAGTTACGAAGACTTAAAATCTCAATTTGGAGAAATGAAAGAAAAAATTGATAAAATTTATGACTGTCTTATAATTTCCAAGTAGTTAAAATTTAGTTTAGGTAAAAAGCTTATTTACCCCAAAACTCTTTTGTAAATTTCGTTAATATTTTTCAAAAATTCCTGCGGATTGAATATTTGTTCGATTTCTTCCTTGTTTAGGTATTTAAGAACTTTATCGTCGTATAAAACATTTTGTTTGAAATTCCCGTGGTTTTCAAACGCATCAAGCGCATTTTTTTGAACAATTTTATAAGCATCTTCTCTTGAAAGCCCTTTTGCAACAAGTGAAAGTAACATTTTTTGCGAATAAACAATCCCGCCGAATTCTTCACTGTGAGAGAGCATGTTGTTTTTATGTACAACAATATTTTCCATAATATTGTTAAATCTGTTTAGCATAAAATCAACTAATGTCAGACTGTCAGGGAAAATTATTCTTTCTGCCGAACTGTGAGAAATATCTCTTTCGTGCCACAATGCAACATTTTCCATCGCGGCAAGCGAATTTGAACGCACCACTCTTGAAAGTCCGCACAAATTTTCACTCAAAACGGGATTTTTCTTGTGCGGCATAGCAGATGAGCCTTTCTGCCCTTTAGAGAACCCTTCTTCAAGTTCCAAAACTTCTGTTCTTTGCAGGTGGCGAATTTCTGTTGCAAACTGTTCTATTACTGTTGCAATAAGTGCCAATGATTGCATGAAATGAGCATGATAATCACGTGCAATGATTTGAGTAGAAATTCTTGCCGGCTTTAAACCAAGATTTTCACATGTTATTTTCTCGATTTCAGGGGAAATATTACTGTAGGTTCCCACAGGGCCTGAAATTTGGCCGACGCGAATTTGTTCTGTTGCCTGTTCAAAATTTTCTTTTTGTCTTTCTAATATATCAATCCAGTTGCAAATTTTGATTCCGAAAGTCATGACTTCTGCGTGGATTCCGTGGCTTCTGCCTATACAGATTGTGTTGCGGTGCTCATTTGCAAGTTTTTTCAATGTTTCAATGACTGTTTCAATGTCATGCAGAATAATTTTTGCACTATCCTGAATTTGAAGAGCAAAAGCTGTGTCTATAACGTCACTGCTGGTCATTCCGACATGAACATATCGCCCCAAATCTCCAAGACTTTCATTTACACAAGTTAAAAAGGCAATAACGTCATGTTTTACTTCACGTTCAATTTCGTCGATGCGCTCTATACTAAAACGTGCTTTTTTGCGAATTTCTTGCGCAATTTCTTTCGAAATTGTTCCAATTTTTACATACGCATCACAAACCGCAAGTTCTACGTTTAAGTAATATTGAAATTTGGATTCCAATGTCCAAATTTCTGTCATTTCTTTTCTTGAGTATCTTTCTATCATAACGAAATTATTTTATCATGAATATTAATATAATTAATAAATAACATTTTAAATTTATAAAGAATGTAGGGAGGGCAAAATGAAATGTGCCCACCGTCAGTATTTTGTGGACATGCTGAACGCTTTGTCTACACTACTTTCTTTTCTCATTCTCATTTTGTAGGGTGCAATTTTTTGCATCAAATTTTTATAAAAAATAATAAAAAAAATATTTAAAAAAGTACTTGATTTTTATTTTTTTCTGATATAGAATGAAAAATGTGCATTGGCATGGAATAAATTTTGAAAATATAAATAGCAAAATTTTTTAAGATTTATTTGAAAAACTGCTTGACAATCAAAATTGTTGTAGTAGGATAGAGAAACCGAGATATAAAAGCTTGGTTTTGTTTTGCCCCAATAGCAGGCGGGTTTGGAAAAGTAGCCCGATGCGTTGGTGACACAAAAAACTGAACATTGAAAACAGAATAGCTGAAAACGATTTACAAAACTAGTTTTTGTAAGTGACAAATATACTTGTTAATTTCGTTATTAAAATGATTCCAAAGTCCGAGCCTATATGGCGAGGACGTAAAAGACAGAACTGCTAACATAGACGTTAGTGTTCAAAAAACAACGAGTCAAATCTGTCGAGAGGCAGAACGGACATAACTTTCTGACA
>CACYVN010000011.1 GCA_902777855.1 uncultured bacterium | reverse complement strand
GGAGTTTCTTTGCGCCCCGTTTCTTTGCGGTCAAAGAAATGGGGCATATTTATTTTGAATATTAAACAATATTATCTCTTACCGATAATATTGTTTATGTAATATTTTGTAATTTTGTCCTATAATTTAAAATGTAGGTCGGAATTACTATGCCGGCAAAAAGGAATTTTATGAGCAGTACAAGACAGACAAACATAAATATTCACAGAGATGCGTGGGTTGAAATCAACGTAGGAAATCTTGAACATAACATCAAAGAAATCCGGAAAAATGTTTCGCCTGATATGAAACTCTTGGGTGTAGTCAAGGCTGATGCCTACGGTCATGGTTCAATTATGCTTGCGCCGACAATTTTGGCAAGTGGAGTTGATATGCTCGGTGTGGCATCTATTGATGAAGGTGTTGATTTAAGACAGGCAAAGATAAAGTGCGATATTCTTGTACTCGGTGCAGTACCTGTCTGGGCATTAGAAACTGCTATTCAAAACGATATAAGTATCTCTATTTTTACAGAGGAACACCTAAAAGCCTGTAAAGAAATTTTTGAAAGAACGGGTGTTAAACCGAAAGTCCATGTAAAACTTGATACGGGAATGAACCGAATAGGTGTTCGTGCAGACGAAGCGGTCGAATTTATAAAACAAGTTCAAAATGCCCCATATCTTGATTTTAAAGGTATATTTACCCATCTTGCGGCTGCAGAGGAACTTGATAAGACAGAAGAACAGTTTGCAAAATGGGACAGTGTTGTAGATAATGTCGATACCGAAGGACTTTTACTGCATATTTTGAATACCGCAGGAACTATTTGTTATAAAAAGCCTAATTCAAACATGTGCAGGATAGGAATTTCTCTCTACGGTTTGTATCCTGATTTTCCGCAGGGGGTTGAATTTAGGATGCCGAAACTGAAACAGCTGATTTCTTTAAAAGGCAGAATAGTTAATATCCATAAGGCAAAAGACGGCGAAGGTATAAGTTATTGTCATACATATACCGCAAAAGGTGACAGAACTATTGCAACAGTTCCGATAGGGTATGCTGACGGCCTGCCACGAAAATTGTCAAACAAGATTACGGGAACTTTAAACGGGGCTGAAGTTCCGCAGGTCGGCAATATAACTATGGATCAGATAATGTTTGACGTAACAGGAGTTGATTGCAGGTGCGGAGATGTTATTACTCTGCTTGATGAAAACAAGTCAATAGATGTGTGGGCAAAGATTTTGGGTACAATAAATTACGAACTCACCTGCCGTCTGAAAGTCAGACTGCCCAGAGTTTATACAAGATAATTATTTATACAACTGCCATTTAGGGCGAGTGGTAGGGAGTAGGAAAAAATGAATGACAATTTTGATATAGGGATAATAGGGGGCGGACCTGCAGGATACACATATGCTCTGCACTCATCTGCGCAGGGTAAATCCGTTGTACTTTTTGAAAAAGACCAAATAGGTGGGGTATGTTTGAACAAAGGTTGCATCCCAACAAAATCTATTCTTCACTCCTCAGAAATTTATAAGCAAACTCTGAACGGCGAAAAGTTTGGGGTTACGGCTCAAAATGTTACTCTTGATTATTCAAAAGTTATTGAACGCAAAAATAAAACGGTTGAAACTTTACGTAAAGGCATCGAACTTGCACTTAAAAATGCAAAGGTTACTGTTATAAATGCTGAGGCACATATTAAAAATAAGAACACGATAGAATGTAATGATGGAATTTATAATTGCTCAAAAATTGTCTGTGCAACCGGTTCAAGTCCGAAAGTTATAAAAGGTCTTGAATTTGACCATAAATTTTTACTATCATCTGATGACATCTTGAAACTTGAAAAACTCCCGCAAAGTATCTTAATCGTCGGGTCGGGTGCTATCGGGGTTGAATGGGCGAGGATTTTTAATAATTTCGATGTCGAAACGACTGTTGTTGAATTGGCTGACCATCTTCTTCCGCTTGCCGATGCCGAAGTTTCAAAGAGGTTAGAGAGAATTTTTAAAACCGAAAAAATTAAATTCTATACGAGAACTTGTGTAAAAGCGATAAATAATAAAAAAGTTACTCTTTCAAACGGTGAAGTTATCGAGCCTGAAATTGTGCTTGTCGGAGTTGGCAGGACACCGAATATAACAGATAAAATTGACGGTGTAACTTATATCGGCGACGTATCAGGAGAAATTCAGCTTGCTCACTATGCAATAAAACAGGCAATAGAAGATATTGACGGAATAAAATTTGAAAGAAATTTAACCCCGAGTGTAGTTTATGGCACTCCTGAAATTGCGTGGATTGGTAAAAGAGAACAGGATTTAGAGCCTGATACTTATAAAAAATCATTGGTTTTACTCTCTGCAATAGGTAAGGCTCATTGTGACGGTCAGACTGACGGATTTATAAAAATTCTCAGCCAAAACGGAAATATTGTCGGAGCGCATATTGTTTCAAATGAAGCATCCGCTTTAATTCAACAGATTACAATTGCCATTCAAAATGGTATCAGCGTTTATAAGTTAAAAGAAGTTTGCTTCCCTCATCCGACATATAGTGAAGGTGTTTTTGATGCCCTTTTTAAATTGTCATGAATTATTAAAAAATAATAAACATTCTTTTTTTTACCCCTTTTGAGGGTTATAATGTTTTTATAAAACAGTTATAAGGGAGATAATATTATGGATGAAAATACATCAAATCCGTTCAAAAATGACGAAATTAATGAAGAAGTTAATATAAATGAACCTGCTGAAGAAACACAAGAGGCGCAGGAAGCAGAAAAATCTGATGCAGGTGCTGATTTACAAGCGAAATATGATGAATTAAATAATCAGTACATCAGGCTTGCCGCGGATTTTGATAATTACAGAAAACGTCAGGCTCAGGAAAGAGAAAATCTTATCAAATTTGGTACGGAAAACGCTTTAACGCAATTGATTGAAGTCCTTGATAATTTTGAGAGAGGACAGAAATCTCTGGAAAATGTTGAAGATTGTGCAAAGGTAAAAGAAAGTTTTGATTTAATTCAGAAACAGGTATATGAAACTTTGTCAAAGCTTGGATTGGAAGAAATTAAAGCAGTAGGCGAGGAATTTGATCCGAATTTTCATGAGGCGGTTATGCAGACTCCGACAAGCGAACATAAGGAACATACTGTTATTGCCGAATTAAGAAAAGGATACAAAATGGGTGACAAAGTTTTAAGACCGACAATGGTAAATGTTGCCACAGCCGAATAATTGTAGTATAAATATAGATAGCAGAAGATTAGTAGGGATATTTTAATAAAATTTATGGCAGACTATTATGAAATTTTGGGAGTGTCAAAAGACGCTTCAAAAGACGAAATAAAATCAGCATTCAGAAAACGTGCAAGAGAACTTCATCCAGATGTTAATAAGGCTCCGGATGCAGAAGAAAAATTTAAAGAACTTGGCAAAGCTTATGAAACATTATCAGATGACAATAAAAGGGCAACTTATGACCGCTACGGTGAAGACGGTTTAAAAAACGCTGGATTTGATACCGGAGGTCCTTTTGCGGGCGGTTTTGGGAACCTTAATGATATATTTGAATCGTTTTTCGGAAATTTTGGCGGGTTTGGTTTTGGAATGCAGGATCCAAATGCCCCGCGACGCGGAGATGATTTAAGATATGATGCAAAAATTAAGTTTGAGGATGCTGTCTTTGGGATTGAAAAGGAGATTAAATTCCATCATTTGGAAGTTTGTCCTGATTGTAACGGAACCGGAGCTCAGAAAGGCTCTCAGCCAAAAACTTGCCCGCAATGTAATGGTACCGGTCAGGTTCAGACAGTCGCAAGAACTCCTTTAGGAAGTTTTTCGCAGATTTCTGTGTGCCCTCATTGTCATGGCTCCGGTCAGGTTATAGATAAACCTTGTACTACTTGCTCCGGACAAGGTCATATAAATAAAGAGCGTACTGTTTCAATTAAAATTCCTGCCGGTGTTGATAACATGTCCAAAATGCGTGTTTCAGGTGAGGGCGATTGCGGAATTAATGGAGGTCCAAACGGGGATTTGTTCGTTGTTATTTATGTTGAACCCTCAAAATATTATAAACGTGACGGTATAAATGTTATAACTGAACTTGAAATTTCTCCTGCCCAGGCAGTAATTGGAGATAAAGTCACAATAAAAACTCTTTACGGCGAACATGAAATTGATATACCTGCAGGTACCCAGTTTGGTGATTTCGTTAAAATTAAGGCAGGCGGGATACCTGTTATTTCAAGGCCTACACAAAAGGGTAATCATATAGTAATATTAAAAATAAAAACACCTGTAAACCTCAGTGAACCTGAACGTAATCTTTACAAACAGCTTTATGAGATGCAGACAGGTAAAGAAGCAAAAGACAAAAAATCTATTATGTCTAAAGTTAAAGGGGCTTTTAAGTAATATGAAAAAGTTTTTTTTATCCATAATGATGTGTTTATTTATGGCAGGAAGTGCTTTGAGTGCTGAAGTTCCGCAGGATGTCAAAGATTTTATTACCAAAGATTTTGCGGGTACGGATTTTCGTTTTGACGGTGCAATAATATTACCTGATAATACTATGTATCTGCTTGTTTATCCATCGAAAATTGTTGATGTTGATGCAATAAAAGAAAAGAATGTTTATCCTGTCGGGCAGGTTATGAAAAACAAACCTGATATGATTATTTTAAACAATGGTTATACCTTGTTAAAAGTCATAAATATCAACGGTAAAAAGACAGTATTAAATGTAGCAAATCCTCCGGATGAACTTCAGTCAGGTTTGTTATCTCAGGATATTCTTTTACCCAAAGGCTTTGTTATTCCTACTTCTTTAAAAGGTATAATTGGAGATTTGGATGTTGATATTACGGATGATACAGGTTTAAGAATCGACAATTTGAAGTTTACTGTGGCGAAACGTACAACTCCCGTTCCGGAACTTGAAAGCAAAAGTTTTTATATTGCTCCGGGGGTAAATCGTAATATTCAGGTTGTTGGTTCCAATTCAAAAATTGCTGCTTACGCGCTTGAACAAGATGCTGTTATAAATGATATCAAAGGTTGGGACGGTAAATTTTTGCTGGTTACTTATTTTGATTCTCACATAATGAATGTTATTTCATTGATGGATGAAAAGATTATAAAAGAAGTTCCTTTTGACGAAATACCGGAGCAAATTGTAATTGATAAGGAAAATAAACTTGCTTATATTTCTTCCGGTTCAAGTTCAAGCATATATGTCTTTGATTTGGAGAAAATGACAAAGAAAAGACAACTAAAAATCAACGGGAAATGCGACAAACTCATTTTGACTGATGATGGAAAAAAAATATTCTATGTTGACAGAAACAAAAATGATATCTGGTCAATTGAACTTGATAATAAGTATAAATTGACAAATTTTGGTACATTCCCTAATATATCTGATATTGCTTATGTGAACGGCAAAATATATGTTATAAGCAGAACAAGAGCGAGAATGGCTATTGTTGATTATGCTTCGAAAGAGCTTATAAAAGAAATTTATACCTGCGAAAAGCCCGTAAAATTGTATGTTCATGCAGATGATTTATATATTCTTGGTGCAAGTGAAAATATTGTTGAAATAATTGATACAAAATCAGATTTGATAACAGATAAATTATATCTTGATACGGAATCATTTGCCACAAATATTACTCCGATTGAAAATACGGAACTTATAATGGTTACAAATGCAAAGGCCGGGATGTATTCTGTTATTGACACAATTGAGAAGGATATTGTAAAAACAAGTCCTTTAGAAGTACCGGTTAGAGCAATTGTTGTAACAGACAGGGTGAAAACTATTAAATAACAAAAAAACTCAGAATGTTATGTAGCAAAGAATCTCATTTAAAATAAAAATTATGATTATAGAAACATTTGACCAAACAACACAAGGTATATTACAAGAACTTGAAAAAACTCAGCACGATTTTTGGAATATTTCAAGACAAACAGCAGAATTTATGTATAATCTGATTGTTGACGGTGGAATAAAAAACGTTATTGAAGTCGGAACATCTAACGGCTATTCAGGAATTTGGCTTGGAAAGGCTCTGAAGAAAACAGGCGGTAAACTTTTAACAATTGAGTTTTATGAAAAAAGAATTGAACTCGCAAAAGAAAATTTTAAAAAGTGCGGAGTGGATGACATTATAGAAATTAAACAGGGCGATGCTTCAACGGTGCTTGAATATTTGCCGGATGATTTTAAAATCGATTTTGCATTTGTAGATGCGTGTAAAAAACAGTATATTGATTTCTTTCATCTGATTGATAAGCATCTTGTAAAGGGTGGGTATATAGCATGTGATAATGTGATTTCACATGCTCAGAAGGTGCGGGATTTTTTGGAAGATATAGGCAGTAATCCGAATTATGAAAATGTTGTTCTACCTTTACCGGCAGGATTGTCGTTAGGGGAAAAAATAAGGGGGTAAATTATGAGTGAAGATTGTATTTTTTGTAAGATAATCAGAGGGGATTTCGGTACGGAATTTGTTTATGAAACTGAAAATACGGTTGTTTTTAATGATATAAATCCGAAAGCACCTGTTCACATGCTTGTGTGTCCAAAAAAACATTACCCTTCGCTAAATGAGGTTGTGGATAAGGAATTATTAGGTGAGCTTTTACAGACTGTTCAGAAAGTTACAAAGAAAATCGGTTTAAAATCATACAGAACCCAAATAAACACAGGCAAAGAAGCCGGACAGGAAGTCTTTCATCTGCATGTCCACATTTTGGGGCAGAAATAAGCTTAATAAAATTTAATATGTCTAAAGTTTTTTTTAGATATTTCCGTTAATTTATCTGTAATATATTGCAGAGGTTTAATTATGTCACTTGGTTTTACAGTAAAGAGCAATTTGGCATCCAGTATAAGGAACTATCTTAAGGCGCAGGGGAAGAATGTTTCGGAATCTGATATGAATAAAATTCTGCAAAGGATGGCAGATGTCAATTCAGCACGTTCAAAAGAGGAGTCCATTTTTAATGGCGGTCACCGATATTTAGGTGGAAGCGGTAAAGATTTTATTGTTCAAAATGGTCAGCAGGTGAAATTATCTGCTGAAGAATATAATAAAATTTTTGAAGGTTATTTAGACAAAGCAGATACTGAACCGCAGGTAAAAAAAGACCCCCCAAAAGTTGATTTGTCAGAATTAAAACCTGTACATTCAGAAACTCCAAAATTAAATTTGGGAGAGGTTAGGCTTAGTGATGAAGCTGTTAAATCCTTAAAAAATGAACAATTTAAAAATTCCCTGTCGCAAATGAGTGATAAGCAATTAAGACAAATTGCAAATTCTGATAATCTGACTCAGGATTTGGATCAATTAAATATGTTAGCTACTGAAATTGGAGTGCGCGGGGACCAGAAAACCGCACGAAAAGTTGCAAAATTTATGAAAGAAATTGAGTCAAAACAAGCAGCAGAACAGGCTCAAGCGACACAATCACAGCAAAATCCCGTAGAAACCAACCATAATCCGGTTCGGTACAATTCTTCAGTACAATCGGGGCAAGAGTTACCGATTGTTAAAAATGAATCTGAGACTACTGTTCAACCTGTTAAACAAGAACCTTTAAGTGATGAAAAACTAAATGATTATTTAAATAATGATTCAAACTATCAGTCATTTTTACAAAAATTTAACCGAATTGATACTCGAATGAAAGAAATTGAATCAAAGTATAACATGCAAAGAGATGATTTTACTGAAAACAGATTATTTGATAAAAGTCAGAGTCTTAAGTTTAAAAACTTTAGTGCTGAATTATCTCAAATGAATATATATGGTAAACCTGAACAAAATGAATACTCAGATTTATGTTTATCATACAGGTCTCTAAAATCTGGCATTGAAAGTTATAAGACAAAAATGCAAAATTGGCAGGACGGGCATGTTTCTGATGTCAGCCGCAGAGGGTACAATACTTTTACAAATGTTGAAAGAATAACCCTAAATAATGGTCAGCATGTGTATAAGTCTGATCAGGGTGTATTTTACCCTGATGTTGATGGTGGTATAGGTTTAAATCCTGTGCCTAAAGAATTATTAGACTAATTTGAACATAAAAAATTATATGTTACAATAAAACCTGCACAAACTTTGCGCAGGTTTTATTTGTATGGTGCGATGTTTCGCCCCAAAAGTAAAAACGTAGGCCGGAATTGTTATGTCGGTACTAAGGAAGGAATTTAATAATGAAAAACGGTATAGAAAATGGATATTATCACGAAATTACTCCACAAGGCTTTGGGCTTGCTATAAAGGCGAAAGAGGTCTTATTTTCTGATAATTCCCCGTTCCAAAAGGTAGAAGTTTTTGAATCGGATTCAATGCTTGGTCGTGTTTTAACTCTTGATGATTTGATGATGGTAACAGAAGGTGATGAATATCATTACCATGAAATGATATCGCATATTCCGATGATGCAGCATCCTTGTCCGAAATCTGTTTTGGTAATTGGCGGTGGTGACGGCGGAACGGTCAGAGAAGTTTTAAAACACAACACAGTTGAAAAAGTTGTTTTATGCGAAATAGATGGTATGGTAATTGAAGCATCAAAAAAATTCTTGCCGACTGTTGCTTGTGAACTTGATAATCCAAAAGTTGAAATAAGAGTTGAAGATGCCATTGAATTTATAAAAGACAAAAAAGACGAATATGACATAATTTTGATTGACTCAACTGATCCGATGGGGCCAGGAGAAGGATTGTTTACAGACGAATTTTATACAAATATCAAAAATTCGCTCAAAAAAGGTGGTATTATGGCTGCCCAATCTGAATCTCCCGTTACTAATCACAGTGAAATTAAAAAAATGTACGAGCAGTTGCACAGAGTATTCCCTGTTGTTTCTACTTATACATCAAATATGCCGACTTATCCCGGCGGATATTGGGCGTGGGCTTTTTGCTCTGTAGATGTAAAACCGCTTGAATACTATAATGATGAACGTGCAAGTGAGATTATTCCGACCTGTAAAATGTATAATAAGGAATACCATTATGCAAGATTTGCACTTCCAAATTACTTAAAGGTACTGGTAAAATAAATATTAGTATTTCATGTAAATAATTAAAATACTATTTTAAAAGGTTATCAAGTCCGTAAACAAAATCATTTTTGTCAAAAACATGTTTAACGGCAAGCATAACACCGTCCATATAGCATTTTCTGTCCGTTGAATCGTGACGGATTTTTAAAACCTGACCGTTAGAACCAAAAATAACTTCCTGAGAAGCCATAAATCCGGGCATTCTGACAGAATGAATTTGTATATCCGAATAGGATGTTCCTCCTCTTGCTCCTTCAATGGTTTCCGTTTCAGGGCAATTCCCTGTTTTGAAACTATTTTTTGACTCAGACATCATAAGTGCAGTTTTTATTGCTGTTCCTGATGGTGCATCTTTTTTCTGATTGTGATGAAGCTCAATTATTTCGGCATTATCAAAATATTTTGCAGCCATCTGCGCAAACATCATCATTAAAACTGCACCCGTAGAAAAATTTGGAGCGATAAGACACCCTGTATTATTTTCACAGGATAATTTCTGCAATTCCGCTATTTGATTGTCAGTTAAACCTGTTGTTCCTATAACAATCTTTATCCCGTTTTTAAGACAATATTTTGCGTTTTCAAAAATAGAAGAAGGTTGCGTAAAATCAACAAGAACATCAATATCAGTCTCTTTGTGTGCTTGTTCTATTGAGGGATATACATTATCTCCGCATATATCAATTTTTGCTGCAAGCTCTGTTGTATTGTCGTTCAAAACTGTTTGGCAGACTTCTTTTCCCATTCTGCCATTTGCTCCGCACACCGCTACTTTTATCATATTAGTATTCTCCGTCGCTCATAATAGGGGCATCTTCTTCGTCTTTAAGAGCCGATAAATCATCAGCACATTCACTGTCAAAATCTTCAGGAAGCATATCCGTATCCGGCCATTGGGTATCATTATCATATCTTGCTGATGCTAAATTTTCAGAAGCCGAAAAATCCGAATTTGATAAATCTGCTTCTGCCAAAATACATCCTGCCATATCTGTTCCTGCGAATGTGCAATAAGTCATTTGTGCATAGCTGCAATCTGCACCGGTTAAAAGTGCATCCGTAAAGTCACATTCGACAACGGAAGCTCTTGTAAAATCAACAGATGTCAAATCCGCATTACTGAAATTAATCAAGGATAAATCACTGTCAGCAAAAGAACTTGAATTTAAGTCCGCTCCGCTGAAATCGACTTCTTTAAGTACAATATTAGAAAAATCGACTTCGCTTAAATCTATGTCTTCTTTGTCTTTTTTCCATTCGTTAAACTGCTCGGGGCTTCTTTCTATTAAAGACAATAATTCATCTTTTGTATAATCTAACATGCTTTTCTCCTTAAGATAAATATATTTATGCACATGTACGGAAATTATAATAAAACATCCTGCGGTATATAGTCAAGTGGTTTATACAATTTTGTATTTCAATGCTTTCAGTGCCGCCTGTAACCTGTCATCTACTTCAAGTTTTTGCAGAATACTTGCGACGTGAGCTTTTGTTGTATTTACACTTATAACAAGATGTTGGGCAATTTCCATATTACTGTAGCCCTCAGTCATAAGTTTCAGTATCTGAGCTTCTCTTGTAGTCAAATCGTAATTTTTATAATTTATATCTTTTTCATCAATTTTGGATGATGTTGTCGCCTGTAAGACAATATGAGCAATGCTCGGATCAAACCAGGCTGCACCTTCTGATACCGATTGAACAACCTGAACAAGTCTTTGCAGATTAATTTCTTTTGAACAATATGCGTTAGCTCCTGCTTTCAGGCTGTTTAATACCTCTTTTTCGTCATTATGCGAAGTTAATACAACAATTTTTGCATCAGAATCAACAGAATGAATAGCCTGAGTGGTTTCTATTCCATTCATTTTTGGCAAGCCCAAATCCATAATAACAACATCTATTTTGTTATTTTTAAATATTTCAATTGCATCTTCTCCGCTGGATGCTTCATAAATTACATCTATATAATCAACATCTTCAAATGTAGTTTTTAATCCGAAGCGTGTTAACTCGTGGTCTTCAACTATTAAGAGATTCTTTTTCATATATTCAGTTCCTTTTTAGGTAAATCATAATCCGGGTTTAATTTTAAACTGTGTTCAAAATTTTCCTTTGCCTGCATAGGCATTCCCTTATCTTTAAGAATAAGCCCGAGATAGTAATAATAACGATAATCACTGTCATCAATGTATTTTGCTACACGCAGATAAGAGATTGCCTTATCAATATTTTCTTTTTTCAAAGATATTCTTGCTAAGTCTATCCATGCATCTTTAAAATCAGGCTTTATTGATATTGCTTTTTTCAGGTATTCAAACTCTCTGTCTGGTTCTAATAATGCCATTTGGTAATAAGCCATAAAAGATTTTGATGAAATTCTTAATATTTTAGAATAAACATCTTTTGCTTTTTGTATCTCTTTAAGATTTAAATATATCTGCGCAAGTGCAAGTTCGGCTGAAAAATCTTTGAATTTGCCTTGAATTTTTCTATAATATCTCATCGCAGTTTGGTAATCTTTATCACGATATGCTATATTCCCTAAAATTAAAAGACTCTGAGGATTCGATTTGTCGATATCGAGTGCTTTTTGCGCATAATTTTGTGCCTTTTCAAATTCTTTCATATCGTAATAAACCATTGCATACAGGGCATAAACATCTTTATTTATGGATTTTTTCCCCGAGATTGAAGTTTGAAGAACTCCGATTGCTTTGTTATATTCTCCGTTATCGTAGTAATAGTGCGCCAGATGATATTTTTTTAAATAATCATTTTTGACAGATTTATAAAGAACATACTGTTTTGAAGCATCTATTTCCTCGTCAAAAACTACGGTTTTAAAATTATTAGTGTCAAAAGAATTGAAAACGGACATTGCTTCTTTGGGATTATCGCTCTGAGCAAGAATTTCAGCTTTAAGACGTTTATAATTTATATTTTTGGGATTCTTATCAGTGGCAGCAGTAATATATTTTTTTGCCTGTTTAAAATCTCCGCTTTTCATTGCTCCGAATGCCGCAACATAATTTGCATAGTCCGAATCATTTAATAATGCTGTTTGCTTTGAAAGTTCTGCTGTCGCTTCTCTTGATTGATCATTGTAACGCATGTTTGAATACAATTCGGCAAGATATATCTGGTCTTTTTTTTCTAATCTTTCTGACGGGAAATAAAATGTTTTTACATCGTCTTCAAACTGTGAAGAAAGGCTTTCATCCTGAATTTTTGTCATTGCAAGTTCTGAGAGATTAAAAAAACCGACCGATGCCATGTCCTGTGAAAATTGCATATAAATATAGTCATTTGGAGTAACTGTATCAATCAATATACTAAAATCTGCATAGGCAGAACGGACATTGCTTTTTGTAAATTTATCCATCGCTATTGTATATTGATTTTTGATAGAATTTTTTGTTAATGTAGCTTTTTTTAGCTCAAAAGACGGAATAACAACCTCTTTTTGATATGTCCCCGGTTTATTGTCAAGCGGATTTATTGGCGCAATTCCTTTCATATCGAGGGCGAAAGCCGGAGCAGATAAAAGCATTACAGATAAGGAAAGTATTATTTTATGCTTCATCATTTCCTCCAAACTGATTCAAATAATATTTATTAAATAAATCAAGAGTTTTTTGTTCTTCCTCACTCAACTGCTCCGAGCAGGTATAGTTTTTGATATCGTAAAGATTGTGTGTTTCCAATATCTGTTTGTCCTCCGGTAATATTTGATGTTGGGTATCGGAGAGCAATACGTTAGTTACCTTATCGAGGGGAGTTTTCAGAAAGGTATCTACAAGATTCGGGTCAAAATGAGAGCCTGCACCATCCGAAATAATTCCGAGAACATTCTTAATCGGCATTTTGTCTCGATAATGTCTTTTTGAGGTAATCGCATCAAATACATCCGCAACAGCAAGAATACGTCCGCCAAGAGTTATTTCTTCCCCTTTAAGATGTCTGTAATACCCTGAGCCGTCGTATTTCTCGTGATGAGACGATGCCATCTCAGTTATAATTCTGAAATCGGGGGACATATATAGTCTGTTCAGAATGTTGTGTGTAATTCGCACATGTTCCTGTATGTGTTTATATTCCTCATCTGTTAATTTACCTTCTTTTTGAAGAACAGAATCCCTAATACCGATTTTGCCGATGTCATGCAGCGTTGCAGCTTTTTCAAGCAGATTTTTGTCTTTTGGACTCAGACCAAGTTCATCGGCAATTAGTGACGAATAAAGCTTAACTCTTGTTGAATGACCTGCAGTAATCTTATCTCTTGCATCTACTGAAGTTGCTAAGGTATCAATAAAACTTTCGAACAAAAGCTTTTGTTCCCGATACATTTGCAACTGCTGATCAAATAACTGGGCATTTTCTAATGCAATACTTGCACTGCCCCCTATTGCTATAAGTAAATCTTCGTCATTCTTTGTAAAAATACCATCAATCTTGTTTAATACCTGAAAAGCCCCGATAATTTCGTGATTATTATTCATAATGGGCATGCAAAGAATAGTTTTTGTCCGATAACCCGTATTTTTATCAACTTCAGGATTAAATCTTGAATCTGAGTATGCATCCGTGATATTAAGAGTTTCACCAGTCTGAACTACGTATCCTGCAAGACCTTTATCCGCAGGAAATCTGATTTCTTTATTTTCGACACCTAAAGCGACTTTAGACCATAATTCATTACTGTCTTTATCCCAAAGGAATACGGTACATCTGTCAGCCTGCATTGCATTTCGTGTTTCTTCTGCGATAACTTTTAAAAGTTCGTCAATATCTGTTAGTGCTGTAATTGAACGGCTTATTTTTACCAGAGAAACCAAAGGATCGGTTTGAGTCGGAAGCGAATAATCCATACCGTTTTGAAGTTGTTTAATTCTTGTATTAATTAAATCTGCCAATGAGTATTCGTCTTCTTTTGCGGATAATTTAAGTGCGTTATTATAATGAATCAGGGCAATTTCTTTATTATTTTCGGCAAAATTTACATTGCCTCTTACCAATTCTGATATTAGCAATGCTGTAATATTTTGCGACTTTTCGGCCATAAATGCTCCGTCTTCCATAGTGGAAAAGTTGTCAGAGCCGTCTATCGAATAGTTCAAAAAAGCATTGAGATTCAGACATATTGAAATCCCTGAAATGTTATTTGTTTTTTGTGCAATCTCAAAAGCCTGATTAACAACGTTTTTTGCGCAATGGTAGTCTTTATTTTCTATAAAATTAAGCCCGTCTTTTATGTATCTCTTTATATCGCTTACTTCTACTGTCATTTTTAATCCTCTTTTGCTATTCTACAACATTTTTTTAATTATTTCAAAGATATTTACATTAGTTACGTAATATTAAAATTATTTAAGTTTGTAGAGTTTAAAGTAGCGTTGTGGTAAAATTATGTTATGGGATATGAAAAAGATAAAAATGTGAAAAACGGGGGGCGTAGCAGACGTTGCAACAGTGTAACAAACGGGCTTAATATTTGCTATACCGTTATCATTGTTATTTTACTTATTCATCTTGCCGTTTTGCAAATAGTTGATCCGCACAGGTATAGGGAACGAGGCAAAATGCAAAGAGCAAGCCATGATTTCGAGTTAAGGGGGGATATTTATGACCGTAACGGAATTAAGCTTGCTACGGACAGAATTTACTACAATATCTATGCGCGCCCTGTTGATTATTCTAAAAATTCAGGCCGTGAAACTCCTGCAAAAATTGCAAAGCTTTTTGCTCCGATTCTTAATATGCCGGAAGCTGCTCTTGCCAAAAAATTATCCGATAAAAGTATAAAAGTTATTGCTATAAAGAAAAATGTTGACAGAGATACTGCCCAAAAACTTATGAAAATTGTTTCCAAAAATAATTTTCGTTCAGTTTCTTTTGACAAAAAGGATGTCAGAGAGTATCCCCAGGGGGTTTTTGCATCTCATGCCCTCGGTTTTTATAATTTTGATGCTGGTGTATCCGATGGTGTTGAATACAGCGCAAAAGATAAATTAGAACATGTGGTAAAAGCTACAGGTTACCAGCAAACACGTGACGGGAAGATTATTTATAAATTCTCAACTGACCCTGTTGCTCCAACTATAAATCCGAAGGGGCTTGATGTTACTTTAACAATTGATGCTGCAATTCAGCATGTATGCGAAAAAGAATTATTCAAAATGGTCAAAGAAAAAGCAGCATTAAGAGGTGCTGTAATAGTAATGAATCCTAAAAACGGTGAAATTCTTGCGTATGCTGTTTATCCGACTTACGACCCTAATCATTTTCAAAAAGCATCTAATATTGCTATAAGAAACTGGCCGTTGGTTGATGTTTATCCTCCCGGCTCAACGTTCAAAATTATAACCGTTACAAGCGCAATGGAGCTTGGCAAGATTAATGAATATTCAATAATTCCGGATCAGGGAAAAATTAAATTCGGACCTTTTATCATAAAGAACTATGATTACGATCAGAAGGGAGCGCCGGGAAGAATTAATCTTGTATATCTTTTTGAGCATTCGAGCAATGTTGGTTCTGTAAATGTCGGGAAAATGATGACTTACAAAGAGTTTTATTCAATGCTTAAAAAATTCGGTTTTGGCGATAAATCCGGAATTGATTTGCCGGGAGAGTCTTCGGGACTTCTTGCTCAGCCAAAATACTGGGATGACGGATTACGAATGACAATGTCTTACGGTTACGGGACATCAGTGTCTATCATGCAAATGGTCTCTGCTGTTTCTGCCTTAGCGAATAACGGAGTCAGAGTGACCCCTCATATTATAAAATACACTCCTGAGGAGGAAGCTGAAAAAATCAAACGAATTCCGACAATTTCACCTCAGACGGCAAAAACTATAACAAAATTATTGGTACAAAGTGTCAACAACGGAAAAACAACAATAAAATCCGATAAATATAACATTGCGGCTAAAACAGGAACATCAAGAAAGCCTGCTGCTAACGGCAGAGGCTACTCCGGTACAATGTATACTTCGACAATTGGTTATTTCCCCGCAGACGATCCACAGGTTCTTGTTTATGTAGTTGTGGATAGTGCTACTAAGGGGGCTATTTGGGGCAATACTGTTGCAGGCCCGGTATTTCATGAAGTAACAGAACAGGTTGCGAGAATATTAGATATAAAACCGGATAAAGTACAAACTACATCTGCTAAAAAACACTAATAAGGAGAAATTAAGATGAAATTAGATGAACTTATAGAATATTTAAAATATAAAGACCTCATAAACTTCAAAAATGTTGAAATTTCTGGTATTTCTTATAATTCAAAAACGACAAAACAGGGTGATATATTTGTCTGTCTTATAGGAGAACATACAGACGGGCATGAATATGCTCAGATGGCTATAGACAATGGCGCAGTTGCTTTGCTTGTAGAACATAAAGTCGATGGTGTTGATGTCCCTCAGGTTCAGGTTGAGTCCACAAAATATCAGATTGCAGACATTGCTGACAGATTTTATTCAAGTCCGTCAAAAGGAATTAATTTAATTGGTGTTACAGGTACAAATGGTAAAACTACGGTTACGCACCTCATTCAAAAGATACTTGAAGAAAACAATCAAAAATGTGCTCTTATAGGAACATTAGGTTATAAGTTGTCATCTTCAAGCGAATATCGTAATGCAAAGCATACAACTCCTCAGGCACCTGAGCTTCAGGCAACATTGAGAATGATAAAAGACATTGAAAAGATTGATAACGTTGTGATGGAAGTTAGTTCACATGCCTTAGAACAAAACAGAGTCGGCGGATGCCGTTTTAATGGCGCTGTTTTTACGAATTTAACTCAGGATCATTTGGATTATCACATTACAATGGAAAATTATTTCAAGGCAAAAGCATTGTTGTTCCAAAGGTTAGAGGAAGGTAATTTTGCAGTTATAAATATTGACGATGAATATGGCGAAAGATTTTTAAATGAAGTCCCGGATGGTATTATAAAACTTACTTACGGTGTTAAGAAACAGGCAGATGTAATGGCTGAAAATATAAGTTTTTCTCCGAACGGAGCAGAATTTGTTCTTGTTTACAAAGAAAATGAATACAACGTAAATCTCCACATGAACGGTATGTTCAGTGTTTATAATGTTCTTGCAGCTATTGCATCTTCTGCCGCTATGGGTATTGATATCAATATTGCACTGAATGCATTGCAAAATGTTCATGGTGTCGCAGGCAGGTTTGAGGTTGTTAATAAAAAACCGCTTGTTATTGTTGATTATGCACATACTCCTGACGGTTTGGAAAATGTTTTAAAAACAGCAAGAGAGATAACACCGCCAAACGGTAAATTGATTTGTGTATTTGGTTGCGGCGGAGACAGAGATGCTACAAAACGTCCCAAAATGGGTGCGATAGCCCAGCAATTATCTGATAGAATAATTATTACAAGTGATAATCCGAGAAGTGAAAATCCTCAGCAGATTATAACAGACATTATTGCCGGTTTAAAATCGGTTGATTCCGAAACGGTTACTGTTGAGCCGGACAGAAAAGAGGCTATCGGACTTTTAAAAACCATTGCTTCAAATAATGATGTTGTAATAATTGCCGGTAAGGGACATGAAGATTACCAGATTTTGAAAGATAAAACTATTCATTTTGATGACAGAGAAGAAGCGAGAAAAGTTTTTGCAGGAAGTGTAATCTAAAAGTAGCAAATTATTAATTTACGATTTTTATATCATAATGATTGAGGTCTAAATGATAACAAAATTACTCATAGAACAACATTTTCACGGAGCATACGGAGTTGATTTTAACAAAGCAACCGTAAGTGACGTTCTTGATGTAGCAAAGAAAATTAAAAAAGAAGGTGTCGGCGGGATTTTTCCGACACTTGTCACTGATACCGTTGAAAATACAAAAAAGCAAATTAAAGTAATAAAAGATGCTTCAGAAAAACAAACAGAAGGTGCAAAAATTTTAGGGGTGCATCTTGAAGGTATTTTTTTAAATCCTGTGAAAAAGGGCATTCATAATCCGATGCATTTTCTTGCACCGACAATAGATAATTTCAAAAAAATTGCCGATGATTTTATAAAAATTGTTACTCTCGCTCCGGAACTATGTCGTGCGTATATGAAAAACGGCGAAAATCTTATAAGTTTTCTCAAAAATAAAGGAGTAAAAGTTCAGGCAGGACATTGTGTCGGTGGGGATTTAACCGGTTGTGACGGTGTCACGCATATTTTTAATGCGATGAGCGGAATAAATCATCGAGGAACTTCAACTTCGCTTTCTGCTCTTATAAATGATAATATCTATACTGAGGTTATCGCTGACGGCTATCATGTCAATGATGACACTTTAAAGCTGCTTTTTAAAACTAAACCTGCCGATAAAATATTGCTTGTATCTGATTCTTTACCATGTACAAGAACAAATGCCAGTAGTTTTATTTTTGCAGATGAAAAGGTCTATTTTGACGGAGAAAGAGCAACTTCCGCGCAGGGTACTATAGCCGGTAGTACAAAACTTTTGCCCGATATTGTAAAAACTCTCGGCAAAAAGGGAATGTTTAATCCGCAATATGTTGAAAATCCGTACAAATATCACAAAATTAACCTTGATGGGAAATTAGAGTGGGATGAAGATTTTAATATCGTTTCTATTTCTTAGATTTGTCTGCCAATTCTGAATCAACTCTCAAAAATACAGGGAAAATTTCTTCTTTTGTAATAAGTTTTCCTGCTTTTATGTTTGAAACTGTAATGTCATCATATTTGGTTGCAACATCATAGGATAATTGTTTTGCCATATCAGTTGCGATGTTTGGGCAATATGGGTAAATCAGAGAAGATATTACACACATAATTTCAAGAACTGTTGCCAAAACCTGACCGCACTGTGTCATTTTTTCTTCTTTTGCCAAAGTCCATGGTGCATTATCCGTTACAAACTTGTTTGTTGCATCAACAAGCGAAATAATTTCCTGCGCTGCTTCTTGTATTTCAAAATGGTTGAAATGGTTTTCGACAATCTTAATCGTACCTATGGCTGTCTTTAACAAGCTTTCTGCCTCTTGTGAACGATTTTCAATAAATTCAGGTTTTATCTCTCCGTCAAAATATTTAACAAGCATAGATAAGCTTCTGTTTAAAAGGTTTCCCATGCTGTTTGCTAAATGAGCATTAACTTTTTCTTTAAAATCCTGATCTGAATAATTGCCGTCACGACCGCAAGGCGCAGATGTAGCCATATAGTATCTGAATGCATCAGGATATTTTAATTCAAAATTTTCCAAAACGGAAGTCGGAGAAACAACATTGCCTAACGATTTTGACATTTTGGTTTCATCAATCGTAATCCAGCCGTGAGCGAAAATATGCTTCGGTAACGGCAAATCCAAAGCCATCAATATCGCAGGCCAATAAATTGCGTGGAATTTCAAAATATCTTTACCAATCACATGGACATCAACAGGCCATAAATTTTTAAATTGTTCACTTGAACCGTCAGGATCATATCCGATAGCGGTAATATAATTTGAAAGCGCATCTATCCATACATAAATTGACTGCTCGGAATCATCAAGAATATCAATACCCCAGCCTACGTTTTCCTTTGAACGGGAGACAGAAATATCCTGTATATCTTCAAGCTGATTCAAAACTTCATTCGCTCTGAAACTTGGGACTATAAAATCCGGATGTTCTTTGATATGTTTGATAATAGCATCTTTATAATCTGTTAGTTTGAAAAAATAATTTTCTTCTTTTACGACATCAGGTTTTTTAAGGTGATCCGGGCAAAGTCCGTCTTCTGTTAAATCTTTAGGGTTTAAGAAACATTCGCAGCCCTGACAGTACCAGCCTTCATATTCATGCTTATATATTGCACCTTTATCTTTTAATTTTTGAAAGATTTTTTGAACTATTTGTTCATGGTCTTTATCGGTTGTTCTGATAAATCTGTTATATTTAATATCCAATTTTGCCCATGCATCTTTGAATTTTTGTGCATTCTCATCACAAAGTTGTTTTGGAGTAATACCTTGCGAAGCAGCTGTTTTTTGAATTTTAATACCGTGCTCATCAGTACCAGTTAAAAAAAACATATTATCTGTTCTTAAAGAATAATGGCGTGCAATAATGTCAGTTAATATCTTTTCATATGCATGTCCTATATGCGGAGCGCCGTTTACATAATCTATCGCCGTTGTTAAATAGTATTTATTAAGCATATTCTAATTCCCTTTCAAAAAATATTATATATAGATATTAACACAAATATGCCTAAGAAAATTCTGACAAAAAATATTAATAAAGTAGTTGGTTAAATTAAGTTACATACTTTACAATTAGAAATAATTGTACTATAATAATCACGTTGTTGGTTTACTAATAGTAGTAGAAAAGAAAGAGGAAGTACAAAATGAAAAAATTATTAGCAGGCTTATTAGTAGCAGGTATGCTTTCAATCACTACGGCTCCTGTCTTTGCAGCTGCAAAGATAAAAGACGTTGATGCAAACTACTGGGCTCAAACAGAAATCGCTGAAGTTGTAGAAGATTCTGTTATGTTTTTATCAAACGGTAAATTTAACCCAGAAGCAAGAATTTCAAGAGTTGATTTTGTTACCGCATTATTAAAAGTTTTAGGTCAGAGCAATGCAGCTATCGTTACAGATGTTCCTTACACTGACGTAGCTAAATCAGGTGCAGACCACGATTCAATTGCAAGATCTCAGCAAATTGGATTGGTTTATGGTTATCCTGACGGAACATTCAGACCAAACGGTTCTATTTTGAGAGATGAAGCTCAATCTGTTATTTCTCACATCACTATTGATGGTACAGTTGACAATTCAATTGTTTCAAAATTCTCAGATTCAAACAAAGTTCCTAACTGGGCAAAAAATGTTTATGCTAAAACATTGTCTTACGGAATTTATGTAAATCATCCGAATGAAAATGAATTGAGACCAACTGAAGATTTAACAAGAGCTGAAGCTGCTGTATTATTATACAGATTAAGCAAAAAATTAGATTTAGTTAAATCTCAATATAAATCTGAAACTGTATTAGGAACTGAACACTTGAATGTTTCCAAAAAAGCTCCTAACAACGAAGTTACAATTACTAACTTGAGAAAAATCGTAAAAGAAGGTAACGTTTTGGAAATTGAATTTACTGAAAAATTCAAATCTAAATTAGCTTCTGCAGGTGACACTATTGTATTTACGAACCCTGAAGATATTGTAACTGAAGAAGGAACTACAGTATTCCCTGCAGGTTCTAAATTCTACGGTACGGTATTAAATATTCAGGATCCGCAATGGTTCAACAAAAACGCAAGAGTTTATACTCAAATTACTAAAGTTGAGCTTCCTTGCGGAAAAACAGTTGATATGAATGCAAAACCATTCTACAAAGACTATGCATTAAAAGAAGGTCCTTGGATGACAGCAGGTAAAGTTGCATTATACACTGTTGGTGGTACTGCAGTTGGTACCGGTGCAGGTGTTGGTTTCTCATTCATTCCTAACCCTGATAAAGTAGGTACCGGTGTTGCTATTGGTACTCCTGTTGGTGCAGGTGTTGGTTTAATCACAGGTTTGGTAACTCCGGGCTTGAACTATGTTGCTCACGAAGGAGAAGAAATTCAGGTTATCTTACTTGATGACACAAGTGTTCCACAGTGCAACAAATAATTATTGCGTATAATTATTAAAAAGAAAGGTTCTGATTTTTCAGAACCTTTTTTTACTGTATTTATTTTTCAAATCTTGGAGGCGGTGGAGGTGGGAAAATTCCTTTTTCTCCTCCTTTGTGTTCAGGTGGAAACATGTTGAATGGCGCTCTTGGCGGATGATGTTTTTCAAATCTTCTTCTGCCTTCAGCCTTCATCTTAGCAAGTTCATTTTTTTGCTCAGCAGTTAAGATTTTTTCAAATTCCTTACTGTTTGATTTCCTTATTTCGTGTGCTTTTTTATCAAGTTTTCTCATTTCTTTGAACTTTTTAGATATTTGTTCATGTTTTTTTGTTTCATCTAAATCAGATTTTTTAATTGTACCTATTTCTTTTTTTAGTTCAATCTTTTTATCCATCAAAGATTTCATTTGTTTTGCACCTTTTTGGTGGATTTTTTTAGCCTTTGTCTTTTGTTCTTCTGTTAAATTCAAACGCTTTTCAAAAGATTGTCTGACTTTCATTTGCTGCTCTTTTGAAGGTTTTTGAGGAATAGTATCGGCTGATTCATTTGCAAAAGCCTGCGCTGAACCGATTGTTAAAACTGCCGATAATAAAAGTACAGGTAGTAATTTTTTCATGGTGTTCTCCTTATAATAAGTCTTGTAATTGAATACTTAATTCCTTTTTTGCATTAAATATACGTGATTTTATTGTTCCTAACGGACATTTCAACTTTTGCGCGCATTCTTCGTATGAATATCCGTCAATCTCTGTCATTATTATTACTTCTCTGAATTTTGGTTTCAGGGAATCTATTGCTTTAATTATTTGTTTTTGTCTTTCTATACTTATAATTTTATCTTCCGGAGATATCTTATTGTCTTTGATACTATCGAGGGTATAATCCTCGCCATCAGAATTTTTAAACATTCTTGTATAGGCTGATTTCAGGTAATCCAGTGATGTATTTTTGGTTATCATTGAAACCCAGCTTTTTGATGAACCTTTTTCATTGTATTTATCCGAATGCTTCCAGATTTTGAGATATACTTCTTGTTCAATATCTTCATTATCCTCTTTGGTAATCAGACGGATAATGTTTTTTATGTTTTGTTTATTATTTTCTATAATTTTATTGAAATCCATCTACTCTACCATTATTAAACCGTATGAATCAACCGGCAGTCCCAAATCTTCAGCACTTAATGTTGTTCCGTATCTGAGTGTATCTGAGATGTCAGTATTAAAGTTCATTAAAGATATACCAGTTCCAAGAAAAACAAACAAAAGCATAGAACAAGCTATTTTTAGCATCCTGCCTTGTGTTCTTTTTTTTCTGTAATGAGGTTTTACTTCCTGTATTAATGAAGAAATTTTTTGCATTTTTTCATGTTCTTTTCTGCAATCTTCACATTGGTCAAGATGTTTTTTAAAATCTTCTTCACTTGCAAAAGTAAAAAGTGCTTCGTATTTTGTACATTTTTCTGTCATAATTTTATCCTTTACACTATTATAACGATTTGCAAAAAAAAAAGTTCATTTTTTGCTTAAATGTTTACTTATATATACATATAATACTTTGGAATTATATTAAAATACTCCCTGCGAGTAGGTAAAATTTATCCCAAAGGATGGTGCACGAGCATGCCATGAAGGTTTATTATATAAATGTAAGTTCAATGCATCCAGGCACTTTTTCGGGGTTGCGATAAGATTTGTTTCTTTTCCGGTTTGGTCTAAAATGTTTTGGACTTACACTTTAAAAACAATTTTTCATGTTTTATAACTTCCGGCTTGTTTTGTTTTCTTGCAAGGCAAGTCTTTTTATTGTAGAATAAGTTTTATATAAGTCGTTTTAATATGTGGTATTAAGTAATAAAGGAGTAGAAAATGAAAGAAGTTAGAGCAAGCCATATTCTTGTTAAGACAGAGCAGGAAGCAAAAGATTTGTACGAAGAAATTGTATCAGGGAAAATAGATTTTGCTGATGCTGCAATGGAAAAATCTCTTTGCCCGTCCGGAAGAGCAGGCGGGGATTTGGGTTATTTTGGAAAAGGTATGATGGTTAAACCGTTTGAAGATGCTTGTTTTTCAATGGAGGTAGGGGATGTTTCTAAGCCTGTTGAAACTCAGTTCGGCTGGCACCTTATTCAACTTACCGATAAAGAAGATTAACATATTCTGCAATAGCGAAGGGGATATATGAATATAAGAGATTTTATGCAGGCTAACGGTTTACGTTATCTGCTTGTCAATTCGACTAATGAATTTTTGGTCGAGTATAATACTTTGGCTCAGAATTCACGTTACAAATTGACAGGATTCAGCGGTTCCACCGGGGATGCTCTTGTTACTCCGGAAACAATATATTTGTTTGTCGACGGGAGGTACCATATACAGGCAGACATGGAAGTTGACCATAATATTGTAACGGTTGTAAAACTTAACTCGTTAGAAGGACTTTATGACGAAATAATTTCTAAAATTCCTGAAAATGAAACTTTGGGTATTTTTGCTAAAAAACTTTCCCAAAAGAGTGCAGAATACTTAGAAGTAAAAAGACCTCTCAAATTTTTAAGCTCAGACCCTTTTGATAATGATATATCCTACAATAATGCCGGAGATACTTTAGTAGATGCTAAGTATACAGGTATGATGTCTGAGGATAAAATTGCAAAAATATCGGCTAATCTCAGTTCTGATGAAGCCTTGTATATTACCGATTCAGATGAAGTATCTTATCTTTTCAATATGAGAAATTTTACAAGACAGCCATATAGTGCCAAAATTCAAGCCAAAGCTGTGATTATGAAAGATAATGCAATTTTATTTTCAGGGGAAAAGCTCAATACCCTTGATGATTTCTTGAAAAATGTAAAGCATGACGTTTTTGTAGATAAGAATAATATCAACTCATATGATTACGCTTTGCTCGGAGACAGAGCTTTTGAAATGAAAATTAATCCTGTAAAGCTAATGAAAGCCCAAAAGAATAAATTTGAAATTGAACATTTAAAAGATGCATTTGCCCGTACCGATAATGCTGTTAAGGCTATAAGAGAATATATATATAATAATGATAATTTATCTGAGTTTGATATTGCTGTTCAGCTTGCTAAAGAATTTAAAAAACAAGGGGCATTGGGTTTAAGTTTCGCTCCTATTATTGCAAAAGACCAAAATAGTGCGCTTGCACATTATTCCAAATGTTCAAAAGATGAAATCCTGCAGGATGGAAGTCTTATATTGATTGATTGTGGTGGCTATTTTGAGGGCGGACTTGCAACAGATATAACAAGAGTTTTTGTGAAAGGTGAACCAAAGCCCGAGCACAAAATTATCTATACAACCGTATTAAAAGCCTTTTTAAATGCTTATAATTATTGTAAAATTTCCTCACAATCGCCTGTTTATTGTATAGAAATTCACAATTTCGTAAAAGACTTTTTTAATTCTAAAGATTTAAACGGATTTGTGTTTAATCACGGGTTAGGACATGGTATCGGAGTAAATGTTCATGAATATCCGCCCAACCTGAGTGAAAGAGAAATTGCAAAAATTCCTTTATTAGACGGGGAGTGTTTTTCTATTGAACCCGGGTTGTATAAGCAGGGAAATTTTGGCGTAAGGCTTGAAAATTCCTGCTATTATAAAGACCGTGATATTCATTCTTTTGTAAAAATGAATTACGAGAAAAAACTCATCGATTATGATATGCTTACGGATGAAGAAAAATTATGGCTTGAAGAATTTGAGGTTCTATAGTGGAAATTACAAGTGTTAATAATGAATTGGTTAAAACAAGTGCAAAGCTATTACAAAAAAAATACCGAACTGAATCGGGAAAATTTTTGCTGGAAGGTTATAAAGCAATAAAGGAAGCTTTTGATTACGGCTTGGAGATTGAAACTGTATTTGTCGAACATTCTCAAATGAAAGACTATTCTTTTCTGAAAGATAATATTATATTGACTAATTCTGTCGTGCTTAAAAAGTTATCTTCAACTGAATCTGCGCCTCCTGCAGTCGCAATTGCGAAACAAAAAATATACAATATCCAGCAATTTAAATCTTTTAATAAAGTTATCTTGTTAGAAGGAATAAAGGATGCTGGCAATTTAGGCACTATAATTCGCAGTGCTGTTGCATTTGGTTGTGAGGGAATAGTTTTATACGGAGATTGTGTTGATTTATATAATCCGAAATGTGTGCGTTCATCTGTTGGGAATTTGTGGAAAATACCAATAGTAAATTCTGAATCTGTTGGAAGTATAAGCAATATATTTAAAGGATTTGTAAAAATTGCGACTTTACCCAAAAGTAATAATCTTCTCAAAACATTTAAACCGAATATGCCTTTGCTTTTAATGTTTGGCTCTGAGGCGGAAGGGTTGTCTGATGAATTGATTAATTATTCTACTGAATCTGTCAAAATTGAAATGAAAGATAATGTCGAATCTCTTAATTTAGCATCAAGTGTATCTGTTATTATGTATAAACTTTTCGTATAAAATAAAAAGCCCTCTTTGTGAGGGCTTATAATATATATTCCTAATTCTTTGTTATCCTTATCCTTATTCCTTTTATGTTCTTTCCGTTTTCCTTTTGTTGATTGTCCAACTACTTATGCTATAAAGTTTGTCCCAAACCTGTTTGCTCCCTGAAAGAAAGACTGTTTCATCATTTGTGTTAAAGTCTTCCTGACTTTGCGATTGTCATTGAGTTTGATTTCCTTCAGACTGTCAGACGTATCTTTATATGTATTTAAAATTGCATCAGAAAATAACAGCACAGTTGCCATAGTTTTGTTCCTCTCTTCTTAAAACTCTTAATTAAACGATTTTTCTTTTTTTTATTTATCTCTTACATATATATAAAAACTTCACTTAAAAAAATATTGACTTTTTATATTCAATTTATATATTTTTTGTTACATAACTTTACAATTATTCGAATATGTTAAAGATTACCGCTTTTTATGCCGTCGAAACAAATAAGAGTAACTCTGAAAGGAATAAATTATCATGGGATTAGCATCTTCACAGGCAAGATTATTATCAATTACCGCAAGACTGACCTCTAATGAGTATGAATCTCAGCAGATTTCTAATGCAAAAATGCGTCTTGCAACTCAATCTCAGGAAGCGAGTGAGGCATATATTGCAGCCCTAAATGATACTGAGTATTCATATATTTCCTTTGATTCCACAGGTACAGCCTTAAGGAATCCTCTTACCGTCTCCACAATGTATGAATATGCTGATGGCAAAAATCAATATATATTAACAAATTCTGCAGGAAAAGTTTTGTTAAGCAATAAAGATATTCAAAATTATGAAAATTCTCCTAATTTGGAATCTTTCCTTGATAAATATGGTATAAAACGGGAATTTAAAACAGTAACATTAGAAAATGCCTGGAATAATGTTCACACCAATTTAACTCAAAATGCTTTAGATTGGGAGTATGCTGTTGAAAATTACGGATATTCACAAAGTTCATGGGCTGCGGATAAAGTAAATGCTCAAACCGAATATTTAACTGCTTTAGGTGAATATAAAAATATCATAAAATTACAAGAAGATGGCGAGGATGTTTCAAACTTTGAGATTTCCGTAAAACAAAATAAAATGGAAACTCAACTCCAAGATTTTACCAAATTGGTTTCTTATAAAACAGCTAAAGAATCAAAAATTGTTGACATGGCATTGGCTGCAATAAAAAAAGGTGAAATGGGTGCATCTATTACTGTAAATAAAGATGGTGGCACAAAAAGTGTTGTTGAACTATACAATGGCTATCAGGCTTATAAATCAGCTCTTGCTCAATATCAGGATGAATTAGACAGACTGGGTATTTCTGCAAGAGGTGCATATCAGTATGATGACCCTACAAAAGCTCAGTGGTATACAAATCTTTGGTACAGATTAAACGGACCTTCAACTGATAATTCAGGAGCTAAAAATTATGCAACTTTCAATATCAGTGATGGTATCAGAGAAGCAAAAGACGGACAAAAAATATTACCTGATGATACAAGCTTATTAAACAGCAGTGTATGGATTAGTAATGCATTGTCTAAAGGTCTTGTAAATATTGAACAGGCTGCATTTTCCAATGATGAGATGACACTGGCTGATCAGGAAAATCCTTTCTCATATAATTTGTACGGTATTACCTGGAGTGGAAAAATCTACTCGTCAATTTCTGATATTGTTGAATCCGATAATGATAAGAAAGTTGCTCAGGCTGAAGCGGAATATCAAAGAAAAACAGCTGAAATCAATGCAAAAGATGAAAAATATCAAAGAAAAATTAGTTTGCTTGATTCTGAACATAATGCTATTCAAACAGAATATGAATCAGTTAAAAATGCAATGAACAAAAACATTGACCGTTCATTTAAAGCATTCCAAGGTTAAACATTTAATTTTATAAAAGACTTATTTTCCCCTATTTTCCCTCTGTAGTATAATTATATTGCGGAGGTTTTTATTATGCATAATATTACTTTAATAAACGGAGATGGTATTGGTCCTGAAATATCTGATAGTGTTATGAAAATTATAAAATCAAGCGGGCTCGAAATTAATTGGGATGTTCAAAGTGCCGGTTCTGATGTTATCGAACATGAAGGAACTCCACTTCCGCAAAGGGTTTTGGATTCAATAAGAAAAAATAAAGTTGCACTGAAAGCACCTGTTACTACTCCCATTGGTAAAGGTTTTCGTTCTGTTAATGTTCAACTTAGAAAAGCATTGGATTTGTATGCAAATCTTCGCCCATGTAAAAATCTTCCCGGAGTTAAAACAAGATTTGAAAATGTAGATTTGGTTATTGTTCGAGAAAATACAGAGGATTTGTATGCTGGAGTTGAAGAACAGATAGACACTAATACTGCTCACAGTATAAAAATTATTACAAGACAGGCATCTGAAAGAATTTGTCGTTTTGCTTTTGATTATGCTGTCAAAAATGGGAGAAAAGAAGTTTGTGCCGTTTCAAAAGCTAATATTATGAAACTTTCTGACGGCTTATTTTTGGACTCATACCGAAATGTTGCAAAAGATTATCCTGATATTAAGCAAAGAGAAATTTTGGTTGATAATTTGTGCATGCAACTTGTTCAGGATCCGACAAGATTTGATGTACTCGTCCTGCCCAATTTGTATGGAGATATTGTATCTGATTTAACTGCGGGTTTAATTGGTGGACTTGGGGTCGCGCAAGGCGCAAATATAGGTTTAGATTGTGCCGTATTTGAACCTGTTCATGGTTCGGCTCCTGACATAAAAGGACAAAATAAGGCTAATCCGACTGCGCTTTTATTATCTGCAATTGAAATGCTTAAATATATCAACGAATACGAACATGCTCAAAAAATTGAGAATGCGTTATTTAAAACTTTGTCTAACGGGGATAGAACTGCCGATTTAGGAGGAAGGCTTTCTACTACCGAATTTACTGCGGCAATTATCAAAAATTTATTATAATCTGAAATTTTGTTTTTAAACCTTATAAACGACTTTTTAAATTTAAAATAAATTCTTCCGATATAAAGCAAAAGAAAGGAAGAATTTATGGCTGAAATTATTGAAAATGAAAGACGCATGATTCGTCTTACAGTTGATGATGTTTTAAATATCGTTCGTGAATACCAAAAACTAACTCAAAACAGCTGTTGTTACGAGCATACAAGAGAAATTTTACAAAGAAATAGAATGTATCTGCCTGAAGATGTTTAACAGATACCTTTTCTTAATCTTACAACGGCCGCACCCCATGTCATACCTGCCCCGAAACCACAAAGAACGGCGGTAGATCCAAGTTTAATTTTACCCTGTTCAACTCCTTCAACAAGTGCAATCGGTATTGATGCTGCGGATGTGTTGCCGTAGTATTTAATATTTGATATAACTTTATTGTCAGAATATTTAAGTCTGTTTTGAATGGATTCTATAATTCTCTGGTTTGCCTGATGAGGGATGAGATAATCTATTTCTTCTGATGTCATGCCTGATTTTGAAATGCATTCTTCAACATAAGCAGGGACTGTAGTTACTGCAAACTTATAAACATCTTTACCGTTCATAATAATTTTACCCGTACCGACTTCATCAGCCTGTTCTACCAGTGGACAACACTGACCTGGCATATTAGTCTGAATCATTTGTCCTATTGAGCCGTCAGCACTGATATTGATTGATAAAATGTCGTCAATTCCGTCTTCAGATTCTGTTACAACCATTGCACCTGCTCCATCACCAAACAGAATTGATGTGCCTCTGTCAGTCCAGTCAGTAATTTTTGAGTTGTTATCCGAAGCAACAATTAAAATTGTTCTATAAATACCTGCGCCGATAAAACCTCTTGCGACCTGCAGTGCGTAAATTAGCCCTGTGCATGCTGCAGTCAAATCAAATGCCGGAACTTGATTTGGTATTCCGAGTTTTGCCTGCAAAGTGCAGGACAATGTAGGATAAAGCTGTGGAGGAACGGATGCGGCAGAAATTATACAATCAATGTCTTTTGGCTCAAATCCCGATTTTTTGAGTGCATTCTGAGCCGCAACCAAACCCAAGTCAATAGCGGTTTCATTACCCGAAACAACACGCCTTTCTTTTATACCCGTTCTTGTGTATATCCATTCGTCAGATGTCTCGTATAATTTTTTTAAATCATCATTTGTGATTACCGTTTGCGGTATACAATATCCGATTCCTGCTATTTTCATTGGTCTGAAATTTGTCATTATTTGTTTATACTTTCTAAAATTTTTGAATTTATATCTTTATCAAGTGCTTTTACTGCTGCTCCGACAGCATTTTTCATGGCAAAAGAAGAACTTCTGCCGTGAGCAATAACCGATATCCCGTTTACCCCCAAAAGTAACATTCCGCCAAAGACTTCCCAGTTTACTCTTTTTAAGATTCTGCGTAAAAATGGTTTTGCAAGCAACCCTATTATTGCGCCGATAATATCTGATTTGAATTCGGTCTTAATCATATTTAAAAGCATGGATGAAGAACCTTCGGTTACCTTGAGAAGTATATTTCCCGAAAAACCGTCAGTTACAATAACATCTGCTTTATCCTTGAATACTTCTTTACCTTCAACATTTCCGACAAATTCAAACTGACCTTCTTCATTCATCTGTTTTAAAAGCGGATATGTTTCTTTGACGAGTTCGTTACCTTTGCCTTCCTCCTCTCCGATAGATAAAATTCCGACTTTCGGATTTTCAATACCCAAATTTAATTTTGCAAAGGCTACACCCATTTGAGCAAACTGTGCAAGCATACCTGCGTTGCAATCACTGTTTGCACCTCCATCAATAACAACAACCGGCTTATCCATTCTCGGCAACGTAACAGCAATTGCAGGTCTTGTTACCCCTGAAATTCTGCCTAAGCCAAATAAACTTGCAGCCATCGCCGCACCAGTTGAACCAGCACTAACGACCGCTTCACATCTGCCCTGAGCAACAGCGTTAACCGACGCCACAATTGATGAATCTTTTTTACGGCGGATTGACTGACCAACAGCTTCTCCCATACCGATAACTTCAGATGCATGAGTAATGGTGTAATCTATGCTGTCCAAATCAATTTTTATTTTTCTTTTATGACCTTTTGTTCCGACATCAGATAAAATATAGCCGACTTTTCTTATGTGGTCCAATTCCTTTTGAATTTCATCTTCTCTGCCGACAAGCTCTAATGCTACACCGTACTCCATCGCAGCCCACAGCGAGCCTTCTACGATTTTTCTCGGTGCGTAATCCCCGCCCATTGCATCTATTGCTATTCTTGCCATACTCCCTCTCTTTTATGGATGTATAAGTATCCAAGTAGCTAAGTAGTTAAGTTATTATCAAAACTGAATATATTGTAACGAACTTACCTACTTATCCACTTGTCTGCTTTTTGACTTTTATTCTGCTTTTTCTTCTTTAGCAGGTTCTTCTGCTTTTGCATCTTCTTTTACTTCAGCAGATTCTTCAACTTTAGTTTCTTCAACTTTAGTTTCTGCAACTTTAGTTTCTGCTTTCTTAGTTGTTTTTTTAGCCGCTGTTTTTTTGGCAGGTTTCTTTGCCGTTGCAGCTGCAGCTGCCTTATCTGCCAATTTTACGGGTTGTCCTTTATATGTACCGCATTCTGTACATACGGTATGAGCCAAAACTGTTGCGCCGCAGTTAGGGCATTTTGTTGTTTCAGGTTTTGTTGCTTTCCAGTTTGCTCTTCTTGAGCCTTGTGCGCTGTGACCTGTTCTTTTCTTTGGTACTGCCATTTTTCTTTCCTTTTTATTTTTGCTATCTACATTTTTGGGTTAATTTGGAGATTTTTAAAGACTTCCAGTCTTGGGTCGGCATTATCTTTCTGAGATAAATAATCCTTCCCTTTACAATTAATACCACAAACCTTTTTATTTGGGAAATTTAATATTACAGATTGATACAATAAGTCATAAATATCTATTTCATTTTCGCCATTAAGGTCTGTAATGAATTGTCCTTCCTTGATTTCAAACTCTTTATCAGAATTTCCGTAATCATCAACCAATGACTCCTTTGAATATAATTCATCAATATCAAAATCAAGTTTGTACTCAAATTTTTCGAGGCATAAATCACATTCCAATAAAACAGTCCCGACTGCGTGACCTTTGATTTGTATATACTCACCTAAAGATTTAACATCAAGTTCCGCTTTAATCGGAGTCAAACAATCTATTTCGTCTATTTTTTCATTGAAAATACAATGTAACGTCTTATTATCCGCATTTTCAATATCTTCTATCAATACTACCTTATGCATAATTTATTCCCGGATTTACTTAAAGAGAATAGTGAACGGTGAGTAGTGAATAGTCATTTTCGGTGCTAAAGTACATATTAATAATTCTGAAATCAGTATAGGTCTGTTCACGATCCACTATGCACTGTTCACAATAAATAACCTTTTAATTACATATACTGTTCTTCCTGAATTGCAACTGAAGCAAGCTGATTAGACAGGAAACAGACTTTTTTGATGGGTCCTTCGGTTTCTCTTTCAAAAAGTACCGCTTTTTGCGACTGCATCAGCCCGACAAGTTCATCATAAAGCTGTTGAGGTTCTTTTACATACAAAACCAGCGGTGCCGTTGAGCCTTTAAGAAAAGCCAATATTGCATAACGTTTTTTTATGTTTTGCGCATTCGGATTATTGTACTGTTGTGCCATAATATACTCCCTTCATCTTCTTACTCTATTTTACAAAAAAAGACTTCTTAAATCAAGAAAATTAACATCTTACCATTTTACAAACTGCAAATTTTATGTTATTTTACCCCTATGAAAAGAAAACCCGTGGTAGCAATAGTAGGTCGTCCGAATGTCGGGAAATCGACATTCGTTAACCGTCTTGCAGGAGGCAGAAATTCCATTGTCGATGATGCCCCCGGAGTTACCCGTGACAGAATTTATTTTGATGTTGAGTGGCAGGGCAAGGGCTTTACGGTAATAGACACAGGCGGTATTATCCCGGGGGACAATGACGATATTATGAATTCGATTTTTTCTCAGGCTCAACTTGCCTGCGAGGAAGCAGATAAAATTATTTTTCTTGTTGACGGCAAAGACGGCATTAACCCGATTGATTACGATATCGCAAATATTTTGCGCAGGGCGGGGAAAAAGATATTTCTTGCTGTCAATAAGTGTGATAACCCTCAATCAATGGCTATGACAAGTGATTTTTATGCCTTGTCTGCAGGAGAACCGATTGCGATTTCCGCTTTGCACGGTTCGGGCGGTGTTGGGGATTTATTAGATATCTTAACGGAAGATTTTGAGATTACGGATGAAGAAGAGAAAGATAACCGCATAAGAATAGCAATTGTCGGCAGACCTAATGCTGGCAAATCTTCTATCGTAAACGCATTATTAGACACAAAAAGAGTAATCGTTTCGGATGTTTCGGGTACAACCCGTGACAGTATTGACAGTCATATCAAATATAAAGATACGGAGTTCACTATTGTCGATACTGCAGGGATCAGAAAAAAATCCAAAGTTGATTACGGTGTGGAAAAATTTGCGGTTGACAGAGCAATTCGCTCAATTCGTGACTGTGATGTTGCACTTCTTGTAATAGATGCAAAAGAGGGTATTTCAGAACAGGATAAACGAATTTCATCAATTATAACCGAAGCAGGCAAGGGGATAATTGTTGCAATTAACAAATGGGATTTAATAGAGGATAAAAAAGCGAATACTATTAACAAATTCACAGAAAAACTTGAACGTGATATTCCGTTTTTGAGTTATGCCCCGAAAATTTTTATCAGTGCAGCGACAAAACAAAGATTAACTCAAATTTTTGATGAGGGTATAAAGGTTTATAACGAGGCTTGCAAGCGTATTTCAACGGGGCTTTTGAATAAGGTCATTAATGAAGCCTATGCACTAAACCCGCCGACAAGCTTCAAAGGCAAGAGATTAAAAATTTATTATACAACTCAGGTTACATCACAGCCTCCTACATTTGTGCTTTTTGTAAATAATGAAGAACTACTAAAAGACAATTACAAACGCTATCTTGAAAACAAATTAAGAGAAGCATTCGGATTTTTTGGCAACCCAATTCGCCTCAGTGCAAGAGAAAGAAAAGAGAAGAAATAAATTTTATACTTTAGCAAAGTGTTCTTCTTCTACAATTGCGATAATTTTATTTAAGAAATTTTTGTAACGGATTCTGACTGCTTCGCCCGATAATACAATATCTGCTTCTTGTTTGCAAGGTCTGATATAAATTTCTGCTTTATCTGACGCGTTTTTATATATAGAATGTGCGCTGTCGCCAAGATGCCTTTCTTCCGCTCTTATATAAAATCTTTCTTTCTGAACGTGTTGTCTGACATCAACATAAATTTTAAAATCAAAAGCATCTTTAATCTTCGGAGTCAGTGTAAATAAACCTTCTGAAATAATTACTTTTGATGGCTTTGCAAGTGTATAGTTATCATATCTGATAGCAGTTCCCGACATGTCGTATTTAGGCAGATAGACTTCTTTGCCTGATAAAAGTTCTTTTATATGAGCATGCATAAGTTCAAGCTCCAAGGCATCGGGAATATCTAAATCATAATGCTTTGCGAACTGTGCAAAACTTCCTGCTTTTTTGACCATATCTGAACGGTCATAATAATAATCGTCGGTGTTAACTCTTGTTATGACATTTTCAAGTTCTTCTTTTTGTGCAAAAGCATTGATAGTGTCGATAATATCGAGAGTAATTGTAGATTTCCCGCTTGCTGTTTCTCCTGCGATACCTATTGATGCAGGACGGGTAATTTTACCTGAAACATAATCCGCAAGACGTTTTATAACCTCAGGTTTATAACTGACCAAAACTGAATCATCAGATTTTAGTTCGTTTTCAAATATATTTTTTAAACGGATTTCTATTTGAGATAGTTTTTGATTTGGCTCCGAAACATAAGCCGAGCCGGACTTTTGTTTATTTTGTGCCGTTTTTAATGTATTTAACATAATCTTCCTTTGTGGAATTATTTTCACCTACTATATCAGAATAAAAGTCAAAACAAAATATTTTTTGACAAAAATTAAGAAAAACTACATATAAATTTACATAAACAATATTATCCTTACCTCACGAAAAGATATATTATTTAAGTCATGACCGCTTTCTTTGAACGGGCAAAGAAAGCGGTCAGAAAGCGGATTACGAGCCAAAGCCGGAACAGTTTTGCTTGTGGCAAAAGCCACAAAAAGCAAAACGTGGAGTGCTGTCGATAGCGAGTAACCAAGCAGAAACCTGCAGGCTGATGCTTCGTTCATAAAACATTGTAATTACTCCACATTCAGGCGGGATAACTCACTTCGTTCAGACAAATCCCGCCCTGTTGTCGTGTCGTA
>CACYVN010000010.1 GCA_902777855.1 uncultured bacterium | reverse complement strand
TTGTACCACAGCGTGTTTTTCTTTTCGGTTCACTTTTCTTTTTGCGTCGCAATCAAAAAGAAAAGTGAACAAGAAAAAATAATTTATCAAATAATATACGATAATATGTTTTATAAAAATATTATGCTTTGTAAATTATTGTTACAAATTACTTTAATTTTCTAAAGAATTTCAGCAATCCTTCCGACTAAAAGTATGTTGAGTTTAATACATATGAAGGAGTGTAGAAATGTCTGAAAAAAGAATTATGGATGTTGAAGATTTAATGATTGATTATGCTGAAATGACAAGTTTTGATTTTGGCACCTTATCTAACGAAGAAATGGATACTTTAAACAGAATTACAAATAAAGAGTATATGAAAAAACCTATTCCGTTTAAATATGGCAACTTTAAAATGGCAGATTTCTTCCAGGAATTGTTGTCAGACAGAGGTTAATCGCTGAAGATTTTGGAGATATGTAAGATGAACGAAGAAAGATGGTTGTTTGAAAAAGGATGTTTCTTGGGTTGTTGGAATGATGACATTGTTCCGCAAAACCAAACTCCTATTGAATCAGTCTCTAAATTGCAGGACAAAGATTTGAATACTTTGCTTGCAGAACTTGAAGACATCAAGCACCACATTGAGGATGTCAGAGAAAGACAATGGCATTTGGCAAAGCTGATTGAATATCACAACAACGGTTTTGCCACAGATTAACGGCTACCAAGACAGATTTACACAAATTTATAGGGCATAAACCAAATTGTTTATGCCCTTTTGTTTTGTATAAATTCATTTTAGTTATAATACGATTTAAAACCCTTGCCTCCTGCGTTCCAGTAAGAATTACCCTGACTCCTTTGTTTTGTACGGATTCTCACCCTTGGATTTTTTTGTTCCGGAACCGGTTGTCCTTTTGCTGCAGCATTTTGCGGAATCATATTCGGATCTGTTTCAACCTGACTTGGAGTAATATAGGTTGCCTCATAAGTCCCGTTATTTATATTGTTTGCTGTTGTATCTGCTTGAACAGCTTGGTTTGCACTGTTTGTCACTGACGGTTGTGCTATTGGTTCAGGTCCGACTGACAAAACAGTCTGCAATGGCAAAAGACTTTCTGCGCAAGCAAATGACGGAATTAACATCATAACTGCCAATAATAATGCTGATTTTTTCATTTCTTACTCCTGTTATTCATTCTATATTACATTTTATATTATAATAATATTATATCATAAATCCAAACAAAAATAAATTTGCTATATCTATATATAAAACAAATGAGGGATAAAATTTGCGCACAAGATTACCACAATACTTAAAACGACCGATAATGGATACTGATAAAACAAGAGAAGTCAGAAAAATACTGAAAATAAACTGTCTGAACACTGTTTGCGAAAATGCAAGATGCCCGAACAAAAATGAATGTTATACAAAACATACCGCAACCTTTTTGATTATGGGTAATAATTGTACAAGAAACTGCAGATACTGTAATATTACCTGCGCAAAACCCGAACCTATAGATATAGAAGAACCCAAACATATTGCACAGGCAGTAAAAGCGCTTAATTTAAAGTATGCGGTTATAACATCCGTTACAAGAGATGACTTAAATGACGGAGGAGCAGAACATTTTGCAAATTGCATATATGAAATAAGAAAACTTTGTCCTGAAACAAAAATAGAAATTCTTACACCTGATTTTAAAAATAATAAAAATTCGCTTGATGTAATCATTAAGGCAAAACCTGATGTGTTTAATCATAATATTGAAACTGTAAAAGAAGTTTTTAAAACTGCACGTCCGCAGGGAAATTATGAGAACTCACTTGCTGTTTTAAAATATATAAAAGAAAACAGCGACATCAAAACAAAATCAGGACTTATGATTGGTTTAGGCGAGACTTTTGAACAAATTGAAAATACAATGAAGGATTTAAAAAATGCAGGGTGCGATATTTTGACAATCGGGCAATACATTCAGCCGTCAAAAAAGCATCTTGAAGTATCAAAGTATTATACTTTGGAAGAATACGAAACTTTAAAACAAATGGCAAAAAATGCCGGTTACAAAAATTATCAGATAGGTCCTTTGGTACGAAGTTCATACAATGCTTCAGGACTAATTAAATAACCACATCAATTTCTTCACCTAATTCTTTTGTAAGTTTTTCGATTTCATTCAATTTTTTATCTTTGAATTTAAGGTAGCTTATATCTTTTAAAATATTCCTCATATTCGGATTTTTTTGCTCTATCAATTCGACATAATGCAGAGCCTTTTGATAATAGCCAATATGCTCCGGAAATCTTTCATCAAACGTATGGCATAAATTCTTTGCAGCTTCAAATTCAAATATTCCCGAGCCCATTTTCAAAAACGACGAAGTAGGAATTTTTTGACCAAAATAGATGCTGTTGAAATCTGAAGAAATATTCATACCGGATATAAAACACAAAAAAAATATTTTTTGCTATTTATATTAACTCGTTTTTACTATTTGTGCTAAGATTCATTTATGAGAATATTAATTGTCGATGATGTCCCCGGATGGATTAGGTTTCACCAAATAAATCTTGAATATCTTAGTATTGAAAATCTTGAAATTGACAGTGCAGCAAGCGCGAATGAAGCACTATCAAAAATTGAAACTGCAATAGATAAACCTTATGATGTTATTTTTACCGACCTGCAGATGGAAAGCAATTTTCTGCCAAAAGCTGCTGGCGAATGGCTTGTAGAACAGATTAAAATGTTTGACGAATATAAAAATACAAAAATAACAATCATTTCTGCATCTTCATCTATTGAACAAATAGCAAAGAGACATAATGTGAATTATCTTTCAAAATTCACCTTAAGAAACTCAGATGCTGAAATATACAGACAGTATTTATAAGAGATAATTATCTGTTAACTATAAAATATATACCTTATCGGGTAATTTATTTTTAATTTTACAGGTTTAATATAAATTTTGTAAAGGAGTTTATATATGAATACAACTGTCCGTAAATCGCAAATTGCGACAATGAAAAATTTTGATAATTTATTTATAGAGATGACTGCAAAGTATTGCAACCAAAAATGTAAATATTGCTACATAGATTTCCCCCCATTTAAAAAAGTCGAGGATTTTATAGAAACAGAAATCATAGAAAATGCTCTCAAAGATTTGAGTAATACAAAAATTAAATGTATTTACCTGACCGGAGCTGAACCAATGACACATCCGAATTTTAATTCAATTTTACGATTATGTCTGAAAAAATCTGCGGTTTGTATCTGTACAAACGGTTCGTTTATTAATGAAAAGAAAGCCCGATTTCTAAAAAAGGTAGAAGAAGAATCTACAAACGAAATCTTTTTTAGAATAAGTCTTGATCATTATGATGAAATAAAAAATGACGATATAAGATACAGAGGAGCATACAGGCAGGCTGTTTTTGCCGTGAAACACCTTATGAGATATAATTTTACCCCAATTATAACAGTAACTAATTATTACAATGAAAATCAACAAGTCCTTTGGGAAGGAATTAATAAATTATTTTCCGATAAGAATCCGGGAAAAACTCTGATTGAAATAAAACAATGGCATGACAAAAATTCGGTTGTAAATACGAATATAGCTGAAAAAATACAGCACAAACTTGACTGTGAATATGGCAGAACTCTGAGTACAAAAGGAATTTATTCCTGCCCGTTTTTATCGGGAGATTACAGAGGCAGATGCGGAAGCAATTTTAAAGATTACTCCAAAAATATTCCGCTTGAAACCAGTTTTTGCATGACATGCATTAAGAACTCAACACAAATGTTTGGTATAAATTAGAAAACTAATTCGCTTCCTGAGAATACAACTTAATTTTAAAATTGATAAGCAATATTTGTTTATTTTTTCTGTAAGGAACAACTTCAACAGACTGAATATCAAGAAAATGTTCGTGCTTATATAGTTCTTTTAAGAAATTGTTGTAATTTGTATAAGTTGCAATCATTTCCATATGTAATCTCGCAGCTTTATACTTCCCGCCTGCACCTTTGACAAAAGCATCGTCCTGAGGGTCATATTCATACTTTATAGTACGTACCTTAATTTTATTCACTCTTATAAGTTCAAGAATTTCCGTAAACTCTCCCTGAATAATTGCTTCCGTATTCATACCAGTTGCCGCAGGCTTATAAAAAGGTTTACTTTTCGCAGCATCTTCTGCGGCTTTCTTTGCTTCATCAGCTTCTTCTTTCATAAATTTTTCGAGCTGATTTTTTTTCTCTTTTAGTAATTGTTCTTTAGCTTCTATATCATTTCTATAACCCATAATATCCTGAACATTCTGGACTACCTGCATACTAAGATAAACTGCAGCAATTAAGGCTACAACAACTATCAAAATCGGGACTATAAATTGTTTAAGTTTTTCATTATCCATAAGTCATTAAATCCTTTGTTTTAACTAATTTGTCGGTTGATTCTGATTCCCCTGATTCTGATTCCCCTGATTATTAGGGTCCTGATTATTAGGGTCCTGATTGTTAGGATCCTGATTATCCTGTCCCGAATTTCTCAGAGCATTCATAAATGATGATAACTGACCTTCATCCATATTTGTAATTTCAAACGTATAAGGAGCACTGCTCAAATTAGGAGTATTCTGTATTACTTCTTCGAGAGATGATGTTTTTAAATCTAATTTACTGAGACGTAACTTGGATTCAACAAGAGAATCTTTAAGATTTTGATAAAACGTATAGACATCTTCTACAGTGTTTGCATAACCCTGGATATCAACATATCCGTTATCGCCGGTCATGAAATAACTTAAATACAAATTTTGAGGAACAGAATCACCCAAGGCACCATATGCCATAATTTTTGTTCTGTTATTTTTTAATACTCTTTTTATTTCACTGTAAGGATCAAAACCCGGACCGCCTTTATTCTGATAATTTTTCAACTGGGCTGTTATATTGGTAATTTCAGAATCCAGTTCTTCAATTTGGCTCTGATATTTTTGACTCATAACGGATGCCGAAATCCAGCCGACAGAAAGCGGAACAACAAGAGCAACTAACAAAATTAAACTGTATAACATTGCTTTAGGTTTTGTTAAAACAATAGTTTTATCCGCACTAATCGGAATTTCGAGAATATCATTTCTTGCATAACCCTCAATACATGTCAAATAATTTATATTGATCGGGAATATTGCAGAATCCGGAAACATCCCCAATAAATGCAGCGATACTTCTTCCTGCTGTTCCGGAATAAGTGCACGAGAAATATCCGACAAAGGTTTTTTACGAAATTTGTTATCCTCAATGATAGTTACCCTGCCATTAAATTGCAAACGTTTTGACAATTCTCTTGCCGAAACTATATCCGTCTCAGAAATAATAACCAGTGACTTGGCAGAAGAACTCATTAGCGCAATCTGAGCCGCATTATCAATCGCAGAATAAATTTCATCATCTTCAAAAGATTTTATCGGCAGAGGTTCTTCATAAAAATCCTGAAGCTTTTTCCCCTGAAATCCGAACAATTGAAATCCGCTGTTATTAACAATCATAAGGCTCCAGTTTGCAACATCACTGTTCATTTCAGCTTCCGCAAAACCGCAACTGCTTAATGCTTTCAAATCAGATACTAAAGAACAGCCGACTTCAATGAGATTCGCACCCATTTCCTTAAACATATTTCTCAGAGTTTCCAATACTTCCGACTGCATTGCGGAATAAAAAATACTCTTTGTATCACTGTTTAAAGATATAGGAGCATCAAACCAATATGGTATCGGATCGGTTCTTTTAAAAATATAAGTCTGGTCCAGTTCACTAAATACTATATTTTTTATACTTTCCTCATCACTTGTCAAAGGAATATTATCCTTATATGCAAACCAAACTGTCGGCAAACTTATATGGACATTACATTTAGACGGAGTAAGGTGGCATTCTTCAAATAATTTTTCGATTTTTGCACTAAAAATATCATAATCTGAGATTTCTCTTATTGCTTCGTTATATTCAATAGAAGCTAATGCATAATTTGTCATAAGATGACTATGCGGGTCAACGACGCCGAGCTCTACAATATTAGTCGGAGATACAGCAATATAAACCTCTGTCGCCCCTCCCAAAATGCTATCCAAAAAATTTGCCATATATAACCTGTAATTTTCTTTACTATAATCCTATTTTTATTATACAATATATTTTATAAATAAAAAAATCTTAACATAAATTTACACCCTTGAAAGGATAATATTCTCAGCAAATGGCAAATATTACTGATAAAATTAAAGCATTAAAAAAACAAAAAAATGCAATTGTTTTAGCACATTGTTATCAACCGGTAGAAATTGATACCGTAGCAGATTATGTCGGAGATTCTCTGTATTTAAGCCAAATCGCATCAAAAACCAATGCCGATATTATAGTTTTTGCAGGCGTATATTTCATGGCTCAAACCGCAAAACTGCTTTCTCCGGATAAAAAAGTTTTGCTTCCACAAATTGAGGCAGGGTGCAGGATGGCAGATATGCTCAGTTATAAACAGTTAAAAGATTTTTTATCTCAGCATCCGTCACTACCGACAGTATGTTATGTTAATTCGACTGCTGAAGTCAAAGCAGAATGTGACATTTGCTGTACAAGTTCAAATGCCGAAAAAATAGTAAAAAGTCTTGGCAAAAGCAAAGTGCTTTTTGTTCCTGACACATACCTTGGCAAATGGGTCGAAAAACAATTAGGTAATGTTGAAGTAATTACATACCCCGGATTTTGTCCTACACATTTGCAAATAAGACCGCAGGATATTGAAAATGCAAGAAAAAAATATCCGGATGCCCTCATTCTTGCACATCCGGAGTGCCACATGTCAGTATCTGCTGTCGCAGATTATGTAGGTTCAACAGCAGGAATTATGAAATTTGTTGAAAAAAGTAAAAATAAATCATTTGTTATTGCAACAGAACAAGGCGTAACAGACCGATTGATAAGAGATTATCCGAATAAGAAAATTATTCCGATAAAAAGCCATCTGATTTGTCCTAATATGAAGATGACCTCATTAGAAGATATTTTATACGTTCTTGAAACAGAAGAAAATGAAATTTTTGTAGATAAAGAAATTGCAAAAAGAGCTGTGCATTGTTTAGACAGAATGCTTGAGGTTTCAAAATAATGGAGAATAATTTTGATATAATTTACGGTAAAAATTCTGTCCTTGAAGCACTAAATGCTAATAACAGAGAAATAAACAAAATTCTTATTTCAAAAAATATTCATACTGATGTAAAGATTGCAAAAATTAAAGAATTATGTCAAAGCAGAGGAATCATTTTCCAGTTTGTAGGAAAAGAAAAATTCCAACCTTATGAAGAGTTTAATCATCAGGGAATCATTGCTCAAATTTCTCCGATAAAATATATGGAATTAGAAGATTTTATTGAGAAATCAGATAATAAAGACGGATTTAGTTCAGTTGTCATTTTAGACGGAGTAGAAGATTCGCATAATCTTGGAGCAATAATCAGAACATGTGTTTGTGCAGGAGTTGACGGAATTATAATTCCATCACGCAGAAATGTTTTGGTAAATTCAACGGTAGAAAAAATCAGCGCAGGAGCAATAAATTTTATTCCTATAATAAAAGTAAATAGCCTGATTAACGCAGTCCAAAGACTAAAAGAAAACAACTGGTGGATAATTGCAACAGATGCATCAGCAAAAGATAATTATTATGATGTTAAATATGACGATATGAATTTTGCAATTATTATGGGCGCCGAACACGCAGGAGTTTCAAAATCACTTTTAAATGCATCCGATTTTACCGTAAAAATCCCTATGCAAAATAACTTTAATTCTCTTAACGTGTCAAATGCCTTAAGCGCAGTTATTTTTGAGACACTCAGACAAAAATTAAAGAAATAAAATTCATTTCGTGCTAATATAAGAAATGTAAGAGGACAAAAATGAGTAAAGATTTTGATAGTTTTGGGATAATATCTGATGAAATTTCAGATGAGAGCATAGATTTTCACAAACTTCAACTTGAAGAAGAAGGTGAAGAACAAGACGGAGAAGATGTATTAAAATCTGTTGAAACTCCAAAAGTTCAGGAAAGTTTGGGGTCTGTTAATGCTGATGACAGTGTCAAAATATATTTGAGACAAATAGGGAAAATTCCGCTTTTAACAACAGAAGAAGAACTTGAACTTGCTAAAAAAATTCAAGAAGACAATGATAGATTTGCAAAAGATTTGCTTGTTAATGCTAATTTAAGACTTGTTGTAAGTATTGCGAAAAAATATATTGGCAGAGGTTTGTCATTTTTAGATTTAATACAGGAAGGTAATGTTGGTTTAATCAAGGCTGCCGGTCGTTTTGATTATCGTAAAGGTTACAAATTTTCAACTTATGCCACATGGTGGATTCAACAGTCTATCACAAGAGCTATTGCTGATAAAGCCCGAATTATAAGGCTTCCGATTCACATGATTGATTCAATAAGTAAAATTCGAAAAGCAACACTCGATTTGACATCAGAACTCGGAAGAACTCCTACAAAGCAAGAAATTGCTTACCGTATGGGATTATCCGTTCAAAAACTGACTTCTATAATTAAATCCGCACAGTCTACAATAAGTATGGACACCCCTGCAACCGGCGATGAAGAATCATCAAAAATTGCGGATTTTATCGTGGATAATTCAACAATTACACCTGATAGTAAGGTTTCGCAGGATAATTTATTAGAAGATATAAGAACAATTCTTGATAAATTAAGTCAAAAAGAACGTGACGTCTTGATTTTGCGCTACGGACTTGATAATGACGGGACTAAGAAAACTTTAGACGAAATCGGCACGCAATATAACGTTTCAAGAGAACGTATTAGACAGATTGAAACAAGAGCTATTTCAAAACTCAAAAAACTCTGTAAAGACGAAAAACTTCGTGACGGTTTGGTTAACTATTTTGCAACATAAAATTTTAGAAATGGGAATAAACAATATACCAAATTATAAATATCCGAATTTTGGAGCATTAGTATTTAGACCAAATGCATCACATTATTTGTCAACGTTAGGTAAAAAAGCCATATCTGATGTTGATATTGTGCGTGAAAATTTAAAAGATACGGAATATTTTAATCTTGAAATAGCAGATACTCCTGTTATACGCAATATTATTAACAAAGATAAAATGTATCCGCCATACACATTAAGTAAAGCAGGCAATAATCTTTTTATAAGAGGTCGATGTGGGGCACAAACAGTATCACACAAATTAAAATTAAACACTAAAAAAGAAGCTGATAGCATTCACAAAGATATCGTGCAAAGTGAAACTCAAATTATGCGTACGGGGAAAATTGTAAAATATTTAGACGAATATGCAAAGAAAGATAAACTTACAATTTATAATTTTATATAGTATCAATTATTAAAATTAAAAAAGAGTGCTGAATAAATATTCAACACTCTTTTAACGAAATATGATTTTAACAATTACATCATTCCCGGCATTCCACCCATGCCTGCAGGCATAGCAGGAGCTGCTGATTTTTCTTCAGGTAATTCAACCACTGCAGCCTCTGTTGTTAATAACATTGATGCAACTGATGCAGCATTAGTTAACGCTGAACGGGTAACTTTGGCAGGATCAACAATACCTGCGCTGAACATATCGACATATTTGCTGTTCAAAGCATCATAGCCGTATGCACCATCTTTTTCAAGAACGCAATCTACTACAACATCAGCTTTAGCACCTGCGTTACGTGCAATTGCTCTCAAAGGTACATCTAATGCTGCCGTTAGAATCTTGTAGCCGACTTTTTCATCATCAGATTCAAAGTCAATAGACTCAAGATTTTTAGAAAGTTCCTGCTGAATTCTTAGCAGTGCAACTCCGCCACCAGGTACGATACCTTCTTCGTTTGCGGCTCTGGTTGCATTAAGAGCATCTTCAATTCTCAGTTTTCTTTCTTTTAATTCGACTTCAGATGCTGCACCAACTTCAATTAAAGCAACCCCGCCTGATAATTTAGCGGCACGTTCCTGTAATTTTTCTTTATCGTATTCAGAGTCTGATGCTTCAATTTGTTTTTTGATAATTCTGATTCTGTCCTGTACTGCTTCTTTTGTTTCTTCACCTACAACAATAGTTGTTTCATCTTTAGTAACCGTAACTCTTTTTGCTTTACCGAGCATTTGGGTTGTTACGTTTTCAAGTTTAATCCCAAGTTCATCAGTAAACATTTGACCGCCTGTTAATACGGCAATATCTTCAAGCATAGCTTTTCTTCTGTCACCAAACCCGGGCGCTTTCACTGCAACTGCTCTTAATACTTTTCTCATTGTATTAACAACTAATGTTGCCAATGCTTCACCTTCAACATCTTCTGCGATTAACAACAAAGATTTACCGTCACGTGCAACCTGTTCCAAAAGCGGTACCAAATCAGCGATTAAGTTGATTTTTTTGTTGCAGCAGAATACATAAGCATCTTCCAAAACTGCTTCCATTCTTTCTGGATCGGTAACAAAATAAGGTGAAATATAACCCTTATCAAACTGCATACCTTCAACAACCTTTAAATTGGTTCCGAAAGATTTTGATTCTTCTACTGTTATAACGCCGTCGTGACCAACTTTTTCCATGGCTTCAGCAATAAGTTCACCGATTTCTTTGTTATTACCTGCAGAAATTGCAGCAACCTGTGCGATTTCTTCTTTTGTATTAACAGGTCTTGACATTGCCTTGATTTTTGTAACCGCATCTTCAACTGCTCTGTCTATACCTCTTTTCATAGACATAGGATTAGCACCGGCTGTTAAGTTTCTCAAACCTTCTTTTACAATAGCCTGAGCCAAAACAGAAGCGGTTGTTGTACCATCGCCTGCAACATCATTTGTCTTAGAACTTACTTCTTTTAACAATTGTGCGCCTGAATTTTCTAAAGCATCGGCAAGTTCAATTTCTTTTGCAATAGTAACACCATCATTTACAATTTGAGGTGCACCGAATTTTTTTGTTAAAATTACATTTCTGCCTTTTGGACCTAATGTAACTTTTACGGCATCTGCTACCGCATCAATCCCTTTAAGAAGCGATTTTCTTGCTTCTTCATCAAAAACGATTTTCTTTGCCATTTTTATATTTCTCCTTTTTATTCAATAACTGCTAATGCATCTGATACAGAAAGAATTTTGTACTCTGTTCCATCAACTTTTACGTCTGTTCCTGCATATTTTGCATACAAAATTTTATCCCCAACTTTAACATCCATAGGCTGTCTTTCACCTTTTTCATTAGGTTTTCCTAAACCTACCGCAACAACTTCACCTTTTTGAGGTTTTTCTTTTGCACTGTCAGGAATAAAAATTCCGCCTGATGTTTGTTCTGTATCTTCAATAACTTTAATAACAATTCTGTCGCCTAAAGGTTTAATCATAATTTCTCTCCTTTCGTTGTCGGCATGGCAATGCCAACCTACTATTTGCATATACAATACATTTATATAACGGTTTTGAAAAATAATTAAAATTTTTAAGGAAAAATTAATTATTCATTGTATAATTATTCCATGAATAAAAAATTATTTGTAATCTCAGGCTGTTCAGGTGTCGGAAAAGGTACTGTTATCAATGAATTTATGAAACGAAATTCAGATAATTTTATTTTGTCCGTTTCCTGTACCACAAGAAACCCACGCCCCGGGGAGGCTGACGGAGTAAATTATTTTTTCATAACGAAAGAAGAATTTGAACAAAATATCAAAGACAGCAAATTTCTTGAATATGCAAATTTTGCCGGTAATTATTACGGGACAAAACAAAAATATGTTCAGCAAAAAATGGATGAAGGATTTAATGTTTTGTTAGAAATTGATACGCAGGGTGCATTGCAGGTCAAAGAAAAAATGCCGGAAGCGGTTTTGATTTTTATAGCGCCTCCGAGTGTTGAAGAACTTGAACATCGCCTGCGCGGTCGTCATACAGAGGATGAAGAAACTATCCAAAAACGTCTTGCACAAGTCAAAATTGAACTTGAACGCTCGCAAAAATATGATTACACCGTTATTAACGACAGCATTGAACGAGCAGTTGAAGAAATAGAAAGAATTGTGAGGGGAAATGTTGCAAGGTAAACATATTTTGCTCGGTATAACAGGCGGGATTGCGGCATACAAAATCTGCACCCTCATTCGATATTTCAAAAAATCAGGAGCAGATGTGCAGGTAATTGCAACCCCGAATGCACTGAATTTTGTCACAAAACTTACCTTGCAAAATCTTTCGCAAAACGAAGTTTATGTGGAAGAATTTAATGTAAAAAACTGGAAACCTGAACATATTTCTTTGTCCGATTGGGCGGATATTATGCTTATTGCCCCTGCCAGTGCAAACACAATAGGCAAAATTGCACAAGGAATAGCTGACAATTTGCTGACATCAATTGCCTGTGCATTTTCAAAAAAAATGATTGTCGCACCCGCTATGAATGTCAATATGTGGAACAATGATGCTGTTCAAAACAATCTGAAAATATTACAAAAAAGAGGGATAGAAATACTTGAACCGGAAAGCGGATTTTTGGCTTGCGGATATATGGGGAAAGGCAGGCTTTGTTCATTAGACAAAATATATAATGCCGTAGATGAAGCATTAAATTATTCACAAATGTATAAGGGCAAAAAGGTTGTAATTACAGCAGGCGGAACGATAGAAGAAATCGACCCCGTTCGTTATATTTCAAACTATTCCTCAGGTAAAATGGGTTTAGCACTTGCAAAATCGGCTTATGATATGGGTGCTGAGGTTGTGTTTATCTCAACAAAAGATTTTGATGTCCCGTTTAAAAAAGTTATGGTTAAATCCGCACAAGATATGCAAAATGCAATCAATGAAGAATTTGACACCGCAAATTATATAATAATGGCTGCCGCAGTCGCAGATTACAGAGTAAAAGAATACTCCGAACAAAAAATAAAAAAAGGAGATAATGACTCAATTACGCTTGAACTTGTCAAAAACCCTGATATTCTGGCAGAATTATGTAAAAACAAAACTTCCCAAACAATTGTCGGTTTCTGCGCGGAAAGCGAAAATCTGATGGAAAATGCCAAAGCCAAAATAGAGAAAAAAGGCTGTGATTATTTGATTGCAAATGATATTTCAAGAAAAGATATCGGGTTTAATTCCGAAGAAAACGAAGTAACAGTTTTATCGCAAAACGGAGCAATTAAAAAGATTTCAAAAGCACCAAAAAGTATTATCGCAAGAAAGATTTTGGAATGTATAAGTACGAGATAACAAAAAAAATAGAGCAATTTGCACCATTAGAAACCCAAGAGGAATGGGACTGTTCAGGCTGGGGAGTAAATGTTGAAAACTATAATAACGTCAGCAAAGTAATGTTATGCCTGACCGTAACAAACAATGTTGTAAAACAGGCAAAAGAACAAAATTGCGACATGATAATATCGCATCACCCACTGTTTCACATTGATTGTCATTCTGAACTTGTTTCAGAATCTTACATCCCTCAAATTAATGTATACTGCGCTCATACAAATATGGACAAAGCAAAAGGCGGAACAACAGATACCATAATTGAGAATCTGGGACTTTCCGAATACAAAATAAATATTGAACATGAATTTTTAAGAATAATTAATTACAAAACAACAATACGAGAGTTTAACAGTCTGCTAAAACAAATTTCGCCAAATACGAGAATTATTAACAATAATCACGCAACCGAACTAAAAAAAATCGCATTTTGTGCCGGTTCGGGTAGCGAATTTATTAACGAAGCAAAAGAACTCGGGGCGGATTGTATTGTAACCGGCGATTTAAAATTTCATACAGCTTTAGACAGCCCTATAGTTGTTTATGATATAGGTCATTTTGAAAGTGAAATCCTTATTTTACCGGTATTTGAAAAAATTATCGGAAATGGTGTAAAAATAGTTTATGCGGATGAACACAGTCCGTTTGAATTGATATAATATTTTGTTATGAACATCTTAAAAATTATCAAAGAACTATATACCGGCAAAGATAATCTTATAGCCCAGACAACAATATTTGCACTTGTGGGAATTATGGCAATTGCATTCAATGAAGTAATTTCTGTTTTTACGGGTAACACTTTATATGCGGTTTTTGCAGTTCCTTCTAATGATGAAGTCATAATATTTTCAATGATTGGAATTATGATTTTCATATTTTTTACTGGCTATATATACAAATTTATCCATGAAAGTTATGAAAACACCACAACATCACTACCGTCGGTTTCAATGAATTGTTTCACAACTTTTATAAAAGTTTTTCCGGTAATGTTCGTTTGGGGGATTTATTTAGGAATTGCCGGTTATCTTGGGATAACGCTTTTTGGAACATCTAACTCCGTATTTTATGCATATATAATATTTTTAATTGTACTTTTACCATTTATAAATATGGTATTTATAAAATTCTCAAAAGATTTTAAATATGATTTAAAAATCTTTAATCCTTTGATTGTTGCAGAAATTATGAAAAAAACTTTTGTAAAAATTTTTCTGTTTTTGCTCCAATTTATAGCAATAGGATTTATTATATCTACACTAAGTACTGTTTGCCTGAAAATGTTAATAAACGGGCAATCCCGAACTATACAACTGCTCACTATTCTAATAATATTGTGCATAACATCTTATTTACAGCAGGTTTTAAATCTTGCTTATTACAAAGGATTAACGGAAATCATAAAAAAGAGCGGAGTTTAAAACTCCGCTCTTTTAATATTATTTTTAATTTATTTTTTAGCTGGTGAAACCTGATTAGCTTCTTTCTGCATTTGTTCCAATTGTTTTGTAAGTTTCTTGGTAATTTCATCAGGATTATACTGTTTGTCAATATATTCAATATTTGCTTTTTTCTTTGAAGCATTCAAAATATCGTCAATCGCTTTTATTTCTTTTTCATTTGTAAGGCTTTCTTTCAAGTTATTTTTAATTTTATCAAAAGATTCAACCCCGGCAGGACGTCTGTCTGTTACAAGGATTATGTGATATCCGAACTGAGTCTTTACCGGACCTACAACAGTGTTTGGTTTGGCAGCAAAAGCTGCTTTTGAAAATTCAGGAACCATAACTTTGGCTTCAAAATAACCCAAATCTCCGCCCTTTTGCGCTGTTGTCGTATCATGTGAATATTTTTTTGCATAAGCGCCAAACTTTGAAGTATCCGCTTTTAATTCCTTTGCAATTTTATTTGCGAGTGTTTCACGTTCTTTTACTTTTTCTCCGATTTTTTTATTCATTTCTGTTTCGGAAATTTCTTTTTTACCATCCCCTGAAATTTCCTGAGCAAGCTGCATTGGATCCGTCATCAAAAGAATGTGATATGCTCTAATCTGCTCGTCATGCTTAAATTTGTCAATATTTTTATTATAAAAATCTTTAACTTCTTTATCAGAAACTTTTATATTTTTTGAAGTTTGCGCAAGTTTGTGCATTTTTACCTGTGTTTTAATATCAGATTTGAATTGCTTGATACTTACATTATTCTGTTTAAGTACTTTAGATAAATTTTCTTTCCCGCCAAGTTTGTCTATAACTTTATTGATTGCTTCATCAACATCTTTGTTTGAAACTTTTATACCTCTTGCGTTTGCTTCCTGATCAAGTAGTTTTTGAATAACAAGCTGGGTAATAACAGCACGTTCGCTCATTAAATATAAAACACCTTCTTTGTCATTTTTAATATCACCCAATCCCATTTTTGCAAACGGAGATGCCGCAAGCTGCCTGTCCATAAGCTTATCGAAATCATTTTGAGTAATAACACCATCATTTACTTTGATTATCGCCTGAGAATTTTTCAGACCGCATCCGGTAAATAACATTCCTGCAACAAGTAAAGTTGCAATAAGTTTTGTTGATTTCATATATATCCCTCTTTCTTTTTTAATATTCATAACTAACCTTGCGTATATAATAAAACAAATCATTTAAAATGTTAAATATTTCATTAAAATTTACATAAGAAGTATTTAATATAAGTATGGATTTACCCTCGGTACATGTATTTGGAGCTGTTATAAATTTTATTTTACGTGAGATATTTGGAGGCAGGATTCTTGAAACAAGATTCCATTCTGCTTTAGAATATGGTGTATAAATTCTGATATTATCCTGAACTTCTCTTATTGCACCAATTTTAATTTCTGTTGCCCCAAGCCTTAATCTTATCAGCCTGATTAAGTTTTCAACAGGTTCGGGCGGTTTGGCAAAACGATCTTTCCACTCATCAACTATATAATCAAGTTCAGTGACAGATTTTACATCCGCTAATCGTTTATATTCAATCATTTTTTGATCCGACGAGCCAACCCACTCATCAGGAATGTATGCCGTTACATTTATATCAACTATTGTCGGCTGAGTTCGGTCAATTTTTTCTCCCTGCAACTCTTTTACGGCTTCCTCCAAAAGCTCACAATATGTATCGAACCCGACATTTACCATATGTCCGTGTTGTTTTGTACCTAAGATATTCCCGACCCCGCGTATTTCAACATCTCTCATTGCAATCTGATAACCGCTTCCAAGCGTAGTAAATTCTTTTATGGCTTTTAAACGGTCAGTTGCATCTTTTGAAAGCTCTTTACTGCGTTTATAAAAACAGTAACAATAAGCCTGTCTTTCACTTCGCCCGACACGCCCTCTTAACTGATATAACTGTGCCAGTCCGAATTTATCTGCCCCATGAATTATCATTGTATTTGCATTTGGGATATCTATACCGTTTTCAATTATGGTTGTGGCAAGCAAAACATCATATTCATGATTAGCAAAATCGACAATAACCTGCTCAAGTTCTTTTTCGTCCATCTGCCCATGCCCGACAGCTATTCTTGCATTAGGCACAATTCTTTGCAAAAGAGTTTTCATTTCCATAATTGTTTCAACCCTGTTATAAAGATAAAAAACCTGCCCTTCTCGGTCGATTTCATGATTAATAGCATTCCGAACCATATTTTCATCCCAATTCCCGACATAAGTCTTAATGGGCAAACGATTTTTAGGCGGAGTATTTATTAGTGAAATATCTTTAATTCCTGATAATGACATATAAAGTGTTCTGGGGATAGGTGTTGCAGACATAGAAAGAATATCAATGTTTTCCCTTAATTGTTTTAATCTTTCTTTATGACGAACACCAAAACGATGTTCTTCATCTATAACTAACATTCCCAAATCTTTGAATATTATTCCGTCTTGTAAAAGCCTGTGAGTACCCACAACAACATCACATTCACCCGTTGCAAGCCTCTTTATTGTTCCTTTTTGCTCTTTTGGGCTGCGGAATCTTGATAAAAGTTCTACTTTTACCCCAAACGGTCTGAATCGTTCTTCCATTGTTTGATAATGCTGAAGTGCAAGAATAGTTGTCGGAACAATTACGGCAGCCTGCTTTCCTGAGGTTATTGCCTTAAAAATCCCCCTCATTGCAACCTCTGTTTTGCCAAACCCGACATCCCCGCAAATCAGTCTGTCCATCGGTTGAGAAGATTCCATATCTGATTTAACCTCTGTTATAGCTTTTAACTGGTCGGGGGTTTCGGTGTATTCAAATGCTTCTTCCATCTCTATCTGCCAATTTGTATCAGGTAAAAATTCAATTCCCTGTTGCATTTTGCGTTTTGCATAAAGCCGCAACAGGTCATAAGCAACAGTTTCAACTGCTTTTTTGACTTTGGTTTTGGTGTTTTCCCAATCCCGACCGCCCATTTTGGAGAGCTTCGGTTTAGCACTGCCTGAACCTCTGTATCTGCATAAAAGATTTATTTGTTCCGCCGGAATATGCAATTTGTCCTTATTTGCGTATTCAATAGTCAGATAATCTTTTAACTGACCGTCAATTTCCTGTTTTGAAAGCCCTTTATAAATTCCAAGACCATGAATTGTATGAACAACAAATTCGCCGGGCTTAATATCGTTGATGTTTTCAATAAATTCAGGTTTTTCCTTGTAATAAGATTTTTTCGCCGATGTAATTTCTTTCGGACGTTTGTTAAACATCTCCCTGTCAGTAATAATAATCGTTTTAAAATCATCAAGAATACACCCGCCACAGACAATTGCACCATGAAAATCAACATTGAAAATTTCACGTTCTGACAGAATTTCTTTTACTCGTTCAGGATAATCTGTTGCAATTATAATTTTATAATTGGTACATTCTGTTATGTAGTTTGAAATATCATCAATATTAGCCTCAAAATTGCGCAACGGCTGAGAATTAAACTCGATTAAATCAAACATGCTTCCGTCAATAAAATTATTAAACCCGATTTTTTGAAAATATGAAGTTTCCCTCAAAAATTCTTCATACGAAAAGTGGTTATTTATACTGTCATCCCGAACTTGATTCGGGATCTTTTTATTTCTTAACCCCCTACGGACTTCGTACACTTCCCCCTGAAAGGGGGCAGAATATTTACGCAAATCTTCTTTTCTTTTTTCACATTCCTCATCAAGAAATTCGTATTTTGAGTAGATTTCTGTTGTTTCATCAAAAACAAGCGCATAATCTTTGAAATAGTCTAAAATTCCCATTAATTGCTTATTAAAATAACCCTGATAAACTTCTATTCCTTCAAAATAATTTTCCTCGGGTACATCATCAAGTCCGCCCTGTAATTCTCTTACAAGTTCTTCTTGACCTGCGGTAATGAATTTGTAAACAGGATAAATGGTTGTTTCTTTCGCTTTTTCAACTGATTTTTGAGTTTCGTTATCAAAATAGCGGATATCAACAACCTCATCTCCCCAAAGTTCAATACGGACAGGATGAGAATTCAGGGAAAAAACATCTGCAATATCCCCTCTTATGCTGAACTCCGATATATCGCTGACCATTGTAGTCTTTTTGTAACCCAAATTAACCAACTGCCTTGAAAATTTACCTAAATCAAGAGTATCACCCACTTTGATTTTCAGACAATTTTTTTTGAAAAAATCTTCGTTAGGGAATTTTTCAAGCAGAGATTTTACGGGACAAATAACAACATTTGGCTTATTTAAAAGAATTTCAACCTGACGGGCATAATCGTATAAATTCGGGCTGACCGTTTCATACATAGAAACATCCTGAAACGGCATTATTTCAGCATCAAGGTCAAAAATAGTTTTCAGATCGCTTTGATATTTCAGGGCGTTTTGCTCAGTGGAGGTCACCATAAGAATTTTTTTCTTTGCGTAAGTTTTAATTTTGGATAATAAAAACAGGCGCAAAAAAGTTGTCAAACCGGTTACGGCAAAGGACTCTCCCTCTTTTAACCTTGCCCTGAACCGCTCATAAGGATAGGGTATATCATTTTCGTTGATGTTGAACATATATGTATTATAGCAAAAATTTATCAATATAGGTTTGCCGTATCAGACGATTTAAAAACTTTAAAATTCATTTTATTTTTTAATATCACTATGTTGGGGTAGAAACCCCAACTTACACATTCGTATATGAAAGCCTTGCTCAATGATGCATAAACTCTCACGTTTACAACATCTCCCTCTCCTGATTTCAGGAGAGGGTTGGGAAGAGGTTAATATATTTTGTTTGAAAGGAGAAAATAAAATGACTTTTAATGCTTTAAAAGAAAAAGGCTTACCGTTAGAAAAACAAATACGCACATGGCATGATATTGCGCACAGAAAATACAACAAAAACGAGGTTGATTGTTACAGCCGAACCCGACAAATTTTGATGAACGGAATTGAAGTCGAAGCTTGGAATTTTAAACATAATTTTGCAAGAGTATGCCAAGACGAAGATACCTTAGAATTTCTTGCACAAACAAAAAGAATTGAAGATGCGCAGCAGACAACAGTAAACTGGCTTGCGCCATGCGATCAGTCCGTTTTGGAAACAACTTTAGGTTATGAACAGGTTGCGGTAGATTTAACTGCCTGGATGGCACAGAATGAACCGGATTCTTATGTAAAAGAGACCTTCGATTTTGGACTTTTAGAAGATTTTGACCACCTCTACAGATATTCACAATGGGCATATATGATTCATGGAATTACCCCAAATGCAATTGTACAGGGGCAGACTGATGTAATCATAGGGCGCCCGACACAAAACCATCACAACTGCAACATTGTAAGGCTGCGTAAACACTATGACAAAGAAAAAGCTTCCCCGCAAACCAAAGTTAATATCCTAACCCTTGTTGCAGGGGAACAGCAAACACACAACTACTACGGCGAACACGGGTTTGCATACGGAAGCGAGTTATTAAGAGAAACTTATGCAGAAATCAAAGATGTTGAAGAAGAACACGTTACAATGTATGAATCTTTAATCGACCCGTCTGAATCCTTCTACGAAAAATTACTGCTCCACGAATTTACCGAAGTCTGCACATACCACAACTGCATGACTGACGAAAAAGATGAAACTTTAATGCCGATTTGGGAAGAATTTTTGGCAATGGAACTTGACCATCTCCAAACCGCAGCAAAATTATTCAAAAAATACGAAAAACGTGACCCGCAAGAGGTTATTGGTGAAGATATCGTTCATCCGTGCCACTTTACTTCCCAAAAAGATTATGTTGAAAAAGTATTGCGCGCAGAAATTGATAAGCGTTTAGGTTCAGATAAAGATTATCAGTTTACAAAAGATATTCCTGATGATTGGGCAAGTTATGAAGTACAAAAAGCCGTTGGAGAGGACGGTTCACCATCTGAAGTAACCATTCGTGTAATTGCTGAACAAAAAAGCAGAGATTTGGTTTGTGCTTCTGATGAACTCAAAAAAGATTTACCGAAACTTGCAAAAAAATCAATGCAAAAAGACGGTATGACCTGCGATACGGTGACACCGGAAGAATACGAAAAAATGTCTGAAGAAGAATTTGAATTTTAAAATAAAACACAGGCGGAACTAAAAATTCCGCCTTTTTTCATGCTAAAATTTTATTATGAAGAAAAAGGCAAATATTCAAAAGTTAAAAGATTACGGATTTAAAAAAGACAAAGACAAATACAGTTATTCCGTCAATATCATGAATGGTGATTTTACACTCAATATCGACATTATAAACGAAAATGAAATCCGCACCGAACTTATAGAAAAAGCCTTTAATGAGCCGTATACACTGCATCTTGTTGAAGATGCACAGGGGACTTTTGTCGGACAAATTCGTGAACAGTACGAAAAAATTATTGACGAAATTAAAGAAAAATGTTTTGAAATAAAGGCTTTTGAGTGGGAATACAGTTACAAAATTCTTGATTATGCAAAAGAAAAATATAATTCCCCTGCGGAATACTTATGGGAAAAGTTCCCCCGCAATGCGGTTTGCAGACGACAGGACAACGAAAAATGGTATTTTGCCCTATTATCCGTTCAGGGTTCAAAAATCGGACTAAAAACAGACGAAATTATTGAACTTGTTGATTTGCGTGTGCCTTTTGCGGAAGTTCCGAATTTATTAAAACAGCCAAATATTTACCCCGCTTACCACATGAACAAAAAACACTGGATAACAATAATTTTAGACGGTTCAATGTCATTAGATGAAATTTACAAATTCATTGACCGAAGTTACGAACTTGCAAAAAAATCCTCTTGATTTCTTGCGGAAAAATTTGTAGAATGCATCTATGGGTATAAGAGTTGATAAAATAGATAATATTAATCCTGTCGGGAATCTTGATTTATACAAGGTTCGTGAGGTTATGGTTTCAAGTAAAATAACAACAGAACAAAAAGTTCAGTTTTTGAAAAAGAATCATTCTGAAATTAAACATCTTGTTGATGAAAAAATTTCAGGTTCAGATTTTAAAACAATTATGGAAAACCGACCGCTAAAACTTTTCCGCCCGCTTAAAAATTCGTACACCAAAGCAGGGGATAAAAAACTTCTTGCTATGGCACTTGAAATTCCGCCAACTAACGTTGACGGGTACATAAAAAACGTTACGCTGCAAGTTCGTTCAATGCAGGACTTAAATTCTATGGGGATGACAAAAGATAAGTACGAGGAAATAAAAACTTACGTATTTCGCCACGGAACAAAAGAACAAGTTATAAATTTTCTTGACTATGAACTTTCTCACGCAAAAAATATTTTGCATGTTTTATACCACACATTAGAATACAATTCGGGCGGAGTTGCAGATTATTTTATACGCCCTATTCACAGACTTGATAATGGTACAATGCTTGGGATTTATAATGTTGTTGATAAAAATTTAAAAGCCGGTCGTGCATCAGGAAAAATTTCAGATGTTCAGGCACAGGAAACAGCAGAGTGGGCACTTGCGCGGATTTATAAAATCCAGAATAATCAACAGCTTAAAAATGCCATAAAATTAAGAAATAAGTTAGAGTAATTTGTAATTATCACAATTGTCACAATCTCTACACTTATAGTATAATTTTATAAGAGGGATATATGGCTATTTTTACTGATAAAAAACCGACAAAAAATTATATCTCAATTAAAGATTTGAGTGAAAAGCTTTCTGTATCCCGAACCACTGTTAAAAACTGGATAAAATTGAATAAAATACAACCAAGTTTCATTGAAAACTCACAAATTCTTTTTACAAAAGACTACACAGACAAACTGATTAAACAATTAAATTCAGACAACTCTAACCTTTTAAAATCCCGCAGGAATAAAAAATATATATCCGGTTCATTTTTCTACAAAGATTACATTTCGGAATCTTCAAAAAACACCAAAATTATTGAAGAATTGTTAAACTATATTACAAATGAAAGCTACAATTTATCAGCAGAAGAAATTAAATACATAATTGCAGATTGTGCAATACAACTTATTTTACAAAAAAATAATCCAAATAAAAAACTCCCTAATAAATACCTGAGCGAATATTTAAAAAATAAAATAAATTTAGGAATTTATGCCGAATTAATAAATGATTTAATAGATAATAGAAAAAATGCAAATGAATTTGTACAAAATTATTCCGATATTTTTAAAAATTATATATATGAAAAAAATCAGGATATTTTGGGCCTTTTATATATCTCACTGTCTGATTTGAATAACAGAAAAGCAAGCGGGACATATTATACCCCGACAAAAGTCGTAAAAAAAATCATACATGAAATCAATTTTGAAAAATTTTCGGATATAACCATTCTTGACCCTTGTTGCGGAGCCGGGAATTTCTTACTGCAATTACCGGATAATCTCAATATTGAACAAATCTACGGCAACGATATTGATAATACGGCAATTCAAATCACCAGACTCAATATGGCATTGAAATTTAATTTAAAAAATACAAAAATCTTATATAAAAATTTTACGGATAAAAACTTTCTATTAAATAATATTGATAAAAAATTCGATTATATAATCGGTAATCCTCCGTGGGGAGCAAATTTTGATTCGGACACTATAAAAATTTTACAAAAAAAATATCTGACCGCACAAAATAAAAATATTGAATCTTATGATATATTTGTTGAAAAATCTATTTCAAGTTTAAAATTAAACGGCAATATTTTATTTGTAATTCCGGAAGCAATATTAACGGTAAAAAGCCACAAACCCATCAGAAAAATTATCTGTAATAAAAATTCAATAAAATACATTGAATTTTTAGGCAACATGTTTGATAAAGTTCAATGTCCAAGCATAATTTTGCAAATCGAACATACAAATAAAAATACAATTTGCACAGGAATGAAAATCGTCAATAAGAATAAAGAATTTTTTATAAAAAAAGAACGGAAAATTACCCCGGAAGTTTTTGATTTTTCTATGAATGATAAACAATACGAACTTTACAAAAAAATCTTTGAAGGACAAAAAGTTTATCTGAAAAATAATGCCATTTTTGCTTTGGGAATAGTAACAGGCGACAACAAAAAATATATAACAGATAAAAAAACTGTTTCTAACGAAATTATACTTAAAGGCTCTGATATAGAAAAATTTAAGATTAAAAAGACATCAAATTATATTGAATATACCCCCGAAAAATTCCAACAGACTGCCCCGACCGAAATTTACAGAGCCAAAGAAAAATTATTTTACAAATTTATCAGTAAAAAACTGATATTTGCCTATGATAATAAAAAAACTCTGTCACTAAACAGCTGTAATATTCTTATACCCAAAATCAATAATATGAATATAAAATATGTAATGGCAATTTTAAATTCAAAAATTGCACAATTTATATTTGAAAAAAAATATAATTCGGTAAAAGTTTTACGCACCCACCTGGAAAATATCCCGATACCGATTTGCAACAATGAAACCCAAAACGAAATTATAAATATCGTTGACACAATTATAAATAATGACAAAAATCAAAATGATTTGCTTGAAATTTTAGAAGAAAAAATTTATAAGTTATACGATTTAACAAAACAGGAATATAATGTAATTTCTGACAAACAATAGAGCACATTTACTATTGTTTTAAAATATTCAAATCAAAGTTTAAAATTTTTGATATTTGTACAACTAAGAAAAATTTCGGGTGTTGTTTTCCTGATTCAATCAATGAAATTGTCCGCATTGATACATTTAACAATTCTGCAAGTTTTTCTTGCGATAAATCATTTTTAATACGTTCTATCCTTATTATTTTTCCAAAATTTTTCAAATTATAATCCATGAAATTATCTTAATGTTTACATTTAAATTTTTCTATGATATTTTGATTAATATTTATGATGTTAACATCAAAATTATTAAAGTTTTATTCTTATATTTAGAACTATACTATATAGTTTAATGGGGTACCATGAAAGAATTGACAAAGAGAAATATTAATATTGATTTTATAAAGGTATGCGCAGTTTTCTTTGTAATTTCAATTCATTTCTTTTTAAATACAGGTTTTTATAAAACTAATATTTCCTGCCCAAGAATGTATATTATGGTAGGTATGAGAACATTCTTTATGATGTGTGTTCCTTTATTTATTTTAATAACAGGTTATTTAATGAATAAAAAAGTATTTTCAATTAAGTATTACAACGGATTAAAAAAAATTGTTATACCCTATTTGATACTTACAATAATTACATTATTTGCCAGAATTTTTCTTTGCCAATATGGAATATTTGATACAGGAAATACTGATTATTATTTAAAAGAATTTTATAAATTTCATATCATTGGATATGCTTGGTACGTTGAAATGTACATAGGACTTTTTTTATTAGTTCCATTCATTAATAAAATGTGTTCTAATAACAGATTACAAGATACAGCACTACTGATAACATTTTCTTTTTTGACGGTCACTCCTGTTGTCATTAAATATTGGTCAAAATTGTGGATAATTACATATTATATGATAGGTGCATATATTTATAAATATAAAGTAAAAGTTAATCAGAAATATCTGCTAAGCGCATTTTTATGCTCAATAATAATATTTTCTCTAATAAACATATTTTTAACACGAGGACATAATTTTCAATTATATGGTTTAGATAATTGGGGGGTTATAGAAAATGCAATAAATTCTACTCTATTTTTTCTTATATTACTGAATATAAATCTTAATAAATTATCCGAAAAAATCAAGAATATCATTAGTTATATAGCAAATTTATCATTAAGCATTTATCTGTCATCTTATCTATGCGACAAAGTAGTTTATCATTATTTTAATACTTACATAACAAACACAACTGCTAAATTAGAGTGGTTTATTATTATAGTTCCAATAGTATTTATTTGTTCAACATTATTAGCAATATGTACAAATAAAATATATAAAATATTAACAAACAATATTTAAGATTTTATGTTTAACCCTAATTTATGTATCAGACCAAAATCTGATTTATATTTTTAAAATCTGACCGGCATTTTTATCTTCATAAATTAATCAGGCAAATTTTTTTTTTACATGTTTTACATATCTATATATAAACAGGATTAGAATATTGAAAATTTCAAATATACAACACAGTTACATAAATAAATTTACTTTCCCAAAAACATCTTTCAAAGGGGAAGAAAATTCCAACGCAGAACAAATTAACATAGACGAATTTTTTGAAGGGAATTATAATGATACGTATAATACCGAGTATAAGCCGATAAAATATGAAAAAACCACATGTGTTCATGGCAGACCCGGAGTATTGCCGAGTGTTCGTATGTTCCGCCAGAACAAAAACTCTTTCAGAGAAAATGAATTGTTTTATGATGACATAGATTCAATAGATTTTGTTCCTACAAAATATGACACAGATGATGTGCCGCTTGACAGAAATCTTTGGATGGGGCCGTTCAGAAAAATTACGGGGAATTATGCTCCTGACACAAATATTCCTGCCGATTGTTTTGGAGATTGCTATGATGCTTTGTATAACCCCTGGAAAAATATTCTAATGAAAAAAGCAGAAGAAGAACAAGAAAAATACGAAGAATTGATATACGAAGAATTAAGATGCATTGATAAAGCCGACTATAAAACTATTAAAGAAATATTTAAAAGTTCATCTTTACTAACAAACGGAGAAGAAAAAGTAAGTCCTAAATTATGCATTCTCGCGGTTAAACTGTTTAGAAATTCAGAGATATGGGACAAAACAGAAAAAGCAATTATGGATGAAATCAGAATCCCTATTTATAAAAAAGTTTATGGCGGGTATTCCGAAAAAAAATATGAATATGTCGATAAATGTTTGAAAGCAGGTTATTCAAATGAAGGGATACTGGATTTTCTCCATGATTTTTACCCGGGGTATGTCCTTGATTTAAACTCTATAATGACAGAAAAAGAAGCGAAAGAATATAATCAGCTTATAAATAAGACAGAATAAGTGGTTACAGTTATTTGCACCGAACATTTACGGACCGGATGCGATTAATCACTTCGCTCGCCTTCGACAGCACTCCACGTTTTGCCTTTTGTGACAGGTATACCACAAGGCAAAACCGTTTCGGCTTTAGCTCGCTCGTTCCGAACGCAAAAGCATTCTCTCATGCTCACAATGCAAATTAAAAGGACGAGATAAACCCGTCCCTTTAATTTACCCCAGAGTTGACGAGTTCAGAACTTGGTTACTAAAAAATGTGGCTTAAGCATTTTTACAGTTTGCAGTGAAAATAAAATGTTGATTTATTAAGTCAAAATGTATAGAATACTCATATGAATATATCAGTTGGCAGAATAAATTCAATTCAATCTGTAGGACACCTTGATTTATATAAGGTTCGTGAAATTATGACTTCTAATAAAATAACACAAACAGAAAAAATAAAGTTTCTGCAGGAAAATCATGATAAAATCAAAAGTTTGGCAGAGGAAAAGATTTCAGGTACTGAATATGAAAAAATGATAGATGTCAGACCATTAAAACTTCAAAATCCACTAAAAAACATAGGTATCAAATATGTTGATTGGAAACTTACGGCTCATGCTCTTGGTATAAAACCACCTGAAGTTAAAGGATATATGGGAGATATTGTTAATAAATTGGCGACAATGGAAGATTTAAAAACTTTGGGAATTACCGAAGATGTTTATAAGACAATTAGAACACACGTTTATCGTATGGGTTCAAAAAAACAGGTAATAATCAATCTTGATTATGAATTGCACCATACAGAAAATATACTGGATACACTTTATCATACTTTAGATTATAACTCCTTGGGAATTGCAAATTATTTTATGTTTCCTCATCGCAGACTTGATAATAAGACTATGCTCAAGGTTTATAATGTAATAGATAAAAATTTGAAATCATGTAGTGAATCAGGAAGAATTTCTGAATCCAATGCATTAAGCACGACAGAATGGGCACTTGCAAAGATTTATGAAATTCAAAATAATCAACATTTCCAAAATGTAATAAAACTAAGAAAAGAATTGGGATAAGTTTTCACACAAAAATAAAAATATTAAAAGGGACTAGTTTATACTAGTCCATTTTAATTTACGCCCGGCGCGATTGTCTTGGTCGCTCGCGTTTAACGGCAATTCCGCATTTTGTTTTCAGAAGCAAAGCTTCTTTCAAACAAAACTGCTCCAGCCTCAGCTCGCTCCCGCTCGAACACAAAAAGCGTTCTCATCTTGGCACAGACAAAATTAAAGAGGATTGGAATAAATCCTATCCTCTTTAATTTACCCTGGATGCGATTGTCTTGAGGTGCTCGCAATAAACGGGACTACGCATTTTGCTTTAAGTGGCTTTCAGCCACAAGCAAAATCTGCTTCGCCCTCTGCTCGCACCTCGCTCGAACGCAAGAACATTCTCTCATGCTCGCAACACAAATTAAAAGGACGAGATAAACCCGTCCTTTTAATTTACCCTGGATGCGATTCGAACGCATGACCTACCGCTTAGAAGGCGGTTGCTCTATCCAGCTGAGCTACCAAGGCACAATCTGTTTGCATAAACTATATTAACACGAAAAGATTTTCACGCAAGTGGTTTGTTAAATGCAGCTTAGCATTGTTATGCCAACACAAAAAAGTCGGCATAGCAACGCCGACCTTCTCAAAAATTTATTTTTAAACTCTAATCTTCATCCTCGTCTTCTTTTTTAATGCGTTCGACAACCATCTTTGCCATCTCTTTTGCGATAACCTTTTGAGTATCGGCAGGACAATTTTGCAACATATTCATAGCAGTCCTGAGTGTCGTATCAATATCGTACCATCTGCCCCTGCGGTTATCATCCAGACCGGAGCCGACCGCATTGATAATATCATCCACCGCTTCAAATTTTTCGTCCTCAATATTGTGTTCAATGATAATTTTAATCAAATTTAGCGCAACCCTAATTTGCGTCTGGTCATCCGTTTCTTCCAAAGTTCTGACTGCTTCAGATAAGACGGGGTCTTTGTCATACCAGCGTCTGTGTTGGTTTGAATACTCTTCTTTCATAATTCCGTTCTCCTTTATTTACAACTATATTTTTATTTTTCGATTATCCCTGCTTGAAAGTCACTCCTTTTGTGCCTTTTGGGTAGCGCCAATCAATACATTTATGTTCGCAGGCAATTCTGCATGCACCGCATTCAAGACAGTTTTCAAAATTGATAATTAGTTCCTGTTTTTCTTCTTTCCACTCATAAACCCCGGCAGGGCATATATAAGTACAGTTTCGTGAAACACAAGTTTTACACTTGCTTTGGTCAGGGTTCAGGTGTGACTCTGTGTCAGACATATATTTTAATGTGTATAATTTTTGGTCTAAGTTCATATTAAAATACTCCATACAAGTCTGATTAGCGCCCAAACATCTTTGAGAAGTTCGCCAAATTTTCTGTCCGCAAAGATGCTTTTGATAAATTTATGATAATTTTCTTTTTTGGGAGTACCATCAACCGATGTAAACATCTCAAAAAACGAATTAATTTTCTTCAAATAGTAACTCATAAATGCTTTTTTGCGTTCGTGTGCAATTGGCATCAGGTTACGGTAAGTTTTCAAATCCTTCATTATAAAAGAATTTTGCAGTTTCTTTTCATAATTTTTCAAAGTTTTTCGTGAAAAATTCCCTTTCTCAAACGCTTCGGCTGCTGTTTCTGCAGCAAGTTTACCAGACAGCATCGCAAGGTTTGTACCTTCCCAATGCAGATTATTTACAAGCATTGCAGCATCACCGACAATCATAACCCCGTCATCACAGAGTTTCGGTATTTTATTATATCCGCCTTCAGGAATTAAATGAGCGCTGTATTCTTTTAAGGTTCCACCCTCAATTAACGGCGCAATTGTCGGATGCTGTTTTAATTTTTCCAAAACTTCAAACGGGCGGTAATTATTTTCCACCAAATCGTCTAATGTCACGCCAAGTCCTATGGTTACAGAATCTTTATTAGTGTATAAAAATCCCAGTCCTAAAATTCCGAGCATTGAACCGCCGAAAATTTCTCCGATTACCCCCTCATCATCTTTAATATTAAATCTTTGGTTAATAATATCTTTATCAAGTTTGATAACCTCTTTGACACTCAGGGCAACATCTTTTGGCTCAATTTCTTTTCTTAATTTTAACTGTTTTGCAAGAAGTGAATTAACTCCGTCAGCCAAAACGACAATATCTGCAAAATAGTCTTCAAGCTCGGTTTTGACTCCGACAACTTTTGTACCGTTTTTGATAAGTTCACGCACCACTGTCTGCTCAACAAGAATTACCCCTGCTTCTTTGGCTTTTTGTGCCATCCAGCGGTCAAATTTTCCTCTGATAACGGAATAACTCTCATTCCCTTCCTTGCGATAAGCAATTGATGTGGAATTTTTTTCACCTAAAATCATAAAATTATGGGTGATATTACGTCTTTCAAGCGGTGCTTCCTGTTCAAAATTCGGGAAAATTTCTTTGGTCGGCTTTGTATAAATAGCGCCGCCAAAAACATTTTTGCTGCCCGCAAAAAGCCCTCTTTCAATAAGTACAACCTCTTTGCCTGCTCTTGCAAGCGTAATCGCACAAGCAATCCCCGCCGGACCTGCCCCAACGACTATGACATCGGTTTTGTTGCTCTTATTAAACATATCACTCCTTATTCGTTCTAATTATACAATAAATTTTACCCATTGTAAATTAGTTTAACTGACTTTACATAGGATAATATTGGCAAATCAACAATAAATCATTATAATAATTAGTATGAAAAAGTTCATTTCACTTCTTATATTATTTTTATTTTGCATCATGCCGGTAATGAGCAAAGAATCAGAAGAATGGGAACGTATTGCACCGAATAATTACGTTTATAAAGACGGAATAACCGGATTAGGAAATATGTACGGATACTCATTTCTTTTAAAAGCCTACAACAAAGGTCAATATGAACCGGTTAACGGTAAACAGGTACATTACACATTAGGGCAGTATGAAATAAACTGCGCAAAACGAACTTATAAAATCGGGGTATTAGATTCTTATGACGAAAATGACGGCTTTATAAACGGTGATTATAACAAATATGCCCAGTTTCAGCCGGTTGTTGAAGGCACAGCTATTTATGTAATGACCACTAAACTATGTAAATTCAAATAGAATTATTTATGTTTATTTAAACGGCTTGCGTGTTTTGAACGTTCTTTTGTCATGTATTCAAGAGCAAGATTTTTTAATAATTCAATTTTTTCTTCAAAAAGTCCGTTCTTCGGATAATTTCCCAAGTCAAAATCTTTAATCCTAAATCCTTTAGATTTCAATTCCTGAGCAATCGTTCTTTGTCTTCTGTAGGCTTCAATTTCACTTAATAAAGAATAACGCATATCCTGAAGATAGTCCATTTTTTGCCCAATACTTAAACGTCTTAAAAATTTTTTTGTTCTGTTTTTGATAATTTTCAGGGCATCTTTTTTATCCTGCTTGCTTTCTATAAGCTCAGGGCAATAGTAATAAGTATCATAAAAAATATCGTATTTTTTATTAGCAAGTCCTTTTTTATTCAAACTTTGTAATCTTGATAAATATTTCGGATGGTAAATATCATCAGCAAAATGTTGAACTTCATGTAAGAACGCCGGAATATGTACACTCCGAATTGACTCGGATATTCCGCCCATACCGATAGATATTGCTCGTATTTCTTTGTCCTTGTTATATAAAACTTCGCATAAACCTTCACAATGTTTACTTTGTTCTTCTGAAAGGCTCTGAACTATGACTTTTAAATTTTTATCGGGTAATACATCTTTTATAGTTTTTTGCAATTGCTCAAAAGTAAAAATTGTATAATCATCTTTTAACCCTAAAAATAAATTTGCATGTATCTTCTCTGTCATTTTATCCGCTTTTGCCTGTCTTTGAGCAAAAGAGCCTTTGACAAGTTCATATGGGATTTTTACACTGTTAGACAATTTATTTATAATCATGCCTGATATAAAACTCAGATATGAAATTTTTTGCTATAATCAGATTATGAAGAAATTTTTGGTTATATTAAGTCTTTTTTGTTTTATGTATACACCTGTTTATGCAGATAATACAGGTTTTACAAATGATGACGTCATTTTATATCAGGAAAATGAAAAATGGGGATTAAAAGACCAAGACGGTACTGTTTTAACAGATGCCATTTATAAAAAAATGATTCGTATAGGATACCACACATGGCTTGTTCAGGGTAAAAACGATAAATTCGGGCTAACTGATGAAAAAGGACATATTATAATTGAACCAAAATACCGCCACAGTGACAGAATTATCGGGAAATATGCTAAATTCGGGAACTCAAATGATTTCGGGTTATACGATGAATACGGTAAATTGATTATTCCGCACAAATACCAAAAAATTGATCTGCTTTTCGGCAGAATGTTTTTAACATATAAAAATTACAAATACGGAGTGATGAATTTTGATGGAAAAATATTGTTAGACAACGAGTTTGATGATATATATATGCCGTCTCAGAGTGTAATGAGAATTTTATACAAAGGTGAATGGTATGAAATAGAAAAAGCGGACTCCGGAGCACTTATATTACCTGAAAATGCAAAAACTCATATATATGATGAAGACAGCGGACTGAATTTATACAAATTCATTAAGGATACAGGAGTTGTATCAGGTTATTCGGTACTTACTTTTTCGGATTACATCATAAAAATTATATCCTCTATTTCTCCTGCACACGAACAGACTATTGATGATCTTATGCTCTCATACGGGGCAGATACAATAAATATTTATAAAAAATTCAGCTGGGTTCCCAAATATCCGATAACTTATGCCCAGAAATACTACCAGATTATGCGTAATCCTAATTCGGGGCCTCTGACGGATTTTCGTAACGATTTAAAACGCAAAATGAATTAAAAAAGACGGATTAAAATAATCCGTCTTATCTCTTCTTAATATCCTTTATTAATATTCAATACCCTGTCTTGCCATAACACCAATATCAAAGTAGTGCTTAATCGGCTTCATTTCGGTAACCAAATGAGCCATAGCAATAAGTTCAGGGTGTGCATAGCGACCTGTTAATACAACCTCTAAGTTCTCAGGTTTATGCAATAATACATCTTTAATATCACTGACTTTAATCATATTCATTGCCGTACAAATATTGATTTCATCTAAAATTACAAGCTGATATTCGCCGGAATTGATGGCTTCTTTGGCTTTTTCCCAGCCTTTTTTGGCTTCTTTGTAGTCTTCCAAGCAGACATTGTGTGAATAGCAAACTCTGTCCATCCCAAACTGAATTACTTCAAGATTAGGCAAAAATTTTGATGATGAAAGCATTTCACCGTAAGTAGTTGCACCGTCACCCTTGGTAAACTGAATAACCAAAACTTTCCAGCCATGACCCAATGCACGTAAAGCAAGACCTAATGCTGCAGTTGTTTTTCCCTTGCCATCCCCCGTATAAATTTGTATATAACCGTGCTCTAACACCTAAACTACCTCCGGACTACACTTTCTCTTTCTATATAATAAACTGTTTCCCATAAAAATTTAATCGTTCAATGGATGGATAAATGAAGTAAAAAGAAAAAAAATTTCTGATTGCTTGTTTAAAAATCTCGTTCCCGATTAAGTAAATTTATCATAGAATAAATTTTAAATTTTGACCAATATTTTTTTATTTACATGCCAAAGTCTTTACAATTTTTTTTGACAAAATCTCAAAAATTCACACTTTGAGTAAATTTGCACAATTATTAATTTTTGATGAAAAATTTACAATAATTTTGTAAAAAAAAATTAAAATACTCTTGCACACATTCAAACATGTCATCCGGCTTGAATTTCCCCCCATGCTTGAATTGTGAAGATATTTTAATAATTGCAATAAGCATTTTTTTTTACTATCATTTTTATAAAAGAGGAGTTAAGGGATTATGGAAGAAAGAAATAACAAACCGGTTGTGAAGTTGATTTCAAAACCAAAAGATATGTTAAGAACGGTTTACACGGCATGCAGAACATGTTACAGCGCAGATACGCCAATTAATATTTATGAAAGTTCTACAGATGAAGAAAAAATGTTAAAACTTATAAAAAATGTTGTTGCATCAGGTCATCATTCAACTATTGAGCATATTCAGGTAAGTTTTGCGATATCAAATGTTTCAAGAGCATGCACTCACCAATTAGTGCGCCACCGACTGATGTCATTCTCCCAAAAATCTCAAAGATACGTTCAGGAAAAAGGGCAGTTTGACTATATTATTCCGCCAACTATAGATAAAAATCCGGAATTAAAAGAAAAATTTATCGCATTTATGGGCGAAATTTCAGACAAATATCAGGAATTTGTTGATGCGGGGATTCCTGCTGAAGATGCAAGATTTGTTCTTCCGAATGCCACATCTTCATCGCTTGTTGCAAGTCTGAATTTAAGAGAACTCATTCATCTTGCACAATTAAGACTCTGCACACGAGCCCAGTATGAAATCAGGATGATGGTCAAGGCTATGTGCGATGAGATTACCAAAGAAGAACCGTGGCTCAAAGAATACCTTGTACCAAAATGCGAATTTCTCGGCTTCTGCGACGAACACAAATCCTGCGGAAGAAAAATAACAAAATCAGAACTCTTTGCCAAAGCAGGTGTGTAGGAAGTGAAAGCATTAATTCAAAGAGTAAAAAGAGCATCAGTCACAATAGAGGGAAAACTATTTTCTTCAATTGATAGCGGCTTGCTTGTATTTTTGGGAGTTCAAAAAGGCGACAGTGAGGGAAATGCTGATAAACTGGCTCAAAAACTTGTTAATCTGCGTATATTTGAGGACGAAAACGACAAAATGAACCTGTCACTTAAAGATGTTGGCGGGCAAATGCTTGTGGTTTCGCAGTTTACCCTGTGCGGAGATTGCAAAAAAGGCACACGCCCGAGCTTTGACAACGCAGAAATACCTGACAGGGCAAACAAACTCTATGAATATTTTGTATCTCAAATAAAAGCGCAGGGAATTGAAACCAAAACAGGAAGGTTTGGTGCAATGATGGATGTTGAACTGATTAATGACGGCCCCGTAACATTTATGATTGAAAAATAAAACAATACACATATTTTATAATACATTTATATAATTATTAATATGTATTACGTAAAAAGTAAGGTGTACAAAATTGTACACCTTACTTTTAATTTTATTCTGTTTTTATTTTTAATTGGCTGTATTCGGGGTGTTAGGACTTGTGTATTCAATACCCATATCTTTTAGGGTTTTGATAAAGTTTTCCGCACATAATCTCTGTGCTTCAGGAGGAACTATTCTCAAAATTTCAACCGTCTTGGAAATAACCGGATCTTTGTCATACCATCTGTTATTAGCATTAACCGGCTTTACCATTGCATAAAACTTATCAATGGTTTCTTTTGAAACTTTTTCTTCAATCTTTTGTAAAAATATTTCCGCCTGTGCTTTTAACTCGGTTTGATAATTTCTTAACAAATCGATTACTTCCAACAATAACGGGTCATGATCATACCAGCGTTTATAAGTAGGACTCATTATGTTTAGCCTCCGTTAGGTTCAGGGAATTCTCGTCTCTTCTTTCTATCTTCCCTCCCAACAATCTTATCTTATTTTCAAAATTTTCGTATCCTCTATCTATATGATGTATTTTTTCAACAATAGATTCTCCGTCAGCCATCAAAGCCGCAACAACCAAAGCTGCTCCTGCTCTTAAATCGCTTGCCGTAAGATTAGTTCCTGAAAGCTTTTTTACTCCTTTAATAATTGCATGGTTTCTGTCCTGATGAATATCTGCTCCCATTCTGTTTAAATCAGGGACCTGCATAAAACGGTTTTCATACAGACTTTCGGTAATAATCCCTACACCGTTTGATGTTGTCAAAAGCACCATAGCCATTGATTGTAAATCTGTCGGGAATCCAGGATACGGTTGAGTTATATAATTAATGGAATTTAATCTGTTTTTGCAGCTGACTTCCATTGATGTCGGGTCCAAAAGCTTAATATTTGCACCCATTTTCAGCAATTTGTTTGTGTAGAAAGTCAAATGCGCAGGATAAATATTTCTGATAATACCTTTACCTTTAGTCGCAATAATTGCAGTCATATAAGTTCCGGCTTCAATTCTGTCAGGAATAGTAGTATATTCAATTGAATGCAAATGCTCAGGTTTAACACCATTAATTATAATTTCAGATGTACCTGCTCCATTAACATCTGCGCCCATTGTATTTAAAAAGTTTGCCAAATCAATAATTTCAGGTTCCTGCGCTGCATTTTGAATACGGGTTGAACCTTCTGCCAAAACAGATGCAAGCATTATATTCTCGGTTGCCCCAACAGACGGGATATCAAGATAAACTTCCGCACCGACAAGTTTATTTGCCTTGGCAATAACATAACCGTTTTCTATTTTAATCTTTGCACCGAGAGCTTCTAAACCCTTGATATGAAAATCAACTCTGCGTTCGCCGATTGCACAACCGCCGGGCATTGCAACTTTTGCCTCTCTGCAGCGAGAAACAAGGGCACCTAAAACAACAAATGATGCTCTCATTTTACTTACAAGTTCATAGGTCGCAGTAACGCTGGTTAACTCCGTTGCATTAATTATAACCGATTTTTCTTTTCTGTTATAATCAATTTTTGCCCCAAGCTGTTCAACAACTTTGAGCATTATATCAACATCCGTTAACTCAGGAACATTATATATTTTTGTTGAACCTTTAACAAGCAAAGCGGCTGCGATTAGTTTGAGTACAGAGTTTTTGGCACCTCCGATTTGTACTTCGCCTTTTAGTGGGGTTCCGCCTTTTATATAAAACTTTTGAGTCAATTTTGCCTCCAAAAGAAACTATTTACATATCCTACAATATATCATAATACAATCTTATAAGTTTGATGTAAATAAATTACGATATGTAAAGAAAAAATGAAAAATCGGAAAAACCGTTAAATTGTTTCAAAATGTTTAAAAGACATTAGGAGGTTAAGTCATTAAGTTCGTATCGGGTAATTAATGTTAGTAAAAATAGTACTATATTAAAAATAAATAATTCTTGTAAAGAACCTGACATCTTATAGTCCTAACGTCCTTACTAAACATTCACTAATTTATCAAGTTTCATACGATAAAAATCTACATTAATGCTGAGTTTTTCCCCGATTGACAAAAGCAGATTTATAAAATCTATATCTTTCTGATTAGGCTCTTTTGTATAATTCTCAATAATATCGCCAATTCTATGATAAATTTTGTTATAGTAAATGTTCTGAGCTTCCGACATATCAATATTAAGTTCAAGTTTTTCAATCACTGCAAAAAGCTCTGATACAGAATCTGCCTGTCGTGCTTCAAAACTCTTTGTCAGACGATTTAAGTTTGTGATAACTTTTTTAGCAAAATTCTTATTTGACGGAGCCTTATCAATTTCAATGCCCATCTTTTTAGCTTCATAATTTATAGCCATAATCTGTTGAATAACATTTTCTTCAACAAATCCGGAGCTATCCTGCAAAAGTTCGTTATATCTGTGGCTTAATGTATAACCTGCACTAATTTTAAATTCTTTCGGAATTTCAAGCCCTAAACTCTGCATGTGATAAATTGAACTCTTGCCCTGATCGTACATTTCTTCATAGCGGGTAGCGAATTTTTTCAATTGATCTTTTAACAATATCTGCAAAATTTTCTTTCTTTCCTCAATGAAGATATCTTTAAGCGTGAAGTATTCTTTGCCAAATTTTTCGTCTAACGCTCTTATAATCTCTGTCTGGGGGTAAAGGACAAATGTTTTAATAAGCGTATTTTTAAGCTCATTGTAATCTTCATTAGACGAAAATTCCTTAATCGCACAATGGAAATCGCCGTCAGCATACTGCATTAAGGCAAACACAAGATTAGATTTTTGCAGAGTTATTTTAGAAGTAACTTCAATATTACCGATAACAAGATTTGAATTACCCTTTTCGACCATCTGATAATTATTTCTCTGAACTTTGTAGCAATAAACATCTTCTTCGTCTTCAAATTCCTGATATAAAGACGATATAGCCCACAAAGCAGCAACTTCTTTAAGGCTCACAACGGACGGTTTTACCCATTTTTCATAAATAGTTTTACCTGTCCCGTGCTCTTTTAAGTTACTCTTAGCCTCATCAAGAATACTCAAAAACGGAGTTTCAATATCTTCATTACTGAAGTTTGCGGCAAGCTGCATTGCTCTCGCTGCATATTTCATAATCTGAACAGTTTCAATACCGGAAATTTCATTGAAAAACCAGCCGCAACTTGTGTACATAAGCATTGCCTGTCTTTGCATTTCCAAAAGTTCCATCCCCCGGACTTTTTCGGTTTCAGTCAAATCAGGTCTGAAATTTGCTTTCTGAAAATTCTTTATTACGGCATTATTTCTGTTTAAAACAACATCAATGTATTTGTTTCTAATATCCCAAGCATCAGCATTAAAGTATTTTTTACCTTCGTTTTCAAAAATAATCGCAAGTTTATCTCTAAGAAAATCGAGAGATTCTCTTAAAGGTTTTCTCCATTTTTGGTTCCACCCGGGCTGACCGCCTGTTGAACATCCGCAATCCTCTTTCCATCTGCCGACACCATGAAAACAGCTCCAAGATGAAGCCTGTTTAATATCCGCTTCATAATCGCTTTCATATTTTTCAAGATATTCACCATAATTGGTAATCTTAAATCCTTCCGATTCCGCTTTGATTTTCAACACATAAGAAAGTGCCATATCGCCAAATTTTGTGTGATGTCCGTAACTTTCTCCATCAGTTGCTATATTAACAAGTTGCGGATAATCTCTTGATTCTGACACCCCTTCTTTTAATCTGCGAATAAACTTATTTCCGTCTTTTAAAAGCTCATCAAAGGCAACAGAACGTGAAATTGCACCGTCATAGAAGAACAAATTTATTGATTTTTTCGAGTCTGATTTGATTATATATTTGTAACTTCTTGCAGGGTCAATATTTCCCCAGCTGACATCCTGCCAGTCCTTATCCCCGCTTTTTCTGATTTTTAATGCCTGATACGGAGAAAGCACGGTGAATTTAATTCCGTTATCGGCAAGAAGTCTTAATGTGTCGTCATCAACTGCCGTTTCAGCAAGCCACATACCTTCAGGCTTTCTGCCGAAACGGTATTCAAAATCCCGAATCCCCCATTTTATTTGGGTTTCTTTGTCGTGTTCGTTTGCAAGAGGCATAATTATATGATTATAAACCTGCGCAATAGCGTTTCCGTGTCCGCCATGCTCACTGACACTTACAATATCCGCTTTAATAATTCTTTCATAAGTCAAAGGGGCATAAATTTCCATCCACGACAACAAGGTCGGACCAAAATTGAAACTCATTTTTTCGTAGTTATTGACGATATCAAGAATTTTGTTTCTGCTGTCCACCACTCTTGAAACGGAGTTTGGAGTATAACATTCACTACAAACCCTTTCGTTCCAGTCATGGCAAGGCAAAGCACTTTCCTGTAACTCAATAGCTTCAAGCCACGGATTTTCTCTCGGAGGTTGATAAAAGTGACCATGTATCGTTAAAAATATATCTTTTTTTTCTTCCATAATTCTTTCCTATTGAGTGAATAGTAAATTGTAAGTAGTAAATAGACCTTTAAAATTATTATATTTAACCATGAAACCAACTATTCACGTTTCACTATTCATGACTCTATTCAATCACATTGTCTTCTTTTTTAGGCGGGTTTTTCTTAGTTATAACTTTCAGGTTATCAACATCCATCCACGCATCACCAAGCGCAGTCGAAAATACACGTCCCGTAAACTCAATTTCGTCACCCGCATCAAGACTGATATTTTTTTCCGCAAGATCTTTTTTGAGAAAAATTTTCATTTCAGAAAGCGGAATATTGTGGTCTGCAACATCAGGTCTTTGGATAAGAATAGAAATATACTTATCGGAAGCCCTCAATGCAGGCGGATAATCAAGACCTAATGTAGAAAACTTGTCAAACTTTGCTTTGATACGAATATTTCTGTGCAGAAACTTGAACGGACTTGCCACAACATCCAAAGCATTGACTGTTGTGTATTGCACCGCATAGTTGCTTACCGTTGCCTTTGTCACAGCAGTAGTCGTAGTTTGGGAATAAACACCCGCACCAATCCCTAATGAAATAACCAAAGCCAGAATTATACTTATTTTTTTCATATTAACCTCTTAATAACGATACACAAAAAAGTTTAGCACACAAATAACAATATTTGTACTGCCTTATTATATATTATCTGTTTTTATCAAAAAGTCAATTTTTGAAAGGAGTAGGTCAGGCTTTAGCCTTACAAATACTTTTGTTGTAATACATCGCACCCTACAAAACTACATTCTTTAAATTGTGGGCACGCTATCGCTTTGCCCACCCTACAACTATCCCGCAAAAACATTACATTTCATATAAATATTAATGTCGGGGTGGGTATCCAGACTTACTACTCTATGGAATATCACACAACAAACGTCAGCATACATTTACCCACCCCCTCTTGCAATTTATGAAATTTGCATGTATAATCATATTGAAGGGTGAAGAGATTATAGATTTTGGATGTCTATTAGGTTATTTACAGCCCTTTGGAAAGAAAGCGGATTACTCCATAGATGAGTACAACAGAATTTAATTACAAGTATATTAAAGAAAATTCAAGTGCGGGAAGCTGGCGTCGCGGCTATGAGTACCATTTAAAAGACATGGTTTATGACAATTATCCCGAAAAGAATTTCTATATGGGTAAGGTCAAAGGCAACTTCCAGGACCACTATAATACCGACCTGATTTTCAAAAAAAATAAGGTTGAAGCACGTTGTAATTGTCCGTTGAAAGAAGAATGGTGCAAGCATGCGGTAGCTGTTGCCCTCAAAGCCATTGATGCTCATGCTTATGAAGATTGGCTTTCTACAAAATTCGGAATGGAATTTGATTTCCCCGATGAAAATACTGCCCTGACCGAAGAACCGCAGGGAAGTTACATTTTCCACTTCAATTCAAAACGTAAAGCAAACTTTTTCTCTGTTTTGGTACGTTCAAGAGAAACAGGCAAAATCATAAGGCAGATTGAGCCGTTATTCAGAGCAATTTTGGAAGCTCAGAAAAAAGATAAAAAATTTGTATTAAATGACTCCCAAAAGGTTGAATTTTTAATATTTAAAGAGCTTTTACAGATTTCAAGACAGGATAAAAAAGCAGGCTGGTACGATGTTCCGATAGCAAAATTCGGTTCAATCTTCCCGCTTCTTGCAAAAGCTGATGAAGTTTTGGACGAACGTACAAAAGAACGTCTGAAATTTATGGACGAAGAATGGAAACTCGTTCTTTATGTAAATAAATCACAAACCCCCGGGACTCTGTTATTGTCCTTGGAATGGCAAAGACCTGACAGGGACGATGTATACCCGTTTGAAGAAGTCAGATATTTTTCAAGACATTTAAAATGGGGAAGATACAAAAATGTCATGTTCCCTACAAATGTTGCAATTCAGGCATTACCACAAAGCATTACAAAATCATCGTTTACGGACTTAAAAGATGCAGAGTGCGGAAAGTTTATCTATGAGGATTTGCCTAAACTTCGTGAAGTTATGGATGTTGTAGTGGATGAGGAAATTTCAAAATTAATGCTTGAAGAACGTCCGCCAATCAACGTTGTAACAATGGGGATTGATTATGATCAGAGCCTGAAAGCGGAATTAAACTTTGAATATGACGGTGTAAGAGTACCTTATTCAAAAACCGCACAGGATAAAGCTCCGTATATTACCGTCAAAAAGCCCGATTCAGACGTTATTTACTGGGTTAAGAGAAATCTTAAACACGAAAACGAAGCCTATGCTATGCTTTTGGCATGCAAATTTGTTCCTATGCAGACTAATAATTTAGCTTTAGAAAAAGAAACCGCAATAGATTTTTATAACTATTACTTAAAACAGGCAGGCGACGGTTGGAAATTTGAAGAAAAAGACGATATGTCGTTTTTCAAAATTATGGAAAATCCGTTCAGACTTTGCGCAAAAATCGATTTTTCACAAGAACAACCGGATAGTTTTGATGTAAAAATCTTTGGTCAAGTTGGGGATGAAATCATTGACTTTGACGAGATTTACGATACGGCACAAAAAGACGAAAAATATTCAAGAATAAGAAGCAACGGATTTGTAGAATATCCTGTCCAGAGCATTTACGCTATGATGCGGACATTCAATTCTTTTGATGTTTATCGTAACGAGGACAACACATTTACGGTTAAAACTTTTCGTGCCGGTTTGATTAACGAACTTAAAAACCTCGGTATTGAACTGATTCTGAGTGATAAATTCAAAGAATTTTGGGATCAGATGTCAACATTCTCGACATCGGAAAATCTTGAACTCCCGGCAGGAATTAAGGCTGATTTCCGTGAATATCAGTTAAAAGGTTTCGGCTGGTTATGGTTTATGTATAAGTACGGTTTGAACGGTATTTTGGCTGACGATATGGGGCTTGGTAAAACTTTGCAGGCACTGACAGCTATCCAAAAAGCAAAAGAAGTTGACGGACCTATGCCGACACTTGTAATTGCCCCGACAACAGTTGTATTTAACTGGGAAAACGAAATCCAAAAATTCGCCCCGGAGCTTACATGTTTAAAATTACAGGGCGGAGAAAGAAAGCAATTTTTCAAAAAAATCCCTGAATACGATGTAATTATTACAAGCTACGCACTTGTCAGACGTGATATCGATAAATTAAAAGACATCAATTTCAGATATATAATCCTTGATGAATCTCAGAATATCAAGAATGCGACTTCCCAGACCGCACAAGCTGTAAAAAAACTTCAATCAATGCACAAATTGGCACTTTCAGGTACACCGATTGAAAACAAACTTGAAGAATTGTGGTCGGTATTTGATTTTCTTATGCCGGGATTTTTATTCTCAATGGCTGATTTCAATTCGCATTACGTTAATCCGATTATGGAACGCCATGACAAGGTTGTTGAAAAACGTTTGAAATTACAGATTTATCCGTTTATCTTGCGTCGTATGAAACGAGATGTAGCTAAAGACCTGCCTGATAAGGTTGAAAACGTTGCATACTGTGAAATGACCGATGACCAGAGAGATTTCTACCTGCAGGTTCTTGACTCAACCAAGGAAGAATTGTTCAAATCTATTGAGCAAAACGGTCTTGAAAAGAGCAGAATGTCAATTTTCTCTGCACTTTTACGTATGCGTCAAATCTGCTGTCACCCAAGACTTTATGATAAAGATAACGTTAAAAATATCATTTCTTCAGGTAAATTTGAGAAACTTAAATCATTACTTGAAGAAATTGTATCAGAAGGTCACAGAATTCTGTTATTCAGCCAATTTGTAAATATGCTTGATATAATTAAAGATTGGCTCAATCGTGAAGGCATTAAGTATGAATATCTTACCGGTAAAACAAAAGACCGCAAAGAAGCAGTTGACAGATTTAACAATGACCCGACAATACCAATATTCTTAATCAGCTTAAAAGCCGGCGGAACAGGCTTGAACCTTACGGGTGCAGATTACGTAATCCATTACGATCCGTGGTGGAATCCTGCCGTTGAAGATCAGGCAACAGACCGAGCATACCGTATCGGGCAAACCAAAAAAGTTTTTGTTTACAGACTTATCACCAAAAATACGGTTGAAGAAAAGATTCAGAAACTCAAAGGGGTTAAACGTGACCTTGTTGACAGCGTAATTTCAGTTGACAGAAATATAACAAAATCTCTCACAATGGATGATATCCGCGAAATCTTCTCGGTTGATTAATAAAAAATCGCATTCTAATTATTATTAAAAAATATTAACAATATCCAAAAAGCTTTAAAGTTTTAAAGTCACTTTGCCGTTAATAACGCCAAGGTAGAATTATAATATCTGAAAGGAGTTTAACCTATGAAAAACGGCATTAACGGTGCGAGTGGATTTGGTGTAGAAAAAAAACATTTGCTTGCAAAAGCAGAAGCTGAAACAAAACAAAAAGCGGATGCGGATTATAAAACAAAAAAAACATCTATTTTTGGAGATAATGAAACCAAATCATTAAAAAGAGAAGTCAGTGGTGAAAAACAAGAAATTCTCGTCGGAAAAGGTGTTGACGGGAAAAAAGTACGTGTAAATGCCGAAACATTGGAAGAACTCGTTGCCGTTGATACATCAGGGAAAAATAAATACATAACAAAATCAGAATTTAATAAAATGATAGAACAAGTTTTAAATGTAAAAGAATTGCCGGAAGGTATGACTGCGGAATTTCAACACGGTCATATTGTATTTAAAAGAGGCGGAGATATATTAACCGCAAAAGAAATTCGTGAAGATGCAGGTTTAATTGCTCAAAGACAAAAAGAAAAAGCAGAAGCAGAAGCGCGGGAACAGGCACGGGCACAGGCAGCAAAAATGGCACTTACTCAAATTGAAAAAGTAAAAGTTGCTCCTAATTTTGATAAAACCCTGGAAATAAATATTGAAAAAATTTCTGAGTTTACCGTGCAAAATAATGAAGAAAAATCTGCAGATGCTTCTGCAGCAAGCAATAAACCTGTTATTAAGCCAAAAGTAAAACAACAGGCACCTAAAAAACCAGCATGGGTATCTCTTGCAGCAAAACCACATTCAAAAGAGGCAACTTGGTTCAGAGCAACCCAAAGACAATTCACTGATTTTGAGAAAGAATTTGAAAATAAAACTGTAGATGAAGTGGCTGCACGTTTAGGCGGATTTTCGGCAAAAGGACCTCTTTCTCCAGAAAAAGCCGCACATCTTAAAGAAGTTCTTATCAGACAAAACCCAAGTGTATATAATCCTGACGGGTCAATAAGAAAAGATGCAGATTATAAAAAACTCGATATTCCAAATGTTCAATGGCTTATGGAAGAATTTTCCGATGAACCGGTAACAAAAGCACAATCAAAAACAACTCCTAAACCGAGTGTAGAAACTAAACCAAGTGCAACACCTAAACCGAAAGCGGAAGAAACACCACAACCTAAAAAAACTGCGACCACAACAAAGACCCCAACAATGCCTAAAAAGATTATTACCACACAACACAAATATGAAAGAGGGCTTAGTTTCCCAAACGGAAATTCTATTGAAGCCGAAGATAAAAAAAGTGTTTGGGATTCTGATGCATCCTTCAAGATAGGAGGCGGGAAATATAATCTGAAAAAAAGCAGACACGGATTAATTACCACTACTCTTGATTATGGAGATTTGAAATCAAATAAACAATATGGATTTATAAATGGTGAAACCGGAACATTAAATCCTAATAGCAGATTGTTTGAATCCCAATATGACAGAAATCCTGAAAAAATTTATTTTGAAGGAAAAGGTGAACTCAACGGCGCACAAGTACTCAAATATAAAAATAAAGTTGCAGTACAATTGAATGGTAAATATTATGACTTGAATATTCTTTTACAACAGAATAAAAAAGTAGAAATAAAATAATCCGTAATACAAAGTTAAGCAACAAAAAGCGGGATTTTAAAATCCCGCTTTTTTATTATTCTTCATCACTCAGTGATTGATGTCCTGTCTTGTGGGTTTTTAATAAAACCCCGCGTTTTGAAGTTTGAATGAAGTCAATCATTTTTTCAATATATTCATTTGTCGGAATTTCCGCTTTAATCTTTTCAATGGCCTGAGTAGTATTGTAATCTTCACTGATTAAAAGTTTAAATGCTTCATTAAGATGAGTTCTTGTTTCCAAATCAACCCCTCTGCGCTTGAGGGCTATTACATTGATTGTTCTCGGGACAGGCGGACGACCTTCACCTTTTGAATACGGTAAAATATCCTGTCTTGAAGCACTAAAACCGCTTACAATAGACATTGTGCCAATTCTTATATTCTGGTGGAATACACTCATTCCGCCGACAAATGCGCCAAATTCAACATGAACATGCCCGCCGAGAGTAACAAGGTTTGCCAAAATAACCTGATCTTCCAACACACAGTTATGAGCAACATGTGAACCAACCATCAATAAACATTTATTTCCGATTCTTGTTGTAAAATCACCACAAGCGGCCGCTCTGTGAATAGTTACATTTTCTTTGATAATTGTTTCATCACCGATAATTACCTTTGTTTCTTCACCTTTATAACCCAAATCCTGAGGCTCTGAGCCTATTGTTGCAAACGGTGCAATTGTACAATTTTTCCCGATTTCCGCATACTCAATATGAGCGTTTGAAATAACTCTTGTTCCGCTTCCTATTTTTACATTCTTTCCGATTACAACGTAAGGTCCGATTATGGCATCATCAGCAATTTGTGCCGACGGATCAATTATTGCGGTTTTGTCTATCATGTTCTATACCCTCTCAATTGTCGGTATCACAACCCTCACCCGCCCTGCGGGCACCCTCTCCCAAAGGTAGAGGGAATGTTACATTTTAAAATTGGAATACCAACCTACTATCCATTATGTCAATTATAGTATAAAACCCTGAAATATCAGAAAACTTTATATTATTTTAATATCTGTTTTATAGTGAGTAGTGAAATCGACTATTCACTTAATACCATCTCCACAATTTTCGACGGAGTAATTTTAAGACAGTCTAATTTTTCACAAGTTGTCATCCGTCGTGCCCAAAGGCATGGTTTTAATTTACACTTGTCATCCGCTTTAATTGGCACAACCATAGGTGTTTGCGGAATTAAAACCTTATCATCCGTCGGTCCGAAAATAGGATAAGTTTTTACCCCCAATGCAACGGCAACATGCAACGGCGCAGAATCAGAACATAAAAATTTTTCAGCAGAAGAAATCAACTGCGCCAAATCTTTTAAATTTTTCGTTGTTCCGTACAAGTTTTCAAAATTCTGAGTTCTGACATTTTCCAAAATTTCTTTTATACAATCTTGGTCATCCGGTCCGCCGGCAAGCATGACTTTTTTACCCTCTGCAACAAGTAAATCAATGACCTTTGCCCAAGTCTTCGGCGGAATAGTTTTAATACAGTTTTTTACCACGCTCATCTTACTTACGCCCGGGTGAATTAAAACCGAATTGGCAATTACCTCTCGTTTTTCTACATTTATTTCTGGTAATTGGGTGTTATGTGAAGTTATTGCCCTTATCAGGTCATGATACATTGAGCATGCGTATTGATTTTTGTTTAAAGTAACGGCATGGGTCAAAAGAAGTTTACTAAGTTTGCCTGTATAGTAGCCATAGCGCTCTTTTATACCCGTTAAAAACAATAAAATACTTATGAGTTTATTGCCTCCTGAACTTATCACCATGTCAAACTTACCACATCTTGCACGCATTAAAAGTTTTAGCATTTCAAAATATTTGTTTTCCCCTTTAACATCAACCAAAATCAAATCATCAATAACATCTGTGAGGTCTTTAATACCCTTACTTCTTGGCTCAAGTGCAAGGGTAATATGGGAGTCTGGAAACTCTTTTTTAAGTGAAATTAAAGTCGGTAAAAAGAATATCTCATCACCGATTCCGCCAAAATTTATTACAAGTATTTTCTTTTCCTGTGCCATGACTAAATTATACAATAAAAAGACATTCCTCTACATGCATTAGAAAACCACTATCATTCATAATCCCTTTTCATACTTTTAAATGATGTGAAAAATTTTCAATATTATAAAATTAAAATGTAAGAAGGAAGAAAAGGGCGAGGGTTAATGGAACAAGATTTTGATTTTTCCTCATACAGCCACATAAAACGCTTATCTGAAGAAGAATTGACAAATCTCTGGACTAAATATCTTGAAGATAAAACAGATAAAGAAACAAGAGATAAACTCATTGTTCAGTATATTTATCTTGTAAGATATGTTGTAGGTCGTGTTAAAGTTTCACTCCCCGCAACCATTTCTGTTGAAGACATTGCAGGCTACGGAGTAGAAGGTTTAATAAACGCAGTAGAAAGATTTTCACCTCAGAAAAATTCTCGATTTGAAACATACGCACTTATCAGAATACGCGGTTCAATACTCGATAAAATCCGTTCGCAAGACTTTTTACCAAGAAGTGTCCGCAAAAAAATTAAAGAAATTAAACAGGCGATAGAAGTTTTAAAACAAGAATACGGCAGAGTTCCGACAACAAGTGAAATAGCACAATATCTTGACATGGAACCGGCAAAAATCACTCAAATAATGTCTGAAGATGTAACTATTACATCAATTTACGATAAAAGAGGTTCATCAGATGACAGCATGGAAATAATTGACACCATAGAAGATGAGAATAAATTAAACCCACATGAAGCGGCGGAGGAGAAAAATGTTAAAAGCGAATTGCAGAGGGCGCTTATGAGATTACCGGAAAGAGAAAGAGTGCTAATGGTCTTGTACTATCAGGAAAACATGACAATGAAAGAAATCGGTGAAACTCTTAACATGTCAGAATCAAGAGTTTGCCAACTACACGCACAAGGGTTGATGAAACTTAAAAATATTCTTAATGAGAACAGAAGTGAAAGATTAAATAAATCAATTGTTTAATCTTGATTATTTATAAAATTTAAAAGGTGCGTAATAAGTTATTACGCACCTTTATAGTATGTGTGACTCAATTTTATTTTACGGTAATTTTCTTAACTGTATCTTTTTCTTTTTCAAGTTTTGGTGCTTTAATTTTCAATACACCATGTTCTAATGTTGCATCAATTTTTTCAGCATCAACATCTTGAGGAAGATAGATATTTCTTGAAAATTCGCCATACTTAAATTCTGATTTTTTATAAGAACCATCTTTTTCTTCTTCATTGTGTTCTTCAATTTTTTTGGCTCTTATAGTCAAATAGTTTTCGTTCAGGTCAATGTCTAAATCTTCTTTTTTTACTCCCGGCAATTCTGCACGAATATCATATTCGTCTTTTTTGTCACGAATTTCTACGGGCATAGTCATTTTATCCTCATAATCAGGATAAATATCGTCAAAATGTCTGTTCAAAATGGTGCTGATTTCATCATTGACTGATTTAATAAAATTGTCCGGTGTCTGTCTAACTAAAAATCTCATAATCTACACTCCTTTCAATTTTCATATCGGATAACTTTTAACTACATTTATATTATTTATCTGTTTTTCTAAAAACAATGATTTTTTAACAAAAAAATAACAATTGAAAAAGGTGCGAAACATCGCACCCCTACAAATCTATCATCTTATCGTTCTAATGACTTGACTATATTCTGCTTTTTAGTTCATCCATTGAATCTCCGCCATATTTTAGCAAGATTTCATTGAGTAAAACCCATGCAACACGTGCTTCTGCTACGACTGCACAAGATTCAACAGCACAAACATCAGACCTTTCGTAATGTGCCTGAGCACTTTCATTTGTTATTAAATCAACAGAATTTAACGGTTTTAACATTGTCGGAATCGGTTTCATTACAACTGAAACTACCAAATCCTGCCCGTTTGTCATTCCGCCTTCAACCCCGCCTGCGTGGTTTGAACTTCTGCAAATTTCTCCGTCTTTTATTTCAAATTCATCATGATACTCGCTTCCGCAAAGTCCTAAAGGATTATCCCCTATTTCAACGGCTTTTACTGCAGGAATACTCATCAAAACCTGCGCTAACCTGCCGTCTATTCCTCTGTCCCAGTGGACATGAGAACCTAAACCGACAGGAACATTTTTATACACAACAGAGAATTTTCCCCCGACACTGTCTCCTTTTTCTTTTGTTAAATCGATTTCCTTGTGAAATTTATCAGGACAACAAGCACTTCCGATTTGGGTAACTTCACTTGCTCCTTCTATCCCGAGAGTTTTTAAAACAAGTTTTGCCACCGCACCGACAGCCACATCTGCTGCAGTTTTTCTTGCGCTTGAACGTTCTAAAATATTACGTAAATCTTTCTGATTATACTTAACAGACCCCGCATAATCAGCATGACCTGGGCGATAAACAGAAAAACTTTTGTCATCTGTTTTATCATCCGGAGAAACACTCATAATCTTTTGCCAGTTTTCAAAATCACGATTTTTAATAACAAGAGTAATCGGCGACCCGAGAGTTTTACCAAAACGAACGCCTGATGTGATTTCAACTGTATCACTTTCAATTTTCATTCTGTCACCACGCCCATAACCCTGCTGACGGCGGTGAAGTTCCGAATTTATAAAATCAATATCAATTTCAACTCCTGCAGGTACACCTTCAATTATCGCAGTCAAACATTTGCCGTGGCTTTCGCCTGCCGTTAAAAATCTGAATTTTTCCATAATTTTGCCTTTCAATTATGTTTAAGTTTAACAATTTTTTCTATCTTTTTCAATAACCGACTAATACACTTTTGGTATAAATCTGTATTTTACTTTTTGACAATACTTTTTGTATTCATCATCTTTAATCAGATTACGTTCTTCTGTTATTGCGCGCAAGACATAAACCCCAATCCACAATATCATTCCGACTGTTAAAACAATATCGCCTAAAACATTCAAATCCCCCGCCAAATATAGCGGAATAAAAGTCAAAATTATGTAGCAAATCTGCATTGCATAGTCAGGATGCCTGATTATATTATATGGAAATCCTGTTACTATCCCCCTGTTTGTAAGATTTCCCGATTTTGTACCGAGCCTTAAAATTGCAACCATAGAAATAAAATTGACAAAAATTGCAAGAATATAAACTGTTAGTCTGACATGCAAACCGTCAATTGGCACAAGTTCCTGCATATTCACGGGCAAAAGCCTTTCACTTATTAGAATAAACGGGTAAAAACACATTATACAACTCAAAATTCCCAAAGGAGTTGTATCCGCATATTTTATTCTGTTTTTCAGGAAATCAGCTTCTGTGAGATAACTAAATGCGAACACAAAAGCAGTTATTGTAAACACAAAACTCAGCCACATATCTGCGGTATCATCAATGAACTGTAAAATCCCGCCCCAAATTCCGTTCATTTCCATATACTGTGCACTTTGTGAAAACATTTCACTCAAAAAATCAAAATTGTAACTCATTTGCGGTAAAAACTTATTGCATAAAAGATTTAGAGAATACACCCCGAAAAAGGTCTTTATAAAAAGAATTACAAACGCTTGTTTTTCGTTCTCATTCAAATTCATTTCAAACAATTTCTGCTCAATATTTCTGCCTTTGGCAAACTGGCGTTTAAAATAATCAATTATAACAACATTTCTTGAGTCCAAAATCGACTGTGGTCTGAATTTTTTAAAAATCGGATAGGCAAAAATTACATACAAAATATAATATATAAGCAGGACAACAAAATAACTTGTCCAAGGATTTTCAATGTTTTGATTGAATAGCGGACTGACAAAAAGAATTAAAAGAACAATTCCGTAAACCAAAATTGATGATAAATAATGTTTTAAAATATTTTTATCAGTAACTTCCATAAAACTAATTCCTTCAAATTTACAAAAAAATTATAACATAAACAGTTATTTGCCTTATCAATAAAAAGCTGATAACATTTAACTTATGAAAAATATAATCTTGAAAATATTTTTAACAATAGCTATTTTAGCAGGACTTTTGGTTACAGCAACCGTATTTAAAAACAACAAAACAACAAAAATTGCATTCCTTGGCGATTCAATAACCGAATACGGCTGGGATTTGGAAAATGGTTATGTCCGCAGAGTTGCACAAGGTTTAAGTTTGGCAGGTATTCATTTAGAACCTATACCGGCAGGAATAGCAGGTGATACAACATCAGATATGCTGCAGAGATTAGACAAAGATATTCTTGATAAAAAACCTGATATAGTATTTTTTATGGGTGGAATAAATGATATTTGGCTTTTTGGGGGAACTTTAGATACATATTCACACAACATAGAAAACATAACGGACAAAATAAAACAAAGCGGTGCAACTCCGATAATTATAAGCCTTACATTAATAACAGAAGATATCAACGCATCGGAAAACAAAAAAATTGATGAATTTAATAATTATCTAAAAAAATATACCGCTAAAAATAATATTCAATACATTGATGTAAACACGGTATTAAAAAATGAATTAAAACAATACAAAAACCCTAAAAATGTCTTAACAGTTGACGGAGTGCATATGAATAGCAAAGGAGATAAACTTCTCGCAGATACAATAATAACAGAATTTTTAAAAACTTATAAGCATTAATTAATTTTACTTCTAAGCCAGCTTTCAACAAATCCGTCCAAATCGCCATCCATCACACTGTCAACATTTCCGACTTCAAAACCTGTCCTGTGGTCTTTGACCATTTTATACGGATGAAAAACATAAGAGCGAATTTGCGAACCGAAATCGATATTTGCCGTTTCACCCCGAAGTTGTGCCATTTTCTGTTCATGTTCTTCCTCTTTTATGGCAAGGAGCTTAGACACAAGGATTTGCATAGCATACTCTTTATTTTGGAGCTGCGAACGCTCTTGCTGGCATTTAACAACGATTCCCGACGGTTTATGCAAAATCCGCACCGCAGTTTCTACCTTATTAACATTTTGTCCGCCCGCACCACCTGAACGCATTGTGGTTATTTCCAAATCATCGGGAGGTATGACAATTTCTTTTTCAAAATTTTCAACTATCGGTGAAACATCGACTGATGCAAAACTTGTCTGACGCTTGCCGTTTGCATTAAACGGTGAAATCCGCACAAGACGATGCACTCCTTTTTCAGCTTTAGAGTAGCCAAAAGCGTATTTGCCCGTAATCTTTATGGTTGCAGATTTTATTCCTGCTTCTTCACCGTCAAGTTTATCCAAAAGTTCGCACTTCCAGCCCCGATTTTCAACCCAGCGCATATACATACGCAAAAGCATACTTGCCCAGTCCTGCGCATCCGTTCCGCCGGCACCCGAGTTTATCGTCAAAATCGCATCAGCACTATCATATTCACCCGATAACATTTGTTGCAACTCAAATTTTTCCAGTTCTTTGGACAGAGTTTTTAACCCGTCAAGACTCAACGTGATAAGTTCGTTGTCACCAAGTTCCAATGAGGTTATAGCATCGTCAATAACCTGTTCCCAAGCCTGTAATTTGTCAAGAATTTCTTTTTTTTCTTTGACCTCCTGACCGATTTTTGAAACCTTTTCACTGTCATTCCAAACATCGGGGTTCTGCATTTGGGAATTTAATTTTTCAAGGTCTTTTTCCAGTGTTTTCGGGTCAAAGACACTCCTTGATTTTTTCAAATCGAGGTTTAACTATATTCAATTCCTGCTTTAATTCAGTTTCCATAAGATTATTTTAATATAAAATTTACCCACCGTAAATAACCTGCTCTAAATCATCCTCTAACAGGCTTTGGCGGAAGATGTCACATTCCTGCGCAAGTTCAAAAATCTGTTCATATTGAGGACTTTTCAAAATCTTTGAGGCATTATCCATATTTTTTGCACTAATAACGCAATAACTGTCAGTTTTTTGAGAAATTTCTATACACCCGGAATCTTCAAACAATTTAAGCAAAGACTTCACAACCTCAAATGATTTACCCAAAAAACTTGCACAGCGTACAAATTCAACCTTCCCGCCGTTATTGTTAATGGCAAATTTTATCATTCCGCTAAAGGTATTTAAAAGCGATATTTCATCAAAAACTTTCGGCTCAAAGTTCATAAAATGCAGACCTTTTGGCTTTGCGCTATTTATTATATAATCAAAAGTTCCCCTGTCTGACGGGTAATCAAAAAACATTACAAAATCACACTCCGGCACATTTTCTCTTGTAAAAGTCCTTGAACTTATTGCAGAATACGGTTTTATACTGTCTAAAACCGTCTTACATTCGGCAAAAACCCCGATTTTTGAGGTGGTATTTTTTAAATAATCATTTACATTGTTCAAAAAATCAGTTTTTTGACGGTAATCATAAATTTTTAATTTTTCTTCTGACTGCTCATCATCCGTGAGCCTGTCGCTGTGAATATCATCCACAATCAACTGAATAAGCGTATTCCCGTTATACTCATTTTTCTGCGGATGAAAAGCTAAATTAAGCCTGTCTCCGACACCCAACGACACATCCCCCCTGCTCCACCAAATCGCAGGAAAAGTATAACCGTCTTTTGAAACCATCAACCTTAAATGCTTTCCGCTCTCACCCATAAGCCGTTTTTCACTCACAACAAAATCGTCCGTTTCGAAAATCGGGCTTGGATTATTTGCTCCGAACGGTTCAAGTTCTGACAGATGTTCAATAAAATCAAGCGTAATTTCGGGCGCTTCAAGTTTTAAATCAATATTTATAAAAGGCTTTAATTCCTGACCCGATACATAGTGCGAAACTGTTTCACAGAGCGCTTTTTTAACATCTTCAAACGATGATTTATTTTCATCAAAGCTTAAACCTGCCGCAAGTTTATGTCCCCCGAAACCGTCTAAAAGTTCAGAATTTTCGCTTATAACATCATACAAAGGCACACCCTCAATACTTCTTGCACTACAGCGGTAAACCCCGTCTTTTTTTGTCATCAAAAATGTCGGTTTATAATATTTTTCAACAAATTTTGAAGCAACTATCCCGATAATTCCCACATGCCAGTCCTCATGATAAAGGATTATCGCAGAGGCTTTTGTACCTTCTTTTAAATACATCTGCTCAGCCTGTTCAAACGTATCGTCACAAAGCCTTTGACGAACGGAGTTTAATTCGTTTAAGTTTTCTATTGCAATTTTTACTTCCTGGATATTGTCTGAAATCAAAACTTTTACTGCATTATCAACACTGTCAAGTCTGCCTGATGCGTTAATTCTCGGAGCAACACCGAAAGCAATATTTTCTGAAGTTATCCCTTTTGAAATATCATAACCGGCACTCTCAAGAAGCAATTTTAACCCCTCATGTTTCCCACGTGAAATCAAATCAAGCCCTTTTGTTACAAAATACCTGTTTTCACCTAAGAGAGGAACAATATCGGCAACTGTCCCAACCGCCGTAAACGGTAAAATTTCATTTACAAAGGCACCTTTATTGTAGTGAGCCAAAAGTCCTTGAGCAACTTTTAACGCAACCCCGCAGCCGGCAAGATATGTAAGATGTTCAATTTGTTTTGCACTCAATTTTTCATCAAGAGCATCAGGCGCTTTCGGGTTAATTATAGCATAAGCATCCGGCAAAATTTCCGGCGCTTCGTGGTGATCGGTTATTATAACATCAATGGTTTTGAAACTGTTTATAAATTTTACTTCGTCAACATTAGAAATTCCGCAGTCAACGGTAATTATAACCTTTGGCTTTAATTTTATCATTATATTTGTGATAGCCTTTGTATCAAGCCCGTGACCCTGAGTTTCTCTGTCCGGAATAAAATAATTTACGTTCCCGCCCAAATATTTAAAAGTTTTATACAAAACAGAGGTTGAGGTTACACCGTCAGCATCAAAATCTCCGTAAATTAAAATCGGCTCATTATTATCAATAGCTCTTGAAAACCTTTCAACAGTTTTTCCCATATCGGTAAAAACATTAGGAGAGGTGAGTTCCATTTCCAAAGGATTTAGAAAATTTTTAATTTCTTCCGGAGTTGAAATTCCTCTTGAAATCAAAAGTTTCTCTATCAAAGAGCCTTTAATATCCCCGTTATTTTTTAAAAACCATTCTTTTTTCATACTTAAAATCCTTGTTTAATTACAATGATAGCATAAATTTGAGATGCATTAAAATTATTAAGGAATTGTGCCATATTCCATTCAAAATATATATACTTTTTCAATAATTGACATTTACATGTATAAATTATAAAATATAGGGATAAAAGTATGATTTAGTAAAAGATTTGGGGTTTATTTATGGAATTACGGAATAGTCACATTTTATCTCACATTCAAAACAAAACAGCCGACTACGAAGAGCGTGTTGCACTTGGTATAAAAGGTCAATACGGCTGGGAAGAATTTACTTACAAAGGACTTGGGCTTTTATCAAGAAAAATTGCAAGATATCTGATTGAAGATGTCGGTATCAAAAAAGGGGAATGTCTCGCAATTTTATCAGAATCAAAACCCGAATACGGTGCGTGTGTATTTGCATCTGTTTTGACAGGTACAACAACTGTTCCTTTGGATATTAAACTTTCAAAATATGAATTAAAATCTATTCTGTCAGATTGTTTGCCGACAGTAATGTTTGCATCTCAACATTATTTGCCGACAGCACTCGAATTGCAAAAAATGATTCCGGAAATCAAATATATTTATGTAATAGATGAACATACAGACAATGCTAATGCACAAAATATTTACGATTTTCCTGATAAATATGACGGCAAATGGCGTCAGAGAAGTTCAAAATCAACCGCATTCATTATCTACACATCAGGTACAACGGGTGCACCAAAAGGAGTTGAAATCTCGTTTCAAAATGTCAACGCACAGCTTGTTGACTTAATGGAAGTCGTAGATATTATTTTGCCAAGAAATCAAAATATTCATATGTTATCCATTTTACCGATGAATCATTTGTTTGAAATGACCGTCGGATTTTCAACATTCTTAAATTCGGGGTTTTCGGTTTATTACACAAGCAGTTTTAAACCAAAAGACATAACAGGTGTTATGAAGGAAAAAGGTATTCAGTTTATGATTGCCGTTCCTGCATTCTTAAAACTTTTAAAAGCAGGGATAGAAAAAGAACTTTCAACCGCACCAAAATTTGTTCAGATGTTGTTTAAAATAATGTATTTTGTAGCACAATTTATTCCTTCATACAAAATGAGAAGAAAATTGTTCAAAAAAATTCACCAGAGCTGGGGCGGAAGATTCTTTGGATGTATCTCGGGCGGGGCACCGCTTGACGTTGAAGTCGGAGAGTTCTTTGAAAGAATCGGTATCAGAGTATATCAGGGCTATGGACTTTCAGAAACAAGTCCTGTCGTATCTGTAAACTACGATAAACGCGGCGAATTGGCTTCAGTCGGACATCCGCTGAGACACTTTGAGGCAAAAATTGAAGAAACAACCGGTGAATTATGGCTCAGAGGACCATCTGTTATGAAAGGTTATCATAATCAGCCGGAAATGACGGCAGAAGTAATCGACGAGGATGGATGGTTACACACAGGCGATATTGCAAAAATTGACAAAGACGGTCATATTTACATTACGGGTCGTATTAAAAATATGATTGTTTTACAGGGCGGGAAAAAAGTATTCCCTGAAGAAGTTGAATCAGTACTTGAAAACAGTCATTACATTGCAGAAGTTTGCGTACTTGGCGTTTCAAGAAGTTTCGGCGCAAAAGACGGAGCTGAAGAAGTAACCGCAGTTATTGTTCCGAAAGCAGAAATGTATAATACATACTCTGAGGATGATATTGACAGAATGATTAAACTTGATGTTAAAACTCTGTCACAACAACTTGCTCCGTACAAACGTCCGACATCTGTTGTAATATCCAAAGAGGCATTGCCAAAAACAACAACTCTCAAAGTTAAACGTAAAGATGTCAGAGAAATGATTTGCATATAATAAAAAAAGAGTGCGTTAATCGCACTCTTTTTTTGCTTGTTTTTACATAATATATGTTATCAGTAGTTCATTTCTTTCTCTTTTATTGCGATTAAAAGAGAAAGAAATGAACCAAAGAAAGAGAAAAACGCAATGTCACAATACCGCCTTACGGCGGTATAAGACCGCTAAAGCGGTAATATGTGTTTTTGCCTTTCAGGCAAAAATCTCTTAGCGCGCCTAAAAC
>CACYVN010000009.1 GCA_902777855.1 uncultured bacterium | reverse complement strand
TTCTTCGGTTTCTTCAGATTCTTCAACATTTTCAACTTCAGGAGCGTTTGCTACTTCTTCGGTTTCTTCAGGTTCTTCGATGTCTTCAACTTCAGGAGCATTTGCTACTTCTTCGGTTTCTTCAGGTTCTTCGACATTTTCAACTTCAGGGGCATTTGCTACTTCTTCGGTTTCTTCAGGTTCTTCAATGTCTTCAACTTCAGGAGTATTTTCTACTTCTTCGGTTTCTTCAGATTCTTCAACATCTTCAACTTCAGGGGCATTTGCTACTTCTTCGGTTTCTTCAGGTTCTTCGACATTTTCAACTTCAGGAGTATTTTCAACTTCTTCGGTTTCTTCAGATTCTTCGACATCTTCAACTTCAGGAGTATTTTCTACTTCTTCAGCTTCTTCAGGTTTTTCGACATTTTCAACTTCAGGAATATTTTCTACTTCTTCAGCTTCTTCAGGTTTTTCGACATTTTCAACTTCAGGAGCATTTGCTACTTCTTCGGTTTCTTCAGGTTCTTCAACATCTTCAACTTCAGGATTCTTCGGTTTCTTCAGATTCTTCAACATTTTCAACTTCAGGAGCGTTTGCTACTTCTTCGGTTTCTTCAGGTTCTTCGATGTCTTCAACTTCAGGAGCGTTTGCTACTTCTTCGGTTTCTTCAGGTTCTTCGACATTTTCAACTTCAGGAGCATTTGCTGCTTCTTCGGTTTCTTCAGATTCTTCAACATTTTCAACTTCAGGAGCGTTTGCTACTTCTTCGGTTTCTTCAGATTCTTCAACATCTTCAACTTCAGGTACAGCAGCTCTTGTCATTGCTCTTGCGGGTGCAGAATTTTCTTCTTCAACAGCTGATGCAAATCCTGTTAATATCTCATCTTCTGTTGCTGCTAATGAAAATGCAGGAGCATTTTCAACTTTGCTTTCGTTATCAGATTTTTCCACTGCAACTTCAGACTCAGGCGCAGATTCTTTTTCATCATCTTTTTCTTTTTGAATAGCACCAAATTCAGGAGCCGCTGTTCTTGTTGCTGCTCTCATAGGTGCAGGTATTTCAGCATTTGTACCAGAAACAGTATTTGATACAATTTCCGGTTTTTCATCTTTTGTTCCTGCTACCGGTGCATTGAGAGGCTCTTGGTTCTGAATTTCTGTTTTTGAATTATTTGGGACTTCTTCGTTTAAATCGGATTTTGAATTATCAATGCCTTCGGCCAAAGGAGCTGAATTATCTTCTTCATCTTTATTTTCTGTTTGTTGTACAGTGTTTTGGGCATCTTCAGGAACTTCAAGTCCTCCCATTGCCTTTGATGTATCGGTAATAAGAATTTTTGATTCTTTATTTGCTCCTACTACGGATTTTACGATAGTATTGGTAACTTCATTTTGTAAATTAGCAATTTCCGCACTTGCTATGCCTGTCATCGCTCCGGCAGTTGCAACGGTACCACCGACAATCTGTGTAGAACCTACAATATCCCATGCTGCTGCGGTTTTAATCAGGAATAAACCCATTGAATGAGTCGCAATATTTGGGAGCATTGCTCCTCCTGCTGAATATAATCCCAAACAAATTGCAAGATTTGTCATTCCGGCTTTAAGGTTTTCAGCTGCAATTTGAGCCGTATTATCTGCTAACTTTTCCAGTTCTTTTGTATCAGCTTTCAGGGTCTGGTTATTTGCATCAATATTTTTTAAATATTTACCTGTTTTTGATAATGCTTTAGCACTATTATCTAAAGGCTTTTGTACTTTATCGGCAAGTGTACTGTTTTCTCCTTGTAATATTTCATTCTCTGTAACTATAGGAGCTTTTTGAGACTCTATTTCCGAATTGCCGCTTTGAACATCAGATTGTTTATTTTCAATTTTGTTTTGTACTTCTTCCTCGTTTTGAGCTTCAACAGGCTGACCTTCAGCTACCGCATTTTTAATTTTTGCCTGTTCATCTAATTGAGTAATTTTATCTTCATTCTCGACAATTTTCTCACTGTTTGCAGAAAATTTTTCAACATTTTCATCTGCGGCTTTTTGAAGTTTTTCATCCTCTTTTTTCTCTTTATTCGCAAGTGCACCAAGAACGACGGATTCAGCATTCAACACAGTGGATTCTGCCAAAGTAATACCGTTTGACAAAAGAGTTCCGGCAGTAAACATCGCCGCAACCTCAGGATTTGACATAAACGAGAATAAGAATCCGAACGGGTTTGAATCATTTGAATCTTTATTGTCTTCAAACATATCATTCAAACCTTTTGCAAGAGTATTTGAACCTTCAAAACTATCTTCGCTTTGAGTATTGTTCTCCTGTTCATCTTCATCTTTAATGCCAAGAACACTTTCAATATGATTTGCTTTATTTACATAAGTATTTGCGAATTTTACAACTTCCTGAGTACCGTCATCATTAATTTGAGCCGAAATTTCATTACCCAAATCTTCCAAATCATGACCTATTTTATCAGATACAAAAGCAAGCTGGATATCACTTATATTACTTAATGTATCTTCAAGCATACCACTGCTTTTGTCGGCAATTTTATAAGCATGTACTTTTACAAAAGTGTTCAATCTGTCATCTAAATCAGATAAACTTGAAGCAGAATTAATTGTTTTCTGCGCCGTGGCAAGTCCTTCATTTACTTCATTATTCAGACCGTCTATTGATTCTAAGAAACTGTCTAAACTTGAAGATTTTACTTTCATATCCCGGATTATTTCACCATTCTTCTGAAGTTTTTCACCTAATTTTTTATATTTTGCATCATCAGAAGCACTGAGTTTACCCTCATCATTTTTCTTTTTATCAAGTTCTTTCCATTCTTTTACCATCTGCTCGGTTTTATCAATGGAGTTATTGTTAAACAAATTTTTCTGCTCATTTGCAATATCTGTTGCCTTATTTGTCAATTCAGCAGTCTTATCTTTGTTTATAGTTATATCTTCCTGTGCTTTTTTAGACTTGATTGCATTGTCTTTAACTTCAGCACGAATTTTGTTAATTTCAGATTCCCCGTTATCTTTATCCTGAGCGTGTTCATCCGAATATTCTGCATTATCGGATACTACAATATAATCAACAACATCTGCTTCTTGTTGCCCTTTTGCCCATGCAAGAACGGCTTTTGGAATATTTACACCGTTATTTGCCATTGCAATAATTTCTTCGTACGAGTATTGAGCATAAGCAGGATCCGGTGCGACGTCAATTCCGCCTAAAATCTTGTCATATGCAGAATCAAACTGAGAATCTAATTGTCTTTTTGCATAATCAAGATAATACTCATCTGAAAATCTTTGAGTTCTATCTCCTGATGGAGTAAAATCCTGTTCATGTTGATATTTTAGTTGTCTTGCAAGTGAAACTACTCTTGGACTATAACCTGCAGCCTTATCCGGATCAATAGGAAGTGATTTGCTTGGGTCATCAATATTACCAAAGCCGGTATGTTTATGAATAGAAGTTTTCAGGCTTTTAAGAGCGCCCGTTCTATCCTCCGGTGGAGTATTCTTAACTGTTTTGGTATATTTACTCATAACTTTCGCCTATTGATTATATTTACTCACATGTTTTGACGGCATAAATACGGCGAATCTTTAATATATAAGGCAAAAAAAAAATGATGCTGTTACAAATTGTTACATTTATCGTCAGCATCATTTTTTACTATTTTTTAAATATTACATATGTTTTTCAATATTAGAAATAATTGTTGACTTCGGCATTAAACCCACCATTCTTTCAACCGGCTGCCCCTTATCAAAAACCAAAAGACAGGGAATCCCGCTTATTGAATATTTTTTTGCGGTTTCTTTGCTCTGTTCAACATTTACCTTAACAAATTTTACTTTACCTTCATAATTCTGTGCAATTTCATCCAAAACAGGACCTAATTTTCTGCAAGGACCACACCAGGTTGCCCAAAAATCAACAACCGTCGGAATATCTGATTGTTCAACTTCCTGTTCGAAAATTTCATCAGTTAATTCTAAAATTTCTGCCATAATTCCTCTCCATAATTTTGTAACATGACATATCTTAACATAGAAAATATTTTTATGCTATTATCTAAAGTAGGAATACTTAGGATAGAGAAATGGTAAGAAAAAAGATAATTGAGATAGTTTTGGATACTGAAACAACCGGACTTGATTATACGAAAGAAAAAATGGTTGAATTTGCAGCGGTAAGGCTTGAAAACGGAAAAATAAAAGACAAGTTTCAGACTTTAATTAACCCGCAACAGCACATCAGAAAATCAAGTATTGCAATTCACGGAATCACTCCTGAAATGGTAGAAGATGCACCTACAGAAGAAGAAATTATGCCTAAAATTCTTGAATTTATGGGGGATTATCCTATGGTTGCGCACAACGCAATCTTTGACTATTCATTCATAAATGAAGCCGCTAAAAGAGTAACCGGTAAAGAAATTGAAAACGAAAGAATTGATACACAACAAATGTTCAAAGAAATCTATCCGGATTTGGATGCTCACGGCCTTAATGCTTTAACTGAAAAATTTAAGGTTGAATTAAAAGACCATCACAGAGCAATGGGTGATACTATGGGGCTTGCACTTGCATACCCGAAACTAAAAAAACTTTATCTGCAGAGAAATGACTGGGCAAACAAAGAACTTGATAATGTTGAATACCTTTTTGAAAGATTTTTGAGAATACAAAATACTGTCACAACTTTACAATCAGAGTTGCAGGATTTGAAATCAGTATTCAAATTATACTTTGATTTAGGCGGGAAACCGCTAACTTCTGAAGAAGGTGATTTACTTATGTATAACTCAAAACAAACCTTTGGTTATGACTTTGATGCAATAAAACCAGTTCTGGAAGAAATCGGAGCATTATCAAAAGCCGCAAGACTAAATACCGGCTTTGTTGACAGACTTGCAAACGGTCACAGCATTGATGATGAGAAAAGAGAAATTCTCAAAAATGCGCGAACTGAACTCACTGAAACAAGGAATGTGCAGATAGTAAAAAATAACAAATAATAATTGTGTCATCCTGAACTTGTTTCAGGATCTCCTGAATTTGCATAAGAAAGAGATTCCGAAATAAATTCGGAATGACATATATTTAATCTATAATAAGGAGAAAATAATAAATGTTTAAAAAATTAGGGGCTTTTTTTGCAGAACCACCTGCAGCAGAACCGATACAAGATGAACAAAAAGTCGCATCTATGTATAAACACTGGAGATGGAGAATTTTCTATTCAAGTTTTATTGCTTATGTAGTTTTCCATTTGTGCAGAAAAAATATTGCCGTAGCGCTTCCGTCAATGGGTCAGGCTCTAAATCTTACTAATACCCAACTCGGTATTTTAGGTTCAACTTTATATGTAACTTACGGTATCGGGAAATTTGTAAACGGTGTAATTGCAGATAAGTCTAATGTAAGAACATTTTTGCCTACCGCTCTTATTTTGTCGGCAATTTGTAATATTTGCTTTGTTTTAAGTGCATTATTTGTAACTCCGGGGCATATAAGTTTCTTCGGGTTACCGTCAGCAACAGTTTTATTATGGCTATTGTCATTTTTCTGGGGCGCAAACGGATGGTTTCAGTCATGCGGATTTCCGCCTGTTGCAAAAAGCCTTTCATATTGGTTTTCTAACTCGGAAAGAGGTACGAAATGGTCTATTTGGTCAACTTCACACCAAATAGGAGTATTTGCATCGGTTGCACTGTCAGGTTTAGTTATTGACCGTTTCGGATGGATGGCAGCATTCTATGTCCCGGCCGTTATATGTCTGATTACAGGAGCATGGTTATTTAACAGATTAAGAGATAAGCCTCAATCCTTAGGATTGCCGGATATTGAAAAATATAATAATGAACCTGTCAAAGAAGCCGAAAAAGATGAACAGGCAAACGTTTCTTATGTACAGATTTTTAAAAAACATATCTTATGCAACCCGATTATCTGGATGCTTGCGATTGCTTATACTTTCGTATATATAATCCGTTTCGGCACGGAGGACTGGCTTGTTAAATATTTGGTTGAAGTTAAAAACAACACTTTGCCTATTGCGAGCGCAAAATTAAGTACGTTAGCTCTTGTCGGCTCGGCAGGTGCAATTATGGCGGGTGTAATTTCGGATAAACTTTGCAAAGGCAACAGAACACCTGTTAATATTGCATTTTTATGCCTTTTGATTTTAAGTTTGTTCTTATTTGCGACAAATCCGGCAGGCAAACCGATATTTGAAGTGTTGGATTATGTATATGCCGCTATGATAGGGGTATTCACGGCAGGCCCTCAGATGCTAATCGGCGGGCTTTGTGCGGTTGAAAGCAGTTCAAAACGTGTAGCATCGGCATCAATCGGATTTACCGGAATTTTCGGGTACATTGGAGCGGCACTTTCTGCCAGCGGAACAGGATTCTTTGTCGATAAATTCGGATGGAACGGTGCAATTTCATTCTGGATGATAGCAACAGTTATATGCGTTGTAATTTGCACAATTCTGTTCATATTTGAAAAAATAAGAAAAAGAAAAGCACAGACATAGTAAAATGCATGTCATGTTAAAAACTTATAATAAAAAAGGTACGAAATATCGTACCTTTTTTAATTAAATGTAAGGTGCAATTTTTGCACCATTCTACTCATGAATCCGCATCGCTGAGTTTTGCTTTTAGTCTTGCTTTCGCTCTTGCAATAGATGCTTCAATGCGCTTTGCATCCATTTGCGCATTTGCCTCTTTCAAAAGTCGGCGCCCTCGTTCTAAGGATTCTCTTGCACGCATTTCGTCTATCTCATCTCCGGCTTCTGCAAGTGTTGTCAAAATCAGACATTCTTCGTCTTTAAACTGCAAAACTCCACCCATCGTTGTAAAAGCCTTTGTTTCATTGCCGATTTTTACTCTCGTTACCCCAATATCCAAAGCCGCCATTATAGGAACATGACCTTTCAAAATGCCAAATTCTCCATCTACACCTCTTGTGTAAATTTCGTCAACATCATTGTCAAATACTGCCTTTTCCTGTGTTATTATTTTTAAATGCACTATTCTTCTTCTTTCATTCCTTTTGCTTTTTCAACCGCTTCTTCTATCGTACCGACCATATAGAAAGCTTGTTCCGGTAAATCGTCGTATTTACCTTCAATGATACCTTTAAAACCTCTTACTGTATCATCAACTTTAACATATTTACCTGCATTTCCGCTAAATTGCTCTGCAACAAAGAACGGCTGAGATAAGAATTTTTGGATTTTTCTTGCCCTGTTTACGGTTTCTTTGTCTTCTTCGGATAATTCATCCATACCCAAAATTGCGATTAAATCCTGCAAATCTTTGTATTTTTGCAGAATTTCAAGAACTTTTCTCGTTACTTCATAGTGTTCTTCACCGACAATATTTGGGTCTAACGCTCTTGAATTGGATTCCAGCGGATCAACTGCAGGGTAAATACCCAATGATGCAATATCTCTTGATAATACGGTTGAAGCATCCAAATGAGAGAATGTAGTTGCAGGTGCCGGGTCAGTCAGGTCATCGGCAGGAACATAAATTGCCTGAACTGAAGTAATTGAACCGTCTTTTGTTGATGTAATTCTTTCCTGTAATTCACCCATTTCCGTTGCAAGTGTCGGCTGATAACCAACCGCTGACGGCATACGTCCTAAAAGTGCCGAAACCTCTGAGCCCGCCTGAGTAAATCTGAATATGTTATCAATAAATAACAAAACATCCTGTTTTGAATAATCTCTGAAATATTCTGCAGCCGTCAGAGCAGACAAACCGACTCTCATTCTGGCTCCCGGCGGCTCGTTCATCTGACCGTAAATCAGACCAACCTTATTTATAACTCCGCTTTCTTTAAATTCATTCCACAAATCGTTGCCTTCACGAGTTCTTTCACCGACTCCGCCAAAAACAGATACCCCGTTATGCGCCATTGCAATATTGTGTATCAATTCCTGAATTAAAACAGTTTTACCGACACCTGCACCGCCAAAAAGACCAATTTTCCCGCCTTTTTGATAAGGTTGCAATAAGTCAATTGCTTTAATACCGGTTTCAAGAATTTCGACATCAGTATTTTGATCAACCAAAGCCGGAGCATCCCTGTGAATCGGCAGATAAGTATCAGTTTCAATAGCACCCGCATTATCAACAGGGTCACCGGTTACATTTAAAATTCTGCCTAAAATCGCCTCTCCGACAGGTATTTTAATAGGTTCATTTGTATTAATAACCTTCATCCCGCGTCTTAAACCATCAGTTGATGACATGGCAACGGTTCTGACTTTGTTTGAACCGAGCATTTGCTCAACTTCCGCTACAATTTTTTCTCCGTTGTCGTTATAAATATTTAGCGCCGTATAAATTTTTGGCAGATTTCCGTCAGGAAATTCCACGTCAATTACAGGCCCGATAATCTTTGTAATTAACCCCTCTGAAGCAACTAATGTTTCCATACTGACTCTCCGTTTATTATTGTCGAAAACCCCGACCTACGGATTAATTATACTATAAGAAAAAACTTTTTTCATTATTTTTACAATTTATTATTTATACCAAACTTTAAAATCTTTAATATTAGCCAAAGCGGTCTGATAATTTCCGTCAAAACAAATTCCTCTGTCATCAAGAATAATATATGACGGTATCTTTGAGTTTGTTACATCTTCAAAATATTTATACATATCATTTTCAATCAGCCATTTTTTTGCAGATTCGGGATTTCGGGTAGTAAAGAGATATAACTTATAACACTGCGCCAGCTCTTTTACAAAATCCTGCGCCCCATCTTTTATAACGGGAATATAATCTTCGCTATAATTACCTTTATACTCATTAAGAACACCGTCCAAATCAATAAGTATTGTAGGTTTATATCTCATTTTTCATCTCCTTTTATTAATTAATATTAAAATTTTTATTATAAAAATATAATATTTATTCCTATATACTAATAGATTTTACATTTGCATAATTTGTATGTCAACATACTTATGAGGTTTATATGAGTGTAAAAACAGATATAAAAACTATCCTTGCTGAAAGCGATTTTACAATTAGCCTTTTGGCTAAAGAATTAAGTAAAAAATTAGGGAAAAATTATTCTCAGTCGAATATTTCTCAAAAATTATCCCGAGGAACTTTGAAATATGAGGAAGCAAAGTTAATTGGCCAAATTTTGGGATATGAACTAAAGTTTATAAGGAAAAAACCTTTTATATAATTTTTGCATATAACATGCAATGTCATTGCTTTATATGTCGAGCAATGATAAATTATTTTACTTTGAAAATACCCAGGTCCCTTTAGATGTTGTTGTTACGTTTGTTTTTTGACTTTGGTTTTGTGTGTTTTGTCTTTTGGAGCTTTGATTTTGCGGATTGTTTTTGTATCTGATGACGAATTCTTGTTGTCTTTTTTCTTCCTTGCGAACTTTTTTTTTTGCGCAGCCTTAATTTTTTTAGACTGACTTGTACTATCAAAAGCACTCGCCATTAAAGTTGTCGTATAAACAGGAGTTGTATGCGCATAATCGAAAAGAATAACTCCGTTTGCATTCATTTTTCTTGTTTCAAATATCTGTCTGATTAAATCTTCGCTTGAACCGCCCATAAATGTGACAAAAAGACCTGCATAAAGCTCTGTCTCAGGCGATTTTATATTCATGACATCATTCATCATTGATGCAAGCATTTTTGAATCATAAGTTAAAAACAGAGGTGTAAAACCATCTATATACCCGTTTGTTGACCAACTTCTCCAGTCTTGTTGCTTTGAGGACAGAGCCGAAGCTATATCAGGAAAAATTACGGCACTGACATAAGTATTGTTTTCTTTAGCAAGTTCTCCGGCTTTTTTAACAAAATTTGTTATGATATTTCTTCTATATACGTTCCAGTCATACCACAGCGCATCTGAAATCGTTAATTCAGCAGGGTCTTTACCATATTGAGATTTAAATTCATTTCTTGCATATTCACTAAACCCCCATGCGCACATATCATTCCGGGGGTTAGAATTCGGATATCTGATGTAGTCAAGATTTATTCCGTCAGGCTTATAATCAGTTATTATTTCCGAAAGCAATTCAAGCAAAAACTCCTGAACATTGGGGTTAGCAGGATCTAAAAAATAACCGTTATGTTCGGAAACAGACATGGTTGCTCCATAACAATCAGCACATTTTTTTGTTTTGTTCCCCCATTCTGGGTGTTGAGCCAAAATACTTGTCTGAGTCAAATTTGGATTTTTATTTCCGACGTAAAATGACTGAAACCACGTATGAACTTTCATTCCTCTTTTATGTGCTTCATCAACCCAAATTTTCAGCGGATTAAATCCTTCGAAAAGTTCGTTTTGAACAGTAAAACCATATTTATTCATGGTTTTGCTCGGGAAAATAGTTTTACCATGATAATAAGTTTCTAAAAATACATTGTTAAATCCGTTATCCTTCATTTTATCTAATGTTGCAATAATCTGCTCCTGAGTTGTTTCGGTCGGACGAACCCAAACACCTTTAAGCTCGTTTTGCATATACGGTAAAGCCGTTTTTATTGCCATATTACCCTCATCAATTGCAGATTGAGAATACTGTTTCAATAACGGTAAATTATTTTTTGAATTTTGCGCCTTTTCAAGATAATTTTGAGCATTTTCAATATGATCCAATGCAATTTTCGGATTATAACCGTTCATTGACTGCTTATAATAATTCACAATCGAACTGGCTTCGTTAATTTTAGCCTTGGCATCATATGTATAACTTTCGGATGTGGTATATACGGTAATCGTTCTGTTTATAGTATCGACATATACCTTTGACCCTACACCTATATTTTGACTAATCCAGTTTTTTGCCGTTCCATGCCCGCTGATTACTATACCATCTTTTGGAATAGCACTATCTGCACCTGAAAGAGAAGTTACAATATTACCTTCAACAATTGCTTCTGTCCCAAATTCGTTTGTCTGAGTATGCTCTCCGTAACTTGCAGTATAAACAACCAATTTATTTGGTCCTCTGCCCCCCGGATAATAACCGGTTGAAGCAGGATCAATTAAATCAACTCGGCGTGAAACCTGCCTGAAAATAACATCGCCGGCACAGATGGCAATAGGCTCAAATACTTTTAAGGTCTGACAGTTTTGTTCATCCTCCTGCACAAATTCAATATTATTTTCGGGAGAAAAAATATCGCTGACATCATTTGCTAAAGCCGGAGTAAATGTCAGAGAAAGCGCAAATAGAACGGTTATTACTTTGTTTTTGTTCATTTAATTGCGTAATCTCCTTTTATAGTATCCTGATTTTTCGTATTCTTGTTTAATATTTTCATTAATTTTCACTGAAAGCTCACTGTCCTGCGGATTTAATTCAAGACTTTTTTTATAATAATAATTTGCTCTCGGAATATCGCTGAATCTTTCATAAATCTGGCCGATTCTTTTTAGAGTCTGCGCATCTTCCTCTTTTCCGTATGTAAAAGCTTTTTGATAATATTCAAGCGCCTTTTTATATTCTTTCCTTGTATAATAGAATTGGGCAAAATAGAAATTTGCATCCGCATCTTTGTAATTTAAACCCAAGACTCTGTAGAAATATGCTTTTGCATAAGCATCATTATTTTGCAAATCATAAATTCTTGCAAGCTGAATACAAGGGTAAGAATCTGACATGTCTATATTAGACAAAATGTAGTATTGCGCCGCAGCATTTTTCAAATTCTGAGCTTTTTCTTCTTCTTTTTGAGAATCAAGAGCCATTTGAAAAAATTTATCTGCAGCATCTTTTGTTGATTCCGTATTAAATTGTGAATAGTCAACACTCAGACTTTTTTCTTCATCGACTTGCGCATACACATTGCCAAAATTGCCAAATGGCAACGCCAAGGCAATGACAAGCATAATTACGAAACTAATCTTACAAATCTGATGCTGACGGTTCAGGATTATTGTCATGATGATAGAATGAAAAATCGTCTTTAGCTGGGTCTAAATATGCGTGGAATTTTTTCCACCATCTGACCGGAGCCTTAGAACTTCTGTATTTAATTTCTTCACTGCTGTAAAATTCTTCTCCCAAAGCCCTTGCCCGGCTGACATTTATTGTGTCATATATCTGTTTTGAATAACCGTTATTTCGCAAATATTCCTGCGATACTGTTCTGTCAACAGAGGTTGCGCAGTTGGCAGAAATTTGGACTGATAAAGCAATTATTGCAACAAGTAATAATTTTATTTTCATAAGCACCTCTTTTGGGATATTATAATGTTTTTTTACAACTTGTACAACTATATTATAAATTGTTTACAATAATATTGCATAGATTATTTGTAGGATTAATTTATGTTAAAATAATTTTATGAATCTTACGGTAAAAAAAAGTTTTAAATTAAACGGAGAAATTGAAATACCGTCTGACAAATCGCTTTCACACAGAGCGGTTATATTTTCATCACTTGCAAAAGGCAAATCCGTCATACAAAATTTTTCAAAAGGGCAAGATCCTCATTCTTCTCTTGAAATTTGCGCACAACTGGGTGCGGATATTATACAAAACGGTCAAACAATTATTGTAAATTCAACGGGGATTTTAAAAAAGTCGTCAGATAACTTATATTGTGGAAATTCCGGCACAACGATGCGGTTGATGGCAGGTGTTTTATCCGGACAAAACTTTGACAGTGTCTTAACAGGAGATGAGAGTTTATCTAAACGTCCTATGAAGCGGGTTATTGAGCCGTTGTCTTTGATGGGTGCAAAGATTTCTTCAGATAATTTTCACGCTCCGCTGAATATAAAAGGGGAACAATTAACAGGTATAACTTATGAATCCAAAATTGCATCAGCGCAGGTCAAATCGTGTATTCTGCTTGCAGGCTTGTTCGCTGATGAAGTGACAAAGTATAAAGAAATCTACCCTTCAAGAAATCATACCGAAATTATGCTGAGTAATATGGGCGCAAATATTTATAATGATAACGATTACATCTGCATAGAAAAATCAGAATTAAGACCGCTTGAAATCAATATTTGCGGAGATATATCTTCTGCGGCGTACTTTATCGTTGCGGGGCTAATTGTTCCGGATTCAAGAATAATTCTAAAAAATATCGATCTGAACCCAACACGTTCCGGTATAATTGAAGTAGTTAAACAAATGGGCGGAGATATTGAAATCCTTGACCAGAGGGATGTTTGCGGCGAGGTTGTAGGTGATATAAGAATTGAATATTCACCTTATATGAAAGGGATTGAAATCGGAGGAAAAATCATTCCGACTTTGATTGATGAACTGCCTGTTATCTCACTTCTTGCAACGCAATGCGAAGGACAGACGGTTATAAAAGATTCGCAGGATTTGCGCAACAAAGAATCTGACCGTATAACAACTACTGTTTGTGAACTTCAAAAACTCGGTGCAGATATTGACCAAACTCCTGACGGAATGATAATTAACGGCAAAACTTCTTTAAAAGGCGGGGTTGAAACAGACTCATACAAAGACCACCGCCTTGCAATGACACTTTATGTTGCCGGTCTGATTTGCAAAAAAGAAATTTTAATAAACGGTTTTGAATGGGTAAACATTTCCTTCCCAGAATTTTTGAAATTGTTTGAAAGATTAAAATAATTTAACATTGTTATTGCAAATAAGAATCGTTTGTGATAATTTAATCTTACAGTTCCGAACTGCGGATAAAAGTTCACCAAAAAGTTGAGCAAATTTAAATTCGTAAGCGGTGTAATAGTTAGAAATACTGCCCGATGAACTGCGGGTAAGTTTCACAAAAAGGAGACAAAATATGTCAATGACAGATCCGATAGCAGATATGCTAACAAGAATCAGAAACGGTGCGCAGGCATCTCATCCAAGCGTTGATGTTCCGTCTTCAAAACTTAAAGTTGCTTTGGCTAAAGTTTTGAAAGAAGAAGGATATATCGCAGACTATGAAGTTAAAAAAGCTGGAAAGTTTGACGTAATTACAATCACTTTGAAATATGATTCAAACAATAAACCTGTAATTACAAAGTTAGTCAGAGTTTCAAAACCGGGTTTAAAAACATACTCAAAAGCTAAAAACTTGGAAAAAGTTTTAGGCGGTTTGGGCATTGCAGTTGTATCAACAAGCAAAGGCTTGATGACTGACAGAAAAGCAAGAAAAGAAAACATCGGCGGCGAAGTTCTTTGCTACGTATATTAATGAGCCCGAGCAGAGCTACGAGCGTCAGCGAGAATCCGACAATTATGCCAATAATGAATATTTTGACTAATTAGAGGCGGTGGCGTTTAAGGCGAGGGCGAAAGCAATCAGATTCTGAAACAAGTTCAGAATGACGAAAATGGGTATAATTGGTAGAAAAGCCCGAAAAGTTATTAAATATACCAAAAGGAGAAAAATAAAATGTCAAGAATAGGTAAAAAACCAATCGAAGTACCTCAAGGTGTTGAGGTTAAAGTAGAAGGACAAACAGTTACTGCAAAAGGACCTTTGGGTACCGAAGTTGTGGAAGTTCGTCCTGAAATAGCCGTAAAATTAGACGGTAATACAATTACATTAACAAAAGTCGGAACATCAAGACAAACTGATGCTTTCTACGGGTTATCAAGAACCTTGGTAGCAAATGCAGTTACAGGTGTTAAAGACGGTTTTGTTAAAAAATTAGAAATCAACGGTGTAGGTTACAGAGCACAAATGCAGGGCAAAACTTTGAATATGGCTCTTGGGTATTCTCACCCTGTTGATATTATTCCTCCGGAAGGAATTACCATTACTGTTGAAAACAACACACTTATTACAGTTAAGGGTGCTAACAAGCAGATGGTAGGCGATATTGCCGCTTTAATCAGATCAAAACGTCCGCCTGAAGTTTACAAAGGAAAAGGTGTTAAATACGAAGGCGAATACATCAGACGTAAAGTCGGTAAAGCAGGTAAGAAGTAAGCGTGAGCCGGTGTGGAGTGCCGGTGTCGGCTTGCGATTAGCAAGACGAGCAGGGCACGAAACATTATATCTCCGCCGTTGCGAATTGAACATAAGTGAAATGAGCGAAGCAATCTATGATTGCACAGGCGGGATTATCCCGAACTTGTTTCTGGCTCTCAAACAAATATTACAAATAAAATGTATGGTAGATGTTAGGCTACCGAAAACAAAAAGCCCATATAAACTCTTGAAGTGGTTTTTCAAGCAGGTTTGGGTAATAGAAAGGATAAAATAAAATGATTAAACAAAAAGAAAGAAAACCAATCGTACAAAAAAGACACAGAAGTATCAGACTGAAAGTTTCAGGAACAGCTGAATTTCCAAGACTTGCAGTATACAGAAGTACAAAACATATTTACGCTCAATTAATTGACGATGAAAACCATGTAACATTGGCTTCAGCTTCATCAAACGATAAAGATTTGAAAGAAAAACTTTCAAACGGCGGAAATATTGAAGCTGCTAAGATTGTCGGCGAAGCAATCGCTCAGAAAGCTAAAAAAGCAGGAATTGAATGTGTCGTATTTGACAGAGGCGGATTCTTGTACCATGGCAGAGTTGCTGCATTAGCTGATGCCGCAAGAGAAGCCGGTTTAATGTTTTAATTTCAGAAAATTAAAAATATCGAAAAACAGTACAGAATGTAGTGTGGGCAAAGCGAAAGCGTGCCCACATTTTATATTTTACATTAATTAACTTCCCTTTTTAAATTTAAAGTTCTATAATTAATACAGTTGAACATGCCTTGGGAGAAAATAGGGAGAAAATGGACGGATATTGTTTTGAATTAATAACGGGTCCTATGAGTTGTGGAAAAACAGAGGAGCTTTTGCGCAGAATAAGACGCTGCATTATTGCAAAGAAAAAAGTTGTGGTTATTTCGCCTGATGTTGATACAAGAGCGGGCGGAGATTATATTGAGTCAAGAAACGGTTTATGGCTTGATGCTGTTAAGGTTAAACATTCAATACAGATTATGAGTGCAGTTAAAGATGCTCAGATTGTAGCGATTGACGAATTACAGTTTTTTGACAGTAACATTGTTCAGGTAATTTCAAAACTTATGAGTGAAGGCAAAAAAGTTATCGGGACGGGGTTAGAGTTAGATTTCAAAGCAGAGCCGTTCGGTTCAATGCCTGAACTTATGTGCATCGCAACAAAAGTAGATAAATTGCATGCTGTCTGCATGAAATGCGGTTGTGAGGAAGCGACAAGAACCCAAAGACTCATTGACGGAAAACCTGCTGATAAAAGTTCCCCGCTGATTATGATAGGCGGAGATGAAACTTACGAGGCAAGATGTATAAAATGCTACGAATTGCCTGATGTAAAGAAAAAGGCAAGTTTTTTGGGGTTAAAAGTTTTACAGTTTGACAAGCAATAAAATACTACTTTTTACCCTTGACTATTTCACATTTTCCCTTAATTGTGTTAATATAATACACAAGATAACGGAACTTTTACAAGATAATTTCGTCTTATTTATGTAGGGTGGGATTATTGGAGGTTTATAAATATGAAAAATTCTATAAAGAAAAGTGCTGTATTTTTGGGTTTGTTTGTCATTTCATTTGGTTGGGCTATAGGTTCAAATGTTCAGGCGGCAACACCTGTTGAAATGTATGATAATGTATGGCGCCTGATTAATACAAAATATGTTGACCAGACAAATAACGAACAAAACTGGGCAAAATGGCGTCACAAATATGATAAAATGCTTCAGACAGATGAAGATGCTTATGTTGCAATCGATACAATGGTTGCAAGTTTAAATGACCCTTATACAAAGTTTTTGAATCCGAAAGAATTTTTGGAAGAAACAAGCTCAATTAAAGGTTCCCTAAAAGGTATCGGCATTCAAATCGGGATGAAAGACGGTAAACTTATGGTAATCGCCCCGATTGAAGACACTCCTGCTGAAAAAGCGGGCTTGCTTGCCGATGACGAAATTCTTGCTATTGACGGCAAAAGCACAAAAGGTATAACCGTTGATAAAGCAGCTGATCAAATCAGAGGGGAAGAAGGAACTCAGGTCACGTTACTTATCAAACGTAAAGGAGTTGAACAACCTATACCTTATACAATTACAAGAGCAGAAATAGAAATCAAATCGGTTACCCAAAAAGTTCCGACTGATATAAAAATGCCTGATGATATTTGCTATATCAGGTTAAGCTCTTTTATCAGCAGAAACGCCTCAAAAGAAGTCAGAGAAATTATTTTGAATAATCCTGATAAAAAATCATTTATATTGGATTTGCGTTCAAATCCGGGAGGGCTTTTGAGCAATGCAATTTATATATCCGATATGTTTTTAAACGGCGGAGATATAGTTGCCACAGTTGACAGAGACGGATATAAGGAAACACAAAAGGCTTCTAATGCGCTTTTGACAACCAAACCGCTTGTTGTATTACTCAATAAAGGCTCAGCATCTGCAAGTGAAATCTTTTCAGGTGCGATGAAAGATAATAAACGTGCGGTTTTGGTCGGTACGCAGTCCTTTGGCAAGGGCTTAGTTCAGGAAATTAACAAACTTCCGAATAATTCTGGGATAAATATTACTATTCAAAAATATCTGACTCCAAACGGAACGGATATTCACAAAAAAGGAATTACTCCTGACGTTGTTGTTGAACTGACTGACGAACAGATTAAAAATAAAGACGATGCACAATTAAAAAAAGCAATTGAAATTGCGCACGAACTACAAACCGGTTCTTATGTGGTGTCTAAATAAATCAGAAAATCACTATGAAAAATATAAAAAAAATAATTATTGTAAATGTCATATCAACTATTGTTTTATTGATTTTTGCAGAAATTTTACTCGGTATAATAGGCAGAAAACAATTTCATGAAGAATACCCGCATAATAAAATATTACCTGTATACAGGTATAAAGGTCCTGATTTAAATTTAGATCATTACAAGTGCAACGTCAAAAACAATTGTATGTGGCAATTCAGAGAACCTGTCGGTTTGGAATATAAAACCCCGCCAATTGTTATATTTGGATGCTCTTTTGCACATGGTCATTATTTAAAAAAGACACAAACTTTTGGATATAAACTTTCAAAATTAACAAAACGCCCTGTTTATAACAGAGCACTTCAGGGAAAAGGTCTTGCACAAATGCTTCGCCAAACAGAAGATGAACATTTTTATGAAACTGTTCCTGAAGCTGATACATATATCTATATCATAATATCGGATACTTTCAGAAGGATGTTAACATACAAATTTAATCCTGCAGAACCTTATTTTTCATATCATTATAAGTATGATAAAAAACACAATGACTTAGTTCCGGATAAATATGATAACAAATTTATAAATCTGCTTAAATCAACTTATCTTGCAGGTTATTTTAATGCTCATATGGCAAAATATATATTGAAAAATCATAAAAATGATGATTATGTTGCAAATATAGCAGCATTACATTTTATTAAAGCAAAAGAAAATATTGAAAAACATTACAATAAGAAAAAAGAATTCATTGTTATTTTTTATGATCATCCCTGGGAGCTTCCATTCGCATATTATCTTTGCCCCAAATTAATACAAAATGGTTTTAAGATTGTTAAAACAAATGCTTTAACAAATGAAAAGATTACCAATGATGAAAAATATTATCAAGATAATCATCCAACAGAAGAGTCATGGGATTTATTAACCCCGCTGATAATAGAAGCCGGCGATATAAAAGTATATAAATAATAATAATTAAATAATAATTAAGGTAAGGTTATAGAATTATTTTTGTTTTATAATGTTGTCATACAGATTTGAAGAAAGGGACAACATTATGTGGGATTATTCCGAAAAAGTTATGGATCACTACCGCAACCCCAGAAACGTCGGCACAATTGAAGATGCGGATGCAATTGGAACAGCGGGTTCACTTGTATGCGGAGACCAATTAAAGATATATTTAAAAATAAAAGATAATATCGTAACAGATGCGAAATTTCAAACTTTCGGCTGCGGAAGCGCAGTTGCAAGTTCAAGTATTCTGACTGAGATGATTATCGGAAAATCCGTTGATGAGGTTAAAAAAATTACAAATAAAGATATTGCAGACCAGTTAGGCGGTTTGCCGCCCGAAAAAATGCACTGCTCCGTTATGGGTTATGAAGCATTAGAAGACGCTTTTAAAAACTACGAAAAAGATGGCTATGTATCTTTAGACAGCGTTCAAAATGAAACGGCTGAAAAAATGATTTGCACCTGTTTTCAGGTTACTGATAAAGTTATTCTTGATGCTATTAAGACCAATAATTTAAAGACCGTTGAAGAAGTAACCAACTACACCAAAGCAGGCGGGGCTTGCGGAAGATGTAAAGGTGAAATCCAAAAAATCATTGATAATTACTACAACGGTATAACCGAAGTCAAAAAAGAAGAAAAAATGACTTCAACACAGTGGATTTTGAAAGTTAACAGCGTTATAGAAAGCCAAATTTCTCCGGAACTCAATAAAGACGGTGGAGATATTGAACTCGTTGATATCAAAGACAAAGATATTTATGTTAAACTCAAAGGAATGTGCTCGGGGTGTAAAAATTCAACAATGACCCTGAAAGTATTTGTTGAAACTACTTTAAAGCACGCTTTAGGCGATGATATAAATGTTATTGAGGTAAAATAATAATGGATAAATTGGTATATTTAGATAATAATGCGACTACAAAAGTCGATGAACGTGTGCTTGAAGAGATGATGCCGTATTTTAAGGGAGAATACGCAAACCCGTCAAGTATGTACGATTTCAGCAAAAAATCTTCTCATGCAATTCGTGAGGCAAGAGGCAAACTCAAAGATTTTTTAGGTGCTGAAAACGAAAAAGAAATTATTTTCACCTCCTGCGGAAGTGAAAGTGCAAATACCGCTATCAGAGGTTATCTTGCCAACACAAAGAAAAAACACATCATAACAACAAAAATCGAACATCCCTGCGTTTTGAATGTTTATAAATATTTGGAAAAACAAGGATATAAGGTTGATTATATCGGAGTAAATTCAAACGGAGAATTAAACACAGACGAATTATCTCATCTTATAAACGATGATACTGCGCTTGTATCTGTCATGTGGGCAAACAATGAGACAGGTGTAATCAACCCGATAAAAGAGATTTCGCAGATTATTAAATCAAAAAATCCGGATACAAAATTCTTTGTTGACGGTGTTCAGGCGGCAGGCAAAGTGCCGATAAACGTTGTTGATTGCGGAGTTGATATGCTCGGGATTTCAGGACATAAACTTCATGCTCCAAAAGGTGTTGGGGTTTTATATGTCAATTCAAAAACAATGATTTCCCCTTTAATTATCGGCGGGCACCAAGAACGTGGCAAACGTGCAGGTACGGAAAACACTCCGTATATTGTCGGTTTAGGCAAAGCAGCAGAATTGGCATTGGATAATCTTGAATATGAAACTACTGAAGTTGCAAGACTGCGTGATAAATTAGAAAAGGGCATTTTACACAATATTTATAACGCAAGAGTAAATACCGGACTTGCAAAACGTGTGCCAAACACTACAAATATCGGTTTTGAATACATTGAAGGTGAACTTATTCTGCTTCACCTTTCCGATTTGGGCATCTGTGCATCCTCAGGGTCTGCCTGCACATCAGGGTCGTTAGAGCCAAGTCACGTTTTAAGAGCTATGAATGTTCCGTTTACGGCTATCCATGGCAGTATAAGATGGAGCCTGAGCCGTTTTACAACCGAAGATGAAATCGATTATGTAATAGAAAAATTACCAAAAGTTATAGATGATATTACAAAAATTTCCCCTTATCAGGCAGAATTAAAAGCTCTTAAAGAATTAAAATTGGTTAATAAATAAGATGGAGTTTTTTAATATGAAAAAGTTTTTTACTATTGGAGTTTTATGCTCGTTTATTTTGATGTGCGGTATGACAGCCGGTGCAAAATCCTCACAAAAATATCTTTGTACATTCAGTGACGGACAAGTTTATTATTCACTGTTTTACACTCCTAATAATGATGACGTACTGATGCAGGAATGTGATAATTCGTTCTTCTACAAAAATCAGGAAGACAAAGACAGATGTATAAATAAACAAAAATTGATGATTGAAAATTATAAAAACCACAAATGTTTAAAATTAGTTGAAAAGAAAATGACAATTGACGGTTCAAATTGTTTGGTTACGTTTGCAGGGAAAAAACTTTATACATACTCCTGCAGCGGCGATTCAAGTTCTACCGCAATGGAAAAAATCAGAAAAAAATATAAAAAATAAACCAATTAAAATAAAGTATTATATAAACTAATCCCTTTGTACTATGACAAAGGGATTGTTTTTTGATTTAGCAAAACCCATAAATCATAGAATTAAAAATTCCCTCCATAAAAATTATTATGCATAAGAGGAGAATTTGTTATGAAAAAAATAATTATCGTTATAAGTATATTTCTTTTTTGCGGCTGCGCTTTCGGGGCAAACACTACAATAGATAAGATTGAAAAATCGCTCTACGGGTTTACTTTCCCAAATAATAGCGACACCACAAGATTAGAACGAATTGAACAAAAGGTTTACGGGGAAATTCAGAAAGGTAAATTTGATGCAAGAATCGCCAAACTATCTAAAGACCTTAATGCGAATGAAATGGGTAAAGAAATTACCCCCAAAGAAGATACTTTTATGACTGAGGATGATTATTTTGCTTATGAAAAAGAACCGGCAAGTGCTGCTTCAATGGATTATCCCGCAATAGACGAACTTGAAAAACAGGTCTTTAAAAAATTATCTAAAGGTCAGAATATAAAGACACGACTTTCTGCGCTTGAACAAAAAACTTTTAATAAAACCTACGACAAAGATGACCTTTCAACACGTGTGGACAGACTAAAAGCGCAGTTAAAACCGCAAAGTTTTATAGCAAACGGTATGCACCAGCAGGAAAACGATTTTTATACATATACTCCTGATAAACTTGCGCAGGATTATCATTTAGACAATTACGATCCGTACAATTTTGATTATAATTCATATAATAATCGCAATGCTCATTCTACCCCTAAAACTTATCAAAATCCGAAACCATTAAACCTTTCAAAAATCGAAAAACATATTTATCATAAAAAATTTGATAACGAGCCGACATCTGCCCGTTTAACCAGAATTGAAAACAGCATTTTCGGAACGAGTTTCCCTGATGACAGTGACTCAGAGCGTATGCAAAGATTATCAAGTGCAATACAGGCACAAAAATCATCCTCGCAATACGACAGCGATAAGTGGAGCAGAAACATGGCAACGGCATTTCAGATAGGTACACTTATACTGATGGTACTTGCCTGTATATTGTAAAATTGTATTATTCAAAAAAATATTATATAATAAGGGAATTAAGGAGAATTCATGAAAACTAATAGTTTTACAATTATCGGAATTGTCGCAATGACTTTTGCAATAGGCATATTAATCGGAACTTACAGTAAAAATTTCACCCCAAAAGAAAAAACGGTTAAACCCGTTGAAATAAGTCAAAACAATATAAAACCGCAAAATGTCCCAATGTCAAAACCCTCTGCGGAACCAAAATCTGTTGCAGAAAATAACACTAATATAAGCTTTCGAGCTCAACAAGTACCCCCAAAAATAAGTTTTTCTAAATATACAAATTATATTGAATACTGTATTCGCAAAAATTGGCGAAAAGTTTCAAAAGATGTGAACGAAGACTTTTCAATGAATTTTAATTTAGGCAAAGACGGGAAAATTATATCATACGGTATTCTTACTCCTGCAAAATCTAAAGACTTTCAGGAAAAAGCAATAAAAACGGTTATTGAGAGTACTCCATTTGAGCCTATACCGGATGAATTTGGAAAAGATGTTATAGGATATCAAATTCATATCAGAGGTAATGATATGAATCTTGCAAGCTATGCAACCGCCCCAGATTTGCCAAACATTATTAATTACAAATTTATTAAGAAAAAACCCTTAAAAATTGACGATGCAAAAGATGTAAGAACAATGAGTTCATATCCTGCAAAATATGCTCACACTATAAATATTTCAATGCAGATACAAAGAAACTGGAATCCGCCCCTTGACTCAGACAGCAGAGTTCAAATCAGATACGACATTGACCAACATGGGAACATTGTAAATGAACGTGTTATAAGTTCAAGCGGTTCACAAGAAGCCGTTGATGCTGCAATCAAAGCTCTGAAAAGTGCAAAAGCAACAAACGCTAAAGAATATATGCCTGATTTGGGCTATTGGTTTTATGTAGAACCATACAGATGGTAGTGTATACTATCCCAAATGGTAATTTATTGATTAAAATTTACAATTCAACATCCGATTCGTGAATAGGCGCACCAATTACACGTTCAAGTTCTGCAGCATTGGTGTTGTAATTGAGTAATACATTGTAATAATCGAGTTGAGCGTTTAGGTATGTATTTTCTGAATCTTTAAATTCAATTGCATCTCCCAAACCTACCTGATATTTGCGAAAAGCTTGATATTGTTGTTCTTTTGCCTGTTGAAGAGCAAGTTTTGCAACTCTGATACTGTCAAAGGAATTCATAAGATTGATGTATGCGCTTTTAACATCAAGATAAACATCCTGTTTTTCTTTTTCATAATCTGCTACGGCTTTTTTGTAGGTTGCTGTTGCTTCATCAACCTGTTTTTTAATTTTCATAAGATTAACACTTTTATACTGTAATTGTGCTCCAAATTGATAACCTGAATCACCATTAATTTCACGTCCGCCATGCTGATATGATCCAAATGCGCTTAAATCAGGAGTGAATGCCCTCTTTGATGCTCTGACTGTCAGTTCTGCTGCATCCATTTTTTTCTTGGCAGACAAAAGTGATGGTCTTGATTCCTGTGCTGTCCGGATTAAATCTGTGAAATTTACGATGTATTCTTTTGTGTTCAACGTGTCTTTTAGTACAACTCCTGCAAGCTCAGGAATACCAACAGCGTTGGCAAGCTCGACTGCAGCAAGTTCTAAAGTATTTTTTGCTTTAATTTCGTTTAACTGTGCTTTCCCAAGGTTGTATTCGGCATAAGTAACATCAATTTTAGGCTTTTTACCTATTTCATAATATGCTCTTGCCTGCTTTAATTGAAGTTCATAATCCTGAACAGTGTCTGCATAAACTTCTCTCTGAGCTTTTGCAAAAATCATATTGTAATATGCAACTTTCACATTATAAATAACATTTTCAATACTTGTTTCCGCATCATAACGCGTTGATTCATAGGTTCTTTTGGCATAGTCAGCCTGAGCTTTAGTTTTTCCGAAATCAAACAATAGCATATCTGCTGAAAGGGTAGGGAAATAATACATATCATATTTTTGCGGAATTAATTTTGTCATTGAGCTGCCCATTGTCATAAGCATATCATTTTTTGAGAAACTTATGCCTGCAGTAAGAGTCGGAAAATAATTACTCCAAGCCTGACCAATTTTTGTTTTGTAAATCTCAGCATTGCTAATCGCTGACATTATTGTCGGATTGTGCGTAATTGCAAGTTTTATACAATCTTCAAGACTAACCTCTTGGGGAAGATTTGAAATGTCGTTATAGTCAATTTGACTGTCAATAACAGGGAATTTTGATTCATACATCCCCTCAGCTTCCTGTGAAGATTTTTTCTTTGAAGTATCTTTAATTTTTTGTTTCTTTGCTTCCTGACGTTTATTTGGCTTGTGTTTTTTCTCGGGCTTAACAATCTGAACAGGTTCTACTCCGACTGATGCTTTTGAAGAAGTAATAACTTTTTCTTTATCATTTTTAATTTGTTGTACAATTTCTTCATCAGCCATATTAATATCTACTTTTTCAGCAAATACTGTGTTTATTCCCGTAAAAGCAATTGAAACTATTAATGCTAAATTTAAAATCTTTTTCATATTCTATCCTTTATTTTTATTAATTATTATTCTTCATAAGTTAAATCTTCTTGTTTTATCGGGTGTTTTGGGAATTTATCCACAAATTCCTGAACAATTACATAGAATGCAGGAGTCAAAACCGCACCCAAAGTAGCCGCTGCAACCATACCACCAAATACGGTTGAACCAACTGAAATTCTTGAATTTGCGCCGGCTCCGGTTGCAAAAATCATAGGCAATACACCGATAATGAACGCAAGTTCTGTCATCATAATTGCTCTGAAACGAAGTCTTGCAGCTTTAATTGCCGCATCTTTGACTGAAAGCCCGTTATCTTCATGCTCAGTTTTTGCAAATTCAACAATCAATATCGATTGCTTAGCCGCAAGACCAATTAATGTAATCATACCCACTTGTGAATAAATGTCAAAGGATTGATTAATCATCAACTGAAATATCAACGCACCCAAAGCTGCAACAGGCGAAATTAAAAGTACTGCAAACGGTATTGTATAACTTTCATATAAAGCAACAAGAAATAAGTAAACAAATATCAAAGCAAAACTGACTATCATAATAGTTTGCCCTGATGCCTCTCTTTCCTGTGCAGATGTTCCTGACCAGTCAAAGGTCATATCAGACGGAAGAACTCGTTTTGCAACTTCTTCCATCGCTTTCATCGCATCCCCTGAACTCTTACCGGGTGTCTGCTGACCCTGAATCTGAACTGATGTATATAAGTTGTACCTTGTAATTGATGCCGTACCAATAGTCTGTCTTAATTTTACAAGTGAAAGTATCGGAACCTGCACCCCTGCTCTGTTTGTTACATAAATTCCTTCCAAATCGGTTGCTTTATCTCGGAATCTGCTCAGAGCTTGCAATTCAACCTTAAATACACGCCCGTATTTATTAAAATCATTAACATAATATGTCCCAAGCATTGATGCGAGAGTCGCATATAATTCTTGTAAATCAACATTTTGTGCTAATGCTTTTGCATAATCAATATCAAGAATATACTGCGGAACATTTGCCTGAAATGTAGTATTTACGTTTGAAAGAGATTTATCATGATTTGCTTCCATAATAAGTTTATTTGCCCACTGTTCCATTTGCTGAGGAGTATAATCACCTTGTGAAAGCATCTGAAATTCAAAACCGCCCATCATACTCATACCGTTAATTGCCGGCGGAGAAAATGATATAATTGATGCTTCTTTTGTATTAGAAGCAATACGCCGTATTTTATTAAGAATTGCATTGTGAGAAAGATCTGTTTCCCGACCCTGAATTTTTCTTTTTATCCATCTGAACGGTCCAATATTTCTGTAATCATAACCTTTTAAAAGTACAATTGCAAAAGCGGAATTTGAAGCCCCGTTGCCACTGAATACCGTAATTTTTTCCTTATCTACTCCGTCAATTTCTCGAACTTGCGCAACAAATCTTCTTGCAACTTCTTCGGTTCTGGGCAAAGATGCCCCATCAGGTAATGTGATACTTGCAATTAAAACTTTTTGGTCTTCATCAGGAATAAAACCTGTTGATGTTATTTTGAATGCACCTGCGGTTAATAAAATAATTGCTATATAAAATATTATGGTTAATTTTTTATTATAAACAAATTTTTCTACGTATTCCATGTAAAAATTTTCTAATTTATTAAACATTTCGTTAAATTTTGATACATAGCGCAATGTTCTTCTGTTTATTCTGCTTATAATATGCCTAAATTTTGCCTGAATTGATTTTTCATGAATATCAATTTCCTCATTCGGATTTTTTCTGCCTAAAAAATGCGAGCACATAGCAGGGGATAATGACAACGCACAAATGGCAGAAATTGCAATAGAAACTGCAATACAAACGGCGAATTGTTTATACATAATCCCTGTCATTCCGCCCATAAATATAATAGGAACAAATACTGCCATCAGAACCATAGCCATAGCAATAAGGGATGAACCGACTTCTTCCATTGTTAACTGAGTGGCGACAATAGCTGATTTTCCTTCTTCAATATGGCGTTTTACGTTTTCAATTACAACAATAGCATCATCAACAACAACACCTACAGCCAACACTAATGCAAATAATGATAACAAATTAATTGACATGTTCATTGCTTTCAATGCAAAAAACGTACCAATTAATGATACCGGAATTGTTGCGCAGGGAACAAGCGTTGCCATCCCATCCCCAAGGAATAAATAAATAATCAAAACAACGATAAAACCTGTCAAAAGAATAGTAAATTCAACTTCTGACATAGATTCTTCAATATAATCCGCATCATCTTTAACCGTAACAATTTTTAATCCGTTATTCAACCTTGAATTGAGTTCATCAACTTTTTTATGAACTGCTTTAGACATATTTATAATATTGGCATCAGGTAATTGAGATATAACTATTACCGCTGAAGGCTTACCATCAACAAGGCCCAAATTCTGGTATGTCTGCGCTCCGAGTTCTACCTTTGCTACATCCTTAATTTTAACATTTGAACCGTCTATGTTTGAGCGGATAATTATATTTTCAAACTCTTTAACATTCTGCAATCTGCCTTTTGTTTTAAGAGTAATTTGCAAAGCCTGTTCATCATCTGTCGGTCTTTGGCCAAGTGCACCTGCTGTTACCTGAGTGTTTTGAGCCCTGATTGCTTCACGAACTTCACTTGTTGAAATGTTGAGACCTGCCATTTTTTGTGGGTCAAGCCATATTCTCATTGAGTAATCACCCGAACCAAATACTTCGACATCCGCAACACCATCGACACGCTTTAATTCGTCTTTTATATATATTGCTCCGTAATTTGTTAAATCTAACTGCGACCAATTTCCATGTTCGGGTAATAAAGTAAAAATTAAAGCTCCGGAACCTGACGTTCTTGTAAGAGCCGTAACCCCCGTTCTTTGCACATCTTCAGGTAACTGTGACTGTACCTGCTGAATTCTGTTTTGAACATTCATCAGATTTACATCTTTGTTGGTACCTACCTTGAAGTACATCTTTAGTGAATACATACCGTCGTAGCAGGAAGAAGTCATATAAGTCAGGTTTTCGACACCATTCAATTTTTGTTCAAGTACCGTTGCCACAGAGGATTCTATGACCTCTGCACTTGCACCCATATAATTTGCACTAACCTGAATTTGCGGGGGAGTAACATCAGGATAACTTTCCTGTTTTAATCCAGCAAGAGAAATTAAACCCATCAAAACAATACAGATTGAGATTACAAGTGCAAATCTCGGTTTCCGTATAAAGAAATATAATTTATTTTTATCGAATATTTTTTTCATTATTTATCCTGATTGCATTCATTCGTCTTTTTGTTTCTTATCATATTCTTCTTTAGTCAAAATTTTAACTTTTTGCCCTTCTACATTTATATTTTGAACTCCTGCAACAACAACTTTGTCATTTTTGTCCAGTCCTGATTCAACAATCCAATGATTATCAATTTCATCGGAGACTTTAATATCTTTTCTTACAACTTTGTTATTCTTATCAACAACCCAAACATAATAACCGCTCATCGCATCACCCTTTGTACAAGCCTGCGGAATCGTCATGTATCTGAATTTTTGAGGAGAAACTAATGAAACTTTCATATAATCTCCGGGAACAAGCCAGCCTTTGGGGTTTTCGAAAGTTGCTCTCATCTGAATTGAACCTGAATTTTTATCAATTTGATTATCAACAAAATCTATTGTCCCGATTTTGTCATACCATTTCCCGTCATCAAACTGAACCTTAACTTTTACATCTTTAAATTTATCACTGGCTTTTAGCAATTTGACAAAATCTGATGAACGCAGGCTAAATGTAACATAAACAGGGTCTATACTTGACACATTAACCAACGGCCCGGAAGTTAATGAAACATAATTGCCTTCCGTTATTTTAATTTTACCTATCCTGCCATCTATTGGAGATTTTATCGTTGTATAACCTAAATTAACCTTCGCAAGCTGCAACTTTTGTCTTGCTGCATCCAAAAGGGCCTGATTTTGATTTCTTGATGCTAAAGACTGGTCAACATAAGAATGACTTACCAAATCTTCTTTTATTAAGGCATTGGCTCTGTCTAATTCCTGCTGTGAATTTAAGAGCAAAGCATTATACTGATTTACTGTTGCCTGAGAATTGCGAACTTCAAGCTGAAATTCCTGAGGATCTATCTGGAATAAAACTTGCCCCTCTTTCACAACATCACCTTCGTTAAAGTATTTTTTCTGTAAAAATCCTGCAACACGAGCCATAACGTCAATTGAATACTTCGCCTCAACACGCCCCGTTGATTCCGCGCTGACATAAGAATTTGAATATATCGGGGTATTAATAACGACTTCTTTTGGCATTTTCATCATCTGTTGCATAATAATACCGGTTACAAGACCTGATAATTTGTTATAAACAATAGGCACGATAATGACTACCAAAAGCAATATCGCAAGCTTTTTTCTTGTCATTCTTATATTAAATTTCATTAGTTCTCTCCAATCGGTTTATACTGATAAATTTAACCATAAAATTCGCCCATTTTCAACTGATTAACATAATAATATCTGCTATATAAATATAAACAAATACTATACCTTAACAGTTTTTATATAAAAAATTTTTCAAAAGAATTTGCTACATACCCATATATGAAGCAAATAACGGCAGATAAAGTGCAGAAGCAAGAACAAGTACAATTGTACCAATTACAACAAGCATTATCGGTTCTATCATTTTTGTCATAGTATCAATAATATTATCTAAGGCTTTATCAATATAACTTACCGCCTGCCCGAGCATGTCACCTAAACGACCTGATTGTTCACCTGTTGCAATCATAAATAAAATCATTTTGGGCATTGTTCTTGTTGCCCTTAATGCTGCAGACAAATGCTGACCTTGCTGAATTTTAACCGTTGCTTCTTCTACTCTTTTTTCCAGCGTATGATTTGTTAAGGTCATATTTGCAAGATACAGACATTCCAAAATCGGAACACCGGCATCGTAAGCAACCTGCATGACTGCTATAAAGTTTGCAAAATTTGAAAACTGTATCAGTTTTGACAAAACTGGGACTTTTAAGACATATTCATCTATCTTCCATTTACTGGGTTTCCACTTGAACAAAAAATTAATTCCAAAAATTGCTCCGGCAAATCCGATAGGAATAAAAAACCAGTTCTTTTTAAGTGCAATACCCATTGTCATTAAGACCTCAGTAATCCAAGGAAGCTGCATTCCCATTTGGTCAAACATATCTTTAAATACAGGGAATACAAATACGAGCATGACTATAACGATAAAAACAGCCAAAAGAATTACAAACGCAGGATACATTAATGTTCCGATAACCTTTGTTCTGATATTTGACTGCTTATTTAAAAGATCAAGTAAACGATCTAAAGTTTTTTCAAGTTCACCGGCATCTTCACCTGTTTTTACAAGGCCGATATAAACATGTCCGAATTGTTCAGGATATTTTGCAATCGTACCTGCAAATGTACCACCATTCATAATCTGACGCCTCAACTCCGCCGCAACCTGACGCATCTTAAGCTTTGCAGCATCGTTTTCAATAAACAAAAGAGATTCAATAATCGGAATACCTGCAGCTGCAAGAATTTGCAGAGTAGAAGTAAAATCAATTTGCTCTCCCAAGCCCATTTTTGGCATTTTGGCAAGAGCTTTCTTACTACCTTTTTGCTCCTTTTTCACAGGTGTATTTTCTTCAATTATTGAAGTCGGAGTATAACCCATGGAACGGATTTCGGTACGGGCTTCACGCAGATTTGAAGCTTCAACCTGTCCCTTTACAATATCACTTGTTCCATTTTTATATGCGGTATAATTATATCTTGCCATACTATTCGCCTGCCAAACCTAAGACTCTGACAAATTCGCTTATTGTTGTATGCCCTTTTAATATGTGTTGCATACATGACCCGTTTAATGTTGTCATACCATGGTCAACTGCACATTCTTCTATTTCCAAATCATGAGCGCCCTGAGCGATAAGTTTTTTAATTTCCTTTGTAATAGGCATAATTTCATAAACACCTAATCGCCCTCTGTAACCGGTAAAATTGCAGTGATTGCATCCTGCGGCTTTGTATATAGGAGTTTTCATCAATTTTTCAATTTCATCTTCATCAAGAGTAACTTTCATTGCTTCTTCTCTTGTACAATGATACTCCTGCTTACAGTCATCACAAAGACGTCTTACCAAACGCTGAGCAATTACACCGGACAATGTTGAAGATACAAGATAATCTTTTGCACCCATTTCAATTAAACGTGTAACCGTAGCTGCGGCAGAATTTGTGTGAACCGTACTTAATACAAGGTGCCCCGTTAACGCTGCTGAAATAGCAGTTTCCAATGTTTCATAGTCACGAATTTCACCGACCAGTATAATATCAGGGTCCTGACGTAAAATAGCTCTCATACAGGATGCAAAAGTAATACCTGCTTTAACGTTTACCTGCGATTGATTTATACCGTCAAGCTTAATTTCTATCGGGTCTTCAATTGTTGTAATATTAACAGAAACATCATTCAAACTTTTTAAAATTGAATATAGGGTTGTTGTTTTACCTGAACCTGTAGGACCTGACGTCAAGATAACACCATTCGGGCAGGAAACCATTTTTGTCAGTTCTTCAAGATCAGATTGAGTTGCACCAACGAGTTTAATCTGCTTATCTTCAGATTTTAAGCTGACTGCCGGTGCCAAAATACGAATAACGACCTTTTCTTTACCCGAAACAGGTAAAGTATTAATACGAAAATCATAAGTACAATCTTTATAAGGCAGAGAGAACGTACCATCCTGCGGACGTCTTTGTTCTGCAATGTTCATTCTTGATAAAACTTTAAAACGCGTAATAACGGAAGATTCAGCTTTATCAGGAATATCAAGAGCCTTTTGCAGGATACCGTCTTTTCTGTATCTGACAATATAACCATTCAGTCTCGGCTCTATATGAATATCGGATACCTTGTTGTCTATCGCGTTTGTGATAATCTGATTAACAAATTTTGCAACGGTACCCGTTGAATCCAGAAGTTCGGCATCAAGCTGATCTGATAAACTCGCTTCTGTTTCAGCTTCAATTGTTTCAGTTTTGATTTGCTCAAGAATTCTTTCGGTTTGTTTTTTTCGTTTTGAGAAGAATAATTCTAATGAATTATTAAATTCATAGTGAGTCATTAAAAGCTGGCGGGGATTTTGACCGGTAATATAAATAATTGCCTTGAGAATATCCTGCTTTAAAGGTTTTAAGACCCCGACTGTTAAAATCTTTCCATCGGAAGAAATAGGAATAACCGAATTTGTTCTGATAAAATCTTCAGGAAGAATATTTATAAAATTCTTTTGACTCTGCAACTGTTCCGCTGATACCAACTTATAACCGGTTTGTTCACCTAAGGTTTCTTTCAAATCAGTTAATGTAATATAGCCCATCTCATATAAAGTTGAACCTATCGGAGCATTAGAACGTTTTGTTTCGGCAAGAGCATCATTTAATTGTTCCTGAGTGATTAAACCCTTTTTTATAAATAACTCCCCTAACATTCCTCCAATCGGTTCTGATACCATAACCGGGGCATCTTTTTTTTGCGGGAATTTTGGAGTATCATCTTTTTCATCCGAATTCGGAATAAAATCACTTAAAAGTTCCTGTAAATCATCGTCGCCACCAACAGGCATAAATCTTATCGGATTAGGATAATACTTTTTTAACAATTGACTTATCCTGTCCATATTTGATTTTTTTGAAACAGCAACAAATAATTGACCCTGCCTGATACTGATAGGTACAAATTTCATTTTACCCATCGCACTTTTGTCAACTTTATCAATTATAGACGTATCTATACTATTTTTTATTCTTGATATAACTTCATTCATTTGTTTAAATATTTTGGTTTATTATAAATCCAAATCAGTTATCTGTTGCGCATCTTCCGTATCAATAATTATTTGCGGAGTAATCATGATAACCATTTCTTCCTTAGATCTTGATGTTCCGGTACTTCTGAAGAACATCCCGAAAAATGGCAAATCGCCAAGGAAAGGAATTTTGCTTACAGTTTTTGTTTCTAATTCCTGTATCATACCACCTATGATTAAAGTTTCGCCATCTTTTATTCTTATACCTTTAAGGTTAAGATTTCGTCTTTGTAACAATGTTGCAGCAAGGTCTTTTTGACCTTCAACCTCACCATCTGTGTATAATTGTCCTGCAATTGTACTATATTCAGGATTAATATCAAGAGTAACATATCCATCAGGACTGATGAACGGTGTAATTGTAACTTTAATACCGTTATCACTTTGGATATCATAATCCTTTTGTACCTGAGAAGAACCGGTACCGGTTGAATCCAAGTATTGAGAAGTAACCTTTGAAACATAGTCAGATGTCAAGTCAATAACAGATTGCTGACCGTTTGTTATCAGAATACGAGGATTAGCCAAAACTCTTCCTTTATTATTTTCAACCAAATAGTTAATAGTCCAAATTAACTGCGGAGAATGAGCCCACTGACGATAACTAATATCCCCGTTATCATCTTTTGAAGTCGATTGTCCTGAAGTGCCTTTTGCTTCTTCACTAAATCCATGACCTGCAAAAAATATAGGGTAATTTTTACCGCCACCTGAACTTGCTGTTCTTAAACCGTTTGAAGCATTGATAGACAAATTTTTACTCATATACTGCCAGGTATTATCAAATGTTTTACTGCCGGATTCAGACAGCGAAATAATTTGAACTTCAAGATAAGCCTGTGGAGATTTGATATCATTTGCGGCAATATAATCTTTTATCATTTCAAGCTGAGTAGGAGATCCGCCAATAATCTGTATCATGCCGATAGACGGGAAATATGAAACCGTCATATTCTTAAAAGGCAAGGATGCCAAATCTTCAACCTCAGCTTTCTGATCAACAGAACATAACAACTTTCCGCCGCCAATGGAAAGCCCGCCACTATCACCTCCGCCAAAAGAATCGGAAGCAAAACCGGTCGGAACACCTGCTGCTCCTCCCGTTGAACCATCACCATTGCTCATAAACGACGGTATTAAAGTTGAACAAATCAACCCTGCCATCTCCGCAGGAGTAACATGGTTAACTTTATAATTAGTTATAGGAGGTTTTTTATCGAATTTATCAATAATTTTTTGTGCCATTAAAGCATCCGCACGAGTACCCATAATAATCAATTCATTGTTTGCAGGGTTAGTTGTTACAACCGGTTTGGAAGATACTCCCGGACTTATACTGCTTTTTGTAAATATACTTTTATTCAAAAATGCTGCAATTGAGGCTGCACTGACATATTTAACAGGAACAATAATCATATCTTTTGAACCTGCGCCCATATCAACACTGTCATCATCACTGCCTGTAATAATCATTATATTACCCTGAATACCGTATTTTAATTTTGCGGTTGTAGTAACAAGGCTCAAAGCCTTCTGTAGTGTTACGTTTACAAGATCCATCGTAACTTTTCCGCTTACATTTTGAGCAAAAATTATATTCATACCCGCTTGATCGGCAAACATTCTCAAAACCTGCATTACATCAGCATCTCTCAAACTTAAATTTACTATTGAATCAGCATTTTGAATTTGGGTATCAGAATTTATATCCATTGATGTAATAGGCTGTTGTGAACGGATTACCGGAGAAACATCCTGCGCAAATGCCACGGGAGAAACACCGCTAAACGCAAACGATAGCATCATTACACCTGCAATAATTTTGTTTCTAATTTTATTTTTCATATCTGCTCCTGATTGATTATTATTCATTTTAAATTTTTCTTCCGCCAAATCTTTCTTTCAAATTATAAATATCAGTCTGGTTTGTTTCAAGACCGTCTTTTGTAAATAATTCTCCGATTGCTGCAGAATAAACATTTGACCCCATTGCAGCCGTAACCCAGGTCGGAGTAATTTTTACAACTTTATATTCCTGCCCGATAATCTTATCTCCGGGTCTTACAAGATAATCTTTATTATCTACATTTATAATGGCTGAAGGACTTTTTATATTATACATTATACCGACAACTTTTGTTCTTGTTATTTTTGCAGCAACACTGTCAGCATCAAGTGATGTTGGAGGAACCGGAAGATTAAAACTATACGGACTTATATCATCCTGTTCTCTAACTCTGTAATCCTGCATCTTTTTCATTTTTGCAATCTTTGCATTTTTTTCATTAGCCTCTGCTATTGCAGAATTTCGAGCTTTTTCATATTCAATCATTTCATTATAAGGCATAAACGGATTGCTTCTCCCGATAGAAGTAACATCATAAGAAATCATTTTGCTCGCCGGCTCCTCATCATCTACATCAATATTTACCGACTTATGAGGAGTATTATTTACCTGAGGAGCAGGGGGAAGTGCCGGAGCAGGTTCTTCTTTCGGCGGAATGCAACCGCACAGGCACAGAGCTAACACAGCCACTGAAAGAATCAATCCCGATATATTTTTTATTTTATCTTTAAATAATCTTCTCATCTTTCCCGTCAAGTCTTCATATAGCAGTTATTTATTTACAATCCGACAAATAACCACTCTAATACAAATAATAGCATAATTGCGAATAATGGGCAAAATTCCTTACAATTATCATTCATTTGGGGGAATTTTGCCATAAACGCAATATTTATAAGCATTTTAAAACTTTATATTATGTTACGGATTGTTTAGAAGCGAAAAATTTCAATCTTTCGATTGAGATAAAAATTATTTAACAAATTATTGTTTTTTAATTATTAGCACATACCATGAATATGATTATGAATTGTAAAAAAGTATCTGATACATTACCCTTTAAGGGGCTTAATATATATAATGCAACCTCTTACGTTCAAAATCATACTCTGGTTAACAGAGGGATTACAACACTCGGCGGGAGCACGGCGCCGCAATGTATTATGTCGAATAACAAATATGAAGCACAAGAGCGTGCATTGATGGGCGGAATATATTTTGTCGCTTCCTACCTCACTCCCGTTTTACTCCTCCCACTTTATAACAAACATTTTTTGAAAAATAAAGGAATAATTAAGTCACTTAACGGTGTTGAGAAAAAAATTATTCAGGTATCAAAAAAATACCTGACTCCTGAAGGGAATTTAAAAGAAGGTATAGAAAAAACCGCAAAGATTTTTGACAAAAAAACCGGTTCTAATGAACATCAAAAGGCATTTGAAGAAATTTATAACAGATACAATGATGAAGAAAAATTAAAAAAAGACTTATTATCCGTTCACGAAAAAGTTTTGATGACGGATTTTATCACGACAGGTGCTATGTGGTCTGCCATTCCTTGGATAGCAACAGAATTTACCCAAAAAAGAACCAAACGAAAAGATTTTTCGGCGGGATTTGAACTAAAAAAAGATAATTCAAAATCTGATGAGGAAGTTAAGAAATCAAAACTCAAAAAACTTGCATGGAATATTGCTTTTTCGGTTATTCCCGGAATACTTTTTGCAAAAACAGTAACAAAAGGATTATCCTTATCTTTAAAAAGTCCTCCCCTTGAGGGAGGACCGAAATCTTTGATTTCGAGGTGGGGATACAAAAAAATTGCAAAGAATCCGCATAATTTTGATTACACCTCAGGAACAAATATGTCAAAACTTATCTATGCATCAATCTGGGTATTATCAAGTTTTCCCGCAAAACTTATTTCATCAAGAGATTCAAACGAACGTAAAGACAGAGCATTGAGAGATATAGGATTATTTACAATGTTTTTTGGCGGAGATTTTCTTATTAATAATATTGCAGGTCGACTTTTAGATAAGTTTTTAGGCACAAAGATTATGAACGACGGCGGTAAAAATTTAAATTTCATCCAAAAATTTAAAATGCCAATAAGAAATTTCAGAACTTTAGACGAAACAAAAGATATTGCACCGGGAATTTTGAAAAAAACAAAAAATGTCGGTGCAGGGCTGTATTGGTTTTCATTGCTCACAAACACCGCCTTAATTGGTTTTGCTTTACCTAAATTCTTGAATAAATTTCTGCGTCACAATATTGAAAAAGAAAAACAGGAAGAATTAAAAAACACACCAACAACTTTCAAAGGGAAAGTAACAATAGAAGAATTTATTAACAAATATACACAAACCGCTTGCAAATAAAATGTTTTCGTACTAATATAAACTCACACAGCCGAAATAGGCTTTGGTATGCCTATGACGCGAAGTAAACATGAAAGTAGGTTGGCGTTGCTACGCCAACAAACCAAAAAGGAGAAACGAAATGCCAAAATTAAAAACACACAGATCCGCTGCAAAACGCTATAAAGTTACCGCAAGCGGCAAAATTATGAAAAGACAAGCAGGCATCGGCCACTTGCTCCAACACAAGTCATCATCAAGAAAACGCAGAATTTTCAAGATGGTTGACGTTTCTGAGTCACATGTAGCACTGGTATCTAAAGAGTTACCATACAAGAAGTATTCAAGATAGGAGCATAAAAAATGAGAATTAGACGTGGCAGTGCCGGTGTTAAAAGGCACAAAAAAATATTAAAACTTGCTAAAGGTTTTATCGGTGCAAGATCAAGAATCTTCAAGGTTGCAAACATCGCTGTAATGAAGGCTCTTAAATACGCTTACAGAGACAGACGTACCACAAAACGCAACATGAGAAGATTATGGATAGTAAGAATCAACGCTGCAGTAAGACAACGCGGTATGAGTTATTCAAAATTCGTAAACGCTTGCAAAAAGGCAAACATTGTTGTAAACAGAAAAATGCTTGCTGATATGGCAGTAAGAGATTCTGAAGCATTTGATGTAATTTTTGAAACAGTTTCAAAATAATTACGTTGAGTAAGATTAATAAGAATAAGGTGCAATTTTTTGCACCTTATTTTTGTGCTAAAATCAAACTATGCAGAAGCCGATTTATTACATAAAAGAACTTTTAAAAATAGCATTCCCCATCATACTCGGCAACATCGGATTTATCTTAATCGGGATTGGGGATGTTATTGTTGCGGGGCGTCATTCAACAGATACATTTGCAGCAATAAGTCTTGCAGCGGCAATAGTCAATTGCATTATGACTCTTGCAATCGGGTTGACTGCAAGCATTTCGCCTCTTTTATCAAACTACAACGGTGAAGGAAAGCCTATCAAAAGATATTTTTACCCATCAATTCGTTTTGCACTGGCACTTGCAGGGGTTTCGTGTTTGTTAATTCTTCTTTTTGTTCCGATCATACCACACATTGGTTTTGAACAGAAACTTGTCAAACCAATTCAGGATTATATGTTAATCAGCGCATTTTCAACTTTTGGGGGTGGATTGCACCACAGTTTAAAAGAATTTTTACAGGCGTTTGAAATCGTACTTTTCCCGAATTTAGTCACAATTTTCAGCGTATTTTTAAATCTGGCATTGAACATAATTTTTGTTTTCGGTTGGGGTATAATCCCGTCAATGGGGGTTATCGGGCTTGCAGTGTCAAGTTTTATAGTAAGATATTTTATGGGATTTGTACTTTTAATCTATTGCCACAGGATTATGGAACTGCGCAATTACCACGAAAAAGGGTATTACATGGCATTGTTTAAAATCGGAATCCCTATTGCAATGGCGATACTTGTGGAATTTGTTGCATTTAATATTGTCGCAATCTTGATGGGCAGAATAGCAGGTGTTTATGCCGCAGGACAAAATATTTTAATAACATTAGTCAATATGACATTTATGATTCCGTTTGCGATTTCAAACGGCATAGCGGTAAAAGTCGGATTTGCAAACGGCTCAAATAATTTTTATGACCTCAAAAAATATTCCCTGACAGGAATAGGATTATCTTTAACCTTTATGACAATTTGTTCGCTTGTATATTTGGCTTCCCCAAAATTTATCGTTTCAATTTTTACTCCCGACCCAAAATTATATCAAATTGTTTTACCTGTGATGATAATTCTGGCTGGATATCAGATTTTTGACGGTCTGCAGATTTCACTTTCAGGCATCTGCAAAGGAATTAAGCAAACAAAAATTATATTACTTGCAAACTTTATTGCATATTGGTGCGTATCAATTCCTTTAGGTTGTTATTTGGGATTACATTTAAAAATGTATCTTACGGGTTTTTGGACTGGGCTTTTGTGTTCATCAATTATACTTTGTATCGTAATGATACTAAAACTGCGAAAATATTATGTCAGATAGTTTTTTTGTTATATAATTTACATATGAAATAAGAAAGGATAAGAACATGACAGCAAATTTAGACAAAATTATGAAACCAAAGTCAATTGCGGTTGTCGGTGCTTCTACAAAAGAACACACAATCGGTTCTGACATCATGAAAAGACTTCAGGAATACAAGTTCAAAGGGCAAATCTACCCGATTAACCCAAAGGGCGGTATTATTGAAGGTTTACAGGCATATACTTCCGTTTTGGAAGTTCCGGGTGAAATCGATTTGGCAATTATTGTTGTAAATGCTAAATTCGTTCTTGACACTATCGACCAGTGCCACCAAAAGGGTATTAAAGGTCTTTGCATCATCACTGCAGGATTTAAAGAAACAGGTGCCGAAGGAGCTGAAGCTGAAAAAGCACTTTTGGCAAAAGTTCAGGAATACGGTATGAGATGTGTCGGTCCTAACTGCTTGGGTGTTGTAAACACATTACCTGAAATTTCTATGGACGGATGTTTCGCTGAAAGCTTACCTGAAAGAGGACACATCGGATTTGTATCTCAGTCAGGCGCTTTAGGCGGCGGGATTTTGAACATCTTAAAAGATCTCAACTTAGGTTTTGCACAGTTTATTTCTATCGGTAACCAAGCAGATGTTAACGCTGAAACCGCTTTGGAATACTGGGAAAACGAACAAGACGTTGAACAAATTTTGTTATATATGGAATCAATCCAAAACCCTGCTAACTTCAGAAAATTAGCAACAAGAATTTCTAAAAAGAAACCTATTTTAGCATTAAAAGCAGGACGTAGTGCAGCAGGTGCTTCTGCAGCGTCTTCTCACACAGGTTCACTTGCAGGTGCAGATAAAGCCGCTAACGCTTTGTTAAATCAATCAGGTGTAATCAGAGAATATTCTTTGAAAAACTTATTCTCAACCGCTAAAGTTTTTGCAAACTGCCCGATTCCAAAGGGTGACAGAGTTGCAATTATTACAAACTCAGGTGGCCCCGGTATCATGGCAACCGATGCTGTTTGTGAATACGGTATGCAAATTGCTAAAATTACAGACGCTACAAAAGAAAAATTGAGAAGTTTCTTACCTTCTGCAGCATCTGTTAAAAACCCAATCGATATGATTGCTTCAGCTCCTATCGAACACTACAAGCAAACACTTGAAACAGTTATCGCTGACGAAAACGTTGATATGATTATTTGTATCTACTTACCGTTCTTGGGCTTGAAAGATATCGATGTTGCTAAAGCATTGATGGAAATTAAGGCTAAAAATCCACAAAAACCTGTTATCGGTGTATTTATGACTAAGAGTGAATTCTTCACTGCATTATCTGATATGGATGTTAATATTCCGTTCTTTATGTACGCTGAAGAAGCTGCTGAAGGTTTACACAGATTAAATCAGCAAAGATTGTGGATTGAAAGACCGGAAGGCAAAATCCCGTCTTACAATGTAGATAAAGCAAAAGCAGAATCTATCATTAAACAATCTATCGCTGACGGCAGAGAACAGTTAACAACAAGAGAATCAATTGATGTATTAGATGCTTACGGAATCAGAGTTTGCAAATCAGGTTTTGCAACAACTGAAGACCAAGCCGTTTCTATCGCTGATTCAATCGGTTACCCTGTTGTTATGAAAATGACATCAAAAACAACTTCTCACAAAACGGATGTTGGCGGTGTAAGAGTAAACATTCAGTCTGCTGAACAATTGAGAGCAGAATACCAAGACCTTATTTCTAAATTGGAAGCAAAAGGACTCTTAGACGGTTTGGAAGGGGTAATCATTCAAGAAATGGTTAAAGGCAACCGTGAAATGGTTTGCGGTGTTGCTACAGACCCGCAATACGGACACATGATGATGTTCGGTTTGGGCGGTGTATTTATTGAAGTTATGAAAGATGTAACTTTCAGAATTGCTCCTTTGACTGATGTTGATGCAAAAGAAATGATTAAATCAGTAAAAGCATACAAATTACTTGAAGGCGCAAGAGGTACAACACCTGCTCAGATGGAACAGATTGAAGAAACAATTTTGAGATTATCTCAATTAGTTTCAGACTTTAGTTTCATCACCGAATTAGATATTAACCCATTGTTAATTTCTGAAAAAACAGGTGAAGGTATCGCAGTTGACGGCAGAATCAAAGTTAATATGAATGCTGCAAAAGAACAGTTTGGCTGCGGAACAACCTGCACTTGCTGCCACTAAGGGGGTAAATAAAACCTAACCCCTCTACCTTTGGGATACAAAGCGAACCAACGAGGAACGAGTTGTGTGAGCCTGTATGCGTAACGAAGTGAAGCTGAGGGTAGAATTTCTTAATGAGCATAGGCGAATTTAGAAATTCGGGTGAGGGTAAAATATAATAAATATAAAACAAGCGGGAATTTTGTTAAAAACAAAATTCCCGCTTTTGGTGGTAGTCTGAAGACTACACTACATAACTTACTTATTATAAAACCTAACCCGATGTTGTACAAACTCACAAGTTCGTTTACAACCTCTCCCTCTCCTGAAATCAGGAGAAGGAGAGGTTAAAGATGGGCACGCTTTCGCTTTGCCCATCCTACAAATCTATTTTGTCATTCCGAATTTATTTCGGAATCTCCTACTGAACACTCTTGAATTTGATTAATAAGGAGATGCTGCCCGATAAGGGACATTTTGCACGAAATCAAAGATTTCGGCAAAAGCAGTCAAACAAGTTCAGCATGACAAAAGAGATGCATTACAGTAATAATGCACCTCTTTTAATTTATTCTATTGAACTTTTAATTATTCAATAATATCATCGTCACCTGCAAAATCAGGAGAACCGAACATTCCTTCGATTTCTTCCAAAATAGCAGACGGTTTTCTTGCCTGATTTCTTTGAGCAACGGCTTGTTTTCTTTCAGCCTTTTCTCTTTCTTCATTTGCGTTAATCAAATGATGGAAACCGGTACCTGCAGGTATCAAACGACCGATGATAACGTTTTCTTTCAAACCTCTCAACATGTCTTTTTTACCTTCTACCGCTGCTTCAGTTAAGATTCTTGTTGTTTCCTGGAATGAAGCCGCAGAAATAAAGGATTCAGTGTTCAATGAAGCCTTCGTAATACCAAGCAACATGTGTTCACAAGTTGCAGGTGCTTTTCCTGCTTCTTGCGCTTCTTTGTTTTCTTTTTCAAAGATTTGAACCTCGATAAGTTCACCCGGCAACAGGTTGGTATCACCTGCATCAACGACTTTGACTTTCTTGGTCATTTGACGAACGATAACTTCAATGTGTTTATCGGAAATTTCAACACCTTGAGAACGATATACTCTTTGTACTTCGTCAACAAGATATTGCTGAGCCGCTTCAGGTCCTCTTAAACGCATTACATCATGCGGATCAGGTGAACCTGATGTTAATGCCTGACCTTTAACAACTTTTTGGTTGTTTCCGACAATTACGTTAGCATCAATTGAGTATTTAATTTCGGTTGATGAACCGTTTTCATCTTCAAGATATAATCTCGGAAATCCGCTTTCATCAACTTCAATTTTTGTTGTTCCGTCAAATTCTGCCAAGATAGCACAATCCTTCGGACGACGACCTTCAAGCAATTCTTCAACTTTCGGCAAACCTTGAACGATATCGCCTGTTTTTTCTCTTTCATAAGTCAAAGATACAATTAAATCACCTCTTAATACTAATGAACCTGCGTTTACAAGTAACATAGTACCCGGGCTGATTAAGTAAGGACGACCTACCCTGATTGAAACAGAACCTTTATTCACGGCTGTAATAATGCCTGAAATCGGCGCTGTTTCACCGCTTTCAGCGATAACGCTGTCAGTCTTGATTAAATCGCCTTTTTTAACAGTTGCTTTACCTTTGACTTTAACATCATTTGAAGAACTTTCAGAGATTAACAACAATCTTCTTGCTTCTTCTTCCTCGTTTTTGATTGATGCAACAGCATCGTGCAGAGCAAGTACCTGAGTTTTTGCAACAGGTGTTTTTGGCTCGATAACCTGACCGTCTTTGACCAACAATTCAGTTTGTAATGATTTGTTAGCAGAGCCTTCAAGTTCACGACGAACAATTAAGTTTTCGAGAACAACAATTCTTAATTCTCCGTGCGAATCGAGTTCTACAACACCTTTGAGGTGAGAGAGATATCCGCCCATCTGAAGAACCAAGCTTGTTCTTGTAATTGTTGCACCGTCGATATTTCTTACTCTTGCACCATCTTTGTACTGCAATTGAGTAACAGGAACTACATCAATCAATTCATCAGAAGAATTAAACTTGATAGATACGTCTTTTTGTTCAATATCAAGAACCTGAACAGGTCTGACAAGAATTTGAACAGGTTGATTTTCAATAGCATCATCATCCAATCCCATTGAAGCATCAATATCTTCGTCCAAATCTTCAATCGCCAAATCTTCAACAGATGAATCCATAATCGTAACGACTGAAGTAGTTTTAGCCTTGATACCGTCAGCAATAACGGTACCTTTTTTAATTACTTCACCTTCGTCAACCTTGAGTTCCTGAATGCTTGACAGGGTATGAACTTCACCCGGTCTGATTGTAATTTCGTGAATAACATCATTGTATTCCTTAAATTCAACAACCCCGTCAATGTGGCAGTATACGTCTTTTACAACTTCGGTACCTGCTGTAACCGTTGTACCGTTTTCAACCATTTTGAGGGTTGAATCTTTATTAATCTGATGTACTTCTTCAGGAATAAATACAACTTTACCAGGTTTTGTAATAATCTGATTTTCGTCAACTTCAACATCAACATATCTGATTTCACCTGATGACGGAACAGAACAATCATCATCGATAAGTTCGCCAATAATCATACCGTTTTCAACCGTTGTATCAACAACTGCTTTAACGATATACTTTTCGCCGGTCTTATCAACTGTCCAGATTTGTTCTTTTTTGGTTTGTTCAAAAGATGCATTTTCAGGACTTAAAGATGCTATAACGATAGTCAATTCTTTACCTGAAACAATCTTTTTGATTTTCTTACCGTCAAATTTTGCATCTTCAACGACTAAATCACTTCCGACTCTGACTTCACCTCCGTGTTCGCAGATTGTTAGAGTTTCAGCAAGTTTTTCGCCTTCTGATACCTTTTGACCATCTTTGACAAGAACCTTTGAACCGCCAGGTAATGTATAAACGTCACCGCCTAAAACCCAAACAATACCTTGTTTATTTGTAGTTCTTAAAATGTTGCCTTGTCTGTCTTTCTTTTCATCAGCTTTGAAACCTTCAAATACAACTTCACCGCTGATATCAGAAATAATATCCTTTTGTGCTTTTTCTGTCAAACGGCTTGAATCACTGCTTGAAGATGGAGCATGCTCTGCCATCTTAAAGCCTTTAGTAACCTTATCACCGTCTTTAACAAATACTGTCGCACCTGCCGGAATGTGATATTTAGAAGTTCTTTTTTCACCTTTAACTTCCAAATCAGCTTCATACATAGCAACCTGAACAACATCCCCGTGACGGGTTCTTAATTCTCTTGTCTTGATTTTAGAGATAACCGTACCTGCCTCGTGAGATTTGATTTCTTTCATCGCTTCTTTAACGCCGACAGCACCGCCTGTGTGGAATGTTCTCATTGTTAACTGAGTACCAGGTTCACCGATTGACTGAGCAGCAATAATACCGATTGATTCCCCAACATCAACAAGTTTTTGTGATGTTAAAGCCCAACCATAACATTTTTGACAAACGCCGTATTCCAAGCCACAAGTCAATGCTGAACGTACTCTCAATTCCTGTAAATCAAGAGCAGAAATTTTCTTAATATCGTCTCTATTTAATGTTGTACCGTTAGTGATAATTACGTTTCCGTCTTTATCAGTTATGTCTTGCGCAACCGTTCTTCCTAACAATCTGTCGATTAAAGGAACAATAACGGCATCACCGTCCATAATCGGTTTTAAATCAATATATTTATCAGTGTGACAATCTTCATCTCTTACGATAACATCTTGAGCAACGTCAACCAAACGTCTGGTTAAATAACCTGAGTCCGCTGTTTTCAACGCCGTATCTACAAGACCTTTTCTTGCACCGTATGATGAAATGATGTATTCGGTAACAGATAAGCCTTCTTTAAAGTTTGATTTAATAGGCAAGTCGATAATTTGTCCCTGCGTATCTGCCATCAAACCTCTCATACCAACCAACTGTGATACCTGAGATAAGTTACCTCTCGCACCGGAGAATGCCATCATATATACAGGATTTAATTTGTCAAAGTTTTCTACAACCTGTTCTGTCAATTTTGCGGTTGTTTCAGCCCAGGTATCGATAACCTTTGTATATCTTTCGACTTCTGTGATTTCACCTTTTAAGTATCTGTTTTGTGATACTTCAATTTCCTTTTCCGCTGATTTCAACAAATCTTTTTTAGATTCAGGAACTGATAAGTCAGCAATTGAAATAGTTGTGCCGGATATAGTTGCATATCTGTAACCCAATGTTTTTAAAGCATCGGCAAGATTTGCTTCTTTTGCTCCGCCGTATTCCAAATACATTTGACCTAACAATTTCTTCAATGAACCTTTATCCATTTGTTTGTTAATGAAATCAGGATCTTTTTTTGCATGTGTATATGTCATTTCCATTTGTTTTTCCTTTTATTTCGGCGGGGTAGGTACCCCGCCCTACTACATTTATTTCCTGCCGGCATTGCTATGCCGGTCTACAAATTATACAAGCGCTTTTCTTATTTCTTCGTTAAAGATAATTCTTCCGACTGTTGTTTCAATTCTTTCGCCTTTTCTGTCACGAACAACAATCTTATCATGAAGTTTAATTACCTTAACTTCGAATGCCGAAATTGCATCTTCAAAACTGTAGAAGTAACCCTGTACTTCCTGATTAGGATCTTTCATAGTCGTTAAGTAATACATACCCAGGACCATATCCTGTGAAGGAGATACGATAGGTTTACCATTTGCAGGTGCAAGCAGATTGTTTGTTGCTAACATCAACATTCTTGCTTCTGCCTGAGCCTCGATTGACAAAGGAACATGGACAGCCATTTGGTCACCGTCGAAGTCAGCGTTGAATGCTGTACAAGCTAACGGATGAAGCTGAATAGCACGACCTTCTACAAGTTTTGGTTCAAATGCCTGAATACCTAATCTGTGAAGCGTTGGAGCACGGTTCAGTAATACCGGATGTCCGTCAATAACTTCTTCCAAGATATCCCAGATGACAGGATCAGAACGTTCAATCTTCTTCTTCGCAGATTTTATATTCTGAACGTATCCTCTTTCTATTAATTTATTAATAACAAACGGTTTGAATAATTCGATTGCCATTTCTTTCGGCAAACCGCATTGATTCAAGCGTAATGACGGACCTACAACGATAACCGAACGACCCGAGTAGTCAACACGTTTACCTAACAAGTTTTGACGGAAACGACCTTGTTTACCTTCAATGATATTAGATAAAGATTTCAACGCTCTGTTGTTTGGTCCTACAACCGTTCTGCCTCTTCTGCCGTTATCAATCAAAGCATCAACAGCTTCCTGAAGCATACGTTTTTCGTTTCTTACGATAATTTCAGGTGCACCCATTTCAAGCAATCTTTTTAAACGATTATTTCTGTTTATTACACGTCTGTACAAATCGTTTAAATCTGATGTCGCAAAACGACCACCGTCTAATTGTACCATCGGTCTTAAATCCGGAGGAGTAACTGGAATTACATCCATAATCATCCAGGTCGGATTTGTACCTGATTGAATTAAGTTATCTAACAATCTTAATCTCTTAATTAATTTAGATTTTTTCTGAACAGATACACTACCTTCAAGTTCGGTTCTGATTTCTTCAGCAAGTGTATTGATATCAATTTCACCCAATAACTGTTGAATAGCCTCTGCACCGATACCTACTTTCAATGTGGATTCTTCATTTTCAGCCATATAATCTTCGTATTCTTCTTCCGATAACAGCTGAAGCTTTTTGAAATCTGAATCGCCACCGTCTAAAACAACATAACTGTTGAAATAGATAACCTGTTCAAGATTTTTTAAGGTCATATCCAAAAGCAAACCTAAGTATGAAGGAATACCTTTCAAAAACCAGATGTGAGAAACAGGAGCAGCAAGTTTAATGTGTCCCATTCTGTGACGTCTTACTTTTGAATCGGTAACTTCAACACCGCAGCGTTCGCAGATAATACCTTTGTGTCTTACTCTTTTATACTTTCCGCAATAGCATTCCCAGTCCTTTGTCGGTCCAAAGATTCTTTCGCAGAACAAACCGTCTCTTTCCGGTTTTAATGTACGATAGTTAATTGTTTCCGGTTTTTCAACTTCGCCGTGTGACCATTGAAGTATTCTTTCCGGAGAAGCAATACTGATTCGTATATAGTCAAAATAATCTATGCTTGTTGACATTTGTCATTTTCTCCTTTTCTTATCGTGAAATATGTGAGTCATGAATTAAATTCACGATTCACTATTCACGTCTTTACAGTTCTCCGAAACTTGATGTTGATTCAAAGAAATTGATGTTTAACAATTCAGAATCCACATCTGATAATGTCCTTTTTGGAGCAGCTTTTCTTAAGTCGTCCATATCGGTCATTAAATCTACTTCAGTTCCGTCCTTTTTGGATACTGTGATATCCAAACCAATACTTTGCAATTCTCTTACAAGTACCTTAAAGGATTCAGGAATACCAGGTCTTGGGATATTGTCTCCCTTAACTATTGCTTCATATGCTCTGTTTCTTCCGTTAACATCGTCTGATTTAATCGTTAACATTTCCTGCAGAGTATAAGCTGCACCGTAAGCTTCCAATGCCCAAACTTCCATTTCACCGAATCTTTGTCCGCCGAATTGTGCTTTACCACCGAGCGGTTGTTGAGTAACGAGTGAATAAGGACCGGTACTTCTTGCGTGAATTTTATCATCGACCAGGTGAACTAATTTCAGGAAGTATGTCAAACCGACTGCAACAGGTCTGTCAAACGGTTCACCCGTTCTACCATCGATAAGTGTAACCTTACCGTCTTCGCCAACCCAAGTTGCACCGGATTTTTTTATACCTTCTAATAATTCACCTTTTGTAACTATTTCTGATTCATTTTCTCCGTACATTTCATCAAATGCGGGAGCCTCGTAGTGTTTACCTGTCAAGTACGCAGCCAAACCTAACAACAATTCATAAGTTTGACCAACATTCATACGAGATGGTACACCAAGAGGATTCAAAACGATATCTACAGGAGTTCCGTCTGGTAAGAACGGCATATCTTCTTTCGGTAATATACGGGATACAATACCTTTGTTCCCATGACGCCCTGAAAGTTTATCACCGACAGAAACCTTACGTTTTTGTGCAATATAAACTCTGATTACCGTATTAGCACCCGGCGGTAATTCATCGCCCTTTTCTCTGTCAAATACTTTGACGTCGAGGACTCTGCCTCCGCCGCCGTGAGGAACTCTTAATGAGTTATCTTTTACATCTCTTGCTTTTTCGGCAAAGATTGCTCTCAAAAGTTTTTCTTCAGGCGGATGCTCTGATTCACCCTTAGGAGTAACTTTACCAACAAGAATATCGTCAGGATAAACTCTCGCACCGATACGAACAATACCTCTTTCATCCAAATGACGAAGTGCATCTTCAGATACATTCGGAATTTCACGGGTAATTTCTTCAGGTCCGAGTTTTGTCTGACGTGCTTCAATTTCTAATTTTTCAATGTGTAATGAAGTAAAGATGTCATCGTGAACGCATCTTTCAGAAAGCAAGATAGCATCTTCATAGTTGTAACCTTCCCAAGGCATATAGGCAACGAGAATGTTTTTACCTAATGAAAGTTCTCCGCCACAAGTTGATGCGCCATCTGCGATTACATCGCCTGCTTTAACTTTATCTCCTTCATGAACGATAGGTCTTTGGTTTATACAAGTATCCTGGTTACTTCTTACATATTTCATTAATGTATATATATGAGATTTTCCGTGTTGATCTCTGATAACGATTTCTTCACCTACAACTCTTTCAACCGTACCGTCAACATCAGCGACTACAACCATACCGGAGTCTTTTGCAACTCTTGATTCAAGCCCTGTACCTACTCTTGGTCTTTGAGTAATCAAAAGCGGTACCGCCTGACGTTGCATGTTAGAACCCATCAAAGCACGGTTAGCATCGTCGTGTTCAATAAACGGAATCATTGAGGTCGCAACTGAAATAATCTGAATAGGACAAACACCGACATAGTCAACCTTTGATGCCGGTTCCATAACGAACTCTGAACGGTATCTTACAGGAACAATGTCTTCTTTGAATGTTCTGTCTTTATTCAGTTTAACATCAGCAGGAGCGCAACGATAGTTTTCATCGGCATCGGCTGTCATATAAACAACTTCATCAGTTACAACACCGTCTTTTACGACAAAGAACGGAGATTCAATGAAACCATAATCGTTAACCCTTGCGTGAGTAGCCAACGAACCAATCAAACCTGCATTCGGACCTTCCGGAGTTTCAATAGGACAAATACGTCCGTAGTGAGAAGGGTGAATATCACGAACAGGGAATCCTGCTCTTTCTCTTTGCAAACCGCCCGGCCCTAATGCTGAAATACGTCTTTTGTGAGTTAATTCTGCAAGCGGGTTAGTTTGGTCCATGAATTGGGATAACTGCGAACTGCCGAAAAATTCTTTTAATGAAGCCACCAAAGGTTTGGTGTTCAACAAGTTCAACGGAGTAAGTGTTTCAGAATCCTGCAAAGTCATTCTTTCTTTAACGATTCTTTCAATTCTTGAAAGACCGACTCTGAATTGGTTTTGTAATAATTCACCAACCGAACGGATTCTTCTGTTACCCAAATGGTCGATATCGTCTAACGTTCCTTCATCATAAGTTAAGTTGATTAAGTATTCGATTGTCGAAACGATATCCTCAACAGTTAATGTTCTCTGGTTCTTTGGAATATTTAAGTTTAATTTCTTGTTTAATTTATAACGACCTACACGACCAATATCATATTTCTTGGCATCAAAGAATCTCGATTCCAAAATCTGACGTCCGCCCTGCGGAGATGCAGGATCTCCCGGTCTTAATTTTTTGTACAAATCAATTAAAGCATCATCTGTAGTTTCAGCACTGTCTTTATCCAAAGTTTTCTTTAAGAAATCAAAATGAGTGAACTTAGATTCCATTTCCGCAACGGTAATACCCATTGCTTTTAATAAAGTTGTTGCCAAAATCTTTCTGTTTTTATCGATTTTAACGTGAATGATGTCATTAGCATCAGTTTCAAATTTAACCCATGCACCTCTGTTCGGAATCATTGTAGCATTGTACAAACGTTTTCCGTTTGGAGAAATGGTTTTGTCAAAATAAACACCAGGAGAACGAACGATTTGTGAAACGATTACACGTTCCGCACCGTTTACAATGAATGTACCTTTGTCAGTCATTGTCGGAATATCACCGATGTAAACTTCCTGTTCTTTAATTTCACCGCTGTCACGGTTAACTAATCTGATCATGACTCTTAATTGTTTTGCATAAGTAGCATCATGAATTCTTGCCTCCTCTATTGTATACTTTGCATTGTCAAAAGTATAATTCGGCAAAAAGTGCAATTCTAATCTTCCCGTATAGTCTTTGATAGGAGAGAAAGCAAGCAATTCCTCTTTCAAACCTTCAGTTAAAAACCATTCAAAGGATTTTTTCTGCACTTCAATAAGATCCGGTAAATCGTCCAAACGAGTATGCGGGATACCCATCGGCGTTACCCTTTTTTCGTATTTTGTCTCAGACATTAAATCACCTCATAAAATAAATGGTGTACGTACTACTAAAAAATTTTTTCTAACTTATGGCTGTTAACCCTCTGCTCATAATGAACAAATAATGCAATTTTCATGGGCATGTAAAGTTGGTAAAATCCGCTTGTAATCAAACTTTCGTTCGTACAGGCATAGCTCGCCTTACTTTACATTTTGCATGTTCTCTAATCGTATTACATAAATATTAATAGTCAAGAAATTTAGCGTAAAAAATACAATAAATACATCAAATTTCGTAATAAAAATTTACAATAAATTTTTACAGGGCTGAAAGTTTCACTATCATTGAGTTTGGCTGTCAAGTCCCATTTTGCAAATATAGTAAAGGTTGCACTATTAAAGGATTTTGGGTAAATTGTCAAAACCCTTTAATAGCAAAATGTTTCAAGATTTGGTGCAAAAATTTGCTCTTTACAAAATAAAGTTGTAGTGTGGGCAAAATGTAATGTGCCCATAAATATAATAAAAATGGGCACGCTTTCGCTTTGCCCATCCTACATAACTGTTGGAAGTCATTGCCCAAAATTTTGGCGGGATAACTATCCCTCAAAATTACAGTGTCGGGGTTGGCACCCCTGCCTACAAACTAAACTCGCACCATTTTAAACCCAAGTTTACATTATGTTACATTTGAATAATTTAAGAAAATTCTCTTATAATTTCCTTATGTATTACTTTGACGAAATTGACGGAAAAAAGATTTTAAAATCCGATTTGATAAAAAATGCACAGGCATTTTTTACAACAAGAGAAATTTGTATTTGTGATAAAGGGGGAAATGATAACAAAGAAGTAAAAAATAATTTAGGAATTATCGAAAATTATTTGAAAACAAAACTCATATCTCCGACTCAAACTCATAGCGCAAATGTAGATATAGCAATAGAAAACAAATTTGAATACCCCGATACTGACGGATTAATTTTGACAAAAAATAACTTTGCCATTTTCTTAAATTTTGCAGATTGCACTCCATTAATTTTTTATGATGAAAAACAAAATATCGGAGCAATTAGTCATGCCGGATGGCGTGGAACGGCACAAAAAATCGCACAGATTACCGCACAAAAATTAATAAATGAGTATAAATCAAACCCAAAAAATATATGTGTTCTAATCGGCCCTGCGATATGCGGGAAATGTTATGAGGTGGGAGAGGAGGTTTATAATAAAATAATGGACAACCCTCACCCTTTCCCTCTCCCAAAGAGCGAGGGAAAATTTAATGTTGATCTCAAGGGAATTAATGCAAAACAGTTAGCCGACATCGGGATAGAAAAAATTGATATTTGCCCGTATTGTACATGTTGTAATAATGAATATTTCTTCTCATACAGAAAGGACCACGGAACTACACTTCGCCACAGCGCAGTTCTGAAACTAAATTAAGGTTAAAATTTGTAAAAATATTACTATAAATGTAGCAAAAAATCTAAGTTTATGGTATTTATTATATTCAGGCAAATCAGAAGGTGGGTAAATTTATGAAAAAATTTTTACTTTTACTGGTTATTTTTCTTTTTTCAATAACAAATGCAAATGCAGTTTCGACTTATGTCAGATACAATAATGCCGGCACTCCGCTGTCAGTAACAAGAGGTTACGGCAAACCAATGACAATGTCTGAAGCTTCACAAAGATACGGCTACACTCGTTATGCCAGACCGGCACATCCGTCTGTGCCGTCACGTCCTGCTATGCCATACGGCTATAGAACGAGACACGCTCATATGCCGACCCCACTGACTAATTACAATTTCCTTGCTCCTGTTCAATCTGCAACAATCCCAACCCAATCAAGGCTTGACAGAAATTATAATGTTTCATTACCTCAAAAAAGCTATACTATGAACGGGGTAACTTACTATAATTAAAAGGTCATAGTACCTTTTTATGAACAAAAACAGTCCTCATACGAAGACTGTTTTAAATTTGGGGGTTGCGAAAAATTATATTAATTAAAATGCGAGAAACAATACCGTAAACATACAACCCAAAGAAATTGCACTGAATAAAAACCAAGTGTGCATAACAGGATGCTGGTAAGACCAGATTTCTTTGATGGTTGCAGTTGCGTTCGTTATTGTTCTCATATTTTATTCTCTCTTTCTTAAAATCTATACTTCTATTTTCCATTTTTAGAAAAAAAGGTCATCACCTATTTGGTTGATTATTTAGTTATTTTTTATTATCATTAAGTCATGGGAAAAGTGGAGTTATTGTTGCCTGCGGGCAATATCGAAAAACTTGATTATGCAATAAATTACGGTGCGGATGCGGTTTATCTCGGAGTTGTAGATTTTAGCCTGAGAGCGATGCGTAAGGGTGAACTCATTACCTTTGAAAACCTCAAAACAGCAATAGATTTGGCGCATAAATACGGCAAAAAAGCCTATATGACACTAAATATTTTTGCTTTTAATAAAGATATAAAACATCTTGAACAATGTATTGAGATAATAAAAGACGCAAACCCTGATGCAATTTTGGTCAGCGATTTCGGGATAATGAATTTATTGAAAAAATACATGCCTGATACCCCGCTTCACATAAGTACCCAGACAAATATTTTGAATTATGAATGTGTAAAATTCTGGCAGGATATGGGTGCGACAAGAGTTGTTCTCGCAAGAGAGCTTTCAATTCATGATATTGCGGAAATCAAAAACAAAGTTCCCGAGATGGAAGTGGAATGTTTTATTCACGGGGCACAATGCGTATCTTATTCAGGCAGATGTCTGTTAAGCGATTACTTTACAAAAGGCGAGAGAATTTCTAATCAGGGGAATTGCTGTCAGCCTTGCAGATGGAGTTACAAACTTGTTGAAGAAACAAGACCGAATGAATATTATGAAATCAATGAAGATGCACACGGCACACACATTTTAAGTCCGAATGATTTATGTCTTGTTCACCATTTAAAAGAGATGATAGATGCAGGAGTTGATTCATTCAAGGTTGAGGGCAGGACAAAGAGCCTTTATTATGTTTCTGCGGTTGCAAAAACTTATCGTGCGGCAATTGATGAACTTTACCAAAACCCGAACGCCGATATGGAAAAATATTTTTATGAACTCAAAAAAGTCGGCAACAGGGGTTATACAACAGGCTTTGCTCTTGGTAACGGCTCCGGCGGATACAGTTATAACCTGTCAAAAGGACTTGCCGGTGCAGATTTCTTGTTTGAATTTCACGGGAAAGAAAAAGAAAGGAATTTTTGTCATTCTGAATTTATTTCAGAATCTCCAAAAATTTCTAATAATGAGATCCTGAAACAAGTTCAGGATGACAGTTATTTATTTTTCGTAAAAATAAAAAATAAAATTTTACCAAATGATGAAGTGGAAATTATCACTCCGACAGAGCAATTTGTTACAAAAATCGTTGGAATATATGACGAAAACGGTTTTGAACTTGATGTCGGCAACACAAATGCAGAAGTATATATAAAATTTGAAAAAGAACCGCAAAGTTACAAATATGCAATAGCAAGAACTGTCGGGATTAAGGAATAAGATATGTTTATAAAACCTGATTACAACTTAAAAAGCATATATGATATCGATTTAGATGAACTGCAAAAACAGGGAGTGAAAGCGATGTTATTTGATTTGGATTCTACTCTTATGGCTTCAAAATCAGGAACTTATACCGACGAAACATATAGTTTTATCCGCAGCGTTCAGGAAAAATTCTTTATAGCTGTTGTTTCAAATAACACGAACAAAAAATATATGGAAAAAGTCAGAAAAGTAACGGATTTCCCGATACTTTTTGAAGCCTGCAAACCAAGAACGGGTGTTGTTCGTAAATTTTTATCAGAGCATAACATTGAACCCAAAGACTGCGTGCTTGTGGGTGACAGACCTTTAACAGATATTTTGTGCGGGAAATTTTTAGGTTGCAAAACTATTCTTGTAGATTCAATAACAGCAGACAAAGAACATAAAATTGTCCGTTTTGTAAGGGCACTTGAAAGATTAAGTATCAAAAAATAGTTATAATTTTTTGAGGATATCAATAACCAAATCCGGAGTAAGCGCAAGCATACATCTTGGAGTTTGATTTTTACATCCTTTTTTAACCCCGGTCTGAATACAGCAGGGATTACAGGGAAAATTTTTACTAAGCACAGTGCATTTATCACTTCGGGGAGTCCAGCGTTTTAGGGATGTTGCACCGTTTAATAAAATTGAAGGAATATCAAGAGCCGCAGCTGCATGAATCAGTCCTGAATCAATACCGATAAATAAATCCACATTTTTTATAAACGCAAAAGATTCCGTTACTGAAAGCTGTCCGCAAAGATTTACAGGTTTAATTTTTACATCGGAAAGTTTTTTATTAAGATTTTCATATAATTCAAAATCCTTTTGACCGCCGGAATAAAAAACCTGACATTCCATAACATCCGATAAGTATTTAATGACTTCAACCCAGTAATCATCTATCCAGTTTTTCTGACTAAATCTGCTATATGCCTGAATTATAACTTTTTTACCGTTAATGTCTTTTAATTTACCTTTAATTTTTTCTTCATCTTTTGGGGTAAGCCAAAGTTCTGTTTTGTCGGAATTAACTTCATAGCCGCATATTTTTAAAAGGTCAAGATAGCAGTCAATTTCGTTTCTGTCCTCTTTATATGGTGCAGTTTTTGTCAAAAATTTATTGCGCAAAATCCCAAACCCTATGCGATTTTTTACTCTGCTTAAAAATGCCGTCAGTGTCAGAAAACTATCATTTTTTAGAAAATAAATCGTATCATAATTTTTAAATATATTAATATAATATACAATATCTTTCCATTTACGCTTTATATCAATAATATTATTAATATAAGTGCAATTATTAACGACTTCTTTGGCCACTTTATCCGCAAGAAAATCAATTTGTACATCGGGCAGATTTTGACGGAGTTCCCTTAAAAAAGCACTCGCAAATATTGTATCTCCGATAGTACCGTACCTTACAACCAATATCTTTTTCATAAAAAAATAATACAATTTTCAAAAAATTATTTCAACCGCAAACTTGATTAAAAACAAAAAAATATATATAATCCGAATAACAAAGGAGAGAATAATGATTAATATCAATAATAAAAGAAAAGCACTTGCTGATACAAAAACACCAATCATTTTAGCGGTTATGGTTGCTATACTCGTAATCCTCGGATTGAGCGGGATAAAGCACTACAAAATTAAGACTCTCAATCTCGCATATCAAAATGCAATTGTAAGACTTGAAAATGCAATCAATGCAATGGATGCCGTCGGAACAGACTATTTTCACTCACCGATGTATTCCGATAAAGAACTGAAAGATTATGAATTGAGACCGGGGAAATTTTTAAAAGAAATCGTAGGAGTTTCAAAATATTGCGGAAACTCTAACGGAGATTGCTTTGCAAAAAAATACAAATACGAAAACGGTCAGCCCTACACTCCGGTATTCAAAGGTGCTTGTGCAACCCTCAAAAACGGACCTTCCGTATGTATGATTCCGCAAATTAAAAAAGAAAACATAACCGGAATTATTGATGTTAACGGAACAGATGGGCCAAATGTTTACGGCAAAGATTTAAGAACATTTGAAATCAAAGCAAGAATCAGAAACTATGATCCTGATGATGATGTAATCGACAACGTTAAAGTAGTGCCTCGCTACTAACCACGTTTAATATATTTGGGACGATTTTTGCCAAATTTTGAGCGGGAAGAAATGTCACGATTGGAACCGATTATTCTTGGGATAAATTTGCTCTGCTTAACACTTTCTTCCAATTGCACTTCTTTTACCGCATTTGCCTGTATTAAGGATTTCTCCATAAATTCCTTAACATCATCCATAAGCATTTTATCTTTTGCACTTTTTACCGCATCATAAAGAATATATAAGAAAAAGAAATTTGCCTCTTTTTGTTCGCCTGTCGGTTTTAATCTGACATCAACTTTGTCACCTGTTTTCTTGCTTTTTACATAAATATCAAATGGTTTATCTTCTATAATTTCTAATATTCTTTCATGTGCAAATCCTTTAAATTTTTCAATTTCAGGAGTCAATTTTTCTGGATAAATGATTTTACCCGTATAATTTATACCGCTATTAACTCTTTCAACCTGCATTATTTCCCCCAAACAAGTGCGGACAAAACTTTACACATAAAATCGGAAAATTTATCTTTGAATGTGCGGGATTTCTCGTAGGCATTCCAAAAATAATCTTCTCTGACTGTCTTATAATTTTCAACGGTTTTTTGAGCTGTTTCAAGATATTGAGAATGGTTTGCAGTTACCAAAACATCATTTGAAGCACTAATCTGCGGTTCTGATTTTGTCATTGCAACAATATCAACCTTGTTTGCAGAATAATCCTGCTTGATGAACAAATCGAATTTTTCTTTCTTAATAAGTTCAAGAAGATTTGTTTTTTCTTTTAAGATGCATTGTGCAGGCTTCCTGCTCAATTTATTTACGACATACAATCCACCGTTAAAATTTTGTGCAGAAACATTTTCGGTTTTCATTTATTTTTCCTTATTTAGTAACTTATTAAATTTATTTTTCAGCTTCACCCAAAAACTGTCTAATCCGCCATCAATAGCTTTTTGATATAAATTTGATTCTAAATGTGCACTGATTACCCTATCGGCATTTTTTAACCATTCATTAGGATTTAAGCTGTCTGTAGTCGCACGTGCTGTCGGTACTGTTGCAGGTTTCACCTGAGACTGAATTATTATATATTTTGGTTTCTTATAATAATCTCTTGATTCGTATAAAGGAGACGTACTCCCGTTGATATGTAAAATAAGATAATCTTTATCCTTAACTTTTTGGTATAACATATTTTTTATGCCGTTAAAAACTTTTTCCTGAGAATTACTTAAACCGCTTGCGGTTAAAGATCCCTGAAAATTTTGACCGTTTGAAACTGGTTTTATCTGCATAATTCACTCCTTAATAACCATTTTTAATCCATTCACGCACCCTGAACTTTGCACCGAGATTATAAGCAATTTGCTCACATTTTTCAAGATTTAAATGTCTGCCCCTGTAACCTTCAACAACACTTGCAATTGTTTCTATACCATTATCTGCACAAGATTTTATAAATTTTTTAACCTCATCATAAGCACCCTCAAAAACAGGCTGGGATAATTCGTCATATTCTTTTGAAGATTCACCGTTCAGACTGACGGAAATTGTATCTATCAGGCCTTTTAATTCCGGCACAATATCCCTTTTATAAACATAGTTTGCGTGTCCGTTTGTGTTAATTCTGATTTTTGTGTCAGGATAATTTGCTTTGATATATGCTGCAACTTCTTTTAAAACATCAAGTTTTAATAACGGTTCACCGTAACCGCAGAAAATGACTTCGTTTAAACCCTCACCCGCATTTGCACAACTCGTAAACTCGTTTGCAACTGCTCCCTCGCCCTTTGGGAGAGGGTTGGGGTGAGGGTAATATTTATTTAGTTGTGCTATTACATCCTGAGCCGTACAATTTTCATCATCAAGCCATAGTGTCTGACCTTTGACATCATCTTTGTCTTTGCGAAGACAAAATATACAGTCATTTGTGCATTTGTTTGTCAGATTTATATATATTTTTCCGTCTAACTCATAAACTAATACATTTGCCATTTTCATATCCCTTTTTCAATATATTAGCATAAATAAAATTATCGAGATAAATTTGTCAAAAAAATAAATCCGCACAAGATTTACCGTTCTGCAAATCTTATACCCTCCCCTTGAGGGAGGGTGAAAATCTTTGATTTTCGGGTGGGGATAAATATTTGTCAGAAAGAAAGTAGTGTGGGCAAAATGTAATGTGCCCACAAAGATAATAAAGATGGGCACGCTTTCGCTTTGCCCATCCTACATAACTACATAACTCATTCAAATATTATCATGAAAAAAATGCAAGGTACAATTTTTTGTACAAAAATTGCACCCTACTGAACTAAACTTATTACCCTATGGCTTTTTCATAAAATTAATTTGCTTTTTAAATATTTTTCACGTACATTAATATTAATATTGATTGTTGTTTTTAACAACAGTTGTGGGTTGAATGAGACAAAAAAGAAGGAATAGGAGCGAGAATGATGGAAGACAATTCTCGTAAAATCGACACTAAGAAACTGGATGGCATTATTGAAGCCTGCGGCGGAGATAAGTCCCATTTGATTGCGATTTTACAAAAAGTACAGGAAGAATACAAATATCTCCCTGAAGATGCACTGATTTACATTGGTACAAAGATTGAAGGCTTATCTCCTGCAACAGTTTACGGTGTTGCAACATTTTATGCCCAGTTCTCTTTGGATCCGAAGGGTAAATACGAAATTAAAGTATGTGACGGAACAGCATGCCATGTTAGAGGTTCAATGCCTGTTTTGAATGCAATTAAAGCACATTTAAAACTTGAAGAAGGAAAAATGACAACACCTGACGGTTTATTCTCATTAGAAACAGTCAGTTGCTTGGGTGCCTGCGGTCTTGCACCGGTTTGCGTAATAAACGGCAAGGTTTATCCTCAAATGACATCTGATGCCGTAAAAATAGTTTTAGACACTCTTTTAACAAAGGAAAGAGGTTAGAGATATGGCAAATTTAAATATTGATATTACAAAAGAGCAGGAAAATGCTCGCAACGAAATAAAAAAGCAGGGGTTCAGAGTTCTTGTTTGTGCAGGTACCGGTTGTGTTGCAAACGGATCTTTGCAGATTATTGAAAAATTCAAAGAACTCGGCGCAGATGTATCGGTTATGTCAGATTATGACAAGGTTACCATCGTACCGACAGGATGCCACGGCTTTTGCGAACAGGGAGTTTTGGTTGTATTCCCTGATTTGGATTTAACTTATGTAAAAGTAAGACTTGATGATGTTGAAGAAATATACGAAGCACTCAAAAACAATCAGGTTGTAGAAAGACTTTTATACACAGATCCTCATACAAATGAAAAAGTTCGCAAAAATGAAGATATAAATTTCTATGCAAAACAAACTCGTACTGCTCTTGCAAACTGTGGGGAAATGAACGCAGAAAGCATAGACGAGGCAATTGCACTAAGAGCTTACGAGGCATTATCAAAAGTATTGACTCAGGGCAATCCTGATGCGGTTATTGACGAAATTATCAAATCAGGCTTACGAGGCAGAGGGGGCGGCGGTTTCCCGACAGGTACAAAATGGAAGTTCACTGCAGCAAACAAAGGCGGGAAATCTTATGTCGTTTGTAACGGTGACGAAGGTGACCCGGGTGCATTTATGGACCGTTCTGTTATGGAAGGCGACCCTCATAAACTCCTTGAAGGTATCGCAATCGCTGCTTACGCAGTAGGTGCAGATGAAGCATATATCTATGTTCGTGCCGAATATCCGCTTGCAATTAAACGATTGAGAAAGGCTATTGCACAGGCGGAAGAAAGACATTTCTTAGGCGAAAACATTATGGGTTCAGGGTTTAACCTGACTATTCATATCAAAGAAGGGGCAGGGGCATTTGTTTGTGGAGAAGAAACAGCTCTTATCGCATCAATCGAAGGCGAAAGAGGTATGCCTCGTCCGAAACCGCCGTTCCCTGCAAACAAAGGTTTGTTTGGCAGACCTACATTAATTAATAATGTTGAAACACTTGCAAATGTACCTGTTATCATTTTAAAAGGTGCCGACTGGTTCAATTCAATGGGAACTGAAACCTCAAAAGGTACAAAAACATTCGCACTAACAGGCGAAGTTAATAATACAGGCTTAATCGAAGTTCCAATGGGAACAACATTAAGAGAAATCGTATTCGATATCGGCGGCGGAATCCGTGGCGGCAAGAAATTCAAAGCCGTACAGATAGGCGGCCCGTCAGGCGGATGTTTGACTGAAGAACATCTCGATATTCCGATGGATTATGATAACCTTATAAAAGCAGGCGCAATGGTCGGTTCAGGCGGTCTTGTTGTAATGGCAGAAGACACTTGTATCGTTGAAGTTGCAAGATTCTTTATGAACTTTACTCAAAACGAATCTTGCGGAAAATGTGTTCCTTGCAGAGAAGGTACAAAAAATATGTTGAAAATTCTGCAAAAAATAGTTGCAGGAAAAGCAACAATGGAAGATTTGGATTTATTGGAAGAAATAGCACATACCATCAAAGACGGTTCACTTTGCGGTTTAGGTAAAACTGCTCCAAATCCTGTTCTTTCAACATTAAAATATTTCAGAGATGAATATATTGCACACATCAGGGATCACAAATGTCCTGCAGGTGTTTGTACGGCAATGAAAAAGATTGTTATTGACGAAAGTCTTTGTAAGGGTTGTACAAAATGTGCAAGAAATTGTCCGGTCGAAGCAATTTCGGGTGAAGTTAAACAACCGCATCACATTGACCAGTCTAAATGTATTAAATGTGAAGCGTGTCTGAAAAATTGTCCGTTCAAGGCAATAGTTTTGGAATAAATAAAGGAATAATAAAATGACAGATAAGAAAACATTAATAATAGAAGGCAAAGAAGTTGAATTTACGGACGAACCAAATTTGCTTGAAGTTATCAGAAAAGCGGGAATGAATGTTCCTACATTCTGTTACAGACCCGATTTGACTTCTTTCGGTGCCTGCAGAATGTGTGTTGTGGAAGTTGAATATCCAAACGGAAGAAAAATTATCAATTCTTCTTGTACAATGCCTCCGGAAGCAAATATTAAAGTATATTTGAACACTGAAAAAGTTCGTCGTATCAGAAAAACTGTTCTTGAATTGTTACTTGCAAACCACGACAGAAAATGCTTAACCTGTGACAAATCAGGCGACTGCGAACTCCAAAAATACGCAGAAGAATACAATATCAGAGAAATTCGCTTCCCTGACAAAGCAGAAAAAGAATATTTACCGATTGACGATTCAAGCCCGTCATTTGTTCGCGACCCGAATAAATGTATTCTTTGCGGTGCGTGTGTTCGTGCTTGCACCGAATTTCAGGGACATTCTGTTTTAGGCTTTGCAAACAGAGGTTCTAAAACAAAAGTACAACCGTTAAACGGCAGACCTATCGGTCAGGTTGATTGTATCAACTGCGGTCAGTGCGTTGCAGTTTGCCCGACAGGTGCTTTGACTATCAAAAACGAAGTTGACAAAGTTTGGGACGAAATTAACAATCCTGAAAAAACTGTTGTTGTTCAGATGGCTCCGTCTGTTCGTGTAGCGTTAGGCGAAATGTTCGGACTCGAACCTGGCGAGAATACTATCGGCAAAATCAACGCTGCATTGAGAAGGCTCGGATTCAAATATGTATTTGATACAAACTTCTCTGCAGACTTGACTATCACGGAAGAAGCAACAGAATTTTTGGAAAGATTAAAATCAGGACAAAACTTGCCGATATTTACCTCTTGCTGTCCTGCTTGGGTAAAATATCTGGAAATGTTACATCCTGATATGTTACATCATTTATCATCTTGTAAATCACCAATGAGTATGATGTCATCAACATTAATTGATTTAATGCCAAAATATTTCAACATTGAAAGAAAAGACCTTACAATCGTTGCGATTATGCCTTGTACCGCTAAAAAGTACGAAGCAAAACGTGAACAACTTTATACAAACGGCAGACCTGATACCGATATAGTTCTTACAACAAAAGAACTCGGTGCAATGATTAAAGGCGCAGGGATTGACTTTAAAAATATCGAACCTGAACAGGCAGATACACCGTTTGGAGAATATTCAGGTGCAGGTACAATCTTTGGTGCATCAGGCGGAGTAGCCGAAGCCGCAATCAGAACGGCATACGAATACGCAACAGGCGAAGTTCTTAATGAAGTTGATATAAAAGAAATTAGAGGAACTTCTAATCGTTCCAAAACCGTTGAACTTGATATCAAAGGAACAAAAGTTACTGTTCGCGTAGTTTCAACGATGGTTGAAGCAGAAAAAGCGATTAAAGAAATCAAAAACGGCACTGCTAACTTCCATATGTTAGAAGTTATGGCGTGTCCGGGCGGATGTATCAACGGCGGCGGTCAGCCAAACAGCCACAATGATTCATCTATCAAGGGTAAACGTGCCTGCGGTTTATACAAAGAAGATAAAGAACTTCCGATTAGAAAATCGCACATGAATCCGTCTATTCAAAAACTTTATTCTCAAGATTTTGAACATCCGGGTTCACACAAAGCACACGAATTGTTGCACACAACCTACCGTAACAAATATGACGGTTCATACAGAGATATTTAGTAGTATAAGTTAAATATTTTACAAAACAGCGGGAATTTATTACAAATCCCGCTGTTTATTTATTAATTCTCTTTACTTTTCGTAACAAAAGACCTTCCGTGCATACGAAAGGTCTTTTAAAATCTTCAAATAATCAAGTAAAATTACTTAATAATTTTAGCAACTTCAGCAGTGATATCTTTTCCACCGTAAAGAACAATGCCCTTGCTTAAAACGATATCATAACCGTCTGCTTTTGCTTTTGCGGCAATTTGTGAAGAAATAGATTCATCAATTGCTTTTAACTTAGCAGCATATTCACTGTCCATTTTTTCTTTCTTAGCCTGCAATTCTTTGTTGTATTTTTCTTCTGCTGCCTGTTTTTTCTTAGCATCAGAAATTGAAGCAACGTCTTTTCTTGCTTTTTCAATAAATTTTACAATTTCCTGAGCTTTTGCTTGTTGATCTTTCTTCAAAGCCTGAACCTGTGCAGATGCATTAACAACAACAGGAACATCTACAATTGCAACAGAAAAATCAGCAGCTTTTGCAGCAGAACCTAATACTAATCCACCCAATACAGCAGCTGTTACTGCCAAAGTACTTAATGTTTTTTTCATAATAAACTCTCCTTATTGACACTTTATATACTACCACAAATGTATTTTTTTAGCCAGACCTCATTCATATGGTTGATATTTTTGTAACATTCTTTACATGGGTTGATAAATTTAATATAATTACGGTAGCGACAGAGGATATTTTTACGGTTATTGTAAAAATGTTGTAATATTAGGTTCTTATTTGATTTATTTGTAAGAAAATATACTTAAAGATATACAACTGGATATATAAATTTATAGTAGAAAGTGAATAGGATAATGAAAAAAGTTAACATTTTGAAAAAATTACTTACTATGGTAACACCTGTCTTTGTCTGCACTCTTTTAACAATTACACCTGCATCTGCAGATATGGTATCAAATGCCGGTTTAATTCCAGCAGGATTTGGATATACACACGGCAGAATTCCTGTTGTTCAATCTTCGGGCAGACCGGAAATTCACGATGCAGCAATTATGAGATATGACAAAAATAGCCGTATTAAAGACGAAAATAGCGGTCAAGACAGTAATAATCAGGGAAATACCTATCAAACCAGACAACAATTCTAAGAACAATAATAAATAACAGATATATAAAAAATAGAAGGTGAATAGATAATGAAAAAGATTAGAAATTTAAAAACATTCTTTGGTATGGCTGTAGCCGCATCGGTTTGTTGTGTTCTAACATCATCTCCAGCATATAGTGCAGGTCCGAGCCCGGTAGATATTTACAATCAGGGTAAATATGAACAGGGCGCATCTACCTTGCACGACATAGATATGATGAAATATGACAAGGAGGGTCGTGCTGAACAATCGGATTATAATCAATACAACCAAAGACGTTACGGTACAGGCGGAAGTGCAGTTAAAAATACCGCAGCCCCGAACAACGATTATATGAAAGCAACGATTGATGAAATCGGAACAAAAGGGGTTTATATAAACTCTATAGAGGTTTCTCCATCAGAAATTTTATCCAAAGACGAAATAAATTCAGTTATTGGACAATATGTCGGTAAAAACGTATTTATGAGTGATATTCAGGAAGCAATTAATGGTATCAATAAACTGTATGCCGAAAAAGGATATGTAACAGCAAGAGCATATCTTCCCGAACAAACAGTTACTAACGGTAACATCAAAATTGAACTTATTGAAAGTAAAATCGGTAAAGTTACCGTAACAAACAACAGATATACAACAAGTAAATATATTTTAAATCGTATGCCTGAAAAAGCAGGTCAGTTATTTGACATTGTAGATTTGGAGAACGATGTATTAGATTTTAACAGATATCACGATGGAGTTAATCTTAGTGCAAACTTAAAAGCAGGTGAAGAACCGGGAACAACAGACATTGAATTGACTGCACAAGAAACATTTCCTCTGCACATTATCGGTATGATGGATAACGCAGGTCGTAAATCGACAGGTGTTTTAAGAGGCGGTCCGGCAATTATCGTAGATTCTCTTTTCCATCAAAGAGATCAAATGTCAACAGGGGTATACTTCTCTAAAGGTGCAACAAGCCCATTCTTTGATTATAGCATTCCAATCAACAAAAAAGATGGTAGAATCGGATTTTCATTCTCTTCAACTTTTTCTAAAGTCATAAATGGCGGAGCAGCTATCAATGCATTGGGATTGAGAAGTAACTCTTATGTATACAGTTTGTACTATGATCAACCTATTGTAAGAAAAAGAGGTTTTGAATTTAAAACTTACGCAGCATTGAACTATAAACGTTCAAGAACTTGGTCAAAGTATGATAAAGAATTAAAACCGTTTGGGATGTCATTTGACAAACTATCTCAAATTACAAGTATCGATGCTGGTTTCAATTTAAGAAAAGATACAAAATACGGTATTTGGTATTTGAACCAAATGGCTACAATGGCATTACCGATATTTGACAGCGAATCTTGCTACTTCAAATATTCCGGCGGATTGTTGAGATTACACGACTTCTCTCATGGCTTTATCGGTCAGTTGAGAAGTAATTATCAAATCATCCCAAACAACAAGCACATTCCTTATATGGATTTATTCCAGACAGGCGGTTTGGCAACTGTCAGAGGTTACTCTGAAGGTGTTATGATGGGTAAAAACGGATACTTCATTAGCGGAGAATTGATGTTCCCATTAGCTCCAAGAACAATAACAACAAAAGACGGTAAAACTCATAACTTCATAGGTCATTACATCAAGGGAGCGGTATTTGCAGATACTGCTGGGGTATTCCCGGTACATAGAGAAGACTATCTTGAAAGTTACTTCCTTGCATCAATCGGACTTGGTTTAAGAGTTCAATTACCGGGGGATTTGAGTGCAAGACTATATTGGGGCTGGCCGCTTGTTAATAACAAGTACGAAACAGACAGAAAAATGGGCAGATTCCACTTCGAGTTGTCACTTGAACCTGATTTGGACGGCTTACTTGCGAGAAGAAACAAGGCTCCGGTTGTTAAACCTGCTCCGGAAGAACCAAAAGCAGAAGAACCTAAAGAACTTCCGCCTCTCGATTTGCCGAACAACTATGACGATGTCAGACACTATGACTACATGTTAGACGGCAGTGCAACTGCATTATAATAATAAATAATGTAATATAAAATGAATAAAAGTCGTGATGAAAAATCACGGCTTTTGTTTTTATTATATAAACAATATTATCGGTATATAAAATAATAAAATATATGCTCCGCAGGGCACTCCGTGCAGGGGCACTTTTGGTGGCAAAAGTGCCTCAAAACCAAAACCAGCGACACGCTTCGTTCACTAATAATAACGCCCTCGCATAAAACGGATACGGCAAACGCCTTACATCCTCTGCTCGGGCTTGCACGGCTCAACTACCAAGCGGACTAACTCGGAACTAATGTTCCTCAGACAAAGTCCGCTTTTGACTTTCGTTTCGCCTGCAATTATTGTTCACTTTCGCTATCGTCGCTTTTCAGGCTTTGTGTAGTGAATTAAACATTGTTTGTGACACGATTTCAGGGCGGGATTTGTCTGTCCCGCCTTTTTGTGGAACAATTACAATGTTTTATGAACACAGCATCAGCCTGCGGGTTTCTTTCTGACCGCTTTCTTTGCCCGCTCAAAGAAAGCGGTTTTGGCAATAAAAAAAGAAAAATGAATATACTATCAATACCTATGCGAGAGATTCATATAATATTGTTTATGTAAATTATAACTTGAAATAGGTATTGTATAATTGCGAAAATTAATTTTACATTCTACTGTGCTTTTACTATAATTATCGTAAGAGTACAGAAAAATAAGGATGAAAAATGAGTACATATTTATTAGAAGTCGGAACTGAAGAATTACCTTACAAATTTATACCGCAAGCAATAGAACAACTAAATGACAGTTTTACAAAATTTTTAAACGAAAATAAAGTAAAATTTGATAGTATAAAAGTTTATGCGACTCCAAGACGTTTGGCAGTCCTTATTTACGGCCTTGAAAATGCCACATCGGATGAAGAAAAAATTGTCAAAGGTCCAATGGCAAATATTGCATTTGACGGGAACGGTAATTTAACCAAAGCAGGAGAAGGTTTTGCAAAGAAAAATAATATTTCACCCGAATCATTATATGTTGAAGATAATTATGTTCACGCCAAAATTATTATTAAAGGTAAAGATATAAAAGAACTACTTGCACAAAATGTTCCGTCAATATTTATGAAACTTCAGGGAGCACATTTTATGCGCTGGGGCTATAATGACGAAAAATTTTCTCGCCCTATTAAATGGATTGTGTCAATTTTGGACAATGAAGAAGTTAAAATAAAAATCATTGACAAAGAATCTTCAGTTTATACAAGAGGGCACAGATTCGCCATACAAAGCCTTCCCATCGGGCGTCCTGAAGATTATATTGAAACAATGAGAAATGCCTGTGTTATCGTTGACCAAACTGAGCGCAAAGAACTCATTATTCAAAAAGCAAAGGATGAAGCGGCAAAAATTGGTGCCGTTCCATATTATACCAACGATTTATTGGAAGAAGTAACATTTATTACGGAATATCCGGTTCCTGTCATTTGCGAATTTGATGAGGAATTTTTAACAATTCCTGAAGAAGTAACAGTTACGGTTATGAGCTCACACCAAAGATATTTTGCACTGCATAAAGACGGTAAACTCATAAATAAATTTATTACAATGGCAAATTATGTCGGTACTGAATTTAAAAATATCAAAGAGGGTAATGTTCGTGTAATTAAAGCAAGACTTGATGATGCGGTATTTTTCTTCAGAGAAGATACTAAAAAACCACTTGAAAATTACGTTGAAAGCCTTAAAGGAGTTACATTCCAAAAAGGTATGGGAACAATGTATGACAAAACTCAAAGACTTCTCAAATTATCAAAAGATATTTGTACTGATTTGAAAGTAGATTCTGCCGATGTTGAACGCACTGCACTTTTATGCAAAGCAGATTTAACAACTCACCTTGTATTTGAATTTACCGAGTTACAGGGTTATATAGGCTCGGATTACGCAAGAGTTTCCGGAGAAAACGAAAAAGTTACTGAAGGTATAAAAGAGCATTACTTCCCGATTAATGCCGAAAGTGAAACAGCAAAGGGTCTCGAAGGTCAGATTGTCGGTATTGCTGATAAAATTGATACTGTTTGCGCAGTATTTGCAGGCGGGAAAAAACCTACAGGTTCTTCAGATCCGCTTGGTGTAAGACGTGCTGCCTTGGGTGTTATTAAAACCATTTTGGATGCGGATTTAAAAATTGATGTTGACAAATATATAAAAAAAGCTTTAATAGGTTTGCCGGTACAGTCTGACTGCGCAGATGAAGTAAATGAATTTTTTATTCAGAGAATGATTATTTTCTTATCGGAAAAATATAATAAAAATATTTTAGAAGCGTGCGCAATGAATAATCCACTCAGAGATTTGGCTGATTATGTTAAGCGTGTTGAAATCGTTTCAGAACTTAATGCTCCACAGCTTTTAGAAAATGCGAACAGGGTAATAAGAATTATTAAAGATTCAACAGTTAATTCTGTAAATGAACAATACTTCACAGAACCTGTTGAAAAGGCTCTTTATGATGAAATTAAAACAGTTGAGCCTGTCTGCGATTATAAATTATATTTAGAAAATTTAGAAAAACTTAATCCGACTGTTACAAAATTCTTTAATGATGTCCTTGTAATGGATAAAGACGAAAATGTTAAAAACAATAGAGTATCTTTACTCGGATTGTTAAAAGAAAAATACGATTATTTAACAGATTTCAGCAAATTGTAGGATTTAATTGTAAATATTTGTAAATATAATGTGTAAAGTAGTCAATTAATTATTTTACGGTACTTTAAAATAATACAAGAAATAGTGTGTGAGGCAAAAGTCATGTTTGACCGAATTAAGAATTTAAAACTCGTTCAAAAGATTAAAGAAAGTGTATCTCCGAAATCGAGATTACAGGAATATTCGGATAAAACACAATTAGATAAAAGCACCATGGATTATTTGGAATCCGTTAGTGGTGTAAACTTGTTTTCTGACAGAAATGAGCTGGAAGCAATGGTCAGAAACCAACTCAAAGAGGAATTTCCCGGAATTGAAAATAAGAAATCCTATGAGTTGTTAGTAGATGCTGTAATAAACAACATCATGAAAAAACAGCTTCAAGCCGATATTAATCTTGATATTGAAGACTAAAATTCAATTTAAAGATTTTCAAAAATAAAAAGTAATACCCGATAAGGGTATTATTTTTTTATGAAAATAAATATTTTATTTTAATTCGATTTTTGTCCCTTCAGGAGTATCTTTTAATACAATTCCGATATTATCAAGTGAAATTCTGATTTTGTCTGCAATATCCCAATTTTTCTCCGCTCTTGCTTTTTTACGAAGTTCAAGAATTTCATCTACAGAAGCAAAATTCAGACCTATTGCTTCAGAAACTACAGCGACCGCTTTGGATAAATCTTCATCACTTAAACCTGCCTTTTCAAAAGTAAAACCTAAGGCAGTACCAAGTTTATATAGCATTGTGTAAGCATCTTTTTCGTCTTTATTTGCTCTTGTTGTTAAATCAAACAAAACGGCAAGTGCTTTTGAAGTATTCAAATCCTCATCCATTGCTTCGCAAAATGCTTTGTATTCAGAGGTTTGAGAAATATCCAAGTTCTCATTGATTGGAGTCTGCTTTGCATTTGTAAGCCGTTTTGCTCCTGCCTGAGCGGAAGCCAATGCTTCATCAGAAAACTCAACAGGCATACGGTAATGATTTGTCAGAATGAACAAGCGCAAAGTATTGGCATCATAATTTTTCAGCATATCATCTATGGTCAAGAAATTGCCCAACGATTTTGACATTTTTTCTTTGTTTATAGTTACAAATCCATTGTGAAGCCAGTAATTTACAAATTTGCATCCGTTAGCACATTCACTTTGTGCAATTTCGTTTTCGTGGTGAGGGAAAATCAAATCCGCTCCGCCTGCGTGAATGTCAATAGTATTGCCCAAATGCTTGCGGTTCATAGCGGAACACTCTATGTGCCATCCCGGACGACCAACTCCCCACGGGGAATTATAACCGAATTTTTCATCTTTTTTCCATAATGCAAAATCAAGCGGATCTTCTTTTTGCTCACCAACTGCTATTCTTGCTCCGCTTTCTAATTGGTCAATTGGTTGTCCTGACAGTTTTCCGTAACCGCCGAATTTTTTTACCCTGAAATAAACATCCCCATTTACCTCATATGCATAGCCTTTTTCAATTAAATCTTTTACCATTTTAATCATTTCGCCTAAGGTTTTTGTGGCAAAAGGTTCTATATCAGGGGGTAAATTATTGAGTTTTTGCATTGAGTTCGTAAATTGTTCATACCAATATTGTGAGATTTCTTCCGGAGTTTTATTTTCTTTTTCCGCCTTTTTAAGGATTTTATCATCAACATCTGTGACGTTTCTGCAATATGTAACATCGTACCCTCGGAATTTGAGATAACGATATAAAACATCCCAGGTAATGTAGCATCTGGCGTGTCCTAAATGTGCGTAATCATAAACAGTCGGTCCGCAGACATACATTTTGACTTTTTTATCTTCAATAGGTTTAAATTCTTCTAATTTACCAGAATACGTGTTAAATAATTGCATAATATACCTCTTTTACAATGTCGGCGTAGCAACGCCGACCTACAAAATTATATTATCACAAATAAGTGTAAACAAATGTGAACATGTATAAATTTTAGTGCAATTTTAAATAAAAAAAATACTTAACATGTATATATGAAGTGTATGCAATTAATCAGAGGAGTATAGAAATGGTAAAACAAATACAAGGTGCGGGCGGAGCAAAACCTGTACGTAAGGCTACAAAAACACAAGACATAAAAACTGCTCAAAAAACATCACAAAGTAATGTCCAAATGCAGAGAGATAAAACAGATGCATATATAGAAACGGAATCATATTTACAGAATTGTAAAAACCGTTGGTATGGTTTTACCGGTAATCATGGTTCTAATGCTACAAAAGAAGAAAATGAAAAATATGCAAAATGGCAAAGATTAAATAATGTTGTAAATAAAACAGATTACATAATCAATGACGATGGTTCTGTACGATTTGTATTTAAAGATAGTATCAATGTTGAAGATTTTAAAGAAGTTTTCGAAATTGGGGATGGATATCTCAGAGATTATCTTAAGACGAAACATGAAAACGGATTAAAAGACGGAACCGTACATGCACAATATACTAATGGAGCGAAAACTGAAGCAGAGCAACGTGCAGTATACAATTCAAGCGGAAACGGAGCGGTCATAAGATATAGTGACGGATATATTGAAACAAAAGGACCAAAAGGCGGATGGTTTAATAGAAGTAAAATAGTGGATCATCCTGATTACAGAGGTATGACCTTAGGTCCGTCGGATAATGAAAAACTCTTTACCTTTGGGCAAAGTTTCTTTGATCCATACAAAGATTAAAAATTTCAGATACCGGCTGGACTAAGTTTTCGACCGGTATTTTTTCGTCTAATTCTAATGTAATTGTCGGGATGTTTCGTTCAATTCCGCAATAAGTCCCGAAACTCCCCGGAGTCGGGTAGCCGATACTTTCTTCAACGGGGTAACCTATTATATCAGAGATTTTTTTTGCGATATCCTGTGCAGGTCCGTCAAAATTGACGATTTTGTAAGGCGCATGTAAAGTCAAAATCATTTTGGGCTGATATTTTTCAATAATGTCAATGACAAATTGCGTTTCAATTTCGCTTCCTGCACTTTCGCCTGAGTAATAATCTTTCGGATTTTCCCCTGCTCCGCTTGTATCATCACCCCAATTATTTGTCGGGAAATTACGGTTCAAATCAACACCGTTTGCGTTTGTGCGTGTACCGTTTTGAAGCCCGTCAGGATTCAGGCATGGGATGAACAAAAGACTATCATTAGTACCCTCCCCTTGAGGGAGGGTGGGAATTTTTAATTTCCGGGTGGGGGTAATTTCATTTTTTATATGTTCTAAAACACCTTCTATATTATTCGAAATGTCATTATTATATATTCGTATAACTTTAAAGCCTAAATTTTTAAAAAATTCATCTCTATTTTTATCATAATCTTTGTTATTAATGTGTTGACTACCGTCAAGTTCAATTATTATTTTTGGGTAAAAGCAAACAAAATCTACAATATATGTATTTATAGGTTGTTGTCTTCTGAATTTCAAACCCATAAATTGACTTTTTCTTAAATAATTCCACAATATTTGTTCATGTAATGTTGCATTATTTCTTAATTCTTTTGCTTTCTCCTTTGCGAACACACTATATTTATGCCCCCACCCCGAAATCACAGATTTCGACCCTCCCTCAAGGGGAGGGTATTCATTTTCGTTCAAGTAGTTCTCAATTAAATATTTCCCTTGAGGTTCGTCACCGTGAAAAACACCGATTATCAAAACATTATTCTCTGACGGCATACCGATAAGTTCAATTCTATTTCCAAGTTTTGTGGTTGCAGATTGTAAAATATTCAAATACCCCTCCCCGAAATCACAGATTTCGACCCTCCCTCAAGGGGGAGGGTATTTTTAAGAAAACAATGCATCAATAAAATCGTCCGCATTAAATGGTTTTACATCTTCCATTTTTTCGCCGACTCCGACGAGTTTTACCGGCAATTTCATTTCTTTTGCAATTGCAAGAATTATTGCACCTTTTGCACTTCCATCAAGTTTTGTTAATGCCGCACAGGTTAAATTTACACATTCGCCAAAAACTTTAGCTTGCTGTAGCCCATTTTGACCGGTATTCGCATCTAAGACCAAAATGCTCTCGCGCAAAGCCTCAGGAGCTTGTTTGTCAATAACAGTTTTAATTTTTTTCAGTTCTTCCATTAGGTTAAACTTGTTTTGCAATCTGCCTGCCGTATCGACAAGAATTACATCATAATTCTCATTTTTTGCTTTTTGTATAGCTTCATAAACGACAGATGCCGGATCTGCCTTATCACGTCTTACAATATCTGCTCCCGCTCTGACAGACCAGATGTTTAACTGTTCTTCTGCTGCGGCTCTAAAAGTATCACCTGCTGCAACAAGAACTTTTTTGCCTTCTTGTTTAAATTTATAGGCAAGTTTTGCTATAAGTGTTGTTTTCCCGGCACCGTTTACCCCTGTTATAAAGTAAATGTTTAATTCTCCGTCTTTATAATTTAACTCAGTTGCCCCGGCTTCTGCTAAAGTTTTTATAAATTCTTCTTTCAGATAATTTTTGAGTTCTGAAGGTTTGGCATTTCTTTTAGAACGCAGGTTATCAACAAGCTCGGATGCATAAGTTACACCCAAATCTGCACTAATCAATGTATCTTCAATATCGTCAAGCGCAAATTCAGAGTATTCTTCTTCCGAATCATCAATAGTGTTAAGCACATTCCCTACAAGTGATTTTGCGGTATTTGATACAGTTTGTTTAAAATTATCTATTTTCTCTCTGAAAAATCCGAACATAAGATAATTATATCATAAAGTTGCAAATCTTATTTTAGTGGATATAATATTTTTATAAAAAGGAGTAGAGATATGTTAGAAAAAATTGAAAAATTCCAGTTACTCTTATTGGCGTTAATCTTAGGTATTTCAGGTATTGTTGCGACAGTTATCGTCACAAATACAATGTCAAAAGATGTAATTACGGTTACCGGTTCTTATTCTCAAACGGTTACCTCTGATAAAGGAACTTATGATTTTGATGTAATAGCAAGAGATAAATCAAGAGCGGCTGCTTATGCGACACTGAAAAAACAAAAACCGATTATTGTAAAATACCTGAAATCACAGGGTTTTAAAGACAACCAAATTGAAGAAAAATATGTAAACGGATACAATCTTTACAAAACAAATTATAACGGCAATTCAACAGAAGAAATTATCGGTTTTAATGCTAATCAAAAATATACCGTAAAATCTGATGATGTAGAAAAAATTAAAAAACTTTCTACTGATATTAATACTTTAACCGAACAAGGTATTGAAATTTCAGGATATGAACCGTCATATTTTTATTCTAAACTTTCCGATTTAAAAATTGCAATGCTTGAAAAAGCTTCAAATGATGCTAAGCAACGTGCAAAAGCGATGTTAAAAGCAACTCATAATTCTGTCGGAAAAATTCAGTCACTTCAGATGGGAGTGTTCCAAATCACTCCTGAAGATTCAAATGATGTATCTGACAGCGGTATAAGTGACTCTTCGTCTATCAAAAAGAAAGTAACATCAGTTGCAAATGTAACTTTTAGGATTAAATAATTGATTTATATAAAAAGGGCGGAACTAAAAACTCCGCCCTTTTTTCTACTGCATTTCTTTAATAACGTGTTCTGTAATATCTTCACCGCCTGAAATAACCATTCCTGTCGGCAGTACAAGGTTGTAGTCTGTTTTTTTTGCCTGAGTTGAAATAAGATTTTTGATATTTGAAGTAATTTGAACGATTTTTTTGCTGTATTCTTCGTCAATAGCATTTTGCTTTGTTTCTATTTCTTTTCTGTAATTTGCCTGAAGTTCTATGGCTTTATTTGGGTCAGGTGTATTTGCAATTTCATTTTGTGCTTTAGAAATAAGAGTCTGAAGTTCTTTTAACTGTCTATCTTGTGAGGCTTTCAGGTTCCGGACATCTTTAGATTGATCCATAACTTTTGTAATATCGACAACTGCAACTTTGTAACGTGGCAAAGAAATTGCAACATCATTCATTGTGTAACCGCCGATAAAAAACAGAGCGCACGCTCCGATAATCCAAATGTTTTCTTTTTTCATTTTATAATCCTCATTATATCTGAATACATAAAACATATTATCAGTATATTATTTGATAAATTATTTTTTCTTGTTCACTTTTCTTTTTGATTGCGACGCAAAAAGAAAAGTGAACCGAAAAGAAAAACACGCTGTGGTACAA
>CACYVN010000008.1 GCA_902777855.1 uncultured bacterium | reverse complement strand
CAAGGGTTATAAAAACAGACTTTCCTTTCCCTTTTTTCCTATTGATTTTCCAACGACTTGAAACACAGTCGTTTTTTTTTCGCCCGAGCAGAGCCACGAGCGTTAGCGAGAGACCGACACTGAAACGGCGGCACGACGGTGACGGCGTTGGAAGTGGAGGCGGTGGCATTTATTGCGAGGCGAAACACCCAATCCGCTAAAATCCAAGACACAGGGCACGAAACATTATACCTCCGCCGTTGTGAGCGGAACGAAAGTAAAGCGAACGAAGCAATCTTTGATTGCACAGGCGGGGAAAAGCCCGAGCAGAACCATGAGCCCGACAGGGTAAAAGTCCGACAATTATACCCGCAATGAATATTCGGGTTAATTGGAGGCGGTGGCGTTTATTGAAAAATGCGTAGTGGATTTTGACGATAGTGAAGTGAGCGACAAGTTACAAAACAAAAAGTTTGTGAAAACATCAATCTGTCTGAAGGACAAGTGAGCAAACTTTTTCAGACAAATTTAATAATGGCAAAACCTTGAACTGTCAAAATCAAAGACACAAGACATGCACAAGCAGAGGCAGGAGCAGTAGCGACAGTTGAACAATGATGGCAGTGACACAATAAATTGGTGCAAAAAATTACACCCACAAACTAAAACTTCTTCAACTTCGCGTAAGATGCATCCATCGCCTTTTTACCTGCAGATCCAAAATCAATTGTGTACATAACGCTGTCACCCAATTCCATAACATTAGTAACATGCCCTATTCCCATACGTTCATGAAAAACTCTTTGCCCGACTTCAAAAATTTCCGTTACAATTTGCGAATTTATCCGTTCCTGTTCACGTTGTTGTGCTTCTTGTGCTTCTTGTGCAAGACGAGCCCTGCGTTCGTCTGCCATGCGTTTAATTTTATTATCAGCAAAAAAAGCTTTTAATTTTTCTTCTTCTCTTTTTTTGTTGATGGTTGATTTCACTACAAATGACTTATTCGAAGTTCTGTTTTGAGGTTTTGTAACGGACAAACTGCGTTTTGACGGAGCTACAAAATTCGCACCAAATCCTGTTTGCGGTCTGACATAACCGTCAGGACTTGTTGAAATTGATGTATTAGAATAAGATTTTGCTTTTGAAACGGCACTTCTAAACGTTGAGGAAGAATCTGAATATCCGTCTGATTCAAATAAATCAATAAGATTTTTCGGGATTTCCTCAATAAATCTTGAAGGATTATAGTAGCGGTATTCACCCCATGTTTGGCGGCGTTTTGATGATACAAGATACAGTTTTTCTTTTGCTCTTGTTATGCCAACATACATCAAACGACGTTCTTCCTCTATTTCTAACGGAGTTTGGAGAGTCCTTTGGGAAGGGAAAATACCTTCATCCATTCCGGCAATAAATACTGTCGGGAATTCAAGTCCTTTTGCTGAATGCAGTGTCATAAGCGTTACATTATTAGTTTCTTCATCCATTGAATCTAAATCGGAAACCAGGGCAACCTGTTGCAAAAATTCTGATAATTTGTCATTTTCATCTTCTGGCTGAAATTCCTCCGCAACATTAACTAACTCTTGCAAGTTACCTTTATGATCATTATATTCATCAGCATCTTTATAAGTATCCTGCAAATATGAAAGATAATCCGTTTTTTCAATGAGTAAAGACATAAAATCTTTCAAAGAATACGAATTTACAGCCTGGGCTAATTTATATATAAATTCTGCGAAATTTTTGAGTTTAGCACATGTCTTAGCATTAAGAGCATCACATTCATCGCTTATTTTTATTGCTTCATAAAGACTTATATCCCGTTCGGAAGCAAAATCAGACAGGTGTTTAAGGGTTGTGTCGCCTATTCCTCTTTTTGGAACATTTATAATACGTCTTAAACATTGAGAATCTTCGGTATTATTTATTAATTTGAGATATGCAAGTATATCTTTTACTTCCGCACGGTCATAAAACTTTATACCGCCGTAAATCCTATAAGGTATACCGATAGACATGCAGGCTTCTTCCAATGCTCTTGACTGGTTATTAGTGCGGTAAAGCACAGCAAATTGATTATAATTGCCGTAAGCGTTCTTTTTTATGTTCCTTGCAATGTAGTTCGCTTCATCATTTTCATCTGCTGCTATATAATAGCTGAGTTTTTCGCCGTCACCGTGATTTGAATAAAGGACTTTATCAACTCTTTGCTCATTGTTTTCAATGACCGCATTTGCGGCATTCAGAATATTTGCGGTTGAACGATAGTTTTGTTCAAGTTTAATGAGTTTAACATTTTTATAGTCGTGCTGAAAATTAAGAATGATTTTAAAATCTGCCCCACGCCAGGAATAAATTGACTGATCAACATCGCCTACAACACACAGTGAACGTTCCGGCGGGACATCTGCCGAGCCGTTTGTATAAAGCAGATTAACAAGTTTATATTGTGCAAGGTTAGTGTCTTGATACTCGTCAACCAATATATGCTGAAATTTATCATAATATTTTTGTCTGACTTCTTCATTCTGTTCAAACAATTTAACCGTAAGCATAAGCATATCATCAAAATCTATTGCATTATTTGCATTTAGAGTTTTTTCATACTCTTGGTAAATAGTTGCAATTTTTTGCCCCTTATAATCTCTTGCACTTCTGTAAACCATATCAGAATCAAGCATTTTATTTTTAGAATTTGAGATTATTGATTTTACAAGTTTTGTTGCGTAAATTTTTTCATCAAGATTTAATTTTTTAACTATTCTTGTAATAATCTGATTTGTATCGGAATCATCATAGATTGTGAAATTTTTATCAAGTTTTTTACCTGTTGTGGTGTTATATTTTTCAATATTTTCTCTTAGTATACGACCGCAAATACCGTGAAAAGTCCCAACCCACATTGATTTAATTTTATCTTCGCCTATAATGCCACCAATACGCTCTTTCATTTCTTTTGCAGCTTTGTTTGTGAAAGTAACGGCAAGTATATTCCAGGGGTTTACGCCATTTTCAATCATATATGCAATACGGGTTGTCAAAACTTTTGTTTTCCCCGAACCAGCACCCGCTAAAATGAGCAACGCACCGTTTGTGGTCTGTACAGCTTCAGCTTGTTCCTTATTCAGATTTTCCAGCAGTTTTACCATGACCTCTTCCCAAATCAGAAAAAATATGCTATACTTATAGCATATTTGAAAAATGTAATTAATGCAATGAGAAAGTGAAGAAAAAATGACAGAAAGTGAGACGGTAATTTTAATGAGTTCGGATGAGAAAAAGGAAAATCAGGAAAGTTCTATTGTAGTACCCATTGATGATGATATGGATACGGTAAAGGCAGATTCACCCAATACTGTTGATGAACTTGCTATGGAACTCGCAACAATCAAACAATCGGCAAAAAAAATTGCCATCATCGGAAGTCGTAATCTTCCAATTACTCACCAGCAAATGATAGAAACTCTTGCAACAGCACTTGTTATGCAAGGTAATACGATAATTACGTCAGGCGGTTCATCAGGTACGAATGCTGCCGCAATTCGGGGAGCAATGAAAGCTAATCCTGATAAACTCAGCGTAATCCTTCCGCAAACTATAGGACAGCAGCCAAGTGATGTCCAAGACCAGCTTATTGGGGTTCCAAATATCATTGAACACGCAGACCGAGCAATGATGACGTTAGCTGATGCTTCAAGAGTTTGTAACAGAGAAATTATTGACGAATGTAATCAGTTAATCTGTTTCTTATCACATACAAGTAAAACTTTATACAATGCCGTAAAATATGCCGAAGAAGGTCATAAAGTTATTACGGTATTTTATTTGGATTAATTTAAATAAAGGTTTTTTATGTCTGATAAATTAAAACAGTTGACGGGTAAAAATCCGAAAGATTTTGAACCTGTGTCTTATAGTCTTATAAATACACCTGATGTCGATTTGTTTGGAGAACTTGTCGAAAAGGACGATTATCTCTACGATTTTATCAAACAAAATGTATCAAAACGGCTCGAAAAAGCCTGCAACAAACAAAATTATCTTAATTTATTAAAATTACTAAAATATTATTCCCCCTCATACGAAGAATTTATCGTAGGGCAGCTCGTTAAATACGCAAATGAAGATTTAACAGATACAATGCTTGAGTTGCTTGAAAACGGCAGCGAAAATGAAAAAACATACTGTGCAAAATATTTTTCTTTTATTAAAGATCCGCTTGCACTTGACTGTTTAAAACAAAATGCATACAGTGAAAATTCTTATCTCAGCACAAATTCAATAAATGCACTCTCATCCTTCGGTGATCTTGGGATTTTTAATGAAGCAATGGAGAAACTAAAATCAAATGATGAATTTGAACAACTTTCAGGGGCAAAATTTCTTGTTTCATACGGAGATAAAACAGCTTGTGATGAAATTATAAATACAATTAAAACTTCGTCTTTTGCTGAACATATTGCATCCGAATTACCATATTTAATCTCATTAAAAGTAATTGTAGATAAGTACGATATTGACGGATTGTACGCGCTTAACCTTATAATAAGCGGACTTGGAGAAGTAAGCGCTCTCTCGCAGGTGTTTGATTTTGAAATATATGACATTTTGGAGAATCTAATTAATAGCGAAATAGATTCAGCCGTTGCAGTTGTACTTTTAAACGCAAAAGATAAATTTGAAACACTTACGGAAAATGATGAATACCTTTTTGACGAAACAAAAGACACAAAACAGGAAATCTACGACATTAAAGGACTTTTAGACGCAATTGACGGTTCCAAATTAACACAACTTGCGGATAATGAACTAAACCCTGAGAGTTTGTTTGTATTCAATGCTCTTGAATATACAAAAAATACACAAAAAGTCAGAGAATTACTGACTTCAACAAATCAGACTCTTATTTTGAAATCGGTTGAAATACTTAAAAAACTTGGGGTATTAACATCAGACGATAAAAATATTGCACTTGAAAATATAACGGATGGAAATATCACAAATATTATTTTAGCCCTTTAATATATCTTCAGCAATTTTTTGATTACGTTTAGAGCATTCCTGCATTTCTTTTAAAAATTGTCTGCCGGATATTTTTCTTTCTTTCGCTGTTTTAAAGTATTCTTCTGCCCTGACTTGTGCCGATGTATCAATACCAAGCTCTTGCGCAAATTTATCAAGAGCCTTTGCAAGTTTACGGACCTTGAATTTACGCCAAAATCCTGTTGCACTTTCTCCGTCCTGTTTTAGTCTTGTAGTTGCAGTTTCAAAAAATATGTTATCAATCTCCCTGTTATTAACCTCTGATAACTTGTCCGCTATAATATCAAGCTTATGCAAATCTTTTTTTGAAGCATCTTCTATTTTGGATAAATCTTTAGATTCAGGAATAACAACGTTACCCTGAAAAATATTCGGTTGTTCATGTACAATTGAACGATATACGCTGACTTCTTTGCCCGAGGCAATCTGATTTTTGAAAATAAAACGCATATATGAAGAATCCACATCGTTTAAATCAAGATTTGTTTTTTTATTCATATTTCCTACATAGGCAGAAAATTTACCTAATACATTGTCCCCAAGCGACTTTATTTCTTTAATTTTATTTTCATCAACTTTTTTAACACGATTATTTGCCTCTCTGACAAGACAATTAACTTCTTTTTCAACAATATGATTAACGTAAGTTTGAATATTTCTGCCTAAATAGCCGTTAAAAGACGGTTGAGAATTAGATATAGCTTTAACTTCCATTTGTTATTACTCCTTATGAACAAAAGATATCACAAGGATATATTAAAAACAAGATATTTTAAAACGGGAGCCCCTTTACAAAGCATACTTAAAATAAAGTAATTTCTATTGCCTTAAATAAAGGGACTCAAACTTGGGGTAAATTTAAATTATTAATTAATCTTTATTATCAAAATCCGTACCACCGACAACTCTCAAACGCAGGTGACGATTTTCACCTTCTCCGACTGAAGTGGAATCAAGATTGTGCTGTTCCGCAAGTTCATGCTGAAGTTTTCGTATTTGCTGGTTTTGAGGTTTTAATTCAATATCTTTTACAACACCTGTCAAAATCTTTTCAATTGCCTCTTTTGCTTCATCAAGCGCAGTTTCTGTAACATCATAGAAGGATTGTTTCTCATTCATTTCGGCAATATCAAGAGCCTGTTTTATAATCTTTTGGATTTGAGCCATTGAATTTGTTTTTACATAGAATATTTGCAGTCTGTCTTTTTCTGCAGTTGAAAGAACTTTTGCCCCACCTTTTACAAAATTTTTATGTGCGATAACGATATCAGCATCATCAATATTTCTTGTAATCTCGGCGTTTAAATCAAGACGTTCAATAACTTTTTCCGCAATACTTCTCGATACTGCATACAAATAAATCTTTTTATAATTTTTTACATCCTCAACATATTTTTGTCTTGAGAAAGAAAATTTAAGACTTTCCGGATTTTCAATAGTCTTATCAAGCATATTGATTTTATCAAGCACATTCGGTGTTTTATTAACAGAAATCGGTGCAGGGGCGATAAATTCATAAGTTTTATCAACTTTTCTAATCTCCGGCTTAATCGGCCATCCTCTCAATATGTAATCTACCGCCTCTGCAGTATCTTTATATACGGCTAAAGTGTTTCTGTCTAAAATTTCTATAACAATATCGAATGTCGGCTGTTTTTCTCGTTCAAGAACAGTCTTTTGAGAAGAACGGCGTTTTGCCTCATCATCACCCAATGTTACCGACTGAATCCCACCGACCAAATCGGATAATGTAGGGTTTTTAATAAGGTTTTCAAGTGTATTTCCGTGAGCTGTTGCAATAAGCATAACACCTCGTTCAGCAATTGTTCTTGCTGCCTGGGCTTCTGCTTCCGTTCCGATTTCATCAACAATAATTACCTCAGGCGTATGATTTTCAACTGCCTCAATCATAATATCCTTTTGGTATTCTGGCTGACGAACCTGCATTCTTCTTGCATGACCGACTGCAGGGTGAGGGACATCACCGTCACCGGCTATTTCGTTTGAAGTATCAACAATTATCACACGTTTTGCAAGTTCATCCGCTACAAGACGTGAAATTTCTCTTAATTTGGTAGTTTTCCCAACCCCTGGAGGTCCGAGAAACAATATACTTTTATTCTGCAGGCAAATATCTTTAATACAGGATATTGTACCTGTTACTACACGCCCAATACGGCAGGTTAAGCCGACAACTTTACCCTGTCTGTTTCTGATGGCACTAATTCTGTGTAATGTACCTGCAATTCCTGAGCGGTTATCAGATGTAAACTCCTGAACTCTTGAGGTTATATATTCAATGTCTTTATCATTAACAATATCAGTATCAAGATAAGTAATTGTTTTATCTGAACGGCGAATTTCCGGCACTCTGCCTAAATCCAAAACAATTTCAATAGCATCATCAAGCATTTGCGGATTCAGACACTTGTGAATTTTCTCCGGTAAAATCTCTAATAACTTCTCAATATCATTTTGTAGTTGCAGGTTGCTCATATTCGCCACCTTTCTAATAAGATTATACCAATTTTTTTGAAGGGGTCTTTAAGCAGAAAAATTTATGGTATATCTCCTATATATATTATACCACATGAAACGACTAATTTTTATAATTTCTTAAAAAGAATAATTGCAATTTTAACAAAACTTTACATTTTAAAATAGCCTTAAAACGTGTCATATCAACACTTTTCATTTTTAAAAATAGAAAAATTATATATTACATAAGCTTAAATTTTTGCAGAAAAATAATATAATATTTCAATTTACAAACTGAAATATTGCTGAAATTTTTATTAAGTTGTGTTAAGTTATTTTGATTGAAATGTGTTAAAATTTCAATTATTATTCTGATATGAATTATGAAAAATAAAATTTTAACGATAATAATATTAGTTTTGCTTTTTTGTATATTCGCATCTTTTGTATATTCATATAAGAGCAAATATGAAGTCATTGATGTAATGTCGGCAGATATGCTTGTTCTTGATTTTAACAGAAACGGGGTTGCTGATAATAATGAAACCGTTTGTATATATGGTGTTGACAGTTTTGAGCCCGAGCCTGACAAAGATTATTCATCTAAATTAAAATTATCTAAAAATGATATGATAAATTTATGGTATCTTGGCAGAGAATACGGGCAAAAGATTCTGCTTAACAAGAATGTGTCTTATAAATTTTATCCTTCGACTTCTTCAAAATGTACACAAGTATCAATTCAAATTGACGGCACTGATTATGCAAATTTGCTTTCTAACAGCGGTTTTGGTTTAAGGAACGGGAAGGCATTAAACCCAGATAAATTTAAACAAAATCTTGAAATTTCAAAAAAATTAAATCTTGTTGTTCTAAATCATCATTCAAATAAATATCACACCCTTGAATGCGAATACGGAAATATGGCTCACGATAAAATCATTATCCCATTTAAACAACTGCCAAAAGGTATGAAACCCTGCCATTTTTGTCATGCTGTCAAGGATAAAAAACATCCTGCGAATAAAAATACGACTATACTTACCGGAACATCTCCGGCACTGAAACTTTTTGGCGGAGATATTGCAATATACAAATTTGATTACACAAAACAATTAAAGCCAAATTCATATTGCTCAACAGACGTATGCAAACTTGTTGTTAATAACATAAATAATGCAAAAGAAAGTATTGACATTGCAATATACGGTTATGAGGATATCCCTGCAATAACTTCCGCACTAAAAAATGCACATTCAAAAGGAGTAAATATCAGATTTGTTTATGACGAAACCCCTGATATTACCAAAAACTTTTATAAGAGCAACGATATAATCAAAAATCTGTCAATACAAAGCCAAAGTGACAGATTTAGCCCTGATAGCGCTAAACTTATGCATAACAAATTCTGGATTTTTGATAAATCAAAAGTTATAACAGGTTCAATGAATTTTTCAAAGTCCGGTCTGAGCGGCTACGATGTTAATGATGTTGTTGTTTTAAATTCTCGTGAAATTGCAGAGCTTTATGAGGCTGAATTTGAACAGATGCTAAATGGTAAATTCCACAGTGCAAAAATCAGACACAACTTGCCAAACAAATTTATTTTGGGAATTTCTGAAATAGAAGTATATTTTTCTCCGCAGTACAAATCTTCAAAAAGAATTGTTGAACTTATTAACAATGCAGAGAGTTATATATATGTACCGACATTTTTGATAACTCATAAAGACATTACGGAAGCACTAATAAAAGCAAAGAAAAGAAATATTGATGTAAAAATTATAATTGATGCAAACAGTGTAAATACGAGAAATACAAAACATAAATTATTACGGGAGAACGGAGTTTTATTAAAGGCGGAAAATTACGCAGGAAAACTACATTCAAAAACAATGATAATTGACGATGAATATCTGATTATCGGTTCAATGAATTTTTCTAATAGCGGAGAAAATAAAAACGATGAAAATTTGCTTGTAATAAAAAATCCAAATTTTGCGAAGAATTATAAGCAATTTTTCTTATATTTGTGGAATATTATACCGGATAAATATTTAAAATATTCCCCAAAAGCAGAGAGTTTTGACTCAATCGGCTCTTGTAATGACGGAGTTGATAATAATTTTGACGGGAAAATTGATTTAGGAGATGACGGATGCAAAAACCGCAAATAATTTATACTTGTGTTTTAAAGAAATCTGTTATATGATAGAACATATCAAATAATAAGCGAGGTTTACAAATGAATCAAATAATTAAAGTAGCATGGGAATTAAACGAAAATTCGGAAAACAGATATAAACTTGTGTATGAAATTGCTGAACTTGCCAAAAAACTGGTTGACGAAAGTCAGGCGAGAAAAGCAAGAGAAGGTTTTGGTTATGAAGATGCACACGAAAGCGCATATACAAGAGAAAATCCTGTTGAACACGCACTGATGGTTAAAGCATCTGAAGCTGACGACAACAGATTAGTAGGTTAGTTTATAATACACGGGTTTTAATTACAAAACCCGTGTATTTTTATAAATATTTTGGGAGTTCTTCATGAGGCATACACTTGATTATATCAATACTTATACCGATAATTTTGAACCTGAAATAGGAATTATTTTAGGTTCAGGTTTAGGTGAACTTGCTGATAAGTATCAGGAATTTGCCATCCCATATAAACAAATCCCGAGATTTCCACGCTTGTCCTCAGTTGAAGGGCATAAAGGGCAGTTAGTTTTCGCAAATATTGTCGGGCGCAGAGTTGTAATGATGCAGGGCAGGATGCACTATTACGAAGGCTACTCAATGGAACAAATAACCTATCCGATTAAGGTTATGAAAGAACTCGGAGTAAAAACAATCATTCTCACTAATGCTGCAGGGATTGTTAATAAAAGCTTCCGTCCTGGAGATTTGATGGTGATAACAGACCATATCAATTTTATGGGTACGAATCCACTTATCGGAAGAAATGACGAAAGATACGGCGTTCGGTTCCCGGATATGTCTGAAGTTTATGACAAGGGTTTAATAAAAATAGTCGATGCTGCCGGAAGATTACTTAATATGAATATAAGACACGGTATTTATATGGCTTCTACAGGTCCGAGTTACGAAACCCCTGCAGAAATTAATATGGCAAGAACGTTGGGCGCTGATGCCTGCGGCATGTCAACCGTTCCGGAAGCTATCGTTGCGAATTACTGCGGAATAAAAGTAATTGGATTGAGCTGTCTTACAAACTACGCAAGCGGGGTTTCCGATAAAAAACTGAATCACAAAGAAGTTATTGAAACCGCTAACGAAGTTAAAGATAAATTTATTGCTTTGATTATGATGATTTTACAGAATATAAAATAGGGGCTTATGTAGTTAACTATGTCAGGAATTGAATAGAGCGATTACTACACAATCTTTGTTTGCACGTAACAATAATATGTAAATTAAATATTAAGCAATGTAACAAAATAAACCGACTCTGAAATTGTGACTTTTCAAAATACTTTATTAAGGTATAGAGAAGAGAACATGGAGATAGTAAGATGAAAGATTTAACAACTAAAGGACTTGGTGCTGCATCAGGAATTTCAAAATTATTTAATATCGGTAAAACAGATAAAACCTCAAAAGCAGGTAAAATTGGTACAATTCAAATGACCGGAGTTTATGCAAGCGGAGGAGAACTTACAATAAAACCTAAATCTTCATTTGTTGTACCGCAGGAAATTGCTGATAAATATGCAGATGTAGTTCCGCCGAAAGGCAAACCGACTCAGTTGGTTATTGCCGATGCAGATTATATCCCCGATAAAGAATATGCTGATGTCGAGGTTTAAAAAGAAATAAAAGAGCCGAGGTATTAACCTCGGCTCTTTTATTATTAATCATTTGATTAAGCAGAGTATACAGAAACCTGTTTTCTGTCACGTCTGTGAGGTTCAAATTTAACCTGACCGTCAATCAATGCATACAAAGTATCATCCGAACCAATGCCTACATTGTTCCCCGGATGGATTTTTGTTCCTCTTTGACGAACAAGGATGTTACCTGCTTTTACTGTTTCACCACCGAACTTTTTAACACCTAAGCGCTTCGCTTCGGAGTCACGACCGTTACGGGTGGATCCCATACCTTTCTTATGTGCCATTTTATATTCTCCTTTTAATTATTTTTCCTGATTATTCAGCTGTTTCTGTTGTTTCTTCTTTAGCAGCTTTTTTTGCCGAAGTTCTGATTTTTGAAATCATTACTCTTGTATATTCTTGTCTGTGACCTTGTTTTTTTCTGTATCCTTTTTTAGGTCTCTGTTTGAAAACAATAATTTTCTTTGCTTTGTCCTGTTTAAGAATTTTTCCTTCAACAGAAGCACCAGATACATAAGGTTGTCCGACTTTTGATTTTTTACCGTTTACTATCATAACGATATTGTCAAAAGTAACTTTAGAGTCTACATCACCTTCTAATTTTTCAATATCAACGTAGCGTCCTTCTTCTACCTGATACTGTTTCCCGCCTGTTTCTACAATTGCGTACATTATTTTGTCCTTTCAAATTGTGGGTTCGTAACCTTTATAAAAAGCTAGTGTTAAAGGTTTTATAAACGATTGCCCGAGTAATCACTATGATAATTATCTCCCGCTGATAACCTGTTGTCAAGCATTTTTAATATTTGTTAATTTTTAAATTAATATTTATTATTTGGAGTAAAATATTTTTATGATGTTTGATAAAAATGATTTAATTGAGGCAACGGGAGCAAAAGTTTTAAAAGATAACAGTTGTGTTTCTAAGTTTAATATATCAACCGATACAAGAACTATAACTCCGAATGATATTTATTTACCGTTAAAAGGGGAAACATTTGACGGTGAAAAATTTATTGATAAGGCTCTTGAAAATGGTTCAAAAGCGTATTTTACGACAAGTGATTTTGTCTTTGATAATGCTGATTTTGTTCTGAAAGTATCTGATACAAAAGATGCTTATATGAAAATTGCACAGTTTTACCGAAACAAAATTAATCCTGTTGTTGTCGGTATTACGGGTAGTGCCGGCAAAACTACCACCAAAGAAATGGTTTATTCGGTTTTGAACTATAAATTTAGAACTCATAAAACTTTTTCTAATCATAATAATGAAATAGGGTTTTGCCAAACAATACTTTCAATGCCTGAAGATACACAAATGCTTATTGTTGAAATGGGTATGCGTGGCTTAGGTGAAATTGATTACATTACCAGATATCTCAATCCCGATTATGCAATAGTTACAAACAGTGGCAGTGCACATGTCGGGAGATTAGGTTCTTTGGATAATATAGCAATTGCTAAATGTGAAATAGCAAATGGATTAAGTAATGAGGGAATATTTATTTCTCTTAATCAGGATATAATCAAAAAACATCTCAAATTCAAAGGTGAAAAGATTTTTTATTCATTAGATGATGTTGTTGTTTTAGAAAGAAAACCTTCATATTCAAAATTTGAGTATAAAGGTAATATTTATGAATTAAATGTTGAGGGAGATTATAATATCGAAAATTCGCTTTCGGCTGTAAATCTCGGTTTAAAAACAGGAATGACACCGGAAGAAATTGCCAAAGGACTAAAGACTTATCATCCGATTGAAAAACGCTGGGAAGTCGAGGGAATTAAAGGATATAAATTTATCAATGACAGTTATAATGCCAATCCCGAGTCGATGAAAGCATCTGTTAAAGCTTTCGCAGAACTTTATCCCAACCCTGTTGTAATTCTGGGAGATATGGCAGAACTTGGCAATGATGAAATCAGATATCACCGGGAAGTCGGGGAATATCTATCCTCAATTAACAAATATGTTAAGTACATTTTAGTAGGTAAACTTGCCTGTGAGATTGGCAAACCACTTGAAATTGAGGGATTTGAAGTCGAATATTTTGACAATAATGAGCAGGTTGCTCTTTACATTGTTGAAAATTTAGACAAGAGTAATACAATATTTTTAAAGGCTTCAAGAGCAATGAAGTTTGAAGAAATACTTGAAAAAATAAAAAAAGAATGAGGGATATATAAAAAATGATAATGACCGCAGTTGCATTTCTGTTAGGGTTCATTTTCTGTTCACTTTTCGGAGTGCCGTATATAGATTTGTTGAGAAAAAAAATGATTGGGCAATATGTAAAAGACCTTGCCCCTGAAAACCACGCTCAGAAACAGGGAACTCCGACAACCGGCGGAGTCTTTATAGTGGGGGCAATAATTATGGCTTCTGTTATTGTTTTGTCTCTGGCTCAGGAAATGTCAACAAAAGCACTTATTACTGTAATAACTTTATTTTTCTATACTCTTGCCGGATTTCAGGATGATTATATTAAGATAAAAGGTAAAGGTAACGACGGTTTAACTCCAAGAGGAAAATTATTCAGACAGATTGCAATAGCGCTATTACCTACAATTGCACTTGTAATATCACATCCCGAAGCGTGTAATTTTTCAATAGGACATTGGACAATAAATATGGGCTGGTTGTATCCGGTCTTTGCGGTATTTATCATAACAGGTTCATCAAATGCTTACAATTTAACCGACGGACTTGACGGTTTGGCTGCAGGTTGCGGAGTTTCTGCTTTTGTAGCTTGTGCAATAATTGCATTGTTGTCAGGAAAAACAGATTTAGCGATTATATCTGCAACCGTTGCCGGTGCGTTAGTCGGTTTTTTGCAATATAACAAACCAAAAGCACAAGTGTTTATGGGAGATACCGGGTCTCTTGCAATCGGTGGTTTGTTAGGGACTCTTGCAGTGCTCGGGAAATTCGAATTTTTGCTGATATTTTTCGGTGCCGTTTTTGTAATGGAAACTCTATCGGTTATTATTCAGGTTACGAGTTTTAAAACAACCGGCAAAAGAGTTTTCAAGATGGCGCCTATTCACCATCATTTTGAGCTTTTAGGATGGAATGAAAAAAAAGTTGTTATAGTATTTTCAATTGTTTCTTTTCTGTTTTCGGCTTTTGCAGTTGTTTTATACGGATTATTTACTAAGGGGATTTTATAATGAGCGTAAGAGGTAAAAAGGTTCTTGTTTTAGGATTATCAAAAAGCGGAATTGCCGCTGCAAAATTTGCAAAAAAGCACGGTGCAGATGTTTATCTGACAGAATATAATGATATTACGACAAAAGAACAGTCTGATAATGCAAAGATGCTTGAAGATATTGGGGTTCATGTTGAATATGGCGGTCATAGCGACGAATTTATTAAAAAATCGGATATTGCGGTTACAAGCCCGGGAATATCGCCTTACAGTCAGATTATAAAACGTGTTCGTGCAGAGCAGATACCAGTTATATCAGAGCTTGAACTTGCTTACAGAGAATGTGATATCCCGTTTATAATTATCACGGGGACTAACGGAAAAACAACAACCACATCACTTACTCAGCATATTTTGAGCAAAAAACTTAAAACTGAAGCCTGCGGAAACATCGGAACACCGCCTTGTCTTGTTGCAGACGAGAATCTTGATTACTTTGTATGCGAAGCAAGTTCATTCCAGCTTGATATGAGTACGTCCCTAAAACCTTATATTGCAGTTTGGACTAATTTCACTCCTGATCATATTGACTGGCATAACGGACTTGAGAATTACTTTAATGCAAAAGCGCGCGTATTTCGTGAGCCGCAAACCGCAAAATATTGCGTTCTAAATGTTAGAGATGAAAAACTTTTAGAATTTTCAAAAGAAGTAAAGGGAAAATTATTCTTGTTTGGGGGTAGTATCGGAGATAATTGCTGTTATGAATCATGTGGAAGGATTATCTTTAGGCAGGATGGTAAAGAGGAAGAAATAGTAAATCTTTCTGATTGTCATTTAATAGGAGAACATAATTATCAGAATATTGAATGTGCAGTTATTTGCGCAAAATTAACAGGAATAGATAATGAAACAATAAGAAATGCCGTCGCGGAATTTAAAGCACCTGCACACAGGTTAGAAAAAATTGCAACAAAAGACGGCACAACATACTATAATGATTCAAAAGCAACAAATCCTGAAGCATCTATTGTTGCAATAAATTCTTTTAATAATCAAAATGTTGTCCTCATTGCAGGCGGCAGAGACAAAAATACCGATTTGACCGAATTTTGTCAATCCGTTAATAAACATATAAAAACAGTTATTTTAATCGGAGAAGCTGCAGACAGATTTGAACAAAATTTAATCAAAAACGGTTTTAATAATATCATTAAAGAAAAAACACTGGAAAGTGCAATCGATAAAGGAACAAGTCTAAATCCGAATGTAGTTCTGTTGTCACCTGCGTGTGCAAGTTTTGACATGTTTAACAGTTACGAACACAGGGGAGAGGTATTCAGGGCACATGTCTTATCAAGAATATAATAATCCGTTAAGGCAAAATACGAATACTGAAAAAAGGAAGTCCAATGTAATGTTGGGGGCTCCTGACAAGCGTTTGCTTATTATGGTAATATTTCTTGTTATTACCGGATTTCTTGCAATATTTTCAGCTACAGCCCCAAAATGTATGAGAGAGGGTGCACCTTTAATAAGTTTCCTATTGAAACAGGGTATATTTGCAGGAGTTGGATTTTTTGCTCTTGTATTTTTTACAAAATTTGATTATCACAAGCTTGAAAAATTTAATACAAAATTTTTATGGATAGTAGTAATTTTACTTTGTATTGTAATGTTCACCCCTTTAGGTATGGAAATAAACGGGGCAAGACGCTGGATGAATTTGGGCTTTATGCAGCTTCAGCCATCTGAGTTCGCAAAACCGCTTTTTTGTATGATGCTTGCAAGTGCATTTAAAGATAAGGTTAATATATTTGAACCCAAGTTTATTGTAAGTGTTTTCATCCCCTTGTTAATTGTGTTATTTCTTGTATTTAAACAACCTAATTTGAGTATGGTTATTATACTTTTGTGTACAAGTCTTGCATTGTACATAGCAGCAAGCGGGCCTTGGCTTGTCATTGGTATCGGAGGAGGGATTATCGGTCTTGGAGTTGTTTCAATGATACCCAAACTTTTACATGGATATCAAATGGACAGAATTACAATTTGGCTTAATCCGGGCAGTGATGCACAGGGTAAGGGTTATAATATCATTCAATCGCTGATTGCTTTTGCATCCGGCGGTTTCAGCGGAACAGGATACGGAGGTTCCATTCAGAAACTTGCTTATCTGCCTGAATGCCATACTGATTTTATTTTTTCGATTATTGCGGAAGAATTTGGCTTTTTAGGTTGCTTTTTTATAATAGGATTATTTACCGCTCTTGTTTACAGCGGATTAAGAATAGCAAAAAGGTGCCCGGATATGTATGGAAAACTTCTTGCGATAGGTATAACATTTATCTTAGGATTTCAGGCATTTTTAAATATGGCGGTTGCAAGTTCTCTTTTCCCTGTAACAGGTGTTACCCTGCCGTTCATCAGCTACGGCGGGACTTCAATAATTGTATTTTTATCAATGATTGGAATTTTGTTAAATATTTCAAGACAAAGAATTAAGAAAGTAAAGGCAGAAGCAAATGCATAAAAAGACATATTTTATAACGGGCGGAGGAACCGGGGGGCATATTTATCCTGCTATTGCAGTTGCCGATGGGTTACTTGAGCAGGAAGATACCGAAAAAATTTATTATGTAGGAAATCCTAATAATCTTGAGGCAAATATTACTTCTTCAAAAAATTATACTTTTCTCCCTGTTAACAGTTCCGGAATGCCGAGAAAAGCTACATTAACTTTTTTAAAATGGTCTTTTCAAATGCTTTTTGCATGGCTGAAATGCTGTATATATATTTTTAAATATAAGCCCAACGCTATTTTTGGTACCGGCGGATATGTTTCTGCTCCGGTGTTATTTGCAGGTATGACAATGAAAGTTCCTTTTGTTATGCATGATTGTGATGCAAATCCGGGACTTGTAACAAGGAGATTTGCCCCGTTTGCCAAAAGTATTTCCGTTGCGTTTGAGGTTGAGTGCAAAAAATTACATAATAACAACTGTTTTGTGAACGGGAATCCGATACGAAAAGAGTTTGCGACTTTGACAAAGGAGCAGGCGAGAAGTAATTTGGGGATTAAAAATAAGCTGACGATATGTATTATGGGCGGTTCTCAGGGTGCAAAAAAAATAAATGATGCAACTGTAGGAATACTTAGAGAATTATCATCCCGTAATTTGCAGGTAATATTCCAGACGGGGAAAAAGAATTATGATGATGTTGTTAGGAGTTTAGAAAATATTTACCCCGAATACAAAAACGATAAAAATGTTATTATAAAACCTTATTTTGATAATATGACAGATGTTTTAAAAGCAAGTGATATTGCGGTATCAAGAGCGGGATCTTTAAGTATTTCGGAACTTTGCGCAAGCGGGGTTGCATCGATTTTTGTACCTTATGCTTACGCAGCAGCTGACCATCAGAGAAAAAATGCCAAATACATGCTCAATCAGGGGGCAGGGTTGTATCTTGAAGATAGTGCAACAGACAGCGAAGCACTACTCAAAAAAATTGAAATGCTTGTTAATGACGACGAATTTTTAAATACCGTTCAGCAAAATGCTCTGAAACTTGCGAAATTTGACGGTGTTGAGGGAATTATAAAACAAATTAAAGATTGCTAAATTTTCAGGTTGTCAAAATATTCTTTGTTAAAATCCAGAGCTTCCTTTGTTGCGGCAATAGAATATATGGGTTTGTTACAGAAAATGTTTCTTGCAGTATTCAAAATATCCTGCGGGGTTATTTTATCAATCATTTCAATCTGCTTGTTTGTATATTCAATTCCGTAAGCAGTTGCAGCATTATCGCCTATAATTGAATTTCTATACGAATTCATTTCAAGCGAGGAAAGGATACCGGATTTCATTGTTCGTTTAGCTTTTTCAAGCTCTGCTTCCGTAACATATTGAGTTTTGAGCTTTTCAATATTTTCATTAAATCCGTCAATTGATTTTTTGATATTATCAAGAGATTTTTCTCCCGTTTCAGTATTGTTGGTTGTAGTTTTAATAACCAGACTTAAAATTCCGCTATCACCGTTTGTTTCATACATAGAATCCACCATATAAGCAAGATGTCTTTGTTCTCGCAGATCATTAAACAGCCTTGAGCCCTGCCCCATACCCAAAATTGTATTTAAAAGCATTATGCTGACATCGTCTTTAATGTTTCCGTTTTGTTTAAATTTAAATCCCTCAACAATTTCCGCCTGATTTCTGTTTGTTTCAACAGTATGAAGCTGAACATCATTATTTTGGATATGACATTGCGCAAGATTTGTATTTTTCGGCTGAACAATGTTTAGTGAACCTGCATTATTAAATATTATTTGTTTTAATTCAGGATGTTTTGAAAATGGCGCCGTAACGACAATCTGCCCCTGGCTTTTTGTTAAAATTTCGTTATAAAGTGCAAGAGCATCATAGTATGTTATATCTTTAAGACTTTCTAATTTTTCCCTGTACGTGTATTGATTTTGGGTCCCCTCAAACATTGCTTTGTCATATGCATCAAAAGCACTTGGTTCTGCGGTTGAATATCTGTCTTTGCAATGTTTAACCGCATTCTGGAATAAATTATAATTCAAATCTGCCTGCAGTATATTTTCTCTGAACATATCAAGGCTCATTTCAGTTTTATCAACAGGGAAACTTCCGCTTATTGCCATGTTGCTTGTACCGGCTCTTAAACCGCTGTTTATGGCATTTTTATCGCTTAAATCAGCAAGCTGCTGCCATGTGTGCTGATGCGTTCCGCAATATTTAAACATGTCATTTAAAATATCCGATATTGCCGCTTTTTTAGGAGTTTTGTCTTTGTTAAAGTATGCAAGCGAATAATTGACGACATCACTGTCTGAATCAATCAGAACCACTTCAAAATTATTTGGCATTCTGTATTGTTCGATTTTATTCAGATTTATTGGAGTTTTTTTGTTTGCACCAGTGAATGAAACCGATGCTTTTGTCTTGTTGTAATTACTGTTAATTTGCTCTTTTGTGGTATTTTTAGGGTGAACAACAGTCAAAGCAGTTTTGTTCAAATCATAATATTTTCTTGCTGTTTTTATGAAATCATCATAAGTCATAGCATCCAGAATTTTATCGTAATTTGCCGTTTTATACGGTGTTCCGTTTAGAAAATCCCTGCCAATGTGAGAGCAAAGCTCAGCAGAAGATTGCATACCGACTGAATTAATTTTTTTGATATTTGTTTTTATTGCTTCAAATTCATCGGGTGTCGGGGGATTTGTTAGCACATCCGTTAACACATTATAAATATCTTTTAATATCGGTTCAACATATTCTTCCGGAACGGAAGTTCTTAGCATAATTGCAGTTTTGTCTGATGGTCTTGTGCCCATTCTGTCTATTGAGGGGAAAATATCTGTTGAATATTTTTCTTCAGTCTTTTTCATTCTTGAATTAGCGAGTCCGAAAATGAGCTGATTTACGGCTCTTAAATATACCTGATCTTTTTCATTGTTATTTTCTGCACCTGCAAAACCTAAATATATTTCGGCACTACCCGTTTTTTTGTTGGAAATGACATCTTGTCTTACGGGATTTTCAATCGGAGTCATTTTTTCAAAAGTGCGTTGTCCTGCCGGCATTTTTGTAGAGTTAAAATATTTGGAAATAAGCTCCATTGTTTTTGCTTCATCAACTTCGCCTATTATGACAGTTACGATATTTGCAGGATAATAATTGTTATTGAAATATTCAACAACATCATCTCTTGTTAAGGCATCAATATTATCGGTTTTCCCTGCGACAAGATTCGGGGATGTTGATTTTATATTGAACAGGTTTTTATAAGTCAGCGTTTCCGCACTTGAACTGTCATCGGACATATACATATTGATTTCCGAATTAACTATCTTTTTCTCTTTATCAAGTTTTTCCTGCAAAAATTTTGGAGTCTGAAGCATTCCGGCATGGAGCTTAATCTGGTTTTCCAAATCGGTATCTTCAAGCAGCTGTGAATCTATTTCATAATCCGTAATTGAAAGGTTTGTTGAAGCGTTTGTATAAGCGCCCATTTTATGTACCTCTTCGAAATAGTCTTTATCTCCGAGAGCTTCCGAGCCGTTAAACAGATTGTGTTCAATGTAGTGGCTGATACCGCGTACCCTGTCGGGTTCATTTAAAGCACCTGTATTTACATAGCTTTTTACAACAGTTGAGCCATCTTTTGGAATAACTACAACTTTCTGCCCGTTCCCGAGTTTATAATAGTGTGCAGTAAGATTGTCAGGTAGTTTAATGTCTTCAATTTTAGTATAAGATATTGGCTTTGAAACATTATAATCCGGCGTAACATTGCCAACTTCATTTACATTTTTCCTGTCAGATTGCGGATTTTGAGCAAATGAAAGTGAACGTTTAACGCTTTGATTATTGGAAATTATAAAATTCGGAACAATTTTCATATTTCTACCTATGTATTTATAAAAACATTTTAACAAAATTTATTGCCTGTTTTATTGTAAAAATATGTAAAAATCCTTTATATTTTTGCAAGAAATATAATTATGCTATAATAATTTTATAGAGAGGAAATTATGGATAAGACTTTGATTAAATATCCTTATTTGAACAAGGATGTTGAAATATATACAAATGACAACGGGCATAAAATTGTTTTGGCTCATAAGGAAGGGAATATGGTGAGCGTTTCTTCATGGGTTAAAACAGGCTCAATAAATGAAGATGATAACAATAACGGGATTTCTCATTTTCTTGAGCATTTGATGTTTAAAGGTACACATAGTCATAAGGTTGGCGAATTTGATAAAATTCTTGAATCCAAAGGAGCAATAGTAAATGCTGCAACCTGGAAAGATTATACCTTCTATTATGTAACATTGCCTAAAGGGGAAAATAACAAGTATTTTGATATGGCACTTGATTTGCATGCCGATATGATGATGGATCCTGTTTTCCCTTCAGAAGAACTGGGTGCACCTTTTGATATCAATGATTCAACCGTAACCGATAAACGAGAACGCCATGTTGTAATTGAAGAAATCAGAATGCGAAAAGATCAGCCTTGGACAAAGGTTTATAATCAATGCAACAGAAATATGTATTCAAATCATCCTTATAAAAGGGATGTAATAGGAACTCCCGAAATTATTTCTCAGGTTACAAGAGAAGATATAGATAAATACTATCGTAAATTCTATACTCCCAAGAATGTTACAACCATTGTTGTCGGAGATTTTGACCATGAGGAAGTTTTACAAAAAATTAAAGAAAAATTCACTTTCCCCGACAGAATAGAAACTGAACAAAGAGTAAATGTAATTGATAATCCTGCACAAGAAACAAAATATATAGAAACAAAATCTAATGTGCAAACAGGCTATATGATGTTTGGTTGGCTCGGACCTAAAGCTTGTGAATTGAAAGATTCCATTTGTCTTGATTTAATAAGCATAATTTTTGGTGATGGTGCAAGTTCAAGACTCCAACAAAATCTCATTGAAAAAATGCCGGAACAGATTTTTAATATGGTAGGGACAGAACATTATCAGTTCAAAGACGGAAATAACTTCTTTATTCAGGCAAATTTTAAACCTGATGCAAAAGAACAAGCACTTGAACTTATAAAAAAAGAACTGCTCGGTCTACTGGATAATAAAATTACTCAGGATGAGCTTTTGAAATCAAAAAAACGTATCAAATCAAGATTTGCAAACGAAGCGGAAACAGTATCAGAAATCGGAGAAAATATCGGTTATTATGAAACAGTATGCGGCAGCCTGAAACTCATTGAAGAATATTTGCAGGATCTTGAAAATATATCTGTTGAAGATTTGGAATATTCAATTAAAAAGTATTTATCGCTTGAAAATGCCGTAATTTCCGTTTTAATGCCAGAGGGTTAATAATGGTTACAGAGTTTGACGAAAAGTTAAACGAAATAAAAAACAAATGTATGCTCTGCGACAAATGTTCTCTGTGCAAAACAAAGACCAATACTGTTTTTAGTGCGGGTGTGCCTAATTCAAAAATTATGCTTATAGGCGAAGCTCCGGGGTATTATGAAGATATGCAGGGAGAACCGTTTGTCGGGAAAGCAGGACAACTTTTAGATAAAATTTTAGGCTGTGTCGGGTTTTCACGCAAGGAAAATATTTACATCTGCAATACTCTAAAATGCCGCCCGCCTGATAACCGTGACCCATTGCCTGATGAAAAACTTGCCTGCAGCGAGTATCTAAATGCACAAATTGATATTTTAAAGCCGAGAATTATTTTGCTTTGCGGTAAGGTTGCCGCATATTCCTTTATTGATACAAAACTCGGGATAACTAAACTGCGGGGGAAATGGTTTGAAGGCCCTAATTTTTCTAAAATGATGCCCATTTTTCATCCGTCATATCTTTTACGCAACGATTCAAGAGAAAAAGGTTCCCCAAAGTGGCTTATGTGGCAGGATATCAAAGAAGTTCGGCGTGTTTATGACCAGATGAACTAACTGCAGTTACTGCAAACAAAGTTAATATCGTAATCACATCATTTGATTGCAATGACATAATACTTATAACTGTTCGGTGTACAAAGTCGGGGCTTCCTGTACACTGACTGCACCTTGCGGAACTTTTAAAACTTTAACTTTAAGTGTTTTAGTCGCGTATTCAATTTCGATAATGTCATTTTTTTTAATTTGTTTGGCAGGCTTTGACGGATTGCCGTTAACAAAAACTCTACCCATATCAGAAACTTCATTTGCAACAGTTCTTCGTTTTATAAGTCTGGAGACTTTTAAAAATTTATCTAATCTCATGTGACTATTTTAACACATAATGTGATTTTATGGTATAATTTCGAATAAGGGAGAATAGTGTAATGAAAAAGTTTTTGACTTTATTTATATTTATAATAATTGTTTTATTATTTGCGCCTCAGGTCTTTGCAGAAAATATCAAATTTATTCAGGTAACTGATGCTCACATGGCGAAAAATTCACAGTACTCTCAAAAAGTATTAAAAGCAACAATTGATGATATTAATAAACAACAAAATGTTTCATTTGTAGTTTTTACAGGTGACAATATAAATTACGCCCAGGAAGAAGATTTGAGGATTTTCACTTCAATAGTTAAAAAATTGAATGTTCCTTATTATGTGGTAATCGGCAATCACGATGTCTATAAAACAGGCGGAATGTCAAAAGTTCAATATCTTGAAATTTTGAGAGAAAGCAATTTCAAAATCCGGCAGAAAAAACCTAACTATAAATGGCATCAAAAAGGCTTTGAGTTTTTAATCGTTGACGGAGCAAAAGAAGTTATACCTGGGCCGGCAGGGTACTTCAAAAAAGATACCTTGAAATGGCTTGATAAAACTTTAACAAAAAATAAGAGAAGAACTGTTGTTATTTTTCAGCACTTCCCGATTGAATATCCGGACGGAGCAGAAGGCAGGCTAAAAACACACAAAACATACAAAGTTGAAGATTACAAAGAAATTATAGACAGACATCACAATGTCCTGGCAATAGTTTCAGGACATTTGCATACGAACGGCGAAAACATGAAAAATGGAGTTTACCATATATCTACACCATCACTACTCGCAATGCCTCATTCATACAAAATAATTGATATAGTAACAATGAAAGATTTTTCACCGATTATTTATACTCAATTAAGAGAAGTGGATGTAAAACCTGAAAATTAGTGTCTGAACCTTGTAATAATCTTTTTTACTCCTTTTACACCCATCAAAATAAACGGAGTTGCAATAAGAGTGCTAAGTGCTATTTTAATAATTTTGGGGACACCTTTCTTAACTCTTTCAGGATTTGCGTGTTGTTCTTTTACCAACATATCCTGAGTTAATTCATTATACATAGACTGCGCTTCAAAATAGTTATAAGGTCTTTTGAGTGGTAATTTTTCAGGAAAATCAATTACTCCGACTAACGGCTTATTACCATAATGCATCGGAGAATTTGAAGGATTTTCAACATAAAAATTACTATCTACCATATTTACATAAAAACATTTTAAATAAAAAAATTGCTATATTTTTAATATAAATACACAATCAACCTTGGTTGTGACTAAATCCGTAATTTGTTGCAACGGTTCTGCCGATTGATTTAATTTTTGCCCCAATACAACTGCGACATTTATCAGGATTATCATTTATACATATTTTATCGGGATATATTTCATATTTCGCTCGATATTTTAGAGACGTAATATTTGGCATAACAACATTTGCACCACTTTGAAGAGCAATTATTCTTCCATTAGGGTTTATAGTCTCCATCGCAGTCGTTGCAGGAATATTTATATCCGGAAGTATAATTCTTGTCAGAGCCATAACTTTCAGTGCAAGAGTAAAATTACCTTTCTGAGCATCCTTTAAAGGAGTTTGCAGATGTGGAATAAAAGGTCCGATTCCTACCATATCCGCTTCAATTTCTTTGAAAAACATTATGTCATCCGCAAGTGATTCGACTGTTTGATTCGGCAGCCCGACAAGACAACCCGTTCCGACTTCATAGCCCAGGTCTTTTAAATCCTTTAAACATCTTAAGCGATTATCAAAATCCATATTAGGATGCATTTGTCCGTACAAATTGCGGTCTGTTGTTTCTATTCTTATTAAATATCTGTCAGCACCTGCATTCTTAAAGGCTTTATATTCCTCATAAGATCTTTCGCCTATACTCAAAGTTAAAGCAACATCATATTCTTTTATTGCTTTAATAATATCAATCATTTTATCTTCAGAATAATAAGCATCTTCACCAGATTGCAAGACAATTGTTTTATAACCCATTTCTGATGCGTGTTTAACTGTTTCAATTATTTCATCTTTTAAAATACGGTATCTGTCTGCATTTTCGTTATCTTTGCGTAACCCGCAATATTTGCAATTACATTTGCAAATGTTTGAAAATTCGACAAGTCCTCTTAAATGCACTTCATCACCGACATTTTCTTCCCTTGTTTTATCCGCAAGAGAAAAGAGCCATTCACTTTTTGAATCATCTTTTAATATTTCAATAATTTCATTTTTTGTAAACACTGTATTCTCCAGCCTGATTTTACCACAAATCGGTCAGGATATACATTTCCCCTTAAATGCAGAAAAATCAAGTGTAATTTGACAAAATCTTAACAAAATAAATAAAAATTTACGTTTAGAAACATTTTGTGTCAGCGGGCATGCTTTATGATAGATTAAAAAAGTAAGGAATAGTTTAGTAAGGAGATAATGAATGGCTGAATATCTGAGTAAGGAAGAGATTAAACAGTGGAGAAGTTCATTAGAAAAAATTACATTAGAGGAATTTGCTGCAAGATTGGGGAAAAAGATAGAAGAAAAGAAAGCCACAAATGATTTGGTTGATATTGTTTTACACGGGCAACCTGTTGTATCAAAAGAAGCAGAGTGGACAACAAGTACGGAAAGACTCAGCTCAATAGCAAACAGAGCTTACGAAAAAGAAAAAGAACTTTATGTTTCTCCATTTTCGGTAAAGAATTTACAGGGAGATAAAAAAGCAGAAACTAAACCTTCTAAAAAAGATAACAAAAAGGCTGAGCAAAAAGTAGAAACGGTATCTAAAAAAACTGAACCTAAAAAATCTCAAAAAGTTGTAGAAAAAGCAAAAGAAGATATTATTAATGAGGTAAAAACAGGTGATGTTGTTAGGGACGAAGTCAGAATTGTATTCAAAAAAGCATTGACAGACCGTGAACAAAGAGTGTTTGATTATTTCACTGCTCATGCAAACGAAATTGTTTATGCAAAAGATTTGGCTGACTTGCTTGAATTACCAAGAGATTATGTTTACAAGTATATTAAAAACTTGAGAGCAAAAATCGAAGGTGAAGCATTACAAAATGCAGACAAAGGCGGTTTTATTTTAACCGTAGAATAATATGTGTATTTTAATGATAAAAAAGCCGGGCAAAAATTGTTCGGCTTTTTATTTATTCAATCTCAACTTTTGCACCTACAAATTCAAGAGCTTTCTTTGTTAAATCAGCTTCCTCAATTGAAATATCGGTGATAAAAACCGTTGGAACAGCATCAGTTATCCACTTAGCATGGTCATAACTGATACCTGTTATCTGTCGTAATGTTGCCATGACAGTAGCTTTGTTCTCACCAACTTCAGTTAAAACAAGACTATTATTTCCGGTATTTTTTTTAATTATAAAATCATGCTTTCCGGCAAGCTTTTTATTATAAAGAAAAAACATTCTTTTATAATTTTTTAGAAATTTCAAAACATCAAATTTGTCCATATCAAAATGCAAATATTTTTTGAAAACATATTCATTGACAATAATAATAAGCATTAAAGCTATTGCACCATATAAAAATCTCTCGTCTATCATATAAACCTCACAAAATAAACGGACAACCTTTGTAAGATTGCCCGTTTATTTTATCATATTTTTTAATCAAAATCAAACTACTTGATTTCAACACCTGCGCCTGCTGCTTCAAGAGTTTTCTTGATTTCTTCAGCTTCAGCTTTTTTAATGTTTTCTTTAACTGCCTTAGGAGCAGCTTCAACCAAGTCTTTTGCTTCCTTCAAGCCTAAACCTGTAATGTTTCTGACTTCTTTCAAAACAGCGATTTTCTTATCAGCAGGAACTGAAGCCAAGATAACAGATACTTCAGCATCAGGATCATCAGCAGGAGCTGCTGCGCCTGCTGCAGGAGCTGCTGCGACTGCTACAGGTGCTGCTGCAGATACGCCGAATTTTTCTTCCATAGCTTTTACTAATTCAGCAGCTTCTAATAAAGTTAATTTTTCAATTGATTCTAAAATAGTTTCTACGTTACTCATTTTATTTCTCCTTTTTAATTTTTATTGAGTGTTACAAATATTTTCTCATTTTTAATATGAGATTCTGAAACAAGTTCAGAATTACGGCATAATAAAATTAAGCCGCTTTTTGATCTCTAACTGCTGCAATAGCACGCGTAAGAGATGCCATAACTCCGTTGACGCAACCAACAATACCTGAAGCAGGTGAATTGACTGAGCCAAGCATTTTTGCAAAGAGTTCTTCTTTTGACGGAAGACTTGCAAGAGCTTTTGTTTCTTCAACGGATAATAATTTACCATCCAAAACTGCACCGAGAATTTCGCCTTTTTTAGCTTTATCTATAAAAGCTTTAACAGCTTTTGCAGGTGCAACAGGATCCTCAAAACCAAATGCCAAAGCAACAGGGCCAGTCAATTTTTCGGTCAATGCTTCATATTCGGTACCCTTAACAGCAATTTTAGCCAATGTGTTTTTGGTAACCATATAATCGCCGCCGTCTTTTTGAATATCACGTCTTAAATTTGTAATTTCTTCTACAGATAATCCTTTATAATCTGTGATAATGGCAACCTGAGCTTTTTCAATTTTTGATTTGATTTCGTCAATTTTTTCTGATTTAAATGCTTTTGTTGACATTTTTGCTCCTTTTGTTTGCCGAACTATATTTCGGCTTGTTTGTATCGACCTAATTCTAACACTAAAAAAGATTTTGCTTTTTAGTGTTAACCGCAAAATCTTATACTAAAGTCTATTGTTCACAAGAACATACTATTTACTTTCGGTATAACCTCGGTTAGCAGTTTTAAACAATTGAGCCTACGGCACTAACGGTCTGCGGTTGTAGTGCAATAATATCATATTAAAATAAAAAATCAAGCATAAATTTTATATATCTTTACAATTTTATTTTGCAAACTTTATAAAATTATTGTATAATAAAGCAGTCGTTTATGTTTTTGTATTTAGATAAGGAGGATTTTATGATTGAAAATTTGAAGAAATATTTTGTTGAATTTATCGGAACATTTTTTCTCGTATTTACTATCGGAGCAACTGCTGCATGGGGCGGAGAGACCTGTATAGCACCGATTGCAATCGGCTTTATTTTGATGGTAATGGTTTACGCCGGAGGACATATCTCAGGCGGGCACTATAACCCTGCAGTATCATTTGCAGCTGCAATAAGAGGAGCCTTAGAATGGAAACAATGGATTCCTTATGCTATTTTTCAAATCTTAGGCGGTATATGTGCAGCTTTAACAATTAACTTGTTATCAGGCGGACTTGATGCTCCGGCAAAATCATCATTCAGCCTTGCAACAATACTTCTTGCAGAATTTTTATTTACTTTTGCACTTTGCTATGTTGTATTGAACACTGCAACATCAAAGAGAACCGAAGGAAATTCATACTACGGCCTTGCCATAGGATCAACGGTAACAGCAGGTGCTTTTGCAGTCGGGAATGTATGTATGGGCGCATTTAATCCTGCCGTTGCAATTTCTGTATCAGTAATGGGTGCGGTATGTTGTCCTTGTATAGCAGTAATTACAATTGCAGCGAACCTGCTTGGAGGTGCTTGTGCCGGGCTTGTGTTCAAATTAACAAATAACGATTAATATATAAATTATCATTTTATACAAAAAATCCGCAAATTTTAAAACTACGAAATAAGTTCGGGATGACAAGCTTTGCGGTTTTTTGTGTTATAATTGCTTACAGAAGGGAAGTGTATTTATGAGCGAATTAAAAATATATCTTGATAAAGACATTAATAAAGATTTAATTAAAACAAAAAAAATTGCAGTTATCGGCTTTGGTTCTCAAGGCTACGGTCAATCTATGAATTTAAAAGATTCCGGTTGTAATGTTGTATTAGGTTTAAGACTTGGCGGAGCATCAGACCAAAAAGCAAAAGCCTACGGCTTTCAAACAATGAGTATAGAAGATGCCGTAAAATGGGCAGATGTCATTCAAATACTTATCCCTGATGAAGTTCAGGCAGATGTTTATGAAAAGCAAATTAAACCGAATATGAAAGCAGGTCAGTATTTGATGTTTGCTCACGGGTTTAACATTCATTTCAAAAAAATTGTGCCGCCAGAAGATATAAATGTCATTATGGTTGCCCCAAAAGGCCCCGGGCATACGGTAAGAAGTCAGTATGTTGAGGGGAAAGGAGTGCCGAGTCTTGTAGCGGTTTACCAAAACCCCTCAGGTGACGGAAAAGAAATAGCACTTTCTTATGCCGGTGCAATTGGCGCCGGCAGAGCAGGGATTATTGAAACAACATTCAGAGAAGAAACGGAAACTGATTTGTTTGGAGAACAGTGTGTTATCTGTGGCGGAGTATCTGCACTGATGAAAGCAGGTTTTGAAGTTTTAACTGAGGCAGGGTATTCTCCATATATGGCTTATTTTGAAGTATTACACGAGATGAAACTTATCGTTGATTTGGTTAATCAGGGCGGTCTTGCCGATATGCGCTATTCAATTTCTAATACCGCCGAATACGGCGATATGACAAGAGGTCCAAAGGTTATTGGCGAAGCATCTAAAAATGCAATGAGAGAAATATTAAAAGACATTCAGTCAGGCAAATTTGCAGATGAATTTACAAACGAAATGAGAAATGGACAAAAAAACTTTGATAAACTCAGAGAAGAAAACAGAAACCATCTTATTGAAAAAGTCGGCGAAGAAATTCGTTCATCTTTTGTCTGGGGTAGAAAAGAGAACATTATTAATAGAGAAAAGAATTAGTAGAGGAGCATCTTAATGGATAATTTTGAAAACATATTTTATGATATATATAATCAAAAAATTCTACCAAAATTAGGGGCCTTGGAACCGCAAAGAATGAAAATGATAAAAACTCTTGTATTTAAAGAAGTTTTGTTACTTTTGAATATCATTTTATTCGCTTTTATAGCTTACAAATTCGCATTTAATAATATATTTGCGGGAAATTCTTATATTTCACCGGTAAGCGGGACTTTATATGCCATATTTACATTTTTTATATTCCCTGGGATTGTAATCGCAAGTGCAATGGGCATGCATCATATTTTCAGAAATACAATTGAAGAGTTTAAAAAGATAGTAAAAACAGCCTGTGCAAAAGATTTAGAAAAGGAATTATCCATAAAATGGAGCTGTAAAAACACAAGAAAGAATTTGCCGTTTGAAATCAGCGATATATTCCCTGCATACAATAAAATCGAATATGATGACACCATGAATGGTAAATACCTTGATACTGAATTTGATGTGCAGGAAATTAAAATGATAATGGAAGGAAGTAAAGAAAGCAGTACAGTATTTAAAGGTATAGTAGTTTGCATTCCGTCAAACAAAACAGTAAATGCGCAAACAATCATTACTTCAAAAAGGGATACCGCTATCCGCAACAGAATAATGCCCATACCTTTGATGTTTTTACTTTGCTTAGTATTTTTATTTATCGGAATACTGGGATTAAAAATAGTATTAAGCGGAGAACTTACGCATAATGTTTTGAAAGCATTTTTTTATTCAATTATAGCAATTATTACTGCTCTCTTTGTTTTTAGTCTGGCAATTATTCAAATCAAAAACGAACACCGACTGCAAAAAGTTAAACTTGAAGATTTGGAGTTTGATAAAAAATTTAATGTTAATTCTGAAAATCAAGTAGAAGCAAGATATCTTATTACAACCGCATTTATGGACAGATTACAAAATTTTAAAACAGTCTTTGGTACAAAAAATATAAAATGCTCATTCTTTAATGATAAAGTAATATTTGCAATTCCGACAAACAAAGATTTATTTGAAATCGGAAACCTTTTCATTCCGCTTACGGATAAAAAACAGGTTGAAAAATTTTATGAAGAATTAAGTTCTATATATAATATGATTGATTACTTTAAATTGACAGAAAAAACAGGATTATAAAGGAGAGAAAATGTTTAATACGGAAGACACTTATGAAGTTGTTATATTTTCAATCGGAGACACAAAAGCCGGTACAAAAATGGGGAAATTGCAGTTGCGGAATACAGCTGATGACAGTGTTTTAAACTGCATATTATGGGAAGAAACCCTTAACCGTTTCGACGCCAAAATTTTCAGAACAGGGAACCTTGTGCGAATTGTTTCCGCAACTTTTAACGAAAAATATAATAATTGTCTTGTTTCTGCGCTTGAGCTTTTAAAAGAAGCAAAACTCGGGCTTGAGCCAGCTGAAATCGAACAGTATTGGGCAAAATTACAATCATATGTCAATAAGATAGAAAAAGAAGAATTGCGTCAGTTTGTAGCAAAACTTTTTGAAGATAATGCCGAAAAATTTAAAATTATGCCGGCAGCGAAACTAATGCATCACAATTTTATAGGCGGATTGCTTGTTCACACGGTTGAATGTGCGCAATTTGCGGAATTAAATATTCCTCAGTTTGCATCTCATGTAAATAAGGATAACGTGCTTGCCGCATGTCTATTACACGATTTTGGCAAGATTTTTGAATATACAATTGATACAGAAACAGGCTTAATTGATTATGCCCCCGGCTTTAGAGAAACTTGGATTACTCACTCTCAGTGGGGATTTAGCACCTGCATGAACGCAGGATTTATTAAAGTCGCAAGAATGATAGCCGCTCACCACGGCAGAGCAGACTGGGGTGCAATAATTGATTTGGATTCAAAAGATGCTCTTGAACCTGAACTTTATCTTATTCATTTAATTGATAATCTTTCGGCAAAATTTGGGAAAATAAACACTCACTTACTTGAAAAATAAATTATTTTTCAATCAATTCAGCTGCATATGCTTTTTCAAGGCGAAAACCAAATGTGCATATTCCATGTGGGGTGCTTTGAGCATAAATTCGACCTCCATGCATTGTTATAATTCGTTTTGAAGCATAAAGCCCAAGTCCGGTTGATGCATTGTTTAGTCTTGAATTTACACTCTTTGAAAATTTATTAAAAATACGTTTTAACTCTTTTGGCGGTATAAAATAACTCTTATTAGAAATTGAAAAATTCAGATTTTGCTTTTCACAGACTAAATTTATTATAATATCCGTATTCTCAAAACCATAAGTTATTGCATTTGACAATAAATTCACAATTACCCGTTCAACTTGAATCCTGTCGGCAAAGACAATGCATGAAGAAATATGTTCAAATATAACATTCATATTTTTTTCGCAAATTAATAGCTCACTTTGTTTTATTACGGCATTTATTAATTCCACCAAATCAAACCGAGTTTTATTTAATGCAATTGTATTTAAGCCGTATCGGTAGCCTGATAACATATTACCGACAAGATTGGACATATATTTGGCTGAAGAACACATCAGTTTAAGCATTTCATATTGTTTTTTATTAAGTTCACCAAATTGCCCTTTAAGAAGTAAGTTAAGCATGTTTATCTGTGCTCTTGCCGGGGTCTTTAAATCATGTGTTAATGAAGCAACATAAGACATCTCATCTCTATTAAGATTCTTATATTTTTTAATTAAATACACCTGATAACCCATCATAAGAATTAATAACAAAGATATGATTATCATAACAATTCTATCTTATAACCGAAGAATTTATTTACCATTAGACTGGGGTATAATTTGCCCCAAACTTTATAAAAAATTAATTTGCAATTATATTACGATAATAGTAAAACTAAGAAGGAAGTTAAGTTAAAGGGAGATAGCATGAACACTTATATTGAAAGAGTTATTAAGGAAGTAGAAGAAAGAAACAATAATCAACCGGAATTTATTCAGGCACTGAAAGAAGTTTTAACAACATTAGAACCGATTATCAATTTAAGTGATAAATATGAAAAAAATGCCATACTTGAAAGAATGACAGAACCCGAAAGAATTGTTATGTTCAGAGTCCCATGGGTAGATGATAACGGAAAAATTCAGGTAAACAGAGGCTACAGAATCCAATTTAGTTCACTTATAGGTCCGTACAAAGGCGGTTTAAGATTTCATCCGAGTGTAAATTTAAGCGTAATGAAATTTCTGGGATTTGAACAGATATTTAAAAATGCACTCACTGGTTTGCCGATAGGCGGAGCAAAAGGAGGAAGTGATTTTGATCCAAAAGGGAAATCAGATAATGAAGTTATGAGATTTTGTCAAAGTTTTATGACAGAATTATACAGACACATCGGTCAGGATGTGGATGTACCTGCGGGAGACATCGGTGTAGGCGGACGTGAAATCGGATATCTTTTCGGGCAGTACAAAAGAATCAAAAACGCTTATGAAGGCGGAGTTTTAACAGGAAAATCAATTTGCTACGGCGGGTCTCTTGCAAGAACAGAAGCAACAGGTTACGGTTTGCTATTCTACATGAGAGAGATGTTAAAACAGCACGGAAATTCAATGAGCGGAAAAATCGTAACAATTTCAGGTTCAGGCAATGTTGCTATTTATGCTGCTCAAAAGGCAACCGCTATGGGAGCTAAAGTTGTTGCAATGAGCGATTCGAACGGTTGTATTTATGATGAAAACGGAATTGATTTAGACACAATTAAACAAATTAAAGAAGTTCAAAGAGGAAGAATTAAAGAATATTTAAATGCACATCCGAGCGCAAAATATATGGAAAAAACAGGAGTCAATTCTCCGATTTGGCAAATTAAAACGGATATTGCGCTTCCATGTGCAACTCAGAACGAATTAACACTTGAAGATGCAAAAATACTTGTATCAAACGGAGTTATTGCAGTTGGAGAAGGTGCAAATATGCCATCAACTACCGAAGCAATTGATTACTTCCTTGAACACAAAGTTCTGTTTGCTCCTGCAAAAGCAGCAAATGCCGGAGGAGTTGCAACTTCCGCTATTGAAATGACTCAAAACAGTATAAGATATTATTATACATTCGAAGAAGTCGAGAAAAAACTTGATACAATTATGACAAACATATTCAAAGCTTGCAAAGAAGCAGCAGATGAAGCAGGTATAAGCGGCAACTATGTCGCAGGGGCGAATATTGCAGCATTCAAAAAGCTCTCTGAAGCAATGATAGCACAAGGCTTGGTATAACAGTTAAAAATAACAAAAAAATAAAACATAAATGCCCGTTTCAAGAATGTATTTGGAACGGGCATTTTGTACAATGTGCCTTTGGATGCAAAATTAAATTATCCTCCAAATCATACATTTTAGCGATTCTTGTCTCAAGCGGGGAACCGCATTTGGGACATTTTAATCCCCCCGCACCATTTAAAATCAATTCCTTCAAACTTTCAATGATTTCATCGGAAATAATATTCTCAGTTACATCCTTTTCTAAAGCCTTAATTTCCTCAGGTTCACATTTCAAAACTTTTGCAAGAGCCTGGCGTCTTGTCACCGAGAGAAAAAGAGTTTTACCTTCTTCTATTTCCTCTATTTCTGACTCCGGAATATTTGAGGCTATTGCAAGTCCTTTTACTGTAAATCCCAATTCTTCACGTTTTTCCTGAATAAATTTTGCAAGAGTTTTCATAGGAAAATAATATCATAAATCAATATAAATATTATTATGTTAAGAAATATTACAATAATATAAATCCCTAAAATTCAAATAATAAAAGCCTTTTGAGAATTTATCAAAAAAATAAAAAAATGAAAAAGGCAATTTTGAAACAATAAAATTGTTTATATAGGTACAGGGGATAAAAACAAGAAACGGGGAAAAAATCATGTTTGGATTAGGAATGAGTTGTAACGGAAATTTAACAAACGCATCAATGGCTTATCTTCCATATTGGGGATACAATCCGTTCGGAGTAACCAATTTCGGCGGTGATATTCAAATTTTCCCTGTGGATAATTACAGTCAATCACAAATCGGATTGGTATTCAATCAGGTTGCACAGGCATCAGGTTGGCCGGCAGGTATAGGTGGCGGTTATCAAATGACTCCGCAAATTAATGTTCCTGCAGTAATCAGTCAGGCATCATCAATGGCTGCACAATCTTTAAATCAATTGGCTTCACAAGAAATCAATACAGCATTACAAACAATTGCAGGACAAAAAGCAAAGATTCAGGCACAATTACAGGCTAAAGATTTAAAAGCAGAAGACAAAGCGAAATTAGAAGCTCAACTTAAAAAATTGGAAGAATATGAAAAACAAATCAATGATTTAAAAACAAGCGGTATGGATCCGCAAAGCGCATATTTAAAAGCTAATGAATTGAAAGTTGCGGTAAATAATTTAATCGCAGGGAAAGTTGAAGAAACAACAAATCAAGGCAACGATAATTCATCAACTTCTTCAAGTTCATCAAGTTCTGAGTCATCATCAGATTCATCTTCAAAAACAGAGCCTAAGACTTTCATACCTTGGGTAGATGCAATGCATGATGCAATGTGGGGTCCTGGAACTGACAATGAAGTATTTGAAGCAGGATGCGAAGAAATTACAAAAGACGATGTAATTGAAAGAATGATTCAGTGGAATATGTCAAATCCTGAAGAATCATTTATGGAAGCATTTATGGCAGATGCAAACTGCAGTCAGAAGGCAAAATACGGGAAACATATTCTCAGAGCACTAAGAAATAAAGCTCTTGAGCTCGGTATAGATTTGACTAAAGACGAAGATTATAAAAAGTGCCAAAAAGAAATGCACAGCTGGTTCTATATTGATAACGGTGTAGCAGATAACTACAATGCATTAATTCAGAAAATTGCAGCAAAAATGGGCTACAAATACGAATATGAACCATATTCAATGACATCTAAATAAAAAGTTTGATTCATAAATTAAGGTTAGGTAGTTAGTGTAGATTTTATAACCCGCAATAATAGCGGGTTTTCTTTTTGTTAATTTATGTAAAGTCTTTGGTTAAAACAGTTATTTTTCACAGATAAACGGGAATATAAGACATGATAAACTATTTTTCTTTTTCTTTATTTTCTCCTACACTTAACCTTTTACCTAAAAAGCCGTCCCCTGTGTCACGGCTATTTTTATGCGCAAAATTATATTGAAAATTGGGATTATTTTTGGTAGAATTAGCTTGTAAATAAGGGATATTAGTAAAAGAAGGGATATAATATTATGTCAGGACATTCAAAATGGGCAAATATAAAAAATAAGAAAGCAAAAACGGACGGACAAAAAGCTGTTGTATTTCAGAAATATTCAAGAGAAATTATAGTAGCTGCAAGGCTCGGCGGTCCTGACCCTGCAGGGAATTTTCGCTTAAGAACAGCCATTGAAAAAGCAAAAGCTTCCGGTTTGCCTAATGATAATATTAAACGTGCAATTGACAAAGGAGCCGGAGCCGGAGCAAGTGAAAACTATGAAGAAATTACTTATGAAGGGTACGGTGCAGGCGGAGTTGCAGTTGTTGTTGAAACCATGACAGATAACCGCAACCGCACGGCAGGAGATGTACGCAGTTTATTTTCAAAATTCGGCGGGAACCTTGGAGAAACAAATTGTGTAAGTTATATGTTTGATAAAAAAGGTTCTATAACATTTAATGCCGACGAAACAGATTTTGAAAAACTCTTTGAAACTGCAATAAACTTTGATGCGGAAGATGTTGAGGAAGATGAGGATTCATACAGAGTAATAACTTCAGTTGAATCGTTCCAGAGTGTCGTTGAAGGACTTGAAAAAGAAGGTTTTAAAAGCTCTAATGCGGAATTAACAAGAATACCTAAAAATACTATTGAAATAACTGATGTTAAAACTGCAACTTCTGTTATGCGCTTGATTGAACGCCTCGAGGAACTTGACGATGTTCAAAATGTTTATGCAAACTGTGACATTTCTGACGAAATTGCCCAGCAGGCAGAGGTATAAATAATATTTTTGTTGGTATAGCAATACCGGCATACACAGAGGATTTGCGTTGTTAGAAAGAATTGAAAAACTTTCGGATATATTAAATGAGAGCTATAGTCAAAAGACACTTAGCTCTGCTTTGGGAACTTTTTTTAAAGATAATTTCGGTACGAATGATTTTATAATCAACCTTGAACACAGTAAAGAAATTACCACTTTGAATTATAGTTTTCCGTTGTACAGACATAAAAAATGTATTGGCAGCCTTGAATTTTCAGAGCAAAACGCTGATTTGGCAAAATTCCTTGACATTTGCTCTCAGTTTATATCACTGAAAATTCAAAATATTTTGTTAAATGAAAAAATGCAAAAAGACGTGAATTATCACGATACAATGAAAAATATTGCAAAAATCATTGAAACTCAATACGAATTAAAATATATTATTCCCATTATCGGAGAAATGCTTGACAAATTCTTTGAAGATTACCTTATTTACATATTCCTTCGGGATGAAAACACCGGGAAAAACATTCTTTCTTACCCTAATGACTGCAAAGACGATAAAATTCTTTCGACAATAAAAATTCATGAAAAAAATGAACTTATACATGACGGGAAAATTTATGCGCTCCCTCTGATTTGCGAAAATAAAAATGTTGGCTCTCTGGTTGCAAAAAGTATGTCAGGAGAAATAAGCCCAAAAGATAAAGAATACCTTGAACAGTTATCAAATCAGATGGCAATAACAATTAACAGGGCAAATGTATATGCTGAAATCTTAAAACATGCAACACTTGATGCTTTGACAGGCTTTTACAACAGACGGCAGCTTGAGGAACGTATCAAACAAGAGGTGTCAAATGCAAAACGTCAACATGCACCACTTTGCGGAATTATGACAGACATAGATTACTTTAAAAACGTCAATGATACATACGGTCATGCGGCAGGAGATTTAGTTTTAAAAACAATTGCAAAAGTAATAAGGGGTCAGCTTCGTGAATACGATATTGCTGGGCGATATGGCGGAGAAGAGTTTTCAATACTTTTACCGTTTACAAAAATCAATGAGGCACAGATGGTCGCAGAACGTTTGAGACAAACTGTCGAAAATAAAATTATCGATATTTCAAAAGTTGCCCCGGAAAGCGAAACAAAAAATATTAAAATAACATTAAGCCTCGGGATATACGAAATTAAAGAAAATGACAGTGAAGAAGATTTAATGAAAAAAGCAGACAAGGCACTTTATCAGGCTAAAAATACAGGAAGAAATAAGGTTGTAATAAATAATGACTAAAACATACGAAAAAATATGCCATACGCTTGAAGATACAAAAGAACTTGCTTTCAGATTTGCAAAACAAATCGAAAATGACGGTTGTTTTATAAATTTATACGGTGAAATTGGTGCCGGCAAAACCGCATTTGTAAAAAAAGTCGCAGAAGCAATCGGTATAACAGAAAAGGTTACCAGTCCCAGTTTTGTTATACTTAATGAATATCACAGTGCAAAAATTCCTGTTTATCATTTTGACCTTTACAGGTTAGAAAATGAGGGAATAAAGACAATTTTTGACGAGCTGCAGGAATATTCGGAAGGGAAACAAATCACTTTTGTTGAATGGGCTGAATTTGGTCAAAATCAGGTACCGTTTGAGCATATAAAAATCAACGTAACCTACGAGGATGATGATTCCCGAAAATACTCATTTGAAGGTTTCGGAGAAAAATGTACAAAAATAGTTGAGGAATTAAGCAAGTGAAAATATTAGTTTTTGATACGTGTTTAGACAAAATGTATGTGACTTTGGCTGAGGATGAAAAAATCTTAACTTCAAAAATTGTCACAAATCAGAACAACAAGTATCATTCGGCATTTCTAATTTCAACAATAAAAGAAATTTTAAAAGAAAACAGTTTAACACCGCAAAACTTAGATGCCATCGGAACAAACATCGGTCCGGGAAGTTTTACCGGCATTAGAGCCTGCACAACAGTTGCAAGAACTATGGCTCAACAATTGAATTTGCCCGCTGTCGGAGTTTCATCATTAGAAATTTTAGAGCAAATTGAGAAAGATAAAAATACCGCCGTAGCACTTGATGCAAGAAAAAATTGTGCGTATTTTTTAATTCATGGAGAGATTAAAGGCGCAGTTAAACTTGAAGAAGTTGAGAAAATCCTAAGTAGCGGGAATTATAATTTGATTACGGATGACAAACTTCATCAAACACTTGGCGGAAAATCATATCAGCAAAATAAGTACCCGCTGGGAGATATCCTGGCAAAACTTGCTTATAAAAAACTTAAATCAAACGAATGTAAATGGCAGGAATTAAAGCCTTTGTATATTCAGCCACCGCCTATGGGCTAAAGCGTTTGGATATAATCTTTTGCACTAAAATCTTTACCTGTTAACTGCTTAATAAGGTCATATTCTTCAATTGTGGCTCCCTTGGAGAAAATATTATCATTTAAATATTTTGCAGTTTGAGTATTTGCTGTTATATTCCCCAAGATCTTGTGTAAGTGGTTATAGATCTGCGCTTTCATTAAAGATGCTCTGAAATAATTTTGATAATAGCCGGGATGTGATAAATAATGTGGGATTGTCGCCCATTCGTTATTTGGCGCATGATTTTGATTTCGGTATTTTAATCGTAAATCCGCCCATAGTTTTGCAGGATCTTGATTCGGATTTTTGTACAATTCACGTTCAAAATCAATAATCAACAAGCTTTTTGATATGAAATTTGCTTCGTCTTTTGCAAGAGATTTTTTAAACGGAATAAGAAGTTTTTCAGACACATAATCTTTTAAAATATCTTCTTTTTTTGCCAAATCGCCCATCATCATTGCAATTGCTTCCGTAAAAGCAGAAGATGCAGGAGCTCTGTCCATCACAGTCAAATTTCTTGAAATTCCTAAATCATAAACGCAATGCCCCATTTCATGATTCAAAGTATCAAGACTTGTAACATCATTTCTTAAATTAGCCAAAATTCTTGAATCAAGCCCGGGATCAATTCCAAAACAAAATCCGTGAGTATTTTTGCCTTTTCTTGGGTACAAATCAAGGGTCAATTTACCATCTTCAATAAATTTATCCACATCAAAACCCATGCCATAGTATGCTTTTTTAGTAACATCCTCAATCGAATGGCTCGCAAGAATCTTGTTTACGGCTTTTTCAGGATTAGAATCTGTCAAGAGTCCGTAATGAAACCCCTGCAATTTATCCGTTCCAAAAATCTGCCTCAACTCTGAATATGATTCCTCCTGTATCGCTTTAATTTTATCTTTTGCCCCAGAATAAACTTCTTCAATAAGTTTATTTAAAAACGGAGTATCGACATCAAATTCTTCTTTTAACTGATAATCAAAAAAATTATCATAACCTTTTGTTTTGGCAAAATCATTACGCATTTTGACAAATTCAATCATATCATCGGCAATTAAATCTCCTCCTTTAATTGTGGCATCATAAGCCTTTTGTCTTATATCAAAATTTTGTTCATTTTGCAAAATCTTTGAAATTTCGGGTTTTGAAACTTCCTTACCATCAATAGTCGGGACATAAGAGTTATATTTTTGTGCAATTTCGTTTTCTTTTTTCTCTAAGGCTTTGTACATTTCACCTGTATTAATTCTCTTATCAAAAACTTTTAACAAATCCCTTAGCTGTTTTTGTTCGTGCTTTGAAAGTTTTAAAGCATCAATCGATAAAAATTTTTCATAAGTTTTTTTATCGCTAAAAATATCCGAAAGCGCATCCTGAGCATTTTCATATGCTTTTAGATTTTCAGGACTTGAATTTATAAAAAAATCCCAGGCTTTTTTGCCTTCATTATATTGTGCCTGCTTTAGTGCAGGCGAAAATTCTTCTCTGATTTTTATGAACTTTTCCGTTTCATTCATAGCTTTTTTGCTCTCCATATTTAACTCTGCAATTATTTTAGCACAAGCGTTATGCATAGCGTTAGCCATGACTTCTGGATAAACAGTTTTCGTAATAGTCTTTGGCTGAATACAACCAAAAGAAACAAGAGGAGAATAATTATTCTTATTAATCATAACACTATAATCTGAAACAATTTTCATTTTTATACCTCTCAAATAATAAAAACCGTAAAAATAATTTTTGCCATAAAAAAGGTACGGAAAGAACAGTCATTCAATCCGTACCGTTAGGTTAATTAGGGTTAGGTATTTAATATTAGGGTTATTTGATTGGAAAACTTATTAAGCAACGGCATTAAACGGCATTTGCTGCATCATTATATCATTTGCATAAGGCATACTCTGAAGTTTGTATTGATTATAGTCAAAAGGATTTGACATATTGCCGTTAAAACTTGGCTGCTGAGACTGAGCAGTTTGATTATTCAGCCAGTATGGATTAGAATACGGCTGCTGAGGCTGTTCAACCTGTTGTTGAGCATTAGGATTCTGACCTGTTAATTCTTTAATCAATGCTTCTTTTTCTTCTTTCTGATCCGTATATCTTTTACCGACAATTCTGGATGCAATCCATTCACCTGCAATCCATCCGATGAAACTGCCGCCGGGAATAGGGAGAGCCGCACCAATTGCACTGCCTAAACCTGCAGTAGTCATTCTTGCACCGAATTTTAATACTTCTTTAACACCTTGAAATATACCTTTTTCTTTTACCGCAGTATAGACATTAGGTGCTTCCATAAGCATCCAGGATGCAGCCATTATAAACGGCATTTTTGACCCGAAATTTTTGAATAAACTCTTAAATCCGCCCTTCAATCCTGCAGATGCAGAGCCTGATTTAAATGCTTTAACTGCATCAGGAATAAAGTTTTTACAATTATTTAAGAAATTTTTAAAGAAACTGCCTGAACCTGCTTTTTCAAGTGCTTTCCATCCTGCTTGAGCTTTATTAAAAACGGAACCTTTTGTTGCCTTCATTGCAGAGCCTGCGGCTTCACTTGCAGTTCCAAACGCCAATTCAGGCGCAACTTCCAATGCACGCTTACCATAACGCCACATTGTTTTTATACCTGTTGAAATTGCTGAAACACTAACCATAAAATTTCCTTACCTTTTTTTACTGCTATGAATTTATAATTTAAAATTCATAAACAAATAAAATCTAACCTACATATTTATAAAAAAAATTTATATTGCAAAATTGCCTTTTTGTTACAAAAAGTTAACAAAGAGGTAAATATGCTAAAGATTTTGAATATATATGCCGACAAAGACATTGTACGAAAATTCGCAAGAAAGGACAAACCGTTCACTATGGGAATGGCGGCATCACAAGGCAGATTACTATTTATGACAGCTCGGATTTCGAACAACGAATTTGAGCAGCAATGTGTTGCATACTCTAAGCAAAGACTTGCTGATGATTCACAGGAAGCAAACGATCAATACTTAGAGGCGCTTCAGGCTACCCAATATCAGATTTTGACAGGTTATAACGGAGAAAGTCCTAACTATGAGCCGGTAACATACAATCAGCTTACCGCAATGAACGCAGTTGCCACAAGAAAGCAGTATGTTGTATCAGATAACAGAGGACAAATCCTTGTAACTCAGGCTATTGCTGATGCATTTGGAGATGCTCATACGGATTTCAATACATTTTTGAAAAGAGTTGAAGCCCCTAAAGAATATACTCAGGTCAATAAACAAAACGTAACAGAAGCTGATGTTCACGATGCTTGGGATAAATATTTTGCCTCAATAAATAAAGGAGATAAAGACGGAATTTTCTACGACGAAAATTTGAATCTTAAAGGCAAACACGTTTTAGGCTTTGCATTCCATGAATCAAAGCCAACAGGCACGAACGGAAAACCAATCGCAGGAGCAGATAGTGTAATATATGCAACATATAACAGTGCATATGTTAAAGGTTCTGACAATAAACAAATATTTGTTCAGGAAGGTGTCGAATCCAACGGCAATCCGTATTTCTATTATGATAACATCCCTGTCGAAGTAGAATCATACATACAATATGACGGGACTATCGGATATCAAGCTAAATTTATGGCTAAAGATTACTTAGGCACAACTAACATGATGGACGATAATGGCTATGTATATTTGACAGGCCTTAAAATAACCAGTGCCGGTAATGATCAGTATATATTTGAAAAAGAAGATGGAACAGATTTTACATATACTGACGAAAACGGAAATACACAGAGTTCAAAAACCGTAAGTTCACTGTACATAGATCAGAACTTTGGTTCTCTTTCCAATTTGAATTTAACAGGCTCAAGAATAACAAGAACTAATGAAGTAACAAATTCAAATAATACAATATTCTTTGAAGGGTCGACAGCTGAACAAAGAGATTTGTATGATTATGCAATGGCTGTAACCGAAAAATATGCCAAAGGTTCACAAATAGAATATGATGCCGACAAAGTTCAATATTACAAAAATATTTATACTCAAATGATTACCAAAGGTTTTACGACTTTTGATAAAATGCTTGACGAAAAATATATTAATACAATTTCATACGACCTCGGAAACGGAACAACCGCAGGGATTAATGATGAAAATCAGGCATACAAAAACGACAGATGGTTAATATCATTACTAAAAAGCGGCAAATTGAGTATAGCTTACTACGATTCAACTGCTCAAGACTTTATCAAAACTACTCTTGACGATGACGAATCAATTGTTGAAAAAGAAAATAAAACAAAAATGGCAATTGCAGAACAAGTGTATCAAAATCACATGGACAGAATAGAAAGTGAAGATAAGCGTTTTGACATGCAATTATCTAAACTTGAATCTGAACATACTGCACTAACAACAGAATATGACTCAGTTGCCAAAATAATATCCAAAAACGTTGAAAAATCATTTAACATATTTAATGCATAAAATATTTTTCATTCCCTAATATATAATTTTCGTAAATTTTCCCCTTGCCGCATATAACCTATGCGGTTTTTCTTTATTTTACGGCATATAATTCAGTCATAACAACAGACAAAATGTAATCCAGAATATCATTTTCAACGCTACACCCAAAATGATTATTAATCTCTTTTATAAAGTAGCAGGGACTCGTAACATTTATTTCTATGATTTTGCCGTCAATAACATCTAAACCCGCCATGTAAATTCCCATTGAATTAAGTTTTTGAGCCACGGGTTTAAATTTATCAATTTCATCATCCGATAAAACTGCTTTTTTAATATTTGCATCACTATGTTCGCAAAATTTAAAATCATTATTGCTCGGAACTTTTTGAACACAATAAGGTAATATATTTTCGCCCAAAAACAAAACTCTTTTATCCCCATAAACAGCTTTATCAATATATTTTTGAACCATTACCGCCTTAGAACCTTTTTGAGTCATTTGGTTAATTATCACAGCAGTATTTTTATCTCCCTGCTTCAAATACATTACTCCACTGCCGAAACATTGATTGAGCGGTTTGATAATAATTTCCTGATGTTTGTTTAAAAAGTCGTAAATATCGTCAAATGAAGAAGTTACAACATTCTCAGGCATCAAATCATTAAACAAAACAGAATGGAGCTTTTCATTAAAATTACGAATTGAGGTAGTATCATTCATTATAAATGTTTTATTTTTATCAACAAAGTCAAGAATATAAGTAGCATTAATATAATCCAAATCAACCGGCGGATCCGGGCGAAACATCACCAAATCAAAATCATTTACACAATATTCTTTAAAAGAATTTTTGTTGTAAGAAATATTATCATTTTCTTCATAGGCCTTGTAGCAATCTGAGTATGCTTTTGAAGATTTAAGCTTCAGCATATCGATAGTAGAGATAAAAACCTCACAACCACGTTCTAATAACCCTTTTATAAGCCAGAAATTAGTAACAAGCTTATTAAATTCAAAATATTTAAGTTCAATACGGTCAATAACAAATAAAACTTTCATAAAGTACCTCATTTCACTAAAAAATATTAGCACATAATAAACAGAAAAAATAGCCTTAAAGTCGAAACTTCAAGGCTATTTCAAAATATAAACTATTTATTCCTGAATTGTATTGGGATCAAGAATTTGGCATGCAGTATTTCCGACTGCAATGAGCTGAGCAAATCTTTGCAAATCAGCTTCAATTTCAGGAAATGTACCATAATGCATAGGGATAACAGTTCTTACTCCTAACCATTTTGCAGCCATTGCCGCATGATCAACATCCATCGTATAAGTTCCTCCAATAGGCAAAAGTGCAATTTGCGGAGCATACAATTCTTTTATAGTTTTCATTTCACCGGTCAGACAAGTATCGCCTGCATGAAAAATTCTGACACCATCAATATCAAGAATTATACTTGCAGCAACTCCGCCATAATTACCGTTAGGTAGGGAATTTGAATGAAATGCAGGAACAAATACGGCTCTGCCCCAAGAATAATTTATCCAGGCTCCAAGCCCGACTGATTTTGCTCTGACCCCGCCTTTTTTCTCTAAATATGCCGCTGTTTCAGCTATTGCAGTAATTTCAATATCTTTTTCTTTTGCAATTTCAATAGCATTACCTAAATGGTCACTATGGGCATGAGTCAGCAAAATATCGGTTATCGGTTCTTCATGCCAATTAAATTTTTCATTTTTATCAACCCAGGGATCAATTAAAACTGCTTTATCCTCATTTTTGACAATAAAAGCACTATGTCCGATGTATTTTAAATCAACCATTTTTCACTCCTTTAAAATAACTCCTACGCTACAAATTTAACATAATTTTTGCTAAAATACAAATATGAATAATTATTTTAATGAAATGACAAAATGCATAGATTTAGCAAGGACTGCACTCGGACAAACATCCCCAAACCCGATGGTAGGATGCGTTATTTTAGATAAAAACGGCAATGAAATTGCAACAGGTTATCACAAAAAATGCGGGGGCGCACACGCAGAACGTGATGCCTTAAATAAAATTACAGATGCAAAAGATTGTACCCTCATAGTTAATCTTGAGCCATGCTGTCATAAAGGTAAAACACCGCCATGCACCGATATAATTATAGAAAAAGGTATTAAAAGAGTTGTTTACGGAATGAAAGATCCAAATCCTCTTGTTTCAGGCAAAGGTCTTGAAATTCTGCAAAAAAACGGTATTGAAATCATCGGGCCAATAATGGAAAAAGAATGTAATAAACTCAATGAAATATTTATAAAAAACAAAACCGAAAACTTGCCCTTTATTGCTTTAAAAACAGCAACAACAATAGATGGTAAAATTGCGACTTCAAACGGAGATTCAAAATGGATAACATCCGTCAATGCAAGACAACGGGCAAAAGAAATCAGAACATACTATGATTCAATTTTAACATCTTCTGCAACAATTTTAGCAGACAATCCTGAAATGAAACACAAAACAAAAATTATTCTTGACAGAGAACTTAAAACAGATATCAATTCAAAAATATACACAGACGGGAATATTTATGTATTTTGTGAAAAACCTGTTCATAATACAATGAAAAATATTACATACATAAAAACACCGGTTATAAAAGACAGACTTGATATCCAATTTGTACTAAAGAAAGCATTTGGATTTGGAATCATGAGTATATTTGTTGAGGCAGGAGGGATATTATCCGGAAGTTTTTTGCCTTATGCAGATAAACTGTACCATTTCATTGCCCCGAAAATACTTTGCGATAACAACGGGAAGTCATGCTTTAACGGCTTCAACAGAGAACATATATCCGAAAGTTTTAATATACACTATGAAAAAACTGAAGTTTATTCTCCTGATATTCTGAACATTTATTCAAAAACTGAATAAAAAAGTAAAAATATCAAACATTATACGATTATATTACGAAATATTACAAAAATATATACAAAATAGGTAAAATTTAGCAATTTTTTATTGAATTAATACTTTATATTAATGTCGGGGAAATATATAGGGAAAATAAAGGAGAAAAAAATGGCAAGAGTATTAATTTCAATGCCGGAAAAATTTTTAGACGAAATCGATTCTGTAGCAAACAACGAAAACAGAACGAGATCTGAATTAATCAGGGAAGCATTAAGAACTTACATGTACAGAAATCAGGTAAGAAATTCAAGCAAATCAGTTTCTAACGCAGAGCTTTTAGATGCTCTACTTGGATAAATGATAAAAAACAAGGACAGGGGAAATGAAAGATTATCAAATGACAACAGTTTACAAGTATATTGAACTGCTTGATAACAGTCTCACTCAAAAAGAAAAGACTATAAAATCCGCAGTAGAAAAATACTTGTACAGAAGAAAGAAAGCAAGAGCTAACGCTGAATTATTAGAATATTTGTTAGCATAAAAAGGACTTCTTTAGGGGAAAATTATTATTCTTAGAGTAAACAGGTTATTAGAAAGTATTAAAAAGACTTGAACAAAAGTTCAGGTCTTTTTTATATGAAATCACTATTTTCACACCATAATGTATATTGTGTATTCTCTTTAATTTTGTTCACTTTCCTGCATCGCTCCGCGCATAAGATATAAGTATAAAATGTTCATTCGTTTTTGTCCTTACGGACAAAAATCAATCAGGCGCCTAAAACTACGGCGCCTTTGATAAAAACTCATCAAGCGCGCGCCGTTGTCCTTAGGCGCGCTAAGAGATTTTTGCCGACAGGCAAAAACACATATTACTGCGTCAGCAGTCTTATGCCGCCGTTAGGCGGTATTGTAATCAGCGAGTTTTTCTTTTTTGGTTCGTTTTTTCTTTTTGCTTCAAGACAAAAAGAAAAAATGAACAATATAAAAGAAGTCCATAATATACATTATGGACAAAAAAAGACCTCGGTATAAATACCAAGGTCTTTTTTGTTTGTTTATAAAATTATTCAATAATTTTGTCAACAACACCGGCACCAACAGTTCTGCCGCCTTCACGAATAGCAAATCTCATACCTTCTTCGATTGCTACCGGATTAATAAGTGTAACTTCCATTACAACGTTATCACCAGGCATTACCATTTGACCGTCGAATTTGATTTCACCTGTAACGTCAGTTGTTCTGATGTAGAACTGAGGTCTGTAACCAGGGAAGAATGGAGTGTGACGCCCGCCTTCTTCTTTAGTCAAAACGTAAACGTTAGCTGTGAAGTGAGTATGTGGGTGAATTGAACCCGGTTTACATAAAACCTGACCACGTTGGATTTCAGTTTTATCAATACCACGAAGCAATGCACCAATATTATCACCTGCTTGACCTTGATCAAGAGATTTTCTGAACATTTCAACACCGGTAACAGTAGTTTTCTTAGTTTCACCTAAACCAACTAATTCAACTTCGTCACCAACTTTGACAACACCACGTTCTACACGACCTGTAGCAACAGTACCACGACCTGTGATAGAGAATACGTCTTCAACAGGCATCAAGAACGGTTTGTCTAAGTCACGTTCAGGAGTTGGGAAGTAAGAATCGATAGCATCCATCAATTCCCAAATTTTATCAACCCATTTATCTTGTCCTCTTTGAATATTTGGATTAGCTTGAACTGCTTCCAATGCCTTCAATGCAGAACCGTGAATAAACGGAATGTTGTCGCCGTCGAATTCATAAGATGAAAGAAGTTCTCTAACTTCCATTTCAACCAATTCTAACAATTCAGGATCGTCAACCATATCACATTTGTTCAAGAATACAACCAAGTTAGGTACACCAACCTGTCTTGCAAGCAAGATGTGTTCACGAGTCTGAGGCATAGCACCATCAGTTGCTGCAACAACGAGGATAGCGCCGTCCATTTGAGCTGCACCAGTAATCATGTTTTTAACATAGTCAGCGTGTCCCGGGCAGTCTACGTGTGCATAGTGTCTTGCATCTGTTTCATATTCAACGTGAGCTGTTGCGATGGTAATACCACGAGCTCTTTCTTCAGGAGCAGCATCGATTTCATCGAATTTCTTAGCATCTGCTTTACCTGCAGCAGCCATAACACCTGTAATAGCTGCGGTTAATGTTGTTTTACCGTGGTCAACGTGGCCGATTGTACCTACGTTAACGTGCGGTTTCGTACGTTCATACTTTTCACGTGCCATGAGATTAATCTCCTTTTCTTTTTGTCTAACTTATTATCCTACTAATGTTTAGTATTCTATAACACATTTTTAGTATATGTGCTCATAAAACTTTGTCAAGTACATGAGTCAATAAATCGCATAAATTAAGCTCGGAAATAATTTGTAAAGAAATGTAACAATATTTTTGATTTTGTGAAATTCTGTCATTAAAAAATACTTTATATAAATATAAGAAAGAAGTATGTTTATTCGGAGGAATGATTATGAGCAAAATAAACGGAGTTGGGAAAGTAACAAGAGAACATGAATCACAATTTAAACCATATACTCAAAAACAGGATACAAAGAAACCAAAATTATTATTTGCAGAATGGCTGAACAATCCGCAATATAATACTACCGGTCCTATTTCATTCAAACCTGCAAGCAACAGTAATTCAACCGCTTCAGGTGTAAACTAAATATTGCGAATATAAAAAGTTTATTATAGAATAATCCTTGAAGTTTACTCAAGGATTATTTTTATGCTGTTAACCGCCGATATAGGAAATACTAATATAACTCTCGGTCTTTTTGATAAAGACGAATATAAAAATGAGTTCCGTTTGGCTTCAGACAGAGATTTAGGACAAATTGAATATGAAAATCTGCTAAAAACCATTTTCAGAGATTACCCAATAGATGCTTGCGTAATCGGCTCCGTAGTGGAAGAATTAGACGAAAAATTTGAAAATGCGGTAAAAAATGTTTTTAACCTTGAACCCGTGGTCGTTTCAAACAGAATTGAATGCGGAGTAAAAATTATTGCAGATAATCCTGAAGAGGTCGGAGCAGACAGAATCGCAAACGCATCGGCCGTTGCAAAAATGAATATTGGAGCTGCTATTGTAATTGATTTTGGGACAGCAACGACATTTGATATTGTAAACTCAAAAAAAGAATTTTGCGGAGGAATAATTATACCGGGGCTTAGAACTCAATTAAAAAGCCTTTATAGTTCCACTTCAAAACTCCCGCAAATTGAGATGGATTTTTCCCCTGTTGCAGTTGCACAAAATACGAAAGATGCCATTCTTGCAGGAGTAATAAGGGGATGTGCCTGTGGGGTTGACGGACTTGTTGAGCAATGTGAAAATGAACTCGGAGAGAGTGTAAAACTCGTAGCGACAGGCGGATATAGCGGACTGATGGCAAATTACATGAAACGTAAATTTGATATTATTAATCCGATACTAACACTCGAAGGTCTCAAACATATATACGAATTGAATAAAAAATCATATGTATCTACAGGAGTTAAAATATGCCAAAAGTAAGTATGATTGAATCAACAATTAAAAATGCAGCAAAAGATTTTACAAAATATGCTCAAATTGACAAAAGTTTTGCAGAAAGGCTTGTATACAACAACGGATTAAGAGGGCATATATCAAATAAAGCCTTAATTTACGACTTAGGTTTTGATGTTTTTGAGAAAAACGGTACTCTGAGCAATGACGGTTTAACCGAAATCAGAGAAATTATAAAAAGCAATAAATTAAGTCCTGATGCAACATGGTTTGATGCAATAAAAGCATCGCACCAAAAATGGGTAAAATCAAACAGTGTTACAAAGAATAAATATTCAGTTTTTGATTATATGATTAATCCTGAATAATTTTAAACAATTTCACACAATTAAAATTTACATAAACAATACAACTGGTATTTATATACAAAACTATTATTCTTCAATATTATAAAATCTGTACGCATTTAAAGCCGCCTGAATGGCATCTTTAAATGCCCCGTTCATTGCCTGTTCATCCGATACAAATTCTCCGAGTAATTGATTGGATGTTGAAGAATATATTTTTGTCCTCGGGAGTTCTTTGGTCTTTGAAAAATATGCTGTTTTACCGGAGTTTTGTTCTTTAATAAATCTTTCGCGTCTTATTTCTGCTGATTTTGATGCCGCAAGTTCAAGCATGTCCTTTTTGGATTTAAAATCAGCATTTTCCCAAACGTCATTTGATACATAGAATTTATTTTCGTAATCAGTAATATCGTATCTCTCAAAATATAGTGATAATATACCATTAAGCATCTTATCTATATTTGATTCTATACTATTTAACGTCTTTGGTGCACCTGCAGATTTATTTGTGTCAGCAATAGCAAAAACAGCCATAACAGCGATTATTGCAAATATAAGAATGAAATACAATACCGGAATAATAATTAAACTCAAAATTGTAAAAATTAAGGTTTGTTTTTCCTGAGACTTGTTAAACTCTTTTACATCGGTACAATTTTTGTTTTTAAACGCCCATTCGTTACCTTTAAGTCCGCAATACATCTGGAAGTAAAAACTCAGAGGAGTCCACCATAGTAACAGATACCACAAGGTTATATAAGTCTTATTAAATAATCCCCATATCCAAGTTCCGAAAAATGCACCCCAGTTGAACTCTTTTTTATAATCATAAGGGAATGTATTTGTAATTTTGCCTCTTGTAAATAACAAGACCAAACTTAAGATAAAAGACAGAAACATAAACAACGCCCCTGTCAATATAGGCATCACAAATGAAAAAGAAGCCAGGACACTAAGCGCACTTAAAACTGCATTCGTACCGTTTCTAACTTCCCCGAATATATCGTTTAATCTTCTGTAAATATTTGAAACAGACAGAGTACAAACTCCTGCAGTAGCAGCAATAGTCCAAACCTTTAAAATCAACGGCATCTTTGCAAACATATTTGCAGGCTGAAAAATATCACCAATATTCCCGATATGCGTATATAAATAAGTGGTATACGGCAATATTACAAGCGTACTTAAAGCACAAATAATTACCATATTAACAAGATAAGCGTGCCGCCCGATTATACCATCAAATGAAAAAAGTCGTTCGTTTACCTGAAGTTTGTTCTCTACCATTTCCAAATCTCCTTATTACTCTCCTTTATATTTGTCCAAATCAGACTGTTCGACATACACAAAACCTTTAGGGCTAACATATAAAGGAATTTCCCCCTCATCATTTTCACTATCACCGGAATTTATAATGACTTTGCACTCCCCGGCATTTTTGCAAACACCGTTCCCTTCAAATGTCCATATCGTACCATCCGCCGCTTTTATGACATTATTATCTCTATTAACAATATTCATTCGTTTTTCAAAACACTGAGCAAGACCGGCAGAAGACAATTCGCACTTTTGCTCTAAGGCTTCAAGCATCATGGTAGCCTGCTGAATAACACTTGCTTCTTTCAATCTTAACGTATGATTTTTTACCGTTGAGGTTGACGATAATAATACAGGCAACGTCAAAGCTCCAATTAGCACAGGAAAGATAACAGAAACAATTACACCCGCTGTAGCCCATTTTCTCTGATAATCGTGGAATTTTTCAATACTTTCAAAATGTTTGTTTTGCCAAGCCCATTCATTGCCTTTAATACCAAACCATATAGCAAAACCTAAAGGCGCAAAAATACCTATTAGCGGGATGAAAATAATCAGACAAGAAGTCCAAATAAGAAATGTTATAAATGAGTTGTTTCCTAAACCCCAAATCCAGCTAAGGAAAAACGCACCCCAATTGAATCTGTTTGCAACTTCACCTGAGACAGAAATCCCTTTACCCATACCTGAATTGTTTTCAGTTATTGTTTGTTCTGACATAGTAAATCTCCTTTCAAAATAAAAAGCTCAAAACACATTATAAAAAAATATTCGCATAATTTAATTATATTATTTATTCATCGGAGGAACAATATGATAAAAAATATCATACTGTCTTTCCTGCCCAAAAGCGTTTTTCACCTTAAAACTATATGGAATAGGAATTATTTCGTAAGATTCATCCAGATAAGGACAAGCCTTTTGGGTATCATCATAAATATGTTCTTCATCCCTTCCAATAATGATTATACCGGATTTTTTCAAATCCTGTTCATCTATCCAAGGATTTTTATATCCGTTGGTATCAAGAATTATTTGCTGATGGTCTTTACCATATATTGTTAAAGGCAAAGTCCATTCAATGTATCCGCCAAAATATTTTAAAGGAGTGTTATATTCTTTTGCCCATATTTTATTCATATCAGAATAAATCTGAGTGACAGGATATCGGCTTCTATAATTTTTTTCAACTGCAAGCAAAGTGCCGAGAGACAAAAATACAATCAGCATAATCACATAAGCAAATCTTAGCGAAAATCTAAAATCATCTTTTGAAATTTCTTTTGTCGGGAATAAATAAAAAAGCATAATGGCAGTTAAATACAAAAACTCAAACCCCCAGCGAAAACGAGTGGCTCCGCCAAATGCAACCATCACCGTTGTTACAACAACAGGGAAGAAATAGAATAGCACTAACATCCAGGTTTTTTCTTTATCAAGATTTTCTCCCAATTTAAAAGGTGATTTTTGTTTAAATTTCAATAATCCAAAAATCAATAACGTGCCGGCTACTGCACAAATCTGCATAAATATAAGCATTAACGGTGCTTTTATGTGATTTAGCCATGAGGAACTCCCGAGTTCGCCCTCAAAATACATCAGAGGGAAGAAATCATATTTTATCATCCAGTGCAAGTGCGGGGCAAACAGCAAATATGCGATTATGACAGAAACATAGAACATTTTGTTTTTAAATACTTCTCTTTTAAACATCAACGCCCAAATAAACATCGGAATTAAAATTAAAATCGTCTGATATTTATTAAGGAAACATATTCCGACAATTAACCCTAAATTAATCCAGTCAATATTTCTGCTTTCTGTCATGCAACGATAAAAAACATAAGTAAGCAAAGGCAATAAAAATAATAAAATAACATCGGGATTAAAACCGTAGTAGCCTGTTATGTAACTGTAAACCCAGCATCCTTCAAGCAAAATAACAGAAAGCATCGCCCTGTTTTCGTCAAGAAATATCCTACCAAGTTTATAAATATAATAAAAACCACCAATAACAAAAGCCTGACTTACAAAATATATTGAAAAATCGCTTTTAAAAAGAACATAAACACAGTATGTTACCCAACCCGCGAACGGCGGATGCTTTGGGGTCCCAAAATCGCCCAAACTTCCCCAGTAAATACCCTCTAATGCATCTGTCGGTAATATCGTACGAATCAGTCCTATCGCACTCCAAACAATTAAATGAACACATAAAAAGATTATAAATGCTTTATGTTCATAATCCGTATTTTTTAATTTTTCAACAATATTCATGCTCTCTTAATCCCTAAATAAAATATACTCTATAATGCTATCACAAGTTAGGTTAATATTAAAACTGTTAAAATATTTGTAATATAATAATTGTATGAATAAAAAGAATATAGCAATAATAACCGGTGCAGGCGGAGGATTAGGCAAAGAATTTGTAAAACTTCTGTTTAATAACTCCGAACTTGACGAAATTTACGCACTCGGAAGAAATGAAGAAAAATTAAACTCACTTGCGGTTGATTTTGGAAATAAGATTAAACCTTACGCTATTAACCTTTCAAACAGAGAAAGCATAAAAGAATTTGGGGATTATCTAAAAAACCAAAATGCAAACATTAAAATTCTTATAAACAACGCAGGATATGCAAAATTCTGTTCTTATGATGAGATAGATTTGGATGAATCGCTTGATATGACAGATGTTAATGTCAATGCCGTTGTTGCCATAGGACTTATTTGTATACCATTGATGTCTAAAGGTTCGCATATTATAAATATTGCATCTCAGGCAGGATTTCAGCCGGTGCCTTATATGAACATTTATGCCGCAACAAAAGCATTTGTCAAAAACTATTCTCAGGCTCTCAATATAGAATTAAAAGAAAAAGGAATAACTGTTACTGCGGTTTGCCCCGGATGGATTCAAACCCCATTCTTTGACAGAGCACAAATAAATTCAAAAAAATCTCTGCGGCATTTTTGGTTTACCACAGCTCCTGATGTAATCGCCAAAAAGGCACTGCATGATGCATATAAAGGGAAAGATATTTCTATTTTCGGGCTATATGTAAATATCTGCCATATTTTATCAAAAATTCTGCCTGAAAAAATTATAATGAAACTTTGGTTATGGCAACAGAGAATATAATAATACACACAAAAAAGGTGCATAATTTATGCACCTTTTTCGTTAATAGATATTAAACCTTAGTTGCCCCAAGCCTTTACTGTAATCGTCTGGAAGCCTATAATATTTTCTCTTTTCACATCATAACCTGCCAATGTGCGGATTCCGCCATTTTTCATTGCCGTTCTTACACTACAATCGCCAACTGAAACAATAAAAAGAACATTTTTACAAGTTGCTGTACCTTGTTTTGTAGCAGCCGCAGTTGTATAACCCCCGCCGGGAGTGGTCATTCCGTTATAAATAAATCCGCCTAAAAATTCAGCATTTGCACAAGTTGCACCAAAAATTAATACAGCCAAAGTAACCAGTAATTTTTTCATAATAACCCCTTTCTTAATTCCATATATAAATATAAACAACTAAATTACGACTTCATGATACTATTGCAAAATTCAATGTCAAGATGGAATTATAATTTAAAATCGGCATTTTTTATTATAAAATAAGTAATAGAGGATAAAATTATTATGACGTATAAAACAGCATTAATATTAGAAGGCGGAGCCATGAGAGGCTTGTATAGTGCAGGCGTACTTGATGTTTTTATGCAAAATAATATAAATGCTGATGTCGTATATGGAGTATCAGCAGGAGCCTTGTTCGGTCTGAATTACAAATCCCGCCAAATTGGGCGAGCTCTCAGATACAACTTAAAATATGCTCACGAAAAAAATTATATGGGGTTATATTCACTCATTACCACCGGAAATGTAATGAACAGAGATTTTTGTTTTAATAAACTTGTCTATGAACTGGATAAACTTGATTTTGAAACATACAAAAAAAATGCTGTTGATTTTTATGCCGTTGTAACTAACATGCAAACAGGTAAACCTGAATATATAAAAATTGATGATGCCCAAAAAGATATGGAATACTTCAGAGCTTCAGGTTCGATGCCATTTGTATCAAAACCGGTTGAAATAAGCGGGAATTTATATTTGGACGGGGCAATGAGTGATGCGGTGCCTTTTAAAAAGGTGCTTGAAACAAATTGTGAAAAAATTATTGTTATATTAACAAGACCACTCGGATACCGAAAGAAAAAATCACATCTTCCTTATAAGCTTTTTTATGGAAAGTTCCCCAATTTAATTAAAACAACAAAGAATTATTACAAAGAATATAACGAAACAATGGATCTGATAGAAAAATATGAAGCAGAAAATAAAATTCTTGTCCTGCGTCCGTCTAAACTAATTAAAATGAAAAGGGTAGAAAAAGATACAAATAAACTGCAAGCTATCTATAATTTGGGAGCTTCTGATTGTATTAAAAAACTTGAGGAAATAAAAAAATACATTAATCTCTAAACCAAGAACTAAATAATTTTTCCTGAATCTTTTTATACAAATAAGATACTAAAATGGAAATTATAAATAGAATTATAAATAACCATATTATGCTATTAAGTGTATAAATATATTTTTGATAATACGGTTTTAGTATATTAAATTTTATTTATAATATAATCAAGCAATATAGGGGAGTATATTTATGTCAAATAAAATATTGAGTGTAGAAAAAATCAGAGAGTTAATGAAAGCCGGGACACTGATAGAGTATGGTTCTGACCTGTTGTTCTCTTTCGGGGAATATGCGCAAGAAGCATTAAAAATCACAATGGAGTTGAATACAAAATATAATCCAACGGAAAAAGTCAGGGAACTTTTTTCCAAATTAACAGCAAGTAAAATTGATGAAAGTTGTTTTATAATACCACCTTTTCATACAGAATTCGGGAAAAACACAAAAATCGGTAAAAATGTATTTATAAATTCTTGTTGTCGTTTTCAGGATAACGGTGGGATAGAAATAGGTGACAAAACAATGATAGGTCCAAATGTTACCATTGTTACAGTAAACCACGAAATAAATCCTGAAACGAGAATTAATGCCATTCCCAAACCCGTTAAAATAGGAAAAAATGTATGGATTGGAGCAGGTTGTACTATTCTTCCGGGTGTAATCATAGGAGAAAATTCTATAATTGGAGCAGGAAGTGTTGTTACAAAAGATGTACCTGCTAATATAGTAGTAGCAGGAAATCCCGCAAAATTGATAAAAAAAATAAAATAATACTGCCGAATTTATTTTGCAAAATTACGGTTTGTATTCCCACAAAAAAGACTTCCGAAGAAGTCTTATAAGCGAGCCAGTAGGGTAGACTTCAGTCTACCGCTACATTTGGGTTGACTAAAGTCAACCCTACTTATGAGTGCAAATTTGTGCAAAAGTGTGCAAGAATAGTGCAAAAAATGAGTAAAAAAGATCGTAGGGTAGACTTCAGTCTACCGATATATTCTGGTTGGACTAAAGTCAACCCTACTTTTAAGTGCAATTATTGGGACAAAAAATGCGATATAGCGGACATTTTTGCTACCGAAACTGGACTTAGCGATTTTACAAACCTAAAATATTTACTCCTTCCGAGCAAATGTCCTGAAAAAAGGTAATAATAAAAAAGACCTTGTTAAAATCAAGGTCTTTTTTATGGGGCGGATGGTGGGATTGTCTTGCTGCGCCTCGCATTAGACGGCTTCCGCGTCGGCTCATTTGTCTAGCCGACCGCTTGACGATTTCGCCGACGGCTTCAGCCTTTGCTCGGCTTGCGCTCGAACCCAGACCAATCTACGCTTGGTAGGGTTCTTCAATACTCCACGACATCTCAAAACTAAAAAGCAGATAACAAAAGTTATCTGCTCTTTAGTGGGGCGGGTGGTGGGATTCGAACCCACGCATAACGGAACCACAATCCGTGGTCTTAACCACTTGACGACACCCGCCATATTTGTTTTATATTAAGTTTTTAGATCCCTCGTTTCACTCGGGACGATGTTTTTCTATAACTCGCAAGCTCATTATGAAAAACTATCGCTTGACGACACCCGCCATATTTGTAATTCAATAATATCAAATAAATATTCAAAATCAAGTGTTCACTCACACTCACTGCGGGCACCATCTTACAAAAGGAAAAAGTATAAAAAAAGAACCGCTTTTGACGGTTCTTTTCAATCATATATAATTTATCCCTTTTAATCTAATTTATCCTCTGAAACATATACCCAATGCCACGAGCAGTCAAAATTAACTCAGGATTAGCAGGATCTGTTTCGAGTTTTGAACGAAGTCTTGAAATATGAACATCAACAACTCTTGTATCAATTCTGTGATCCGGCGGATAAGCCCAAACATGTTGCAAGATTTCATTTCTTGAAAATGCCTGACCTGAATTATTAACCAATAATTCAAGTAAGCTAAATTCCATGCCTGTCAATCTGATTCTGTCATTTTTGCGATAAACCTGACGACGAGCCGTATCAATTTTGATATTACCTGTTGTTATTACATTCTTTGTCACTTTGCCTGATGAAGTGGTCATTTCTCTGTTATTTGTCCTGCGGAGAACTGCCTTTACTCTTGCTTCAAGTTCTTTCGGGCTGAACGGTTTAATTACATAATCATCTGCACCAAGTTCCAAACCGGTAATTCTTTCCGATACATCACCCAAAGCCGTTAAGATAATGATAGGAACATCAGAAGTTCTTCTGATTTCTCTTGTAACTCCGTATCCGTCCATCTTTGGCATCATAACATCCAAAACTACCAAATCCGGATTGTTTTTATTAAATGAAGCTACTGCTTCTTCGCCATCCTGTGCGGTGTAAACATCATATCCCGCCATCTTTAATCTGGTTTCCAAGATTCTTCTGATACTTGACTCATCATCAGCCAACAAAATTCTCTGACGATTATCGCCCTCATTATTAGGCATTTCAACATTTTCTGACATAGTGACTTCCTTATTTTTAAAATGCTACCTATTATATAAAAATATAAATTAATATTACAATTTGTTTCTTTTTCTATACTTTTATAACAGTATGTTACACTAAGTAACAAAAAATTGCAAGAGGGTAAATGTATTTTTTTTAGGAATAATACCTGCGGATAACATAGGTTTAATCGTTGATTTTACTAAGCTTTTCGCTTACTATTTGTCTAAATTTTTCCAAATCTTCTTTTGTGTCTATACCAACAGGAACAAAATCCACTACGGAAGTTTTAATTTTCATACCGTTTTCAAGCGCTCTTAACTGCTCAAGACTTTCAGTTTTTTCAAGCATAGTTTGGGATTGAAAAGTCATCATTTCAAGAGCATGTCTTTTGTAACCATATATACCGAGATGCCCGTAGAATTTTGCAATTCCGCTATTGCGTTCATAAGGAATTTTTGAGCGTGAAAAATACAGAGCAAAACCGTTTTTATCAGTTACACACTTGACAAGATTCGGGTTATCGACTTCATCTGCACCAATTTCTCTTATCAAAGTAGAAATATCAGCCCTGTCATCTTCTATAACGTTTCTGATTACCGCATCAATACTTTCCGGCTTAATGAGCGGTTCATCCCCCTGCAAATTACAAATATAATCTATTTCGGGGTGTCTTGAAACAACCTCCATAATTCTGTCGGAGCCTGATTTATGCTCTGTGGAAGTCATTTCAACATTCCCCCCAAAATCTTTTACGCAGTCATAAATTCTTTCATCGTCTGTTGCAACAATAACTATATCAGCCAATTTTGACTGCTGCGCTTTTTCATAAACCCATTGTATAACCGGCTTATCCAAAACTTTTAATAACGGTTTCCCCTCAAGACGGCTTGAACCATATCTTGCCGGTATAATTATTGAACTTTTTCCCATGTTTACCTCACTTTGTTACTACAAACGATGTCCACTGGTCCTGATGGATTTCCTCAACAATTTTGAGATCCTCACGTTCTATGGCATCAAGAACCATCTGTTTTTTCTCATCTAAAATTCCGCTCAATGAAAGATATGCCCCGTCTTTCATGATATTTTTTAAATCACTCATTATCTCTGCAAGTACAAAGTGCAAAATATTTGCACATACAAAATCAAATTTATCATTTATTTTATCCGCACTGCCAAGTTCAAATTCACATTTTTCACCATTTTTTATCGCATTTTCTTTTGCAACCTCAATAACTGTTTCGTCTGTATCGCAACCATAAACATAAGATGCCCCGAGTTTTTTTGCAAGTATTGATAAAATGCCCGAACCCATTCCTATATCGGCAACTCTGTCACCATTTTTCATATATTTTTCTAATGCTTTCATACAAAGTTGCGTCGTTTGATGAGTTCCCGTTCCAAATGCACACCCCGGTTCAAGTTTTATAACGATTTCGTTTTCCTTTGGCTGATATTCAATCCAATCGGGTACAACGGCAATCTTGTCAGTCACATGTGTCACATCCCATTTTTCTTTCCACTTTTGTGACCAATCCTGCGTTTGCTTTTCTTCAAGCGTAAACTCCCACGAGCCAAGTTCAAAATCAGTTAACCCGCGACTCTTAAACTCTTGCCTGTATAAATCTAAGACGTTTTCAACGTCATAGAGCATATCCTCATAATCCTGATTATTTTTCAAAAACACTCTCAAAGTACCTTCGGTTGTATATATCATTTCAAGGTCTTTATAAGTTTCTTCCGCTAAAATTACACCTTCACATACAAAGTTTTCAAAGAAGATTTCGCTAATCAAATCTTCCATTGCAGGATTAATTTTTAATTGCAATTCGTAATAACTGTTATCCATTTCACAACTATTCAATAAATGCACCCATAGCACGGTATTTGTCATATCGCTGGTTGCGAAGTTCTTCACCTGACATTCCGTCAAGTTCACTTAGTGCATTTAAAATTGTTTCTTTCAAATTATTTGCTGTTTCTTCGTAATCAGTATGCGCTCCGCCTGTCGGCTCTTTTACCATTCCGTCAATGATACCGAATTTCATTAAATCAGGAGCAGTAATTTTTAGTGCTGTTGCAGCTTCAAGGTTTTTGTTTGCATCACGCCACAAAATTGAAGCACATCCTTCAGGTGAAATAACCGTATAATATGCGTGCTCAAGTAAATAAACTTTGTTTGCAACAGCAAGACCTAAAGCCCCGCCTGAACAACCCTCACCTGAAATGATTGCAATAACAGGGACCTTTAATTTCTGCATTTCTTTTAAGTTATATGCAATAGCAGCCCCCTGTGCATGCTTTTCTGCACTAATTCCGGGGTATGCTCCGGGAGTATCAATAATAGTTACTATCGGAATATTAAATTTATTTGCATGATAGAAAAGTCTTAAAGCCTTGCGATACCCCTCAGGCTGAGGCATACCGAAATTATATTCAAGGTTTTCTTTTGTCGATTTGCCTTTCATTGTCCCGATAATCATAACCGGGCGACCGTCAATTTTGGCAAGTCCGCCGACAATTGCTCTGTCATCCGTTCCGACTCTGTCACCATGAAATTCGACAAAATCCGTTGTCATAAGTTTTACATAATCAAGAAACTTTGGTCTTTCCTGATGGCGTGCTATCTGCATTTTTTGAGCTGGATTAAGATTTTCATATAATTCCTTTTTGAAATCTTCCGCTTCTCTTTCTAATGTTTCAATCACTTTATTTAAATCCTTACCTGAGTCTGCACTCATTTCTTTAAGTTCTTCTATTTTCTTTTGAATTTCTATTATAGGTTTTTCAAAATCTAACGATGTGCTCATTTATAAATTGGCTCCTTTATTCGTGCATAGACAAAATATTTGCTAACACACTTTTCAAATTCTTTCTTGAAGATACGACATCCACCTGTCCGTATTTCATAAGATATTCTGCAGTTTGGAAATCTGCGGGAAGTTTTTGTCTTATGGTTTGTTCAATAACTCTGCGCCCTGCAAATCCTACTCTTGCGCCCTGCTCAGCGATAATGATATCACCTAACGTTCCGAAACTTGCCGTTACACCGCCAAATGTGGGGTCAGTTATTACATTGATATATAACAAACCGGCATCATCAAGTCTTGCACATGCGCAGGAAGTTTTTGCCATCTGCATAAGGCTCAACGCACTTTCCTGCATTCGCGCACCACCTGAAGATGTTACCGCAATAACAGGAAGTTTTAATTCAATTGCTTTTTCAATTATGCGTGTAACTTTTTCACCTACAACACTACCCATTGAACCGCCCATAAAATCAAAATCCATGACCGCACATGCGACTCTGTGTCCGTCGATATTCCCAACACCCGTTATAACAGCATCATTTAAACCTGTCTTCTCCTGTGCTTTTGCTATACGGTCTTTATAACTTTCGGTATCAACAAAATCCAATGGGTCGGTCGGTTTGATATTCCCGAACATTTCTTCAAACGTACCCTCATCAAAGAGTTGTTCAATTCTTGCTCTTGCACTGACTCTGAAATGATAATCACACGCAGGGCAAACCATCATATTATCTTCTATATCTTTTTTAAGCAATTGCGCACCGCAATGAACGCATTTTGTCCACAAATCGGGGTTCGCTTCAATTTCAACACGGGCTTCTAAGGCACGGCGCTGAATCTGTGCTTCCTTACGCTTTTCAAACCAATCTTGAACTGTCATATTAAATAATCCCTTTTTATATCCCTTAAGGTAAATTTTATACTTACCAACATATTCTATAACAAACAACATTAATAAGCAAAATCTTAATATATTCCTTACATAATATTTGTTATAGGTATGTAATTGAGACATAGTATTTCTCTTTGTTCACTTTTCTTTTTGATTGCGACGCAAAAAGAAAAGTGAACCGAAAAGAAAAACACGCTAAGGTACAATACCGCCTAACGGCGGCATAAGACTGCTAACGCAGTAATATGTGTTTTTGCCTATCGGCAAAAATCTCTTAGCGCAGGCGCCTGATTGATTTTTGTCCGTAAGGACAAAAACGAATGAACATTTTATACTTATATCTTATGCGCGGAGCGATGCCGTCAGGCATTGCAGTAAAATAGCGTATTTTCTCTTTCTTGGTTCATTCTTTCTCTTTTCATCGCAAGAAAAGAGAAAGAATGAACAAGCAGAAATTTTTAATCTCTCAACATATTCCTATAACAAATATTATGTAAAAAGAATCCTGTCAAAAGGAGTAATGACAGGATTAGGTTTTATTTATGCGTTTTGTGTAGTCCGCATTTATAAAAGAGACATCTGCCAAACATTATTACTTGATTTTTTAAAGAGTCAAATTTTTATGGAAGAAATTTTTCATTTGTCATATAATTTTTTTATGAAGAAGATTTTATTAGCTTTATTAATCGTTAGCATGACATTCTCATCAAACTGTTATGCAATTTCGCTTTCACTGAAAAAAGATAAACCCGCTCAGGAACAGACACAATCTAACCAGAAAAGTGAACAGGCAAGAGTTCTATATGCGCAAAACGATATTGATAAAGCACTGGAACTTTTAGAGCAAATCCCTGAAGAAGAACGCAGTGCACAAGACTGGCTGTTAATAGGAAATATTATGCAGGATAAAGAAAATATTGAACAGGCACTATATATGTTCAACAAATCAGCGCAAAAAGCCCCTAAATTCTATAAACCGCACTACAATATGGGATATATTTACCTTAATAAAAATCAGCCGAATATGGCACTTGATGAATTTAAACTTGCAGTAAAATACAAAAACGATTTTTCTTACGGATACTATAATATCGGCTGTGCGTATCTGAAACTCAAAAAATATTCGCAGGCAAGATATAATTTTTTCCGCGCACTGAATTTAAGAGCAAACGAGCCTGATGTTTATTATAACATCGCTTATACTTATAAAATGCAGAATAAAGACAAACAGGCGCAGCAATACCTTGATTTATACAACAAAATAATGGAAAACCATGACTTATAAGGGCATTATATTTGATTTTAACGGAACACTCTATTGGGACAGCGCGATGCACAAACAGGCATGGCGTGAGTTTTCAAAGATTATCAGAGGAACGGAATTTAGTGATGATGAGATGGTTTTACATATGTTTGGCAGAACCAATAAAGAAATCATTGAGTACGCTATCGGCAGAAAGCCTGAGCCTGAAATGGTTGAAAAATACGGGAATGAAAAAGAGGCGCTCTACCGCAAAAGGGCAGAAAATGATAAAGAAAATTTTCATCTTGCCAAAGGTGCGGTCGAGTTTTTGGACTTTTTAAAAGAAAATAATATCCCAAGAACGATTGCGACAATGTCAGATAAAACCAATGTTGATTTTTATTTTGAGCATTTTGATTTGGGAAAGTGGTTTGACATTGATAAGGTGGTTTACGCAGACGGAATTGTTCCGAGTAAACCTGCGCCTGACATTTACCAAATTGCTTCTAAAAATTTGGGGCTGGAACCAAAAGACTGCATAGTTGTTGAGGATGCGATTTCCGGGATAAAATCAGCACACAGTGCAGGGATAGGCAAAATTATTGCGATTTGTTCAGAGGAACCATACGAATTTTATACCTCAATGAATGAAGTCAATGAAATCATACGTGATTTTGACGAATTCGACAGGAATTTACTTGCAACATGAAATCTTGCAAAATAATATTTAGGTGGTAGCATAGAATTAACAAATCAAATGGACTTGTAGCTCAGTTGGTAGAGCAGTTGACTCTTAATCAATTGGTCGTGGGTTCGAGTCCCACCGGGTCCATTTTTTTGTATATTGACAATAAAATAGATTAGTGGGACGAGAACCCAACAATGCAAAAGCATTGTCTGTGGTTCGAACGCAAGCGAGCCAAGTGCACTCTGCCGAACAAAACAATTAAGTATTGTTTTGTGAGAGGTAAGTTTTTGCTTGTGGCAATAAGCCACTAAAAGCAAAAAGCGGAGTCATGTCGATGGCGAGCGCAGCAAGACTGTCCCTCCGGGTCCATTTTTTGTATATTTATAAATAATTTATAGATTCTGAATCAAGTTCAGAATAGCAAATTTAGAGTTATGTTTTAGTTTATATAAGGGGTAATTTATGGGTTTTATGAATGACAAAAAGGCTAAAAAAACTATAAGAAAAGCCTTAAAAGCACTAGGTAAAAAGAATTTTGTATTTATTATGCACGGCGGAAGTTTTCCTTCGGCTGATGGTGAAAATACAGGCTTTGGTACGATAAATTCTAACGGAGGAAAGAAATTTATTGAGTACGCACAAGGTTTATTTGATGCTATCCAGATGGGACCTGCAGGAAAAACAAAATCTTCTGATGCTTCGCCATACACGGGAACAATTTTTTCCAATAACCCGTTATTTATTGACCTGAAAGAACTCCCCACAAAAAAATGGGGCAACATTTTATCAGACAAAACTTTTAAGGAAATTGTCGCAAATAACCCGAATAAGGATAAGAATAAGACAAGTTATTCGTACATAACAAATCAACAGGAGGAGGCTTTGACTGAAGCCTATGAAAATTTTGTAAAACTCAACGACAAAAAACTCAAAAAAGAGTTTGATTCTTACAAAATCCAGAACAAATCATGGCTTGATAACGACAGTTTGTATGAGGCTCTTGCTATTGAGCATGGCTGTGATTACTGGCATAACTGGAAATCGGAAACGGATAAAAATTTACTAAACCCAAAATCTAATGAGGAAAAAATTGAATTTGCGAAAAGAATTGAAGAAGTTACAAAAAAATATTCAAAAGAAATTGACCGTTATAAATTTATTCAGTTTGTTTTGAATAAACAGAACGAAGAAACAAGAGAATTTGCAAAAGACAGAGGCATTAAAATGATTGCAGACCGTCAGGTTGCATTTTCTGACAGGGATGAATGGGCATATCAGTCATTATTTTTAGACGGCTGGTGCTTGGGTTGTCCTCCTGATTATTTTTCAAAAGACGGCCAGGCTTGGGGTTTCCCTGTTGTAAGCCCGGAAAAACTTTATAACGGTGACGGTTCGCTGGGTGAAGCGGGAATTTTAATGAAAAATCTTTATAAAAAGATGTTCAGAGAAAACCCCGGGGGAGTAAGAATCGACCATATTGTCGGCTTAATTGACCCGTGGGTTTATAAAAAAGGTTCAAAACCAATGCCTGAAATGGGTGCAGGAAGATTATTTTCGTCTCCCGAACACGAATTTTTGAAAAAATTTGCTATTCCGTCAGTTGAAGATTTAGACATGGAATATACTGCCGATAATGAAAAGAGAGTCAAAAATCTAACTGATGAACAAATAAAAAAATACGGCAGACTAATAGAAAAAATCGTTATTGCTGCGGCAAAAGAAGAAGGTTTAACAAAAGATTCAATCGTATGCGAAGATTTGGGAACTTTAACAAATCCTGTTGCGGCAGTAATGAAAAAATATGACCTTTTGGGAATGAGATTAACTCAATTTACGGTTCCTACAGAGCCCGAAGACCCTTACAGATACAAAAATATCACTCCGCATTGCTGGGCAATGGTCGGGACCCACGACAACAAACCTGTAAGCGAATGGGCTAAATCGTTGATTAACACTCATGAAGGTTATTTACATGTTAAGAATTTGGTTGAAGACTTATACAAAGAAGAACAAAATCCTGACGAAATCATTGTAAGAATGACCAAGGATAAGGATTTCTTAAAAGAAACAAAACTTGTAGAACTTTTTGCCTGCAAAGCAGAAAATATACAAATTTTCTTTACTGACTTTTTTGATATGTCTGAAACATACAATACTCCGGGGACATCAGGGGATAAAAACTGGAGTTTAAGGTTGCCTGATAATTTTGAACAAATGGACGTAATAAACTTGCCACAAATCCTGAAAAAAGCTATAATTTCAAGAGGTAAAGATTTTGCGGACAAAAACAAAAAAATTATCGAGGAGCTTGATGAAATTAAATAACTTTTTAAAAGCAACATTAGTTTGCGCAGTATTAGCAGGAAGTTTCCTTCCTGTTCGCGCGGATTTGGCAACAGATGCAAAACTTCAGTATAACAAAGGAATAGAGTATTATCAGGTTGGTTCATACGATCAGGCTGCTGAATGTTTTAAAAAAGCAACAGAACTTGATCCTAATTATATTGATGCGTATTTTAACCTCGGCTCATTAATGGAATATTTAAAGCAAGATGATGAAGCCTTAAATGCTTTTAAACAAATAATTTTGAGAAAACCGGATGATTATGAAGCGGTTTATAAAGCAGCCGAATTAAGCAAAAAACTCGGGAATATTGATAAAGCAAAAATGTATCTGACACTTATTCCCACGGATTCTTTAATTGGTTCAAGAGCAAAAGAACTTGCAGATAGTCTTGAAATGGATATTCCGACAGCACAGGCAGAGCAAAATAAACCGGAATCTTTTTCCGATGCAAATCAGATGAACAATTCAAACGGAGTTTATAATGATATTTCAAGCCCTACAGGAATCACAACAGATCCTGTTGGGAATCTTTATGTCGCAGGATTTTCTGATAACACAATTTATAAAATTACCCCCGACCAGCAGAAGATAGTATATATAAAAAGTCCGAAAATCGACGGTCCGATAGGTTTGGAACGTGACAGCCAAGGGAATTTGTATATAGCAAATTACAACAAGAATAATGTTTTAAAAGTCGACAGTGGCGGAGAAGTTTCTGAAATTATCACAAACATCCAAAGTCCATACTGTATGCATATAACAGGCGACTTGCTTTTTGTTTCTGCGCAAGGCAGCAATCAGGTTATAAGGTACAAATTAAACAATTAAGGAGTAAAAATGCCCTGTCCGCATTGCAAAGAAAAAATTAATATCTGTACCTCATGTGCATACAGCCAGGAAGATGAATTTGTAAGATGTCCTCAATGCAACAAAATCGTCGAATATTGCGCACACTGCGGAACTAAACTATATGTAGTCCCGAATAAAGAAAACGAAAGAGAATTTGATAAGGCATTTTCAAGAGTGTTCGGGTACAATGTAAATTTTGATACAAAAATATGCCCGAAATGCGGTCAGGAAATCGGAGATGTCCCTTTTTGCCCGTTTTGCGGAAATGATTTAACAGATTTTGGGCAGGGAAAAATTATTGATAACGATTATGAAGTGGTTGATAACATTTATAACTACCTTGATGACCCGCAATATCAATATAACCCTGATATTGTAACAGAATTTTTTACAAACCCGTTAAGAATAATTTTGAAAAGCCTGTTCGGGATGCATATAGAAAAGCCCGAAAGAGCATATATTGACGAAAGTCCAAAAGAAAAAAACGGCACAAACACAACAGATGACAATATTACCAAAACGCCGGAGAAAGAACAAACAAGAGATTTCAACACGCTTGATAAAAAATCATCAGGGGGAGCATTATGGTTTACCCTTGTACTGCTTATAATTGCGTTCTATATTTTATACAAAACATTTTTTGCAGGTTAGAAATTGACCTTTTGCATTGATTTTTCGGCATTTATTAAATCAAATACATAATCGTAATACGCACTTTTGCCTTTAAATTTTTCCAATTTTTTCTCAAGTTCATCAGGAGTAATAAATCCTTTATAAAGTGCAATTTCTTCAAGACAGGATATCAACTGTCCTTTATTTGCTTCCATTGCACGAACAAAGTTTGCAGCTTCAAGCATTGAATCCTGAGTCCCTGTATCAAGCCAGGTGAACCCTCTGCCTAAAATTTCAACATTGAGTTTTCCCTTCTCAAGATAAACTCGGTTTAAATCAGTGATTTCAAGTTCCCCTCTGGCAGATGGAGAAAGAGTTTTTGCATATTCACAAACATTTTTATCATAAAAATACAAACCGGTAACAGCATAATTCGATTTTGGCTTAGACGGCTTTTCTTCCAAAGATAATGCCTTACCGTTTCTGTCAAATTCAACAACTCCAAACCTTTCAGGGTCTTTTACTCTATAGCCGAATACAGTTGCACCATCTTTGTTTTCTAATACTTGTTTTAGGAAGGTCGAAAAACCAAAACCATGGTAAATGTTATCCCCTAAAATCAGAGCAACATCCTCACCATCAATAAAATCTTCAGCAATTAAAAATGCATCCGCAATTCCTCTTTGAACATATTGTATTTTATACTGAATATTCAATCCGAATTGAGAACCATCACCTAACAGTTTTAAAAAATTATCAAAATCAGCCTCATTTGTAATAATAAGAACATCTCTTATCCCGGCAAGCATTAAAGTTGACAACGGATAATAAATCATTGGTTTATCATAAACCGGCAATAAAATCTTGGATATAGGCTGAGATGCAGGGAATAATCTTGTTCCGGCTCCTGCTGCTAATATAATACCTTTCATTCTAATAACTCTCCATTTATAAATTACTTTACATATATTATAGATAAAACAATAAAAATAAATAATGCCATGTTACAATTTTATAAATAAAAAAATACTTAACTTGCATTATTCGCAAAAAAGTGTACAATGAAAATTGAATAGGCGGTCTGAAAAGACCTTAAAGTACACAAATCAGGAGAAAAACAATGTACGAAGATGAAAAGTTAGTCTGCGAAGACTGTGGTCAGGAGTTTGTATTTAGTGCGGGAGAACAAGAGTTTTACGCAGAAAAAGGGCTTGTAAACAAACCTAAAAGATGCCCTGAATGTCGTAAAGCAAGAAGAAAACAACACCGCAAATCAAGAAAAATGTATGATGCAGTTTGCTCTAAATGCGGGGCTCAGACACAAGTTCCGTTTAAACCGGTTCCAGGAAGAGATGTTTTCTGTAAAGACTGTTTTAAAGAAATCGGAGAAACAAATCCGGCAGCAGAATCCGCAGAATAACTACAAAAATATAACAAAAAATCCCTCAATATGAGGGATTTTTTGTTGCCTAAATCATAATACAGCTGTTTAAATATTCAATCGTACTGACTTTTTCATCATATAGATATTTTACAAAATTCAGGTGAGCACAATCCTTCGCACTTATAATAAGATTAATTTCAAACCCGTCAGTACAAAACGGCTCGTAATCATAGACTACATAACTGTTATATTTACTTTTCCACTCTTTACGCTCAATTTTACAGTTATTTTCATCTATTATGTTTTCAAACCAATCCAGAAGATTTTTATTAATATTCTTCATCTCCAGACGATTAAATACACATTCATTTATACTGTTCCCTATAAACATAATCATTATCTCCATACACAAAATCTCTATAAGGGAATTATAAATGGAGAATGAATTAAAATAATTGCCGTAAAGATTATATTTTTTATACCCAAAATAGTTATATAAAAAGTATATATGTAATATATCTTAATAATTATATTAAATTTGGCAATTTTTTAATAAAAAATGACTTTATATAGGTAAGTAACAGTAATATTAAGGAGAGACAATTGGGTTACGCAGAGAATATGAGAACATTGAGCGGTATAAATTGTGGATTGCAATCGCTTGTCAGTTACATAGATGCCCGGAATAACGGTCAGTCTCCTCAAGTTGCAACAGCACAGTTTGCAGGAAATATTTTTAACGGTCTTGCAAGAAATGAAGTTGCTTACGAAATGCAAAGATTTGGGAACCCTATAGGCAATACAATAAATTTATATGCAGGGTATGGGAATCCTGTTTCAAACACTATAGGAACCTTAGGATTAATGAGCGCCTGCAGTCCTTGGATGTTTTTCAATTCGCCATGTTGTTACGGCGGATACGGAATGGGAATGGGTTATGGTATGGGAATGATGCCATACTACGGTATGGGATGGGGTATGGGCGGTTTCTGCTGCTAAGCCTTTTGGTCAATTTTTGCAGAAAGCACTGAATTAATTACAGCAACAAAAGTCCAGAAAATAAACTGCAATTGCGGTCTGAAAAATATTGTGTCAACCAAACCGTGAAAGAGGGCAGAGCATATTGAAATTATACATGCTGCGATAAATATAATATTTGCGGTATTTTTTGATGTAAATATATATTTAATTGCATCATAAATAAGTTTTATCAAAAATAAAAGAAAGGCTATCAGCGCAAAAATTCCGCTTTCAACCGCAGTTTCAAGATAAATATTGTATGCACTCAGAGCATCAAAACCTGTTTTCATATAAAGTCCGTATATCTCCCGAAAGTTTTTATTTCCTACTCCGATACCCAAAAGCCAATTATCTTTAAACATCTCTATAGACGAATGATAAACATTAAACCTAAACGAATTGGACGAATCACTTCTCATTGCAAAAATCGACAAAAATCTCAGACGCAAAGAATTGACAAAAGTCAAAGTCAGAATAAATAACAATGTCGCAGTACCGAGGATTGAAATATATATTTTTTTGTAGGTATTCCAGAAGAATTTTGCGCTCATTATAAATACGAGTCCCCAAACAAGTATCATAGAAAGATAAGCCCCCCTGCATCCTGTTTGAAAAATTGAATAACAAACTCCTAAAGAGGAAAAAAGTCCGACAATTGCAAGTTTATACATCTTTTTATAAAGAAAATAAAATCCGCTTCCAATTACAACAGGCAAACCGCACACCAAATATCCTCCGTACAAATTGGGATTTAGCGGTTTCAATGACCCGTAAACCCGTGATATAACATCTTCAGGATTTATATTCGAAGTATCCTGCCAGGTTGAAATCTGTTCAAGATGAAGAGTACTTTGAAATATTCCGATTAAACCTTCGAATACAATACAAGCGGCAATCGTGCCCAAAACAAGAGGAATTTGATTTTTATTACTTTTCAGATATTGGCTTACCGAGAAATAAAAACCAATATATACAAAAGTTTTAAAAAATCCCTTAAGGCTCAATGCAAACAGAGTTGACCCAAAAAGACTGACAAGAACAATCATAAAGTATATCAGCAAAAATATTTCAAAAGTCCTTAATTCAAGTTTTTGATTCGGACAAAAAATTAATTTTACAAAAGTCAGAAACATAACAATCAATGCAAAAAATCCGATATAATCCGAATTCATAAACATTGACGATATAAAAGTCAATAAAATAAACGGCAAAATAAATTTATCAATATTTTGCAATAATAAACTGTTATTATAAAAATAGCTTAACTTATTTTGAAAAAAACTTAAAATACTATTGAACATCATCGGTTGTATTCATATCTCTGTTTACTTTTTCATCATCAACTGCATCTATAACCTGCAAATCGGATACCGAGCCGGTAAACTTATAATTTGCACCTTCCAAAGTTATAGGCAATCCCATTTTAATTTTATTACCGCCAACAACAGCCCCGTCTTTAGTTATTTTAGCCGTATCAGTTAAAGTTACAACCACATCATACAAATCAGGCTGAGATGCATCTGTTACCGTTATAATTTTTTGACCGGTCGGAGTAGGTATAGCTATTTTCCTTCTGTCAGCATTAACATTGACAATATCCAAATCTGAATAAGGAACATTCCTTATGCTGATGAACGTTTTTTCTCCCTTTTTAATAGGAATTTCTTCTCCGGAAAAAGTTACACCTCGCATATAAACTTTAAAAATTATCTTTGATGTTGCCTCAATTTGCTTGTCAGCCGTCTGTCTGTATCCTTTGTACGTATAAAAACCAACACACAAGGCTATAACACAAAACGCAAGGATAATGAAATCAACCGGCTTGATTTTTTTTAATAATTCCGCAAACTTTTCCATATAATTCTCCTTATAAAATACTATAATTTTTCGACTGCATTCAGCAAATTCTGAATTGTTGTCGTTGCGCAACCAAACTGTCTTACAACAATACTTGCGGCAACATTACCGATAATTGCCGAATATACAGGGTCAATACCTGATGCCAAAGCAAGAGAATAGACTGCCGTAACAGTATCTCCCGCGCCTGTAACATCAAAAACTTCAGACTTGTTAAAAACAGGAATTTTTTGGTATTTCTTATTCGGCTCTGTTACAAACATACCATCAGCCCCGCAGGTTATGAGTATTGATTTTGCACCCGTTTGACTTAATAACAAATCACCTGCACGTTTCAAATCTTCTTCACTGCGAATTTCAAATCCGACGGATTTTTCGGTATCAGGGAGGTTTGGAGTCATTGAAGTAACATTTTTATAGCTTCCAAGATCTCTTTGAGCATCAACCACAATGACTTTACCAAGCTTATTTGCAAGTTCTGTGGTAAAACTAATAATTTTATCCGTCAATGTTCCTATATGATAATTTGACAAAATAACAGCATCATAAGACGGCAAAAGCTCCTCAATTTTTTGAAGAAGCTTACTCTCAGTATCAGGTGATACAAACCCTTTAGACTGCCTGTCAATTCTTACTATCTGCTGGGTAATTGAAGTTGTAATAGAACCGGAAATTCTTGTTTTTACAATAGTTTTACGATCTTTATCTGTTACAATTCCGTCACAATTTATATTTGCATCTTTAAATGTGTCGAAAAGAAAACCACAATGATAATCATCGCCGGCGACCCCAACAACTCCGACTTTACCGCCGTTTAGAGTAGCAACGTTGTGAGCTGCGTTTGATGCTCCGCCCAAAATATGTTTTGTTTTTGTGTGCTGGAGAATCAAAACCGGTGCTTCCCTTGAAATTCTTTCCGCATCCCCGTAAATCATCTCATCTAATGCTAAGTCTCCTACAACCAAAATCTTTGCATCCGCAAGTTTTTTTATTGATGAAACAAGTTTTTCCTTATCAAAATTCATAATTTGCTCTTTCTTATTCTGCATACCCCAAAATTATAACACAAACCATATATAAATATTAAAGATTTTTACAATTTATACCGATATTAAAGGTAGTGGTACAATGTAGAGAATACTTATGAGAATTTCGGCAATCAGTCTCAACGGTGTAAACGGGTATAATCTAATCCCTGCTGTCCAAACAAAGAGCAAAAGGGACAGTATTTGCCTTGATCATTTAAAGAATATAAACGATTTATCCCTGATGCCGGCATACCAAATTTCGTTTACATCCATCCAAAATTCTTCAAAACTTCGCACCCTCTTTAAATATAATTTGCCCTGCATATATAGCGGAATCCCAATGATAGATCCCAAACAGGTATCACGTCTTATTAAAAGCGGAGCATTTGAAAAATCATCAAAAGATGTCGTTGAAATTCTGTCAAGGTACAATGAATGCTACTCGGGAATGGAAGAACGTGTTATGGGTATCATTTCAGCCCGCTCAAAAATTCATCCGAATGAGAATTTGAAACAACTTTTAAATGAAATTGAGCCTGTATACAGACGTGATTTGCGTAAAAAACAAACCGGTGTTTTCCGTAATTTACAGGAAAATTTCAATCAACTTCCAAAAGAATATCAGGATAAATTTTCATTATTAATGAAAGAAACTGATAAAAGGTTAAACGAACGTCCTGTTTTGATTCCGTTCTCCTCATACGAATTTAAGTATAAACTTGCAAAAATTAAAGACAACATCGTTAATGATAATGACATTAAATCAAAAAAAGTAATGAATAAATTAATGAAAGAATCAAAACGACTTTCAAATACAACAAACCCGGCTACAATTAATAATCAGATTAAAGTAATGGGAATGTTAGACTGGATATTGAAAAAATCTGTGTTGAGAAATAACACAGAATTAAAAGAACTTATCGGGACATCAAAAGCCCGACTGACTAACAAAGAAATTATCGCACCGTTTTCAAGAAAATCATTTTTATATGATTTGGGCAGAATAATAGACGATCTACCGGATAAAGAAATGCACGAAAAGATTATGCAGGAGGCATTCAAGCTCCCTACATCTAATGAAGATTTTTCAGCATATATGGTAAAAATTTCGGGAGAAAACTCTGACAAAATCGCATCCAGAATACTCTGGCCGTATCTGGCTTCAGTCGAACATATATTTCCGAAATCAGAAGGCGGAGCAGATGTTATGGCAAACTTTGCAGGAGCCACCACAAGAGAAAATTCCATAAGAAAAAGTATTGAGTTCACCGAGCAAATGAAACTTCGTCCAAACACCCCGTACTATTGTCAAAAATATGTAAACAGACTCATTGACCTTTACCACGAGGGAGTTTTTGAGAAAAACAGAATTAACCCAAAATATATTGAAGAATTTAAAGACACCATTTTTAAAGTTTCAAAAGGGCAGATAGATTTGGACATATCTGCATATTACGAATCCCCCAAATTTTTAAATAAAAACATTGATGTTTAAATTAAATCCCCGTAAATCACTCCGTCTTTATATTCCGTCAGTTTAACATTTTGCAGAGTATTATATAAATCTTCTCTGTCAGAAACAATCTGAACAGTCAGATAATTTCTTGTAACTCCTTTTAAGTTCCCCGAATGCCTGTCTCGATGCTTTTCTACAAGAACTTCATGTACTTTCTCAATATTTTTATTTACAAAATCATTGTATTTCTTGCGTGAAATCGTTTTTATAATATCAGCCCTCTTTTCTTTAACCTCGTCACTGACCTGATTTGGCATACCTTCACCAATCGTTCCACGGCGGACTGAATAAGGAAAAGTGTGAATTTGGGTTAAACCTGAATTTTCAAGATTTCTGCGGGTAATTTCAAAATCTTCATCACTCTCGCCTGCAAACCCTGCAATAATATCACTGCCCAAAAACGGCAAATCAAACATCACATTTATCTGGTCAATTTGCTTTAAATAAAAATCAGTTTTATAAAATCTGTTCATAGAACGCAGTATTTTATCGTTTGCACTCTGCAATGACAGGTGAAAATGCGGACAAAATTTATCTGATTTTTGAAGAAACTCAAGCAGTTCATCATTGATTTCATTAGGATTTAGCGAACCCAAACGGTAACGCTTTATATCCGTTTTTGACTCAATTTCTTTTAACAAATCAAGTAAGCAAAGCCCTAAATCTTTTCCCCATTGACCGATGTGAATTCCTGTTAAAACAACCTCTTTAAACCCTGCTTTAACAAAATTATTTATCTGTTTAATTATAAAATCTGATGAGGCGCTCCTGCTTTTGCCCCTTGCTTTCCAGATAATACAATATGCACATCTTGAATCGCATCCGTCCTGAATTTTCAGACTCACTCTTGTTTTTGTTGTATCAGAAAGTTCAATTTCGCTGAATTTATTCTGGCACATTACATCAGAAACAAAATATTTTTCATCCTCAATAAGATATTTATAAAGATGTAATTTGTCGTCATTGCCTATTACATAATCAATAAAATCATTTTTCAAAAGTTCTTCTTTTTCAATTTGGGCTATGCAGCCTGTCAGAATCGTTTTTATATCAGAATTTTTATGCTTTGCACTTCGCAACAGGTATAATGCCTCATTATCGCTTTTGTGAGTAACCGAACAGGAATTTAAAATGTAATAATCAGCATTGTTAAGATTTTTTACTTCATCAAATCCGTTATTTACAAGGTTTTCTTTTATTATAGCCGTTTCAAACTGATTTGATTTGCAGCCCATTGTATGTATAAAAAACTTCTTCATACACTGATGGTAAGAAAAACAGAGAAAATTGTAAATATTTATAAATATTTTTATGTAAAATAGCAAAAATATATTTCACATGATTTTTGAATTATAGTATAATTGAAGTGCGAAAGGTATAGGTATAGCATGCAGGTTAATTCTGTTTCATTAAGTTCAAATGCTAATAATATGGCATTTAAGGCGAGTTTGGAGGAGCAGGTATTTGCAAATCTCAAAGACAGAGATTTAAGAAACATAGCATTGGCTAAAGCTTCAAAAGACGTTAATGACAGAAAACACCGCAATATAGATAATGCTTTATTTATTTCCTTACCTTTAGCAGGCGGACTTGCAGCAACTGCACAAAAAATTTCACCGGAAGCAGTAGCAAAATTTGGCAAACACAACATGCGTGCCATTAAGTTTGCCCGTTTTGGTTTGGTTAGTGCGAGCTGGGGAGCAGGGCTTGCAGCTCTCGGCGTTTTGTGGAATGCAAAAGATTATCTCGCAAAGAAAGTTAATGTAATTAAAAATAATCCTGTAATATCATCAATTGCAACATTTTCCGCAGGTTTCGGAGTTCTTGCGGCTGTTGATAAAGCCGGAGCAAAAGGACTTGCCAAGGTTATTGATTCTGTTGACAGCAAAAAAGTTCTTCCTCATTTAAGAAAAATGAGAAATGCTTTAAATGAAAGTAAAGTTTTAAACAAAGCATCAGAATTTATGTCCAAATTCCCGTCTCCGATAAAGGATATAGCAAGAGGAACAGCAGAACTCGCACCATTACTTGTTATCGGGACTCAAATTGCTCATATTTTCGGACATCAAAGTGTTAAAGCAAAAGTCGCGAACAAAAATTATGACGAACTGAAACAAGCTCAGCAAAATATCAGAGAAGATATTGCAGACGAAAAAATTGACGTTCGTAAAAAATCAATTGCGGATTTACATGAACAATACGAGCAAATGCTTAAAACAAAACCTGTTATAAATGCTCAAACAGGAGAACCTGTTACATTTGAGCAATTTGTAAAACTTGCAACAACAATGGTTTAAAAACAAATTTAGAAAGATGCTGAACCGGCATCTTTTTAATAATAAAAAATACCGCCTTCAAAAGGCGGTATTTTTAATTGTTTGATTAAATATTGTGCTTATGCACAACCTGAATAACCACAGCTCGGGCAAATAAAGCAGCCTTCCGCCATCTGGATTTTTGTTCCGCATTCAGGGCATTTTACTTCTTTAATTTCACCGGTCGGATTATATTCTTCTGTGCTCTCTACCTTATCTTCAACGACAGGCTTGATTTCAATACTGTTATCTTTCTTTTTGGCATCCAAATTCATCGGTTGGAATTGACGGGAATTATTTCTGTATACCGTAATCCCTTTCAGATTGTTTTTGTATGCCAAAATGTATGCTTCTTCAATGTCCTCTCTTGTTGCTGATTCAACGAAGTTTACTGTTTTTGATACAGCATTATCTGTATGCAACTGGAATGCAGCCTGCATTTTAACATGCCAATACGGTGTAACATCATGCGCAGTGTAGAAAATCTTTTTAACATCATCACTTACACCGTCAACATGAGCAATTGAACCGTCAACCGCAATTTTTGACATCAATTCATCGCTGTATAAACCGTGTGAAATCATATAGTCTTTAAATATCGGGTTAACTTCAAGCATTTCAGTCTTATCCATGATAAGTCTTGAGAATACCAAACCAAATAACGGTTCAACCCCGCCTGATGCACCGGCAATCATGGAAATGGTTCCTGTCGGAGCAATACATGTTGTTGTTGCATTTCTCAAACCGTACTGTTTGATTTGAGCATCAAGTTCAGCCCATTGTTCATCAGAAATCTTACCCGCAGATTTTCCTTTGTACTTGTTGTACAAGTAATTGTCTTGGTCATAGATACTGCCTGTAAAGTTTTTAAATCTTCCTCTTTCTTTAGAAAGTTCAATTGATTCTGTTTTTGAAACGTAATCAATAAATTCCATAACCTGTCCTGCAAGTTTTGTACCTTCTTCAGAGGAATATGAAATACCTGATTTCATAAGCATATCAGCCCAACCCATAACGCCTAAGCCAATTTTCCTGTTATTTTGAACCATCTCTGAAATCTGAGGAAGCGGGTAATTGTTTACTGCAATTACGTTGTCCAAAAATCTCATAGCAGTCCTTGTAGTTTCTTCAAGTAAATCCCAGTCAACAATCCAGCCGTCTGAGGTTTCTTTCATCATTCTGCCAAGGTTAATTGAACCTAAGTTGCAAGCTTCATAAGGAAGCAACGGAACTTCCCCGCACGGGTTTGTTGATTCAATAGCTCCAATTAGCGGAGTTGGGTTATCGTAATTCATTTTGTCAATGTAAATAATACCCGGTTCACCATTTCTCCATGCACCATCAACAATTTTATCAAATACGGCTTTTGCGCTTAATCTGCCGACAACCTGATTATTTTGCGGATTAACCAAATCATAATCTTCGCCCGCAAGATAAGCATCCATAAATTTATCCGTTATCGCAACCGAAATATTGAAATTATTTAACTTATTATTGTCAGATTTGCAATCAATAAAGTCCAAAATATCAGGGTGGTCAACTCTTAAAATACCCATATTTGCACCGCGACGAGTACCGCCTTGTTTAACAGCTTCCGTTGCCGCGTTGAATACTTCCATAAATGAAACAGGACCTGACGATACACCCATAGTGGACTTAACCACACTGTTTTTGGGTCTTAATCTTGAGAATGAAAATCCTGTTCCGCCTCCGGATTTGTGAATAAGGGCAGTATTTTTAACTGTTTCAAAAATACCTTCCAAACTATCTTCAACCGGCAATACAAAGCAAGCTGCAAGTTGACCGAGTTCTCTACCTGCATTCATCAATGTTGGAGAATTGGGCATAAAGTAACGATTTGTAATTGCACGATAAAATCTGTCTGCAAGCTTTCTTACTTCTTCTTCGCTTTTACCGAATTTGTAATCGCCGGATGCAATTGTATCCGCAACTCTGTGGAACATATCCGCAGGGGTTTCGGTACAATTACCATCCTTATCTCTTTTTAAATAACGTCTTTCAAGAACCTTAATCGCATTTTCACTAAGGTCGAGTTTTTCTTCTAAACAAGTGTCTGACACATTAACCTCCATAGTCTGTAAATTTATTAATATAGTACATTTCCCAAAATAAAAGCATGCCCCAAATAGAGTGCTTAAAAAAATTGTACTACATTCAAAGCATGTTATGCAAATAAGGTAAAGATTTTTATTATATTTTGTAACAATGAGATAATAAACACATATCTAATACAAAAAATCAAATTTATGTTATTATAAAAGCATGACAGGGAGAGTGTTTAGGGTTTTATTAGTTTTGGTATTAATTGCGCTTTTGGCTAAAGCGTGTATTGTTCGTGATGTTCCGCAAAAAATTACGAACAATACAAAAACTCATCAGACTAATTTGGCGTTAATTTATCCCATGCAAAAGAATGTTAACATTAACGGGATTGATTATCTTCAATCGCAGGCACCTGTCGGTACTTTTGGCGGAACTCTTGTATCATCAACCATCGGGGAAGGTCCAAAAACATTTAATCCGTTTAATTGTAAGGATAATACATCCGCAATTTTGTCAGGAGTAATGTATGACGGACTTTTTACCACTAATCCTGTTACGGGTGAAGTAGCCCCAAAACTTGCCAAGGGCTACACGATTTCTCCTGACGGCAAAGTTTATACTATATATTTAAGGCATGGTATAAAATGGTCAGACGGAAAACCTATTACAGCAGATGATGTTGTATTTACATGGCAAAATATAATTTTTGGGGGCTTAGGCGACACTTCAACAAGGGATTCACTTGTTATAAACGGAAAGCTTCCGACTGTGCGCAAATATGGGGATGATGTTGTAGTTTTTGTTACTCCAGAACCATATGCTCCGTTTTTGAGAATGTTGTCAACCTCTATTGCTCCAAAACATGTATTCTATAAAGCAGTACAAAAAGGCAGTGCATATTTTGATTCATTTCTTTCAACAAATGCAAAGCCAAAAGATTTTGTTGTTTCAGGTGCATTTAAGCTAAAAGAATACGTGCCGGCACAACGTGTAGTATTTGAACGAAATCCTAACTATTATGAAATAAATACAAAAAACGAAAAACTTCCATATTTGGATAAATTAGTCTATTTAATTGTCGGAGATTTAAATAATGAGGTTCTGAAATTTGAGGCAAAAGAACTTGATGTTATATCCTTGCAGGGTTCAAAAGTGGCGAGATATAAGTCATTAGAACCACACTCGGATTTCAAGCTGTATAATCTCGGGCCTGATACCGGAACAATGTATATTTCAATGAATCTTAACAAACGCAAAAATGAAAAGGGGAAATATTATGTTGAGCCTGTTAAACAAAAATGGTTTAACGATTTGAATTTCCGTCGGGCAGTTGATTATGCAATTGACCGCAAAAATATGGTCTTAAACATTGCAAACGGGATAGGAGTTCCGCTTTTTACCCCCGAAAGTCTTAATTCAATTTATCTTAATAAAAAATTGAAGCCTTATGATAAAGATATTAATAATGCAAAGATTTTGCTAAAAAAGTCAGGATTTAAATTGGACGAAAAAGGCAGATTATTTGACAAAGAAGGCAACAGAGTTGAATTTAATCTTTATACAAATGCAGGTAATACAGAACGTGAAGCAATAGGAGTTATGGTCAAGCAAGACCTTGAAGATTTGGGTATGAAAGTCAATTTTAAACCCATTGAATTTAATTCGCTTGTAAATAAACTTGTTTCGACTTTTGACTGGGATATGGTCATAATGGGATTAACCGGCTCACCTTTAGAACCAAACGGGGGTAAAAATGTCTGGCTATCAGACGGCAGACTTCACATGTTTAATATGAGAACACCACAGGAAGGTAAAGTTGGGATTTTACCGTGGGAGAAAGAACTTGACATGATGTTTGAAAAAGGCGCTCTTGCCACAAAATTTGAGGACAGAAAAATTTATTATGATAAATATCAGGATATTGTCTACAATCAAAAACCGATGATTTATATATATTCGCCCATAAGAATCGTCGCAATCAGGGATAAATTCAAAAACATTTACCCTTCAAGTTTGGGCGGAATAACACATAATATAGAGGAAATTTATATTGGACACGATAAAATACATAATTAAAAGAATACTTCAGACCATACCATTATTAATAATCGTATCAATGATAAGTTTTTTCATTATACGTTTATCGCCGGTTGACCCTTTGGCGGAATTAAAACTTAATCCGTCAGTTTCACCGGAAACTGTCGAAAAAGAAAGAGCAAGGTTAGGACTTGATAAACCGATAATCATTCAGTACGGCAAATGGGCATTCTCGTTTGTTACAGGGGATTTGGGCGTAACTTCAACCGGGGAGAAAGTCAGTCAAAAGTTAGGAGAAAGAATCCCTAATACTCTGCTTCTGACAACAATTGTAATTCTTTTAACCTGGCTTGTAGGTGTTCCGTTAGGTATAATTGCCGCCGTGCGGTGGAAAACGAATTTGGACAGGATTTTAACTGTTTTGACGAGTATCGGTATGGCTATTCCGTCATTCTTCTTTGCAGTTTTACTATTGATGTTTGCCGTTAAAACAGGATGGTTTCCGATAGGAGGATTAACAAGCCCGAATTTTGCAGATATGAGCTTTGGCGGTAAATTTTGGGATATTACTCACCATTTAATTCTGCCCGTAATTGTTTTGTTTACGATTTCGCTTGCAGGATTACAAAGACAAATGAGAGCAAATATGCTCGATGTCTTAGACAGCGATTATGTTAAATTTGCGAGAGCAAAAGGTTTGAGCGAAAACGTTGTAATCTATAAGCATGCGCTGAGAAATGCCGTTAATCCCATGATTACTCTTTTAGGTTTTGAATTTGCAGGATTGTTATCGGGAGCAGCTCTAACCGAATACGTCTTTCAGTATCCCGGGTTAGGCAGACTTATACTTGAAGCGGTTTTAAAATCGGATATAAACCTTGTTATGGCATCTTTGATGATGGGTGCTATTATGCTTGTTGCAGGTAATTTAATTGCGGATATTCTGCTAATCATTACAGATCCGAGAATAAGGAGTAAGTCATGATTAGAGATTTGTTTAAAGCATTATGGAAAGATAAATTTGCAAGAGTTGCGCTTGTTATTCTCGGCGTAATCTACCTTGCCCTGTTTCTGGCAGATTTTATCGCACCTTATACAAAAGATTTTTCGGACAGAACAATGGCTTATGTCCCACCGTCAAAAGTATTTACAATTGATGAAAACGGAAAATTTTCGAAACCTTATACTTACAATTACATAAGAGAATTTGACCAAAACACTCTCGAAATAAAATACAATACGGACAGAACTAAAAAACACTATATAAAGTTCTTTTCTAAAGGTCTGCCGTATAAATTTTTGGGACTGATACCAATGAACAGACATTTGTTTACAACCGATACCGACGGAAGAATTTTCTTATTAGGCACGGATATAAACGGCAGGGATGTATTTTCAAGACTGCTATTCGGCGGAAGAATTTCAATGACTATCGGATTTTTGGCTTTGTTCGTTTTATTTCCGATTGGACTTTTGTACGGAGGAATTTCAGGATATTTGGGCGGTAAAACAGATATGATTATGATGCGGTTTGCAGAAGGAGTAATGTCTATACCGAGTTTTTATCTTTTAATTATTCTCGCATCAATTTTACCATCAGGTATGACAAGCTCTCAAAGATTTATGCTCATTGTTCTAATTCTTGCCTTAATCGGTTGGGCGGGATTTGCAAGAGTAGTAAGAGGAATGGTACTATCAATTAAAACAGAAGATTATGTACAGGCTGCGCAGGCAATCGGGGCGTCAAAACTGCGCATTATTATTAAACACATTCTCCCTCAGACTACAAGTTTTGTAATTGTTGCGATGACATTATCTGTTCCGTCATATATATTGTCAGAATCAGGTTTGAGCTTCTTGGGTTTAGGCATTCAACAGCCTGATGCAAGCTGGGGGAATATGCTTAAAGAAGCACAGGAATTTACAAATATTTTATACAGACCATGGCTTTTAACTCCGGGATTTTTAATTTTTGTATCAGTTTTGGCATTTAACCTGATAGGTGATACCATTAGAGATGTACTTGATCCTAAAAGTAAAATAAAATAAACAGGAGAGAATATGATTTTAGAGGATATTATAAACTATAATTTTGTGTTAAGTATTGTTGCTGCAACGGCATTCGGGTTTTGTATCGGTTTGGAAAGAGAACTGACTAACAAATATGCCGGCTTGAGAACTCATATTATGGTTGCGCTCGGTGCTTGTATATTTACATTGATTTCGATATACGGTTTTCCGACATTCGCTCATGGGGATAATGTTGTGATATCACAGGCAACAGGGGTGAGAGATACCGCAAGAGTTGCGGCGCAGGTTGTAACGGGTATCGGTTTTATCGGTGCGGGTACAGTATTGAGAAACGGACCTATGGTGCTTGGATTAACCACTGCATCAACCCTGTGGATTGCGGCAAGTATCGGTATGGCTTGCGGCGCCGAGATGTATGATATTGCATTTTGTGGTACGGCACTCGCTATTATGACTCTTGTTATGGTAAGAATTTTTGAAAAAAATGTTCTGCCGTCAAGCACAAAAAAAACACGTATGGTAAAAGTCGGAATTGTTTGTCGTAACGATTATGTACAAACCGTACAGAATTTTATTATTGAAAAATACCAGGATATCTCGGAAATTAAACGCCGTCAGTTAAATGCGGATGAAAGTTCCACAAAATTAACCTGTACAATAAGCGTAATGGACAAAAAACCGATTAAAGATTTATACAAATCTTTCCAAAATTTAAGCGAAATTGATTCAATTTCTATTCAGGAATACACAGAAGGATAAAATATTAAAATCAGGTAATACTTGCTTTACATAATGTTGTTTTTGGGGTATAAGAAAGAAAAGGAGTATGTCACTTTTTGTGACTAAGAGGGAGAAAATAGAATTGAAATATAAAAGAATTTTGTTAAAGATTAGCGGGGAAGCATTACTTGGGAATCAACAATTTGGGATTGCACCCGAACCGGTTACTATGATGGCTAATGAAATTAAAAAAGCGGTTGAAATGGGGGCACAGGTCGCGGTTGTTGTCGGAGGCGGTAATATTTTCAGGGGGATGAAAAACAGTACCAAAATAGGTTTAGACAGAGCAACAGGCGATTACGTCGGTATGCTTGCAACAGTTATGAATGCTATAACTTTGCAAAGTGCGCTGACTCAAATCGGTGTAGATTGCAGAGTCCAAAGTGCAATCAGTATGAAACAAATTGCAGAACCCTACATCCGCCACAGAGCAATCCGCCATCTTGAAAAAGGCAGAGTTGTTATTTTTGCGGCAGGTACGGGCAATCCATTCTTTACAACCGATACAGCTTCAGCACTTAGAGCAAGTGAAATTAATGCTCAGGCAATGTTAATGGCAAAAAACGGTGTTGACGGGGTATATACTGCAGACCCGAATGTCAATCCAAACGCTAAAAAAATTGACCAAATGCACTATGATGACATTATAATCAACGGTTTGAAAGTTATGGATACATCAGCCTGTGATTTGTGCAAACAAAATAATATTCCGATAGTCGTTTTTGATTTTAAAAAAGAAAACGGTATCAAAGACATTCTTAATGGGGAAAAATTAGGAACTTATATAAATTAGAAAGAGGTAAAAATATGTCAGAAGCATTAGATGAAATGTATTTATTCGGCGAAGAGAAAATGGAAAAAGCTGTAGCTCAGCTTCATAAAGAATTTGCATCTGTTCGTTCCGGGCGTGCGAATCCTGCAATTTTAGATAAAGTTGTTGTTGAATACTACGGTGCGCCTACACCTTTAAGACAAATGTCACAGGTTACGGTTCAAGACGGAACAACTCTTGTTATAACACCTTATGATAAAACAATTATGAAAGATATTGAAAAGGGTATAATCAAGGCTGAAATCGGTATTACTCCAAATTCTGACGGAACTTGCATTCGTTTACCGTTCCCGCCTTTAACTGAAGACAGACGTCGTGAAATTGCAAAAGATGTCAAGAAAATGGGCGAAGATGCTAAAGTTGCAATCAGAAATATTCGTCGTGATATGGTTGACAAATTAAAGAAAATTGAAAAAGATGAAAATCTTCCGGAAGATGCAGTAAAAGATAATCAGGATAAGATTCAAAAAATTACCGACAAATATACGGATAACATAGATAAGGCAGTGGCAGATAAAGAAAAAGAGGTTATGACCGTATAATGAAACTTGATCTCGGGTTAAACAAAAATGCAATAAGAATGTTGACTGGCTTCATAATGGGCACGATTGTTATGTTGTGCATTATGGCAGGCGGTCTTGCTCTGTTAGGCTTGTTGGCGGTTGTTCTTGCTTTTGTATCAAGAGAATATGTAAAAATTCTTAATCACAAAGGTTTTTACCCGAGTTTAAAAGTTATTTATATAACCGAAGCGGTTTTGGCAGCAATTGTTTATTTTGAAAGGTTTGATTTAGTCGCAGCAACTCTCACAATTTGTGCTATGGCATCATTTATGTGGGTATTGTTTGTAGGGCGTCAGCCGTATATTGCAAATGTTGCCACTACTCTTTTTGGAATGGTCTATTGCGGATGGTTTCCGCTGCATTTAATCTTTTTCAGAAATCTAAGTTGCGCTGATTACGACAGCGGTTTAGGTTTTGTTGTCATGATGATTGCATCAGTAATCGCAACGGATGTCGGATGCTATTATGTCGGCTCGAAATGGGGGAAACACAAACTTGCGCCAACAGTCAGCCCGAATAAAACGATTGAGGGTTCTCTGGGAGGGGTAATCGGAGCAGTTATAATGTCCGAAATTTTTGGACTATACTTGGGAATCGGTTGGCTTTGGTCACTTATTGCAGGACTATTGTGTACAATATTTGCGCAGATTGGAGATTTGTGCGAATCACTTTTAAAACGTGATGCTGGTGTTAAAGATTCCGGAGATACCTTACCCGGTCATGGCGGTTTTCTTGACAGAACGGACAGTTTTGCTTTGACTATCCCGGTTGTATATTATTTCTTTAAATATTTTATATTCAAAACAGAATGGATGACTACCGTTTTCAATTTCATTAAAGGTATCTGGCAATGAAATCCGTAGATAAAATTTTTGGTATAAAAACAGTTGATGAGGGTTTATACAAAAAAGCTCTTACTCATCCATCCTATACGCAGGATTTGAATCTTGACCACACAGAATCTTACGAAAGGCTTGAGTTTCTTGGTGATGCGGTTTTAAAGCTTACCGTTTCGGATGTTTTATACAATATGTATCCTGACAGTACAGAAGGAGAAATGTCCAAAATCAGAAGTATTATAGTGTCTGATAATACACTGGCTCAAATAGCAAAAGGGAACGGAATTAGTGAACTTATTATTTTGAGCAAACATGATGAAAAACAGGGGGCAAGAAATCTCAATTCTATCTGCGCATGTGCTTTTGAAGCTATTTTAGGAGCTTATTACCTTGACGGGAAATATAAACAAGTACGAAAGTACATCGAAAAAACTTTTACTCCATATATAAAAGATGTAAAAGAAAATTTTGCAAAATACAATGCTAAAGAAATCTTGCAGGAATATACTCAAGGGCTCGATAAAAACAGACCTGTTTACAGGGTAGTCAGTGAATCAGGACCCGCACACAAAAGAATTTTTGAGATCGAGGTTTCATATAACGGCGAGGTTTTGGCGGTTGAAAAAGGTTTATCCAAAAAAGATGCCGAGCAGAAAGCGGCTTATAGTGCATGTGAAAAATTAGGGATTATATAATTATTTTCTGTAGTTATCCATAATCATTTTTCGGTAATATACTTTTCTCAATTTTAGCATATATTTTGTCACTAATTGAGCACAAAATAATAAAGACATGTGATTCTCCGCTTGTTCTCTTGTGAAATTCCCTGAATAAATTCCATCTTCATTTGCATTGTAAAACATTATATCTAATAAGGTATCAAGAGCCTTTATGGGCATATATACCTCTGCTAAATAATCTTCTAACATTTTTACCCTCTTGATTTGTAACTTACTATGGACTTACATTGTAAACTATACTACAAATGATTTATAATGTAAAGTATTAGTAAGGCAAATGTAATAGATTGTAAAGGATTTAAAATGATAAGAAGATTACAAAAGAGTGGTAATGGTTGGGCAATATTTTTACCAAAGCCGTTGTTAGAACTCTTGAAGGTCAATCCTGAAAAGGACAAGGTTGAACTTGAATTTGAAGGCGAAGTTTTAAAAGTAAAAAAACATAAAGAAGAAGCATAATATGACAGAACAAAAAATTTTTATTTCACCATCTATTTTATCTGCGGATTTTGCAAATCTTGAACGCGATATAAAAAAAGTAGAAGATTGTGGTGCGAATTGGGTGCATGTTGATGTTATGGACGGGCATTTTGTTCCAAATATTACAATCGGTGTTCCTGTTGTAAAATCACTTAAAAAAATCACAAAATTTCCGCTGGATGTTCATTTGATGATAGAAAATCCCGATAAGTATGTTGAACCGTTTGCAAAATCCGGTGCTGATATTTTGACTTTTCATTATGAAGCGGTAAAAGAAAATGATATTGTTAATTTAATCACAAAAATTAAGTCTTTTGGTATCAAAGCAGGTATTTCCATCAAGCCAAAGACAAGACCTGATGTGCTACTTCCTTATCTTGATATTGTTGATATGGTACTTGTAATGACTGTTGAACCGGGATTTGGCGGTCAGTCATTTATGAGCGATTGTGCAGAAAAAATTAAAGTCATAAGGCAAAATGCTCCTGAAAACTTAATCATTCAGGTTGACGGCGGAATTAATGCACAAACCGGTAAAATATGCAAAGATTTTGGAGCGAATTCTCTCGTTGCAGGAAGTTATATCTACGGGGCTAATAATATTAAACAGGCAATTGAATCCCTGAAATAGAACTAAGCATCTTTTGCATATTCACCACGGCGGACTTTTCGTTTTACGAGCTCATCAATACTTATATTCAGTTTATCTGTTGTATCAGTTCCGTCATTTTGTGCGGTTTTAACATCTTTATCTGATTCTTTTTCTTTACCTGTAATCGGATCTTGTTCTGAAGCATTGCCTTGTTGTTTTGCATCCTGCGCTTCAACACCGGTTTTTTCCTGTACACCATTTTGCAGTTCAGGAATCCTTCCGATATTTGCGTTATTAGCGCTATCGGCGGAACGTACGGCATCTTCACCTGCCAGCGCTTTTGCAAATGCATCATTCCCAGCATTGACGGCAATTTTACCAATCATTCTGTCAATATTAAACCACCAGAAACCGCCTGTAGTTGAAAGTAACTCATTCCCGACATCTACTGTTTCCGTACCAAAATCAGCCGCATTAAGCATCACTTCCTGCCCCGCAAGAATCTCACTGCTATAACTCCTTAATAGGGAGTTACTTTGAGCAATTTCACCCTGTCCGCTCATCCCGAGCTGTTCAAGTTCCTTTTGTAATTTGTCTATCTGAGCAAAAGTAGAACTATCGCTTTTATCATGATTAATTTTATCAACTTCCTGTTTAAGCTCCCGTTGTTTTGCATCAGCCTCTGCGATAAGTTCTTTCATCGTACCCTCAAGCTCAGCAATTTCATTATCCGAACTGTCTTTAATTTCATTCACGTTTTGTGTTTCGGCAACAGCCTCGTCCCCGAAAGTTTTACTGTCCTGCGTAAAAGAAACAGCCTGTTTTCTGAGACTTACACCATTATCCTTAAAATCCTTACGTTTTGCCTGAGCTGCAGTCAACTGAATTGCATCTGTTCCATCCTGAGAAGTCGATGAAGCATCACCATCGGAACTGATATTTGCATTTTCAACTGCTAATGCACTGTCTTCTTCAGATGTTTGGTCTTCTGCCTGCTCCGGATTATCTAAATCATCCACTTTTGTATTTTTATTTGCCCTTGATTGTTCATTGGTTTTTGCTTCGTTACTTTGATGTCTTGTTATTGCCTTTGCGTTTTCGTAAGTAACCTCATCATTGTCATATTTTTGAACATTGCTTAAAAAATTATGCGCCCATTGAGCATAGACATCAGGTACATGCACCCCTTGCTTTTCATACTTTAGTATCTCTTTAGCCGTAAGATTACGCCAGTTAATTTTATTGGGATTGTATGCTTCTATTCTTGATACGTCCATAGTACACCCTTGTTGTAAATTTACTATGTTATAGACGGCACAATCAAACAAAAACTTTAATGTAAAATTGTTATTTAAGATAATTATCATTTTTATAATATAATGATTTTATGAGAGTTGTTGTTTTAGGGAAAGGGCTTATGCTTGCCAATATTATACTCGGTGTAATTGATGCCGGAGTAGAAATTGCAGGCGTTTTTCGCTACGATTACACTTCAAAATCAAAATTGAAAGTCATGCTTGATGATTTTTTTACTCCAGCGCCTGAAGTTACTCTTATTAAACAGTTAAAATTAAATCAAATAAGATTGAAGTCTGCGAATTGCGAAACTTTTCAGAAATTAATGATTTCTCTTAATGTTGATTTGATAATAGTTGGGACATGGAAAGAATGTATTACTCCTAAAACTTATAATATTCCTAAAATTGCAACAGTTAATGTCCATCCGTCGCTTTTACCAAAATACCGAGGTCCAAACCCATATATGCAGACCATTTTGCATGGAGAAGAATATTCTGGGGTAACTATTCATCTAATGAACGATGAATATGATGCAGGAGCAATTCTAAAACAGGAAAAAATTAAAATTTATGCTTCAGATACATCCAAAGAACTTCGAGACAGAACAGTCACAAAAGCAAGAGAGCTTGTAACGGAATTTTTGAATGACTTGAATGAAAAAATTCTTACTCCGGTTAATCAGGATAACAAATATGCGACATACTTCCCAAATATTTCCGGAGAGGAAATGATGCTTGATTTTTCAATTCAAAATTCAGATGAAATTTCAAGAACAATAAGGGCGCTACATCCGTTTTTACCCACTTATATAACATATAAAGAAGTTTTTTTTACGGTTAATCCTTACAGTTTTAAAATCCTTGATAAAGAAGTAAATTATCCGCCTAATACAGTTATCGCAAAAGATTCACAAACAAATTCCATTACAATTGTTTGCCATGACCATAAACCTATCGAGTTTAAAAATCTGAAACTTTATAAACGCAAGGGAATTAAGCAATATATAAACAAATACGTTGATGAGATTAAATAGATTTACCCCTTAAAATAATCGCAGATAAGTTTTTCACCGCGATGAGGCATGAGATGTTTTATTCTTGTAACGATTGAATTGTTTTTCAAGTCGTCAAGCTGTTTTTTTAAAATTGCTTTTTCCAATAACACTTTATTGTATAAATCTGAGCACACTTCACTTTTATCAATATGCTGTTTTAATTTCGCCAGTTGCAATTCTTTTTCGTGTATAGATGCAATTAGTTGTTTTTTCACTTTTATACAGACCTTTCTACTTACACATGAAGAATATACTGTTTTGACAAATTTAAAATCAACTTTTTAGGTGATTTTGAACTAAACATTCAATAAATCATACTCATAACCGAGTTTTAATGCTTCAATATTTTTAGGTATAAGATTTGCTCTGCGAGCCGGAATAACATTATGCAAAGCTTTTTCAAGAGTTTCAAGTGAAATCAGTTTACTCACCCTTGACAGTGTTCCGAGTGCAAGTATATTTGACATCTTTATATTACCAAGCTTTTCCTGTGCGAGTTTTGTGATAGGTACAAAAATATAATTAATATCTTCCCTTGTCTTTTTGATAACTGCAAGTGAAGAATTTACTATGATAGAACCGCCTTTTTTAACCCATGAAATGTATTTGTCAAAAGATGCCTGATTAAGAACTATTATAAAATCAGCACTTGGTTTTTGTACGGAACTGACTTCTTCATCAGACATTACAACGGTACAATTAACTGTTCCGCCACGCATTTCAGCTCCGTAAGACGGATACCACGTAACGTTTTTATCGTCTATCATAAAGCCGTTTGCAAGAACTTCTCCTGCCAAAAGAACTCCCTGTCCGCCAAACCCTGCAATTATAAAATCTTTTTCCATATTTGTACCTCTTATTAAATTTTTTGGCTTCTGCCGGTATAAGTATCTGATTTTATACTCAACTCTAATTTTGTTTTGATAATTTTTGCAACATTTCTGTCCGAAATACTCTGTTGTTTAAATGTTTTTAAATTTAACATTCTTAGTTTATCTATTCTCATTAAATTTATTCCTCTGTGATATCTTTATAAATTCCGGGCTTAAAAACCTGCATCATTTCATCTCTTACACGTTCATGAGCTTTCTCCGGAGTCATTCTCCAGTTTGTCGGACAAGAAGACAGAATTTCAACAAATCCCAAACCCAAACCTTTAATTTGAACTTCGAAAGCCTTTTTAATAGCCTGTTTTGCTTTACGAATATTAGCAACTGTATCAAGTGAAACTCTTGCACTGAACGCAGTTCCATCGCAAAGAGCAATATGCTCTGCAATTTTTATAGGATATCCGTAATATTCAACGTTTCTGCCTGTTGGCGAAGTTGTAGTAACCTGTCCTACAAGTGTTGTCGGCCCTAATTGACCACCTGTCATTCCGTATGTTGTATTATTTATACAAATTGCTGAAATATTTTCCCCTCTTAACGCAGCATGCATACTTTCTGCAAGACCTATTGAGGCAAAATCACCGTCACCCTGATATGTAAATACAAATTTATCAGGGCAGGCTCTTTTTATTCCTGTAGCCTCAGCCATTGCCCTGCCATGTGGAGCTTCCAAAGCATCAACGTTCAGAAAATCATAGATAGTGACCGAACAGCCAATTGAGCATGCTGCAATTGTATTTTCCGTTAACCCCAGTTCTGATAGGCATTCTCCGACAAGTCTTATTGCAACTCCATGGTCGCACCCCGGACAAAAAGTGTATTTTGCATCTTTTTTAAACGAATCGGGAATTTTAAAAACCTGTGTTGCCATTACATCAACTCCTCTATTTGCTCTGCTATTTCCTCCGGAGAAGGCGGTGTGCCAACTCCTTTGTGTATAAGTTCAACCGGAACCTTACCGTTAACAGCCAATCGAACATCCTGAACCATTTGTCCCATGTTAACTTCTACACTGATAAACATTTTAACTCTTTGAGATAATTCACATAAACGTTTCGACGGGAACGGGAACAGCGTTATCGGTCTTAAAACACCGACTTTTAATCCTTTTTGTCTGCAAATCTTTGCAGCAGTTTTAACGTTTCTTGATGTTGAACCAAAACTTACAAGAACTACGTCTGCATCTTCCGTTCCTATTTCTTCCCATTCGGTTTCGTTTTCCTCAATAGTTTTGTATTTCTCAAAAAGTTTTTCAAGAAATACGCATTGCTTATCTGCCAATGGGGCATAAGAACGAATAATTCGAGGTTCTCTACCTTTTGCCCCCGCCAGTTTCCATTCCGAATTGTCAATTTCGGGATACGGATATTCCTTAAATTCAACAGGTTCCATCATTTGTCCCAATAACCCGTCAGCCAAAAGAACTGTCGGATTACGATATTTTTGAGCAAGATAAAAGGCTTTGTATGTCAAATCCGCACATTCCTGAACAGTTGACGGGGCAAGAACTATAAGTTTATAATCCCCATTTCCTCCTCCTCTTGTAGCCTGAAAATAATCACCTTGAGAAGGATAAATATTACCTAACCCCGGACCTCCACGCATTACGCTTACCAAAACAACAGGTAATTGATCAGAAGTTGCATAAGATAAACCTTCCTGCATAAGTGCAACTGCACATGATGAAGAAGATGTCATTGCCTTAACACCGGTTGAACATGCTCCGATAGTCATATTTATTGCTGCAAGCTCGCTTTCTGCTGAAACATAAGCTCTGCCAAGCTCCTGCATTTTCCCGCTCATAAATTCTCCGATTTCACTCTGCGGTGTAATCGGATATCCGAAATAGCATTGGCAACCTGCAAGTACTGCTGCATTTGCTATTGCATAATTGCCTTTCATCAAAACTTTTTTGTTCGTAATTGTCGCTGTCATTAAACTAACCTTTCAAAAACAACTTATCCTCTGTAAACCTCTGTTATAGCCAAATCAGGACATCTTGTCGCACACATTGCACACCCTAAACACTCCCCTTCAGGATCCTGAAATTCCACTACTCTGTTGCCAAGATTGTTTGTATTATCGCTAATTTTAATCAGATTTTTTGGACATTCTTTTATGCATAAATAACAAGCTTTACACTTTGATTTATCAATAACAATGTTACTCATGTCATCCCCTCTTCAAACTCTATTCATATTCAATATTAACACCAACGAAATATTTTATCGCAACATTTGTGTTTTCTGCTTAACATTTGTAATAAATATGCTTAAATTATTTTACTAATAAGATATAACTTGATAAAATTAGCATGTAGGGATAGTTATATTTAATGTTAAGGGATTTAAAATGGCTCAGGATATAGAAAAAGTAATAGACTTGCTAAATAATATGCAAAGAAGTAATGCTGAAAATGCAGACAGTTTTGACCGTTTGCTTACAAATATTGGCTCAAAGCTTGATATGGCGGATAACACAACAAATACAGAGCTTATGAAAGCGTACTTGGACGAACTTGTAAAATCAGTTGATGATAAATATTCCTTTACCCTTAACAAATTTGAAGATATTGAACGGGCAATCAAAGCAGTTTATGATTCACAAGGAGAATCAGTAAAAAATAGTGATATGAAAGAACTTTTTGATGTTTTTTCAAAGAATGTTAATAATTTGTATACAGAGGCAAGGCAAGAAAAAGCAATTCTTGCGGGAATCGAAACTAAAATTGCAGATATTGCAAGTAATAAAACAGATAAAGAAGATATCTTAAGAACAATATCGTTGCTCCGAAATGATTTGGGCAATGTTAATATGTCATATAAAAGTACAATTGATGATATAAATACAACTTTAAAATCAGTTTTGGCAGGAATTAAAAGTGTTGATCCGCTTAAAACAGGAGATACCGCAAAGGCTCAGGTTGATATTATTTATAAGGCTGTAAATGAGATTATTGCTAATCTGCAGTCTATTGAAGAAAGAGAAGTAAATTTAGAAAAAGTTCTTGAAAATGTTTCAACAAGTGAAGATCTAAAACTTATAAAAGGTATTATTGATTCCATTTTTGATAAAGCAAGTGAAATTGACGAAAAAATTAATTCTAATGCCCAAAAAGATGATATTGACGAAATTCAGCTTGCAATTGACAAACTTAATCAAAGAGCTGTTATGAATGTGTCAAAAGAAGATTTTTCTCAAATTCAGGACCAAACGGATGAAATTCTTTCTCAGGCTGATGAGATTAAACAAATATTAGGCAAAGTTGCACTTGATATTGAAAGAGTTCCGGATGCGGATGATTTAGAAAGAAGTATTACAGAATTGTATTCTCAAATCAACACCTTGGCGCAAAATATAAATTCTTCTGATTCGTCTGAAAATTTCAGTGAGATTGCTTCGAAAATTGAAAATTTTGAAGAAGAACTCGAAATTATCAGAAATATTGTTATGGATTTGAATGAAGCTCTTTCTTCAAAAGTATTAACAACTCTTGATTCGGTTTCAGGAGCAAATGAAGAATTAAAAGAAATTATAACTGATACTTTTAAAAAAATTCCGCAAAAGGAAGATATAGAACAATTATTGAAAAATAGCCAAATCATTGAAGAAATAAACACAAAAACAGATGATATTACAAAACAACTTGAGGTTTTACCCGAAATTAAAGAAAATGTTGAAGAAGTTGCCTTGAGATTACCAAATATGGATGTAAGTGAGGAACTTTCAAATATTTACGACAAAACAAATTCAATAGAAAACTGGTTAATTAATTCTAATATTAAAGAAATTTCTCAAAAGATTGCATCTCAAATTGAACATAATTCAACTTCTGATGAAATCGCTCAGATTCAAGACACAGCTAATGAAATTATTTCCGTGTTAGAAAAACTTTCACAAAGTTATGATATTGAACAAATAAGTGCAAATATGTCGGAAATCAGAACTCAGCTTGGTGAAATTAAAAATATCTTGGATGTTTCATCTACAGAAGGAGAACAATCAGAGATTTATGAGAAATTATCAGATTTGGAACGTTCAATATCGGAAATAGTTTCAAGAAGTGAATTTGACGTTTTTATTGAGGATTTGAAATCTTGTATATCAAGTTTAAGTGCAAGTACAGGTTCGTGCTCTGAAAATATTGAGCAAATGCAGCAAATTCGGAAAGATATTGAATTAAAGTTATCTGAACTTGATTTTTCAAAAACAGGAGATTCTCTTGAAGGGGAATTTGAATTGCTACATGAGAGAATTAAAGATTTGCAGAGTGATATTACTTCTATCGCGGATTTTGTAAAAAATAATTCCGGGGCAGATTATGATTATATAAAATCCGAACTTGAAGCTATTAAATCAATGATAGAAGCTAATTCATCCGATTTTGATAATATATCCGATATTAAAAATCCGGATGCTGATTCGGTTAAGGAATATCTTTGCGAAGTAAAAAACTTGTTACAGGATAATCCTAAAGGCGGATTGTATTCCAAACTTCTTTCTTTGGAAGATTCTATCGTAAATAACCAAACATTTAATGAATCCGCTTTTTCACAAATTATAGATAAAATTAACAGTATCAATATTGAAAAAGAAGAAACAGAAAGTAATTCGCAAATTGAACAGGCAATATCAGAAATTGTTTCACTGAAATCTCAGATTAAAAATCTTATTTCTGCATTTGAACAAAAAGATATTGAAAATATTGATAATCCGGAGGGAATTTATATTTCAAATATCGAAAACTTTATATCTGAGAAATTAACTGAAATTGCAAGTAATATTGATGAAATTACAAAGACTTCAGACTCTAAAATTTCGGAAGGTTTTGCTTATCAGACTGAGCTTATAGAACAAAAAACTTCTCAGTTACAAAAATTAATGTCAGATATAGAATTAAACAGCGGCATAGATAATCCTCACTTTAATGAAAAACTGTCAGGGGCAAATGAAACATTGGGCGATTTTAAACAGGAATTACAGCTTGTTTCAACTGACATAACGGAAAATATATCTCAAAAGACATCTGAGATTCTTGATGGAATTAAGCCGATAAAAGAGATACTTGATAAAGTATATAAAAATCTTGATACAAATGTTTTGAGAACCGAAGTGAGCAATCTTAATACCGAACTGACCGACTCATTTGAACTGAATGATATAAGTTCGGATCTTGAAGATTTGTACGGAAGATTAACCGAGAAATTTGCCGAAAATGAAAATAATTTAAAAGACTTCATTTTAACGGATACGGATTCAATTATAATCAAACTTGACAATCTGAAAGATTATGTTGAAAAATCTCTTGATGCAATTGTTCCTCCGGATGCAGGAGATATGGCTGAATTTCAGAATTTTGTTAAAGAGATAAATGATTTCAGAGAATCCCAGAATAATCTTATATTCAAAAGCGTTGAAGAAATAAAACAGGAAATTAAGCAACAGAGCGATGAAATAAAATCAATGCTTTCTGTTGCAAATAATCATGAAGAAATAATTTCTGCAATTGAAGAATTGAAAAAAAGCTTTAAGTCAAAATCAAAGAAAAAGTCTAAAGGCGAAGAACAGGAAGAGACGGTTGTCTATAGTGATACAGGTTTAGACGATTTGAAATCGGATTTCGAAAAGTATTCAAAAGAAATTGAACAATTATCTGCTGATAATGCTCAAATTACAAAAGTTCTTCAGGAAATCAGCGAACGCCTTGACAGTGTAATCAATGATGTTGTAAATAAGGCAAGTGTCTCTGCCGGGGATGAAATTGATGATTTCGATGATGTTACAGAGGATGACATATTCGGAACTGATAAGTTCGATTTTGTTCAAGCTTTTGATATTTTACAACAGGATATAAGAAATTTATCCGACAAAGTAGAGAATGTTAAGAAAGATTCCCAAAACAAAGAAGTTTCTAAAATTCCGTCAATCAATAACAGTGGTGTTGTTATGAGTATAAACTCAAAAGTTGATGAAGTTTTAAAAGCTTTGAATAATAATTGGCTTTCTGATGTAGAAAAATATATAAAAACAAATAATATCAGTTTGAACTCCAAACTCGATTCAATTGAATCAAAACTTGATGTATTCGTCTCTGATTCGACCAATACCGATATTTTAAATGAAGTATCGGAGACTTTAACCGGAATTAATGATTCTGTAGCAGATATTGCTCCTGCGATAGAAGATGTTGTTATACCTAAAATTGACGAATTAACCCCCAAAATTGCGGAAATTGCACCGAAGATTGAAGCATTGACTCCTGTTATTGAAGAAAAATTATCAGAAAGTGACAAAAAACTTTCTTCAATGCTTGAAGAATTAAATGATAAAATTACTCAAATCGGTGCTGATGACGGGAGTCTTGAAGAACTTAACAATATCAAAACTCTCATAGGAGAACAAAAAACATATATAGAAGATCTTGAACCTAATGAAAAGCTTGAAGCCTTCAAAAAATGCTTGGATGAAATATCTTTTGAGGTTAATGCATTAGCGGCAGATTCAAATGCTGACAGTGAAAAACTAAGCAAAACCATTAAAGAAATGAAAGAATCTTTAATGAGTGCGGTTGTTACTATCTTTGATCAGGTATCATTTATTGAAGAAACTGAAGATATCAAAGATTTTGTTGAAGAAAGAACTGATGAAATTAATAAGAATATAGCTCAAATTACAAAACAACTTCATCAAATGACATCTTCTGATGAGACCTCAGATTACAGGTATTCCATGCAGGATATAGAAACTGATTTGGCAAAATTGAGACTTGCACTTCAGGATAGCCAACAGGTTGATTTGACAGAAATTACCGATAAACTGCATTCAATTACATCTTCTGTTGATTCATTAACTCAGGATGAAATGAAAGAGCTAAAATCAGAGATTTCTAACCTGAAGGAACAAACCGAATTTCTTATTGCGACATCTGACAAATCATATAATGCATTGAATAACGGAATTGAGGGTTTTGGAGAAATAATAAATGACAGTATAACAGGTAAAGTCGATAAACTCTCTAAAATGCTTGAAACTTCAGCTCAATCGGACAGTGTCGTAAGACAGGCTTTGATATATATCGGAGAATGGATTGATTCTGCGACTTCAAGTATTAATAAAATTTCTGTAAATTCTGACGAAATCAGCAGAATAAATGAGGTTTTAAACGGTATTGAGGATTTAAAAACGTCAATAAAAACTCAGGTAGATAATGTCATTGAAGAAAAATTCAGCTTATGGAATGCTCAGATTAAATCACTTGAAAAGCAGTTTACTAAAGTTGAAAAGCTTGAATCGCAACTTGTTAATCAGCAGGAACGTATCGACAGGCTTGAAATGAATATTGACAAATTGTTATCTATTGTAGAAAATCTTGATGATCCGGGTCTTACAAGAAAAATGGATAAAATTGAAAAACAACTTTCAAAACTCGGTACAAATGTAGAAAAACTGGCTTCATATGTTGACTAAACTTGAAAAAGAACTCAATAAAGTATTACCCCGACAAAATGTTTTAACAGACATTGAAGAACGGTATGCCTATTCTTTTGATGCTTCTGAAAATCAAAGTGCAGATTCAAAAATTGCCGATGCTGTTGTTTTTACAGAAACAATTGAGGAAGTTCAAAAAGTAGTAAAAATTGCAAATAAATTAAACATCCCTATTATTTGTCGGGGGGCGGGGACAAATACTGTTGGCAGTTGTATCCCGGTTGCCGGCGGAATAATTCTGAATTTCTCTAAAATGAACAAAATTTTAGAATTAAACACTCAAAATATGACAATTAAAGTTCAGCCGGGAGTAACAGTTGGTGAAATACAAAATATTGCAGAGAAAAACAATTTATTTTACCCGCCTGATCCGTCAAATCTGAAAGTTTCCACAATTGGGGGGAGTATAGCTCAGAATTCTGCAGGGGCAAGATGCTTTAAGTACGGTTCAACAAAAAATTATGTTTTGGATTTAAAGATTGTTACAGCAGACGGAAATGTTATTTCAACAGGTTCTAATACTGTTAAAAATACTGTCGGTTATGATTTAAACAGTATTTTTACAGGTTCTGAAGGGACTTTGGGAATAGTCGTTGAAGCTACATTGAAACTTATACCAAAACCTCAGGAAACGCAGGTTCTAATGGCTTATTTTGATGATATAAATAACACTATAAAATGTGTCAATCAAATCATTTCTCAAAAAATTTACCCTTCAACAATTGATTTTATGGATAAAAATGCATTAACAACAGTAGAACAGTTCTATCCTACAGGACTTATGACTGATAAAGATTCTGCTTTGTTGATTGAAATTGATGGGGATTATGAGAGTGTTTTAAAATCAAAATACAATATTTGTCAAATTTTGACTCTGAATAATGCGGTTAATATTCAGTATTCCAAAAATGCTCAGGATGCTGAAAATATATGGCGTGCAAGACGTTCTTCAATGAGTGCGTGTGCTAAATTAAAACCGAATGTCACAACTGACGATATAATTGTTCCAAGGGATAATCTTGCACAACTTGTAAAAGGCGTTCAGCAGATTTGTAAAAAATACAATTTGAGTTCTTGCCTTGTAGGACACGTAGGGGATGGAAGTATTCACCCGCAAATTCCGGTTGATTTTTCTGATAAAGCCGAATATACAAATTATAAACAAGCTAAAATTGAAATGTATGAACTCGCAATAGCCTTAGGAGGTACTATTTCAGGGGAACACGGTATTGGTTTGGAGAAGAAACCTTATATTTCTAAAGCTGTAGAATCAGGCGCCTTGAATTATATGCGGCAAATTAAAAAGATTTTTGACCCGAATAATATCCTTAATCCCTATAAGATATTTTAGTTATCTTAATCGTAAAAAGGCTTCAATTTTTGCTTTAACGGAATTTGTCGCATAATCGTCAATATCAATGTACAACCCGTTATATTTATTTGCTAAATATTTTGCAAGCTGGGTTTTGGAACAAAAAGCCTGGGCATAAAAAACTGTCGGAACATCAGGTTCTACATACATCTCTAAGTCAATATCCGCAGGAACTTTAGCTTCAACGCATCTTGTCCAGCCGTAAACATGAGTTTCATCCGGGAATAATCTCAGTACTTCCAAATCGTTTGGCGGAACACCCCAAAAACCGAATTTAGGCGGTACTTGTTTGTAATTATTGAGGATAATGTGGGTATCACAGGTAATATTTGCAGTAATAGACGTAACTTTGTCATACAAAGGCATATTTGAGGTTGAAATTACTACAGGACTTCGATGCTCAAATGTTTCAAATTTTGTTTCTTCGACATCAAATCCCATATCCTTTAGCAATTGAGCCGCAAACCACCCGCTATCACATTTATCTTTGCCAATAGGAGCAACAATTTTTATTATTTCATCCCTAAAAAAAAGTGAATTATTTATTATCTGCTTAATAATTTTACAGTAACTTTCAGGCAGGATGTTTGCATCGGGAACTTTATCCGAAAAATCAAAATCCAAATCAAACCACTGAGCATTCGGATATTCCCTTTTGATTCTGTTTACTACTTCAGGCGGCGGATAGCCCCAAAAACCTATCTTGTCTTTCATAGGTTTATAATAGCATAAAATTTATTTTATATTTTCTTTTTTTACAACAATCCCGCAATATTTACAGGCAAAATTTTCACCGCCGGAATCTAAAGGCATAAAAACGTGTTTACATTCATTTGGGTTCTCCAGTAAATCTTCCCCGTCTGACGGAATGTAATTTGTTCTGACATTTGATTTATAGGTTTTACCTTTTATAAATTTTGTAATCCACTCAAAAATAAACATTACAGATTGAAACTTTCGGGCAAAAGCTGAGCAAGAGTATATATTTTTAACTCTTCTCCGTTTTGCAAAATTATATCAACATCTTCATCATTGTCACAAAATTCGTGAATAACCTGTCTGCAGGCTCCGCATGGGGCACAGTTTTGTTGATTGGGAGAATATATTGCAACCGCCTTAATGTTTCTTTTACCTTCAGCAATTGCCGTTCCTATGGCATTTCTTTCAGCACATATTGTCATCCCGAAACTTGAGTTTTCAAAGTTGCATCCTGTGTAAACTGAACCGTCTTTACACATAACACAAGCCCCTACAGCAAATTTTGAATAAGGGCTGTATGAATTTTTCGATGCTTCAACCGCTTTTTGCATTAATTCTTCATAAGTCATAATTATCACCTTATTTAACCTGATTATATAACTTATAAAAAAAATTTAATCCCATATATGTATGAATAAGTTATAATATGATTTATGCAAAATAAAAGCGCACTCTCATATTATGAGAGTGCGCTTTTATAACTATTTGATTAATCATCTTTTAAGAATGATTCGTAATTTCTTGCCAGCAAATGAGAACGCACCTGATTGATTAAATCTAATGCAACTCCGACCATAATGATTAAAGATGTTGCACCAATACCCTGCAAGGTTTCAATCTTGGTTACATAACTTCCGAATGACGGAACAAGAGCAATTATACCCAAACCGATAGCCCCGATAAATATTACTTTTGATAATATCTTATCCAATGCTTCAGCAGTAGGTCTGCCGGGCTTAATACCCGGAATTGACGAACCGTACTTCTTAAGATTATCCGCAATATCTTTTGGCTGCATGTTAGGCATAATAGATGCATAGAAGAATGTCAATGCAATAATTAAACCTACATATATAAGATAATACGGAATACCGTCAGGACTTAAAAAGTGATTCAAAGTAATAATAAGGTGTTTTAACTGGACGGATTTTATGCTTGCCTGACCAACCATTGCAAGAATAGTTGACGGGAATAGCAAAATTGCGATAGCAAAAATGATAGGCATAACACCGCCCGGATTGAGTTTAAACGGTATAAACGAATTCATACCACCGTAGACCTTATTACCAATCTGACGTTTCGGGTTTACAATAATAACTTTTCTTACAGCCTCCTGCATAATAACGATTAAAACCGTTGCACAGAAGAAAATTGTAAGTAAAAGAAATAATGCGAGTTGCATACTCGGGCTTGCTTTGACAAGCTGATAAGTTCTCTGGGCATAAACAGGAATCCCCGACAAAATACCGCAGAAAATTATCAGTGAACCACCGTTACCAATACCTTTTTCCGTTATCAGTTCTGAAATCCACATAACAAGCACTGCGCCTGCAGAAAGTATGCACACCGAATTGATATAGAAAAGGACATGGTTTACGTTAGGTATAACCGCTCCCGGTAAGTGATGCAAAAAGAGCATGAATATAAACCCTTGGAATATTGCAAGTACAACAGTAAATATTCTTGTATATTGCGATAATTTGCGGCGCCCTTCTTCTCCTTCTTCTTTCTGTAATTTTTCCAGAGCCGGAATAACAACAGAAACAAGCTGAACAATAATTGACGAAGTAATAAATGGTCCGATACCCAATGCAAGAATAGATACTTTGCCTAATGCACCTCCCGAGAACAAATCCAAAAATCCGATAATATTGTTACCTGCAGCGATTGTGGAGAAAACCTGGTTATTGATACCATAAAGAGGTATCTGAACACCGAATCTCCAGACTGCTATCATTAACAACGTAAACAGGATTTTTTGCTTTAATCCCGATGCATTCCACATAGACATTAAGTCTTCTGTGGATGGTGCTTTAATATCATTAGCCATTATACTATTTCAACCTTTCCGCCTGCGGCTTCTATTTTTTCTTTTGCTGAAGGTGTAAAGTAAGCTGCCTTCACGGTAACTGCTTTTTTAATTTCACCTTTACCCAACACTCTCAAACCAACACAAGTAGGATGAATAGTCATTTTTTCTTTAAGAGTTTCAAGTGAAACTTCTTTAAGACCTAATGCATCAAGTCTTCCGACATTGATTTGTGCATAGTTAACTTTTGAATAAACCTGAAAACCTTTTAATTTAGGTAATCTTCTGTATGCAGGCATTTGTCCGCCTTCAAAACCTCTTTTTGAAGAATTACCTGATCTTTGACCTTCACCGTTGTGACCTCTGCTTGAAGTTTTACCACAACCTGATGAACGACCACGACCAACTCTTACGCTTTTTTTTGTAGCGCCGGCAGCCGGTCTTAAATCTTCTAATGTTATATTAGCCATTTTTTCCTTCTTTCTTTATATATTATCTCATTTTACTTTTGGTCTGCAACTATTTAACAATCTCAACCAAATGAGATACTTTGTTTACCATACCTAAAATTGTAGGCGTCGAAGCATGTTCAACAACCTGATCTTTTTTTGTTAAACCCAAACCTGCGACAACACGTCTTTGTTTTTCGTTTGAACCGATTAAACTTTTAACGAGTTTAATTTGGATTTTTTCTGCTGATTTTTTATTTGCCATTTTTTTATTCCTTCTATTTAACATTGTCAACGTAACAACGCTGACCTACTTTTTGTGCTTTAGTTTAAAAATTCTGCCATTGAAAGTCCACGTTTCTTAGCCATTTCACCGAATGTTGTCAAAGATTTCAATGCTTCAAATGTTGCATATGCAGCATTTAAAGGTGCTTTAGAACCGAGAGACTTAGCCAAGATATTTTCAATACCTGCAAGCTCAAGCACTGAACGGACAGCACCGCCCGCAATAATACCTGTACCTTGTGAAGCAGGTCTTAACATAACGCATCCCGCACCTGATTTTGCCTGAACAGGGTGGGGAATTGTTGTTTTGAAAATAGGGACATTGATAACATTTTTTCTTCCGTCAGCAATTGCTTTTTGAATAGCAATGATAACTTCTGATGCCTTAGCACATCCAATGCCTACCTGACCTTTTTTATTACCTACAATAACAATTGCTCTGAATGATAATTTCTTACCACCTTTAACAACTTTTGTTACACGGCTGATTTGAACTACGTTTTCAGTCCATTCGGATTGCGGTTTTTCTTCTGCTACGGTTTCAATTTTTTGTTTTTTACCGCGACCGCGTCTTGATTTAGCAGGTTTTTCTTCTGCTGCTGATTCGGCTGTTTCAACTGTTTCGGTTGCTTCTGCTATGACTTCTTCAGTCACTGATGCTTCTTCAACAACTTCTGTTGATGTTTCTTCAACAACTTCAGCCTTTAATTCTTCATTGTTTTCCATTGATTTTTACCTTTCTTAAATGTTAAAAATGCTATTTAAAGGGCTAACCTTTATGAAATAAATACGCCAAACAAAAGCCATTAAGGCTCTTTGGAAACCGTATTCAATTTATAACTTCTGACAGAGAAAAATATATCATCAACAATAACTAATGTCAAGCATTTAGTGATTATATTTCAAACAAACTGTGAAGACGTGTTCTTATATCATCCTCATCAAGTTCGTCTGTTAATTTATTCAAATCCATAGCCATCTGGTAATAGTGAGCGGCATCATTTATAAATCCCATTTTTTGACTTGCTCTGCCTGCATTAAAATATGCAAGCGTATAATTCGGATTTAGATTAATTGCCGTTTCAAAATATTCCAACGCTTCTTCTGCATCAGACAAACCATCTAAATACAAAATACCCAGATTATTCTGAGAATATTCATTATCAGGATTGATTTCTATAGCTTTATGATATGCGACAAGGGCTTCTTCAAGATAATCTTTTTCCCACAAAGCAACCCCAAGTTTTGAATACCCTCTTTCCTCGTCAGGATTAAGAGTAACTGCATCACAATAAGAATGAATTGCTTTGTCCAAATCATAATCAGCCATATAAATATCACCTAAGGCAATATACAAATCATAATTATTCGGATCAAGGATAATTCCCGCCTGATAAGTTGAAACCGCTGCCTCGACATTACCTTTTTCTCCCGCATAGATTGCACCGAGAGCCTGGCAGACAATAGATGTCCACTCCGGATCAGGGTTAAGAGAAATAGCTTTCTGATAATGTGCAATCGCATCATCATAAAGTTCAGCCTTGGCATATGCATACCCTAAAGAATTGTTATAAAACGGATTTTCACTGTCATTTTCTACCGCAAGCTTGAACGCACTGATTGAATTTAACTTATCCTCTTTATGCATATAAAGGTGTCCGAGCTCATAATAAATTTGTGCTTTATCAATATCAAATTCCAAAAGTTTTTCGTAACAGTCAATAGCTTCATCGGTATTTTCGGGAAAATATGCCTGCAAAATTCCGGCAAGTTTAACTAAAACAGAACGATTTAGCGGGTTTTCTTCCAACACTTTCCTGTAACATTCTGCAGTAAACTCAATATCATTGTTTTTAAGAGCTAAATCACCCATTTTTGAATAGAAATATTCTCTTTTAGGCGTTTTTTCAACTGCGTTTTTATAAACAGTATTGGCTCTGTCATACATTTTAAAGCGTTCTAAAAATTTCCCGACGGTTGAATATGAAAAAACACTCATATCACTTGAAATGTTTTTGTAAAACATATTTATTGTTGTTCTGTCCCATGCAAGCATTACACTGCCTGAGAGAAAATAGTATAAAAATCGTACATAATCTCTGAAATTGCCGTTTTGAGAATTTATCTTATCAAGAATCGACTGCGACATAATCATTCTTGAACGCCCGGAATTTATACCGCTTATATCAATTGCAGACTTATATTCGCTTTCTGCCGACTGATAATCCTGCGATAACTGTAAAAAATAACCCGTATAAAGATGTGCATTAACATTTTTGGGAGAAAGCGACAGTGCAGTCTGACATTGCTCAATAGCACTATGAATACTAATCTGTCCCTGTTCCCACATTAAAGATGCCAGTCGATAATATGCTTCAGGTATAGACGGGTCGTATTTTACAGCATCAATATAGTAATCTATAGCCTCCTGCAAATCCGAATTTTTCTGATTCGTCAAATACTTTTGATGCGCAAGTCCGGCTTTTTGAAGATAATCCTGTGCTTTTTTCTGATACTGAGAGTTTGCCGCCCCTACCGTATTCGGCATAACTAATTGTTCTGACATTATAATGCTCCAATAAACTGATTTAATTAATCAAACGGCAAACAAAATTTTTACTTAAACAATTTTGCAAAATCTCATACATTTGTATTAGATTTGCGGATAAAAATGCTTTTAATTTTTTGAATTAAAGACTGGGGTTTTAATTTTTCCCGCTCATTTTTTATTGTTTTGGATAGTAATTTTTCGACAATGTTTATTTTTTCGGGAAACAGTAAAATTTTGTTATAATCTTTCAATTCTTCATTATCGACATGTTTCCCTAATTTTTTGAGAATTCTTGCATAATGGACATCCTGCCTGTATGCATGTTCTTCCATTTGCATACTGTAGCGCATAAATTTTAAAAATGTAATTTTAAGGTCATCCGGAAGTGTTTTCAGAAATTTTATTGTTTCCTTCTCTGCAGTTTTTAACATTTCTTTTTGTTCGTCATTGTTTTCATTTAATTTATAGAAATGTTCTTCATAAAACTTGAAACAATCCTCGCAATATTTACTGTTATTGAAAAAATCCAAATCATTTTTCAGGAATTTCGGATTAAGCAAATAATCAAGAACGTGAGTAGATTCATGCATCAAAGAGGGGAGGGTTCTGATATTAATTTTATCATTTTTGGTCACCGGAAGCTCCATAAGATAACCAACATACATTCCCATCTTTTCCATAATCTTTGTTCCGCCGGCAAAATCATCATTTTCTGAAACCACAAGAGGTTTTATCATAATATTTTTATCTTCCGGGGTACAGAAATTGTAGCAATCCTCAATTATTTCAGCCGGATAATTATTCTTTTTACCGGAATATAATTTTACAGTATTGCCAAAAATCTTTTGATTGATTTTTTCAGTCAGTACAAACCTTTGCGCCAAAGAGCCTTTTGTATAAGCAGATGAGAATTTTGTCAAACGCGGATGAATTATCATATTAGAAATAAAACAAAACAAAAATAATTTTGCTTTGTTCTAATGCGATAATTTTTCAATAAAAAAAGAACCTGGACGGTTCTTCATATATGGTACCCCCAAGCGAATTCGAATCGCTGTCTACACCGTGAAAGGGTGTTGTCCTAGGCCTCTAGACGATGGGGGCTTGTGTAAATCCCTTATGTGTGTACTATCTTATCTTGAACAAAATTAAATGTCAATAATCTGATTTTATTTTTTTTATTCCTTCTATTATTTCGGCAATTTCTTCTGTTAAATCCTGATCCGAAATTATATTGTCACGTACAGCCTGTGCAAATTCAACTTTTTTAAATTCATGCATACCGCGATGCTTGAAAATTTCTTCAAGATATTGTACCCTGTGACCTTTTTCTTCTTTAATTTCAAAATTTATTTCCGATATATTCTGTAGTACATTGTCTAAGGTTCTGCTAACCAAATCCTCAGACAATATGTCCTCAAACTCTCCGCTTTTAATAATATGAATTTTATCGCAACTGCGCAATTTTGGTTCAATTTCTTTTGCATTCCCTGCTCCGTCTTTGTCAAGCAAAACAAAAATCGGGATTTTCAGCGTTTCGCACAATTCATAATAAAGTTTTACAACCTGATTTTTGCCTCCGGCAGGGATTAAATAAACACCATTCTTATCAAAATCAAAACCATACAATTTTGCGAACTCAGGTAAAAGAGTTTCCTCCGTTGCACCTTCAGCAAGCACAACAAGCTCGACAGGGTATTTAAAACATAATTCATTTCTTTCTTTTTTTATATCCCTACTTTCAGACAGTGCAATTAGCCACTGAAGATTTGCCGGAAGTTTACCTTGCAATAATCGTAAAGCTGTCTGATAATCGATTTGGTTGTTAAGCAAAATTTTAGTATCCGTATCAATATTAAAAACAGAACTTTCATACTCATACAATTTTTTGTTCAAAGAGAAATCAGAAGAATTTGTCCCGAATATTTGATTAACAGAATAATTAAAAACCTCCTGAGCATATTTTTTTAAATCCGAAAAAGGCATCTTTTCCAATTCGGATTTATTGAATTTAGGAGAAATCAAATTGTGTAAAATAATTTCACTAAATACTCGGAAATATTTTATTTGAGGATTTTTAAATCTTGTAAGCCTGTCTGTTGATATTATTATCTGCTCTTTTGTCAGCGGTTTAATTTTCAATTTTTATCCCTTATTTACATTTATTTACAAATTTTATAACAAAGTGGCAATTTTTTCTATATCCGTTTTTTAATATTAATGTGGAGTTATTATGGCAGTAGGAAAAATTAATAGCGCTCTCGGGCAATACAATTACATTTCAGGCATAAATTCCGTTGATAACAGGAATCAACACAAATCGCATGCCGTTTCCGTACCGTCTTTTACTGCAAAAACGGTAGCTCTTAACTCTGCAAATCAAATAAATATCCGTACAGAACTAACAAATAAAGATGAGAAGAAAAAATATAATGAAGTTTGCGCCCAATTAGACCGCAACACTAAAAAAGTGATTAATACTTTACTTAAAAACGGCGTACTTTTAAATAATAACTCCGATGATAAATCTACTGTTTTGGACAATTTGCATAAAATTGCAATAATGCCGAGAGCACAGGGTTTAACAAATAACGGCATATTGCGTGACACCATCGCAACAATTGCATATCCGTTTTTGATTACTCAGCAATTCGGAGATATTCCGAACAATTACAGACAAACAGCAATTCAGGCTAACAATACGTTTAAAAATAACTCGCCCGATGTAAGACAGACATCTGATGATATAGATGTCGAGCATTCAGGCACATGCGTTGCGGCAAGTACGGAGTTTAAACTTGCGAAACAAATGCCTGCCGAGTTTGCAAGACTTGCGCAGGAATTAAGTTCTCCGAAACTTTCCGCAACTAAACGTATTAAATTAGAAAATCTTGCCGACAACACTCTAAACGGGGTCTGGCTTTTGAATGCTTTTGAAATGCCGTTTGAGCTTGATAAAAACTACAACGATGCAGAATTGAAATTCTCACCGGACAAAAACGCAATCATAAGAGCACAAATTCAGACAACAGACAAAGACCCTGACGAAAGAACACCGCTCGATGTTTTGATGCAATCAACATTCATGCAAATCGGTTCTCAACAGTCTTACAACACTTTGACTGATAAAAGAGCAGGAAAATTTAACCAGAATGACAAGGGTTTAATTGAATTTGAAAAAACTTTCACCGAATCAGTCGTTTTTGACAAAAACATTTTATCTGTTACTTATCAAACCGTTGATGAAAATGCAAGATTAGTCGGTTATGAAACGGATTTAGACACAATGAAACGTCATCTTATGACCGCACTTGATATGGGTGAAAATATTATTATCGGCTATACACAAACTAATGAAAATAACATTATTGTAAACGGCCACGAAATTACTATTGTGGGCTATAAAAAAGACGATAGCGGCAAACTGAGCTTTATCTGTAACGACACGGATGACGGAATATCAAGACCAATTGTTTACAGCGAAGATTATTTACTTCCCAAAATTCATCATGCTGCACTTCCGAAGGAAGTTGTTGAAAAAGACATGAATATAGTTCCAAACTGGGAAGAAGGAATTGACATGTTTAAGCAGATGAAAAGACAAGCTGCTTAGCACAATTAAAATTTCAATAATAAGATTTATTTTTGTAACAATTTTGTCAGGAATATAGCAATTTTTTCTTTGAGGGGGGTTAATAAAAGTGGAAAAGGTCAGAATATATGATTAGTAATGTTTACAATTCATATAGTAACAGTAATTTATTAAAATATTATTTTAATAATACTAATCGTTCCGTACCTAAATCCCGTCCATCTTTCAAATCTGAAGCACCTGATACGGATATTAAATCAATTTATAAAGACTCTGACCTTTCTCATACGAGTTGGTTTTACATCAATGACTTACACGGCAAAATGACAAAGATGGAAAGAATCTATAATATGGTTGAGCAATTTAACAAAACACCTGCTAACCAAAACGACTTTTTCAAAAATACAACAGATGACAAAGTCGCAAAATTCAGAGTTTCTTCCGGAGACATTTCAATAGGCTGTAACCCTAATAACAATAAGGTTGCTTACAAATTCCTTGAATGGTGTAAATTTGATGCGACAGAACTCGGCAATCACGAAATGGATATTGTCGAACCCGGAGATTTGGCATCATTAATCGAAAATACAAATTGCAAAATGCTTGCACTTAACGTAGAAGCAGATGAAAAATCACCTCTTGCAGGGAAATTCCAAAAATCAATTATTTCAGAAAAAAACGGAGAAAAAGTCGGAATAATCGGCATTGCACCGTCTGATATGTTTTTAAGAGTAAAAATGAGCAACTCACTGCAGAGCATTAAGGTCGCTGACATTGATGAAACAATTAAACTTATTCAGCAGGAGGTTGATAAGTTAAGAAATCAGGGAATAAACAAAATAGCACTGCTCTCTCACAGCGGCATAGATAATGATAAAAAAATCATATCCATGACTGACGGAATAGATATAATTTTTGGAGGTCACACCCATAATTTGGTTGAAGGCATTGAAGAAGGGAAAAACCTTTTCTACTCAAGAACGGGAGAACCTGTTATTATGACTCAGGCAGGTAAAAACGGAGAGCACGTCGGAATTTTGAACGTTGATTTTGACAAAAACGGGATAATTGTTCGAGCTCAGAATAACGTCATTTCTACATCACCATACAGCCGCCCGCTATACATAAAAGATGCCGTTGAAAAAATTATAGGGAAACCGGAATATGTCGGCAGAGTAGGCAAGGCTGTAGCGATGCCCAAACATATTCTCATTGAAGATAATCCGCATGGAGATCTTATAGTTGATGCTATGAGGCACGAACTTAATACAGATATAGGTATCTTAAATACCGCAAATATCAGGGGTTGGTTTACCCCGGGTGCAGAGGTTGATTCAAGACTTTTAGGTGATATTTCTCCATTTGAAGATAAAATGATGATTATCAGTTTAACTGAAAAAGAAATTGTTGATACTATTAAATCCGGACTTGAACAATCTTTTCACAGCGAGAATAATAAACCAGGGATTTTGCTTGTATCAGGAATGAAATATAAGTGCAACAGAAAAGGCGAATTGTTAAATCTTGAATTTATAGACAAAAACAACAAATCTCACGTTATAGATGTCAAAAATCCGAAAACAGATAAAACCTATACTGTTGCAGTTGATGATTTTTTTGCTATGGGCGGGGATAACTATCTGCCGGAAAATCTGGATAAATCAAAAATATTAAAAACCTTTGATTTCGACAAAAACAAGCTCGCCTGCGATTACATCAAAAAATTACCGCAGCCGTTTGATGTCGTATATGACGGAAGATTGGAAATAGTCGATTAATATCCGTATTGTTCATGTTCATTTAAATATTCACGAACAAAATTAAGAGAAGACTGAACTATACGTGTAACTCTTGATGGAGAAAGCCCGATTTGAGTGGCAATATCCTTAACCTGCATGTTACGGTAAAATCTGTATTCCACAACAGTTCTTTCTTTAGGGGGAAGTTTAGATATCGCCGTCCTAATCATTTTACCCATCTCAGAAAGTTCTGCACTCTCATCGGGAGTAGCATGAGGGTCTTTTAAGAAGTCAAAGGGCGAATCATTATCTGAGGCATCAGCCGCAAGACCGTCAATGGACAGAACCGTTTCGTAAATTGCTTCACGAACTTTTGCCTGTTTCATGTCCATGCCTTCGACTGCTTCTTCTTCGTCGTATTCATCCTCTGCTTTATGTTTAATAGAGTACCATTTATAACGAATGCGCAATTCGTTTCTTATTGCCCAACGAACAGCCGTGGCAATATATGCGGAATTATATCTGGCAAGTTGTTCAGGAGTTTTATTTTTTACCATAACCTGAATGGCAATAATACCGATAGACAGCAATTCTTCGTACTCTACCATGTGCGACGGGATGCGTTTATGCTCAACTCTCGCAACTTTTTGTACGATATCTATATATTCCTGTAAATTTTTTGAATCCACACTTGCCATAATTTTACACTACAATCATACTATAAATTTTTCAAATTACTGTCGTTTGTTTGGAGTATCTTTATGTAAATTATAAATATTTATGACCTGTATCCTTTCTTTTTCATTTTATAAACAAACATCAGTATCTCTGCAACAGCTTTATATAATTCAGGAGGAATCGGCTGATTAATATCACACATTCTGAATAATGCCCTTGCAACCGCAGGATTTTCTATGACAGGAACATTATGTTCTTTTGCAATATTAATAATCTTTTTGGCAATCAACTCTGTGCCTTTTGCTATTAGCATAGGCGAATCCATTTCCTCAGCAACATATTTCAGAGCACATGCCACATGAGTCGGGTTTGTTACAACAAAGTCAGCTGTCGGTACAGAATCCATAGCTCCCTGCTGAAGCATTTGCATACGTCTTTGACGAAGGGCGGCTTTGACATTGGGATCACCTTCTGAGTTTTTATATTCATCTTTTATTTCTTTAAAAGACATTTTCTGGTCTTTTAAAAATTTCCACTTTGTAACCCCGTAATCAGCCGCAGAAATGACCAAAAAGGCAATACACGCCTTAAAAATAAACTCAGTCATAAGTTTCCCGAACTCAATCATTACCGCAAAATTATTATCAACCGCAGCAAGCATCAATATCGTTTCAATATGTGCACTGTATACCATCCAGCCGATATAGCCCAATACAACAACTTTAACTATATTTTTAAATAATTCAAATACTGTTTTGACAGACATTATATTTTTGAAATATTTTGTAGGATTAAGTTTATCAAGTTTTGGCATCAAAGGAGCAATAGCAATCAAAGGTCCAACCTGTACAAAATCGGCAAGAACCGCAACAAGCCATGCAATTGCCAAAATAGGACCTATAATTAAAACCGCACCTTTTACAGCAACGAGTAAAATATAAGAATAACCTATTTTACCCAAGGTAGCATTGGGTATCTGCTCATATAAAAGCGTAAAGACCTGAACAATCTGATTCCAGATAAACGGAGCTAAACCAAAGATTACAGAAAATAACACAAGCAAAGAAACAGCCGTTGAAAAATCTTTCGATTTTACAACCTGACCTTCTTTTCTTGCCTGCTCAAGCTTCCGGGGAGTGGCATCAAACTGCTTATCCTCATCACCCATAATTCAACCTTTCTGATAACGATATTATAGCATGAATTATAATGATTTTTATTGTGAAAACATTAACAAATTGATTTTTTAAACAAAAATATTAAAATAAAGATATGAAGAAGTTAGTTTTAATACTTGTGCTGATATTTAGTGTGGCATTGCCATCTCACAGTGCGTTTTGGAATAAAAACAAAAATCAAAACCAAAACACTCAACAAATTCAACAAACTCAAAATCAGCAAAATTCACAGCAAACTCAAACAAACACTTCACAAAGTACAAACGAAGCAACTTATCCTCAGGATGTTGACGGTGCACCAATTGCGAAAGATGAATACGTTGATGATACTGACATTGAAGAAATGTACCGCAAAATGCCAGTCCCTACTCACAAGTATATCCATGGCATTGATCCCGGAGAATACCAAGATACAATGTACACAACATGGTCACCTTATCCCTTATTCAGATTGACAGCTCCGCTATATTTTAAATCCGTAGCAATTATGCCCGGCTATTATCTATTGACACCGAGAGAACATGAAGGCAAATGGTACATCTTGTTTAAAGAAGCAGGCAGAATAAAATACATAGTCCCATGCTATAAACGAGAAATGGTGCCGTACGGATTTTATGAAAATAATTTACCGAAAGTCAAACTTACAAGACCGCAAAAAATCAGAGAAAATGCGCTTAAATGGGTTGGGAAACATAAAAACTCATCAAAAAGAAAACCAATACCGGATACATTCCTTGATGCAAACGACCTTGATAACAATTTCATATCACTTATAGTATATTGGGGTAATTACAGGTACTATTTTGTACTGCGTTCAATTCAACTATAATTAAACCAAAGGGGGAAAAATGAAAAAAATAATTGCAATATTCATAATATTTTTAACTATGCTCTGCACCTTACCTGAAGCGAATGCAAAACGCGGAGATTTTCTTAACCCGAATCTTAATATAACAGAGGTTCGTGCAAGCCATATTCTTGTCAAAAAACGTAAGGATGCAGTTGCAATTAAAAAAGATATAGAAAGCGGTAAAATAACTTTTGAAGAAGCCGCAAGACAGTATTCACTCTGCCCGTCAGGACAATACGGCGGGGATTTGGGATATTTTTCGAGAGGTAAAATGGAACAACTTTTCTCTGATACCGCATTCGACCTTAAAATCGGCAAAATTTCAGACCCTGTCGGCACAAAATTCGGCTGGCACCTTATAAAAGTTTACGATAAAAGATAAATTTATTCGTGGCTCTGCAAAATCTACGCATTTTGCAATAAACGCCAACGCCGACACTTCCAACGCCGTCACCGCCGTGCCGCCGTTTCAGTGTCGGTCTCTCGCTTACGCTCGTGGCTCTGCTCGGCGGTTGAATCCGCCTGTGCAATCATAGATTGCTTCGTTCCTTCCGCTCTCGCTTCAGTCACAACGGCGGTGGTATTATGTTCCGTGCCCTGCTCGTCTTGCTCATCGCAAGCCGACACCGGCACTCCACATCGGCTCACGCATAAAAAAAACCTGATTTCGGTTGAAATCAGGGATAAAATTGTAGGGGAAAAATTAAATTGGAATTAATATAAAAAATAAACTTTATAAACGTAATTATGAGGCTTTAGCTGAAGAAACTTATGCTATGTGCAACAACGATTTGTTGTATGCTGCAATAAAGTTCAGTTGTTCGAATATTAACTCTGAACGATCAACAAACGGTTCACTTGATGAAGCCGCCGTTGTTACCTGATCTTTGTAAATATCCTGCAGCTTAGAATCGATTTTTTTCAAATTCTTTAAAGCCATAATGATGACCTCGTCTTCTTATTTATCTCTCTCTCCTATATAAAGTATTTTTATTTTGTCAAATTTCAGACTTAATATTTTTCGTTACAATTCTTCATATAATTCCTCAAAACTTCACATTTTGGCAAATTTTCCGAATAAATTGTTTTAATTAATATATAGGTATGGGAAAAAGGAAGTAGAATGTCCGAACAGGGAATTAACTTATTTAATAATTACAGGTTAAGACAACCGAATTTTACGGCTCAGGATCCTTCTATGCAGGGGAATGAACAAATTCAGCAGGCTACACAGGCTTCCGGTGCCGGTTATGTTAATAATCGTTTGAATGCGTCAAAAGATGCCGACCCTTTAACTACATTAGGCTTAACAACAGCAATTGGCTACGGTATCGGTCAGGGCATGGATTATTTCGGACCAAAATGTGAGGGCAAATACGAACAAACAATCCTTGGTAAACTCGGTTCATGGGGCGATAAATTTTCTAAAGATACAAAAGTCGGAAGATTTATTGAAAGAGGATTACGCAAAATAAATATCGGATGGTATAAACTTTCAAATAAAAGTCGTGTTGTTTATACATTGAGAAATCACTCAACATGTCCTGAGTGGCAATTTGCAAAAATGCCATATTACGGTTTACATGGTTTCCTTTCAATGGACACACACACCGTTTTGGAAAATTATACAAAGCCTATAACAAATGTTGAGCGCAAATTTTTAGGCTTTATCCCGAGAGCAAGCAAAAATGATTTCAGCAAACTTGAGCAGTACGGACTAAGCGAAGATGCTATTAAGAACTTTAAAAACAGCCTGAACGGAAAAACCTTTCTTGAACAGGCAAAAGCCTTGCAGGTAAAAGAACTTGAGCTTTTAGGAGCAACTAATATTGATGCAACAAAGAGCCTTGAAGAATTACAGGCGACAGCAAGAGAACTGAAAATAACCAAAAAACTCGGTTTCAATTCTGTTGCAGAATTTGACAAGGTTATGAAAAATGTTGTCGAACACCCGAAAGAAATTATGCAGGCTTTTGAAAGAGCAACTGCAGGCGGTCAGGATTTACATATTTCAATAGGCAGAGGTACAGGTTCAGGATTTTTAGGGAAACTTAAATCTCATTTTATGGGAAGAAAAGTAAGTATCAGCGAATACTTAAACAAATATAAAGCAACTTTAGGCAAAGGGAACACAACACATCTTGGCAGAGCACTGCCAAAAGCATTAGGCTGGCTGGTTGAAGGATGCACTAACAGATTTGCTGGCGGTAAGCTTGCACCGTTTATGCAGGCATTCATCTTTGCAGATATGGCTTATCATACAGCAAAAGCTCCTAAAGGCGAGCATGGGAAAACATTAGCAGAAAGGTTTGTAAATGATTTTTCATATTTCGTTGCGATGACTTTAGGTTTGATGGGAATCCACAAAGTCGGCGGAGGTAAATACATAGGAACAGATAAAGCAGGCAGAGAAGCATACAGAGCCGCATTAGAAATTCATAAAGCGAAGAATAAAGCCGGAGAATTTTTGACAAAAAAAGCATTCAAGGACAGTTTAAAAAGCGTAAATGCACATCTTAACGTCAACGGACTCAAATGGTATCAAAAAATTTGGCAAAAAGCCGCAAGATTTATAAATATAGGCAACGAACATGGCGGAGTCTGGAACAATCCAAACGCCAAAGTTATGAATTTTGTCAGAAAATTGGCAAGTAAAAACCTTATCGGTGTACCTTTAAGAATCTGGCTTGGCATGGCAGTCGTCACCCCGATATTTGTTAAAGCAACAACCAAAATAGCGCATTTAATCTTCGGACGCCCGACTCATTCGGTTCTTGACGAAGACGAAGAAGAACAAGAAAATAATAATGAGACAACTCAAAATTCTTCTCAAATGCAAAATCAGCCACAGGCTCCGCATACGGATCCCAACAGCCTACCAGATACAAATCTGATTAAACAAACAGTAAATGGGCAATATAACAATCAAGACGGTCAAACAACACAAACAACCACGACAACAACTCAAACGACCAATAATCCGACAACAGATTCGCAGGGGAGATTACAGGAACCTGTAAGAACTTATATCCCGTCACCTGTCAGCATGATACAGGGCAAAGATCCATCAGCAGCTAATATGGCTCTTGCAAATGCAGACAGAGCAGAACAGGAAATTGCAAATATTATGGCATCCGTTCGGAAATCATAAATAAACTAAGACTTTATATGTTGCCTAATTATTTATATAATTTTATAATGGCAATATGAACGAACTTGAAGTCAAAAGAGTTATAGGTCTGATGTCGGGAACATCCTGTGACAGTATTGATGCAGGTTTGTGTGAAGTTTATCCTAATATGGATGTCAAACTCATTAAGGGCATAAATTACAAATATCCACTGCATATTAAAGAAAAAATTTTTCAGATTTTCAGGGGAGAAGCAACAGTATCAGATATTTGCAAAATGAATTTCGGTGTTGGGGAATGTTTTGCAGCTGCAGCAAATATGCTCATAGAAGAATTTGGGAAACCGGATTTTATTTCAAGCCATGGGCAAACAGTTTTTCATTATCCTTTTGATGAAAAAATCGACGATATTTCATTAAAAAGTACACTGCAAATCGGTGAAAGTTCAGTTATAGCACAAAAAACAGGCTGTATGGTAATCTCAAATTTCAGAGAAGCAGACATTGCTCAAGGCGGTCAGGGCGCACCATTAGTCTGCTTTGCCGATGAAAAATGGTTTAGAGGCAAAGATAAAAAGAATTACACAATCCAAAACATCGGCGGAATTTCAAATGTTACCGTAGTGTCTCAAGACTATGATACATTCGGGTTTGATACCGGTTTAGGTAATATTATGATAGATTACTGCACAAATAAATATTTCTCACTCCCGTATGATAAAGACGGACAAATCGCATCGGAAGGCGTTGTTTCAGACTGCTGGCTTGAATGTCTTTTGCAGGATGAATACTATTTCACTGAACCGCCCAAATCAACAGGCAGAGAATATTTTAATCCTAAATACATTGAAAATGCGCTTAAATATGCACCGAAAGATCCGAAAGATATAATAACAACCGTTACGGCGCTGACTGCAAAAACTATTGCAGACGCTTATGAAAGATTTATTTACCCAAATGTCGGAATACATGAGGCAGTTATTTGCGGAGGCGGAGCTTATAACAAAACTCTTATGAAGTTTTTGCGTTCATATTTACCATCTTATATTGATTTAAAAACCTGCGAAGATTACGGAATTTCAAATAATTTTAAAGAAGTTATGGCATTTGCACTCTTAGGTTACTGCACGTATTACGGAATCCCGAACAATCTGCCATGCGTAACCGGTGCAAAAAAACGGATTGTAACGGGAAAAATTACTTATTAAGAATGTGTAAATAAACTTTTAATATACTGTCAAAAAAAATAATTTTCGTGCTATTATAAATATAGTAAAAAATTAGGAATGTGTGTCATGGCTAATTTGAAAGAAGAAAAAGTAATAGGAATACCCCGTGCTATGTCTTTTTACGGTAATTATCCGTTTTATTACGGATTTTTTAACGACTTGGGCATAAAAATTGTTTTGTCTGATGTTACAACAAAGCAAACAATGTCAGAGGGAGCAGGACTTGTTGTAACAGAAACCTGCCTGCCTGTTAAAGTTTATGTCGGGCATATTTTGAATCTTATCCGGAAAGGGGTTAAGAATATTCTTGTTCCGTCTTTACAGTCAATTGACACAAAAATATATAACTGTTCAAAAATCAGGGGGTTGCCTGATTTAATCAGAAACGTTATAAAAGAAGATTTTAATATGATTGAAGCAACACTTGATAAGTCTGAAAAAAATCAGGGATTGTATGAATTTTTGGCTGAATGTGTTGCACCGTTTGGCATAACAGATAAAAAACTTATAAAAAAAGCGTCAAAAGCAGGCTGGAGATGCTATAACAACTTTCATGTAATGACAAAATCAGGAATGCCTTACTCTAAGGCTCTAAGTTATGCTCTGCAGGGGAAAGTTGTTATCGGCTCAAATTCAAAAGAATATCCTATTTCTATTGCTCTTGTTGGACATGGATACAATATTTATGACGAACGCGTATGTATGAAAATAGTCGATAAGCTTGAGAATATGGATGTAAGAGTATGTACTGCACTCCAGCTGTCATCCGAACAACTTGATGAAGGCATTCAAGCTCTCGGGAATGAAAAATATTGGGCTAATGAAGATGAAATGACCGGAACAGCAGGTCATTATCTTAAAGATAATAAAGTTGACGGAATTGTTACCGTTACGGCTTTTGGCTGTGGTCCTGACTCTTTGATGATTGAAAGAATAACAAGAAAAGCAAAACAGTTTGGCAAACCATTATTAAATCTTACAATTGATGAACAAACAGGTGAAGCGGGTTTTGTCACAAGACTTGAGGCGTTTGTCGATATGCTTTTCCGCAAAAAGCGTGCATCAATTGTTAACAAAATCAATTTAAATGAAACCTCAGAACCACAATATACCATTAATAACGATATTATAGAAACAAAATCATAATACATCTTTGTGAACAATTCATACAATCTGTTTTTCTTGCACTACTTTGATATGTTGTTGCTTAAAATATGTTTGTTGTATAATATATTTTGCGAGGTATAAATATGCAATTGGAATTTTTATATTCAAAAATACACAGAGCAACAGTAACCGATGCTAATCTGAATTATGTCGGTTCAATTACGATAGATAAAGCACTTTTAGATGCCGCAAATATGAAAGAATGGCAAAAAGTTGAGATTCTTGATGTTAATAACGGCGAAAGATTTCAGACTTATATAATTTCAGGGGAAGAAGATTCGGGTTGTATATGCTTAAATGGCGCGGCAGCAAGAAAAGTTCAAAAAGGTGATAAGGTTATCATTGTAACATATGCTCAAATGGACGAATCAGAAGCCAAAACCCACAAACCGACTATTGTTATTGTTGATGATAATAATAAAATCGTAAAATAAGAATTAATAAATATATTTTCCCTTTACATAATCTTTACTTGACCTTTTGGGAATAAAATTTTATGCTATAAAAGTTAAATACACTTGGATATGAAAAGTAAGTCGGCATTGTTGCTCCGACAACAGAAAAGAGGCAAGTATGACAGAATTTACACACAAAAGAGGAGACGGGAAAACTTTTTCGCCTGATGATATTAAAAGGCTTATAGGCGAATACAGTATCAAGTTTATCAAATTACAGTTCGTAGACATAAACGGGCAGGTAAAAAATATAACTTTGCCATCTGAACAAATTGATAAAATTCTTAATAATGAAATTATGCTTGATGGCTCCTCAATCAAAGGTTTCAGAAGCATCGAAACTTCCGATATGTTCTTCCATCCCGATTTGACAAGCTTTCAGATTTTACCGTGGAGAGAACATGAAGGTGGAAATTCTGCACGTTTAATTTGCGATATATATAATGTAGACGGAACCCCATTTGAAGGATGCCCAAGATGCAATCTCAAACGTGTTATGCAAGCTGCCGAAAAAATGGGATTTTCCATGAATATCGGACCTGAAGCAGAATTTTTCCTATTTGCCAAAGACAAAGACGGAAAGATTACAACTACAACACAGGATCACGCAGGATACTATGATGTAGGTCCTGAAGATTTAGGTGAAGATGTTCGTTCGGATATAGTTTTAACCTTACAGGAAATGGGATTTGATATTGAGGCTTCTCACCACGAAGTAGCAGACGGTCAGCATGAAATTGACTTCAAATATTCAGATATATTGACAGCCGCAGACAATGTTGCAACTTTCAGAATCGCCGTAAGAGCAATTGCCGCTAAACACAATCTGCATGCGACATTTATGCCTAAACCTATTTTTGGAATCAATGGTTCTGGTATGCATTGCAATATTTCATTATTCAAAGACGGCAAAAATGCTTTCTATGATGAAAAAGCCGAATATCAATTATCTGATATTGCCAAATATTCAGTAGGCGGGATTTTAAAGCATGTTAAAAACTTTACGGCTATAACAAATCCGCTTGTAAACAGTTACAAACGGCTTGTCCCCGGATACGAAGCTCCTGTATACTTGGCCTGGTCCTTAGCAAACAGAAGTGCTCTCCTGAGAGTACCTGCAAAACGTGGAATATCAACAAGAGTTGAACTCCGTTCTCCGGATCCTGCATGCAATCCGTATCTGGCATTTGCTGCTATATTAGAAGCCTGCATGGACGGTATAAGAAACAAAATCGACCCGCCTGCTCCGGTTGAAAGTAATATTTATAAATTAACGGCAAAAGAACGTAAAAAACAAAGAATCGATTCTCTGCCGGGAAGTTTGGCTGAAGCACTTGAACATATGGACAAATCTCTTGTTACGAGAGCTGCTTTAGGAGATCATATTTTTACGGAATTTATGACCTCTAAAAAGAAAGAATGGGATTCTTTCAGAACTTACGTTTCTCAATGGGAAATTGACAAATATCTTGCGAGATATTAATAAAGGTATTAAGCATAATAAAAAACGGGTTTTTAAAAACCCGTTTTTTATTTCAAAATTTCATCAAGTAACTGAGCATTTTTTGATGCGCTTTCTATTTGCGTTTTAGATAATCTGCGCATATAATTTTTTAATGCTTCTCTTATCAGTTCACTTCTTGAAAGTTTTTCACTGCCTGCAAGTCCGTCAACCTTGTTTAAAAATTCGTCAGGCATTGTAACCAAAACTTTTGCCATATAAAACCCTTTCTTACACTTATTCCTCTGACACGATTATATCATGCATATATCCCTTTTACAAGCGTTTTAGTTGTTTATGTTATAATTTGTTTAGACAAATAAGGAGTATGTGAGAAATGAAAGTAAATAAAAATTATAAGAATATAGCACAAAGCTACCTGTTTTCAACTATTGCAAAAAAAGTAAGCGAATATACAAATACACACCATGATAAAAAAATCATAAAGCTTGGGATTGGGGATGTTACGCTTCCACTCTGTCAGTGCGTAGTTAAAGCACTAAAAGATGCTTCCGATGAAATGGGAGTAAAAGAAACATTTAAAGGTTACGGTCCTGAACAGGGTTATGAGTTTTTAAAGGCATCTGTTCAGCAATATTACAAAAGTCATAATGTCGATTTAGAAAATGACGAAATCTTTATCTCTGACGGTGCAAAATCTGATTTGGGTAATATTTTAGACTTGTTTGATAAAGATAATACAGTACTTGTGCCTGACCCTGTTTATCCGGTTTATGTTGATACAAATACAATGAACGGAAGAAAAATTGTTTATATTAACGCGAATGCGGAGAATGAATTTTTGCCGCTGCCTGATGAAAATATTAAGGCTGACATAATTTATATTTGTTCACCAAATAATCCTACAGGTGCAGTTTATAATAAAGTTCAGCTCAAAAAATGGGTGGATTATGCAAACAAAAATAATGCGATTATTCTTTTTGACAGTGCTTATGAATGTTTTATAACGGATGAGAATTTACCCCGTAGCATTTATGAAATTGAAGGTGCTAAAACTTGTGCAATTGAATTTTGTTCATTTTCAAAAATGGCAGGATTTACAGGCACACGTTGTGGATGGACTGTCGTACCTAATAGCTTAATTTTTGAAGATATGAGCCTTAATAAAATGTGGTTAAGACGCCAGACAACCAAATTTAACGGTGTTCCCTACATTGTTCAGAAAGGTGCACAAGCTGTATTTACACCTGAAGGACAAACACAAATACAGGAAAATTTAAACTATTACAAAGAAAATGCAAAATTGATATCTGATGTGCTAAAAAAACACAATATCTGGCATATAGGGGGACAACATTCTCCGTACATATGGTTAAGATGCCCGAATAATATGAAATCTTGGGAATTTTTTGATTACCTTTTAGAAAATGTACAAATTGTCGGAACTCCGGGTTCCGGATTTGGCAATAACGGGGAAGGCTATTTCCGTCTGACTTCATTCGGAAGCAGAGAAAATACACAAGAAGCGGTTGAAAGGCTTGATAAATTCTTGCCGTAAAGTTTTAGCCCAAAATGATAATCGCACCTAACAGTAACGGTAATGTAATTTTATATTAAAACTTTTAAACTCATAATGTACACCTAAAAAATATAAGGAGGCATTATGAAAAAGATATTACCGTTATTCACACTGTTGGCATTTTTAGCCGTTCCGCAAGGCGCATTTGCATGGACCTATGACGGCATAGGCAGTCTGAATCCGTTTACAAACTTCGGACGAGGTTTTGGCGGTGATGGGTGTGGCTGCAAAGTTGAACGTTGTCAAAAACGTAAACTGACCAAATGCGAAAAGCTTCATGGATACAAGTTAATTAAAGGGACAAACTGCGGATGTGCGGCTCCTGTTGCGCCTATTTATATGGAGCCCAAAAACTGCGTCGGATGCAAAAAAGCATTCTGATTATCAAAAAAAAGATGCGCCGACAGCGCATCTTTTTTTAATATTCTATATCTCTCAATGCTTTAAAAATTTTATCGGTGATTTCCTGAATATATTCCTGACTTACGAGTCCGTTTATGATGGCATCCGATATTTGGTAAGTCGGTCTTATGTATTCCTGAGCGGTTTTGTTTACGTCAGCGAACTGCAAATCAGCAGCCGTACCCTCTTTACCCCTTTGTTTTGCACGTTTATACCAGCGTTCTTTAATAACATCAAGCGGAGTAAAGACATATACTTTGACATCCATAATATCTCTTATGCCTTCATTAAGAACATACAAACCTTCAGTCAAAATAACTTTTGCCGGAGTTTTTTCATCTCCGTCAGGGAACGATTCACAAGTTACAAAATCATATCTGGGTGATTTTATTGTCATTCCTTCTTTTAAAGCTACAAGATGTTGTTGCATAAGTTCTAAATTTATGGCATCAGGAGTATCAAAACTGAAACCTGTTTTAAAAAGTTCTTCATAACTCCCTGCTTCACGAAGTTCTCTTGAAGTATCTTTATAGTAATCATCACAGCGAATAACAGTATAAATTCCTTCTTTTTTATCTTTAACACAAGCCTTTATTGTATTATCGACAAAAACAGTCTTGCCTGAAGCACTTTCACCGGTAATACCGATAAGAAAAGTCTTTTTCTTATCCTGAACAACTTTTCTTGCAATATCCATTACAAGATTATCAGAAATCTTTAAAAATAAAGGCTGTTCCTGTTTTTTATCTTCTTCAAGAATTTTATTCAATGCATCAACAATTGTTGAAACAATTTCCATATCTCTGCGATTTGAATAAAAATCGTAGTTTGTTAATTCATAATCCCTAATCATATCTTTACCTTGCAATAACATACCCCCATTCTAATTCAAGGATATTTAAACTTCCACAAAAGTTTCCTATTTGTAACAAAAAATTCATATTATTAAAGTTTTTGTATACACATGACGAAGATATATTTGTCAGAAGATATTTAAGGAGTTATAGTTTATGATCGAAGATGCAATGTTTGATGACTCTGTAAGAGAAGCACAAGAAGCAGGTCTGAACAGTTTGAAGTGCGAAGTAAAATCCGTAGAAGCAGTAATTGAGAAATTTTTGACACAAATATTAGAATGCACTTCCACACTATCCGAAAGAGATTTTTTGGTTTGCGGGATATAGAATTTTCACAAGACAAAATAATCAAAAAAAAGAACCTTACATTCGTAAGGTTCTTTTTTGTAACTTTAACCCATATACTGGAATTGGAATCCCATCGGGTATTTTAAGAATATATTTTCACCGGGAGCCAGTATAGAATTTACCAGTGCTGATGTAGGGTTCATATAACCCATACTCCCCATCATTCCGGTACCAAATGTCATTCCCATACCGAACGGATTATTCATTCCTACCATTGCCGGATTTGGAACACTCAAACCTGCACCAAACGGGTTGGTCATTCCGCTTGTCGTAGGATAAGGAACAGAAGTTGTCGGATTAGAACCGGTTGATGTACCCGCAGAAGCAGAAGTATCTGATGATGAACTTGATGATGAATCAGAAGAAGATGAACTTGAAGAAGAATCCGTTTCTGATACACTTGAAGAATCAGTTCCTGTTTCAGATGTTGATTGTTCCTGTTGTTTTTGTTCTGCATCCTCTGTTGCTTCCTCATCATCTGAAGGTTCAGGGAATGTCAATGCTCTTACTCCCATACCAACAACTGCGCCAAGAATGCCACCTATAGCAGATCCGAGTCCGGGACAGATGCAAGAACCGATTGCAGCACCTGCAGCCATACAACCAAGTTCAACACCTGCACCTGCAGTTTGCTTTAATGCGCCTTTTGCGCCTTCTTTTTTGTAACCTTTAATAATACTTGGTATTTCGAATGCAATAGTTAATAATGCGCCAATATAAGGCATCTTTTTCCCAATACCCTTGCCAAGACCTTTTAAAGCACCTAAAAATTTATTTGTACCTTTCATTCCCGCAAGTCTGATACCTGCTTTTGTCGAATTTGTCAATGCTTTTGGCAATCCTACAGTCGTTTTAAATAAACGAGTGAAAAAACCGCCTTTTGCAGCTTTTAAAGCATTAACATGACTTTCAAAAGCCTTTCCTGCAACTTTTGCCTTTGAAAAAATCGAGCCTTTTGGAGCTGCTTTATACGCTTTGCCTATGACATGAGAGCTTTCGCCCAAGACAAATTCGGGAGCACAATTTAGTGCACGTTTTCCGTACTTATAAGCCTTAGCGCCAATTTTGGCAATAGAACTCAGTAATCCCATGATTATTCCCCTTTATATATATCCCCTGTAAATATATAAAGTTTATTTATCCATGAGAATTGCTTTTTTAGTTTTAATTATTAAGAAATATTAACAAATACATTATACATATTAACTATTGTTCAATATTAATAAATTCATAACCCTGACCATTGTTATTATTTTCGTATTGTGTACCGCTGTTTACAACATCTGTCGGTTTGGATTGAATAGAGCGATTCAATGTTGCTGAAAAATCAGACAAATTGTTAATATTATAGAAATGTCCGCCGGTTGTAGCAGATAAACAAGTTAAAGCTTTTGAATATGAAGACACAAGAACTACATCAATATGAACATCATTTCTCTTTGCCATTAAACGTCTTGCAAATTCACAAGGATCACCGCCACAGTTTTCACCACCGTCAGTAATAAGTACAATTTTTTTCGGGGTGGTCATGTCATAAGAAGCAAAATCCTGATAAACCGTTCTGTCTAAAGCGTAAACAAGCGGTGTTGCACCGCCGACATCAACCGAATTCATACCGTTGATTATAGATGAAGCATTTGCACTTCTTATATGAGAAACCTGTTTTGTTGCCGAGCATACCCCTGATGTAGAACCAACAGGACTTGCCTGAGTAACAACTTTGATTTTGTTTCCTTTTTTAATAACTTTTTTTACTTCCTGTAATTGAGCACCTAATGACGGGTTGTTACCGTAATTATCGTGTCCAAATACTCTGAATCCGAGCTTAGTTGATGACGGAATTTGTGAAACAATAGAACTCATTGAGCGTTTAGCAACAGTAATCCAATTTGCCATACTTCCAGAATAGTCCATAACTATTTCAACAATAGGAGTTTGATCATCATTAACAACATTTTGTGCAACATAGGATGATGCATTGTAGTTATTATAATAATTTTGGTTAATCACGTTTGCCGGGGAAGTCTGAACAGTTTTGGCAGGAGTCTTCACAACACCTGAAGTGTTGACCGTATATTTTGCCCCAAAAGCACAACAGGATGATAATACTAAAAATCCGAGTAATAAAGGTAATTTTCTCATAACATATTTCTCCGATTTCTGAAATAATACCACAAAAAATACTTAAGGTGTAATTTTAACCACACGATAATTTATACATATATAACGAAAAATAAAAAAAATTGTTCTATAATCCAAATTTATGGATATAAAGCGATGCAGGTCAGGCAATTGCCTGACCTACACGCTTTTAAACCCGCCGTTTTTATTTTGTCACTGCGACAATCTGATTTATTGCCTATCTCCCCTGCGGGGAGAGAAATTTTTCAATGTGAGAAATTTATTTCGAACATTTGAAAAATGAGAGAGGGTTTGTAGTTAATACCCTCTCCTGTCAACTTCGTTGACATCCTCTCCAAAGGAGAGGTAGAGTTTTTATGCCAGGCAATTGCCTGACCTACACGCTTGGTAATTCCGAAATGAAAAAGGGAACAATAATTCCTTTAACTATTCCGGAATACGGATTGAACGGAACATATCTTATAACAAGCGCAAACCATACAATAGACACCCAAAACGAAAATGTTGATATTTCAATAAGAGAATTTACAATATAATTATTCGTTTATATATTGCGGGGTATTACTTTTTTGAAACGCATAAGGTGTAATAACTTCATCTCTGTATGCGTTTAATGGGTATTTTACCGTATAAACAGGATAACCGTCATTGTCTTTGGTTATAGTTGCAGGGTATTTTTTATGAAAATCGTCTTTTATCTGTTTTAACAAATTATCATTGTATTCGGTGCTGTAAACTTTTCTTTGAAAATTCGGATCATAATTCGGCGCACAAAAAGATACGTTCGCTGTGATAAAAATAACTAAAAATGTAAGCAAAATACGTTTCATGTATTCATTATTTACTATGTTTTAGTAAATTTCAATACTTTAGAGAGTATTTCATGAAGTAATGTAAAGGTCATCATGCAAAAAACAGACTTGGCAAGAGTTTTAAAAGGCGCACTAAAAGAGTGCCAAAACCCGACAGATTTAAAGGCGGTAAATATCGCAAAAGTGGTAAAACTTGAACCGCTGACGGTTTCTTTGTATGAGGGTAAAGTCCTTTTGCGTGAGGGTTTTGAACTCTACATTTCGGAGTGGTTTCGGTTTCGGTGCAATATTGACAAAACTTCGGCACTGTCGTCAGATGTACCGTCAAAATTAGAGAGTGCAAAAGCGATCACTGAAACTCACTCGTTTATATCTTCAGCCTGTCTGATGCCGAACGCAATAACTTACTTGGCTGATGCTATAAGCGCAGTAAATGCCGAAGTGCTTGCGCTCAAATGTGATTTAAAACTGAATGATTATGTCGCAGTCGGTTCGCTCGAACAGACAGACAGATATATTTTAATTGATAAGGTGTTATAAATGTTTCCGCAAACTTCCGCAACAACTGAAAACGAAACAACAAACAGCGTAATTTCTGACGGTGAACAGATTTACAAAACAATTTGAGAGCCTAAAATTATTCTCTGACTGTCAGGTGCATTGTCATTTTGGCAAAATACATAATTCAGAATAAATCTCAATGCCTGACCTTTTACAAACCAGTTTATCCCTGCAGTGTACTCACGTTTTGTATTTCCAGATACTGTTCTGTCAGGGTCAAATTGATCTATTCTGCCGATAATCTGCAAATATGGTTTAATTTTCCATCCAAGCGTATATGCGAAACCTCCTGCCTGTTTGTTGCTCAGTGCCGCTCCGCCGTTGTAACCGTCAGCGATTGAGGCTTCAAAATTTGTCCATAATCGTTTGTGCTTATAGCCTATATAAACAGTTCCGACGGTGTAATTGAAATCATTATGTCCTGCGTTTATGCCACCGCCGATTGTAAGTTTTCCCCATTTACCGTCTTGTGAACCGAAAGGCTTTATATTTACCCAACCTATAAAATCAATCCCCGGCATACCGCTTGTGAGTGTCCTGCCCGATGAGCCAAGTGACAAACTGTAATCCGCATAATTGTAATCCCCAATAATTTTCACTGCGGTTGTTCTCAAATTTCCAAAATTCCTTGCAATTTGAGAACGATTTAAAAACGGCAAAGTATAGGCGGAATTCCCGCCTTCCATTCCGACCAGCCCCCTTGAACGACCGATTAAAATTTTATGATGCGGGATTTTATTATATGTTATAAACATATCAGACCATATTGTGTCAAGATAATTTTTACCCTCAATTGGTACCGGCAGTAAAGTAAATCTGTAATTAAATGCTTCATCTTTTGTTTTGCCGAAAAATCCAAATTCTGTAGTCAAATTGTCATATTTTGTTGAATAACTGTGAGGATTAAACAATGCTGAAATTGAACCCCTGTGCGCCCCGAAAAACTCAATACTGCCGCCATTTTTAAATTTATGAGTAAATTCATCCTCCAACAAATATGACGGTATATCTGTTCTTGATATTTCCGTTTTAATTATTTTTTGCAAAAATGTTTGTTCGGGATATTTTTTGTCCTGCTCATCCCCCAGTTCGTCAAATACTTCAAATTCGGTTTCTATACTATCTGATACATCATTATTATTGTATTGAGGGTTTTCATTCAGCGCAATAGTAATTTCATCTGCCTGCGGAGTATTAAGAAGTTCTTGTATTAAGTATTCATTCTCTGCATTTGCTACATTTGGGGCTAAAATTAATGTAAAAATAAATATTATCGGCAAAAATCGTTTCATTTCTTAATTATATCATGCAATTTTGTGGAATTTGTCATTTTTTTATTGTATATTTTAGCTATGAAAAACGAGACCCAAATTTCTAAAAAGATAAATATACACGCCCCGATTGTAGAAGCCCTGAAAACTGCTTATGACAATCCGACTTATCAGTTCCACATTCCTGGGCACACTAAAGGCTTGGGGACATTAAGTGATTTCCGCAACCTTGTCGGCAAGAAGGCATTGAAAATTGATACAACCGATGAATTTGACAATTTGGGTACGCTCAATCCTGCAACAGGACCGATAAAAGAAGCACAGGAACTTGCGGCACAGGCTTTCGGCGCAAAAAAGACTTTCTTTTTACTAAATGGCTCAACGATAGGAAACCTTGCGATTGCAATGGGTTTAACTAAAAAAGGGCAAAAAGTTATTGTTAACCGCAACTGCCACCGCTCAATTTTGACAGGATTAATTATTTCCGGCGCAGAACCACTCTGGGTTTTGCCTGAAAAATTCCCGCAATGGGGACTTTGGGGAAATGTAAAAGCACAAGATATTGAAAGACTTTTAGACGAAAATGATGATGTTTCAATGGTCTGGATTACAAATCCGACTTACGAGGGAGTTGTATCGGATGTCAAGGCTATTGCAGATATTTGCAGGAAATATGATGTGCCGCTGATAGTTGACGAAGCACACGGATGTTTGTGGAATTTCAATTCAAAACTTCCTGAATCATCGCTAAAACTCGGAGCAGATATAGTTGTTCATTCTTTGCACAAAACGGGCGGAAGTATGAGCCAATCTTCTATGCTCCATATAAGTAAGGATTCAAAAATCAGCGCTGATGATGTAGAACGAGCACTGATGCTTTTGCATACAACAAGCCCATCGCTGATGTTGCTTGGCAGTCTTGATGCTTCAAGAGCACATTTACAGAGCGATAAAGGTCAACGTCAATTAAACAGAGCAATTTCGAATGCAAAATATCTGCGCAGTGAAATTGATAAAATGGAACATATACATCAGTTAAAATCAGATTTCGGTTACAAAACTGACGTAACAAAGATATTTATTAAGGCTGACGGGCTGTCAGGCAAACGGCTTGAATCAATACTTGAGATAGATTTTGGGATAGAAGTCGAAAGTGCAAGCGATGAAGGAATATTAATATTAAGTAATATCGGGAATAAACGTTCTGATTTTGAATACCTCGCACAGTGCCTGCACAAAATAGATACTCACGATTATAAAGATATATATTATATGGAAAACAAACGCCACATGCCTATGCTTACTCCTATAATTAAAATGAGATTACGTGATGCATACTTTTCGGAGAAAGAAATTGTTCCTAAAGAACAGGCTATAGGCAGATTATCAGGAGAAGTAGTAGCAGAATGTCCTCCAGGAATATCTATTTTGCTTCCCGGAGAGCTTATAACTGAAGAACATTTACCTTATTTAACAGATTATCAAACTATTGAAGTTTTAAAGTAATTAATAATATTTTTGATTGCTTGTAACATGTCTTAACATGATACAAGTCAATAATAGCGCGGATTTCAAGAGGAACAGTCATTATGGGAATGAGTGCATCGCAAGCAAGATTTCTTAGCTTGACGGCGCGTAAGACAAACGTTGAATACGAAGGGCAACAAATTAACCAGCAACGTACAACGTTATCGAACGAGTCTTCAAACTATTATAGTCAGTTGACATCAATGGCTGTACCGGTACCGCCGTCGACTGCAGACTACACAAAAGTCTCTTACACTTTCGTTGATGGGACAGAGAAAAATACTGTGACTTCTTTAGTCGCAACTAAAGATACCAAAACTACAGGTGTCTATATGTTAAACTACGTTCAGGAAATTCCTGCAAATAATATGATAGTTAACGGTACTAATATTATTACAAGAACAGGAACTGAAGGCGCATTTAAATATAATATTGGAACAGTTGAACTTCAGGAAGCCGGAGATGACGATGATTCAATCGAAAAATTCGTAAAAGCCGGGATTCCTTATGACGTTGCAGTTCAATATTCACCCGAAGAAAGAGCTAATAAATTAAAAGTTGAAAAACAATATGTTGCTATGGCTACCGAAAAATATGCTAATGACCAGTGGAAAGTCAGATATGTTAAAAATCCGGCTACCGGGTCTTATGATGCCGTATTGTATAGTGTTAAAGAATTAACAAATGTTGATTATAACGAGAAAACAGGAGCTTCCCTAAGCGGTATAAAACAATACGCTTTTGGTGAAACTACTGAATCGAGAGAAATCAAAAACGCTGCTGCTAAAGTTGAACAGGATGCAACAGGAAGATATACCGCATTGTTTATATATGATGATTATGAAAAAGATAAAGAAAGCGGTACAAGATATGAATTAACTACTACTACCGAATCAGATGATGATGCATACAATGATGCAACGCTAAGATTGAAATTATACAGGTACAAGATAAAAACCTTGAATTAAAACTGAAACAACTTGATACTGAACAGAATGCTATTTCTACTGAAATGGATGCTGTTAAGAAAGTTATTTCCAAAAACGTTGAATCCTCATTCAAAACATTCAACGCTTAGTAAAAATGCGTCAGGGTTACAAATGAATAGTAAAGCAATAGAACAAATGTTTTATGGCTTAAGTAACCTTGGATAAATAAAAAAAAATATACAAAACCAAACATAAAAACACAAAACAACAAAAAGGAAAAAGCAAAAAAGTAAAGGAACTCTCAGGGAGTACTACGCTTAATTTGCTTTGACCAAAACACATAAACCAAGAAAGAAGAACAAAAAAGTAAAAACAAAAGATACGCATTACCAAAAAGAACATAATGCCTTAGTTGGCATTGACATACACGGGATGGGTAATTAAATCCATACGTAAACCCCGGGCAAATTATGCAAGGGTTATAAAAACAGACTTTCCTTTCCCTTTTTTCCTATTGATTTTCCAACGACTTGAAACACAGTCGTTTTTTTTTCGCCCGAGCAGAGCCACGA
>CACYVN010000007.1:156357-349066 GCA_902777855.1 uncultured bacterium | reverse complement strand
TAATGCGTCGTTAGTCAACGTCTTACCGCTTGCCAATACTAACGTGTGCTGACTGATTGTGCCCGCGTTCTCAAAGTTGTTATTTAACGTTAATACTCCGTTTGCTCCATCTATCGTGCCTGAGTTACTTGTTGCTCCATTAATTATGAAGCTTGAGTTGTTTGTTATAATACCGGCGTTCGTTAACGTGTTATTTACCGTCAACGTACTGTTATTTGTATATGTCTTACCGGATGTCGTCGTAAATATATCCTGCTCTACTACCCTAGAACTTGTTACATCCGCTGTTATATTCGTCGTTCCAACTCCGCTGATTGCACTTGCAAGTTCTCCTGCATTTAAGTTCAAGATACCACTGTTATCTATTGCGTTTGTTGATAATACCTTATCTGCTTTGGTTGTTAAACTTGCACCATTATCTATTGTTACACTGTTTTGTGTAATTGTTTTGTCATTATTATTTGTTACAGCACCCTTAATATTTGTTGTACCGGGTGCAGTTGTTGTTGAGATATTGCTTGCAAGGTTACCATTAGACAAGTTCAATACTCCGCGGTTATCTGCGCCATCCGTAATCTGTAAATTCGATGCGGAAATATCTGCTGTACCTTTGTTAATAAATGATTTCTGGCTTAAGGTATTAACAAATTCTGTTGTACCGCTTTCGATTGTTGTTGTACCATCTGCGCCGCTGACTGCTGCAAGTATGTTTGTGCCGGTTAAGTTCAATGCATTGGTATTAGTTATGCCACTTGTAAATTTAGTATCTGATACGTTCAAGGTTCCTGAGTTTGTTACCGCATCACCACTAAAGCCATAGACATCTCCGACATTTTGCATTGTTAAGGTTTGGCCGTTTCCGACAATCATGCCGCCTTTGTCGTGACCATTAATCTTGTATTTGTTTGCACTTGCACCGTCTATTGTGAAGGCGGTTGTATTAGACATTGCTCCGATTGAATCCGGTGAGTAACTTGTATCACTGCCTATAGCAGTTATATCTGATGCTACATCCACATCTGAATCTAATGTAAAGGTTCTTGTTGCTGCGTCAAAGCCATATTCGTTTCTTGCAGCAATTACAAGATTTCTTGTATTTTCATTTGAGAATACCAAATATCCGCCTGATGAATCTGCTACATATTTTGCTTTATATGTTCCGGTTACGCCTGCTGCATTTGTTACATCCATAATTGTACTTGAAAGTCCGAAACGATCTTTTAAGATATTATTTGCTACAAGTGCTTTTGTATATTTTGTTGTTGAATCACTGTTTGCAATAACAGAATTGATTACAAATTTTGTTGTGCCCTCTGCAATTGAAGTTCCGCTGAAATTATCTGCCCTATTGCTTGTTGCTGCCAAATCTGCATCTAATTTTAGGTTCAAATTGCTGCCCAAAGTAACCGCACCAAGAGTGTTGGACTCAATGTGACTATTTTGGGAATCAATCAAACCGCCGTTTGCATCGTTTGTAAATGTGGTATTAACAGTTAATTTACCGTAATCACTGCCGTTTGAACCGAATTTGATATCAGCACCGTTATACAGATTCAATGTATTAGCGGTGACAGAATTATTAAAGATATATTTCCCGCCTTTGGTTGTTGAATCGTTATTAATGTTAATTGTTCCGTTGGCACCCGTAATAGAACCGCCAAAGGTTATTGAACGTTGTTTTGTTGTTTCATCTTCAACATAAGTACCTGCTTTGAGATTCAATGTGCCGAGGTTGTGAATATCGTTTGCTTTTTCACCTGTAATTGTGTAAGTGCTGTCACCATTATCAGTTATTGCAGTACCTGTCTTGTTGCCTGTAAACGCAACATTGGTATCTTTTGCAACTATAGATAAATTCGTACCTGAAGCATTATATATTGCACCACCCTGAACTCCGCCGGATACAGGGGATATTGCATAGTTATTTGTGAATTGAGTATCAGTTATTGTCAATGGTGTAGCAGAATTATTATAAATTGCACCGCCTCGTGCTACATAATCAGATAATGCTTGGTTACCGCTGAATGTTGCATTTACAATACCCTCGGTGAATGTACCTGTGTTATAAATAGCACCACCTGCCACAAGATTTGTAGCAGTTGAAATATTATTTGCAATAGTTGAACCATCAATTTTGTTAATTACACCGTCGTTTACGATAGCACCGCCGTAAACTCTGTAAGCAGTTGAAGTATTACCTGTAAAGTTACCTGTAATATTACCGATTCTACCGATATAAGTATCGGAAACGTTATACAAAGCACCGTATACATAACCGCCTGTTGCAGTTGCGGTGTTATTTGTAAAGTTACCCGAAATATTGCTTATTGTTGCCTCAACATTTGTAAGAACACTTCCTGCAATTAAACTGTCTGCGGTTGCGGTGTTACCTGTGAAGTTACCCGAAATATTACCTATGACCGATGAATTAGTATAATATAGTCCGTTGTATATTGCTGAACCGTAAACATCAGAACCTGTTGCAGAGTTACCTGTGAAATCAGCAGAAATATCATCTATTGAAGAATCAATATTATAAATAGCACCACCAAATGCATTCCAAGTTGCAGTGACTGAGTTACCAGTAAATGTACCGCTGATGTCACCGATAGTACCGCCATCATTCTGTATTGCACCACCGTAACCATGACCTGCGGTAACTGAATTGTTTACAAAATTAGCATTAATATCACCGATAGTTGCTCCTGAAATGTTATTAATAGCACCACCTGCGCCGACATTTGTACCGGTTGCTATAACCGTATTTCCTTTGAAGGTTGTATCTTCTATAGTAGTAATATTACCCGTACCGCTATTCACAACAGCACCACCGCTTACGGCACCCGTTGTAGCAGTTGCGCTGTTATTTATAAAGTAATTTGTGCCTGATAGTGTCAATGTACCTTCGTTGTATATTACACCACCGTTTGTTGCACTGTTATTACTGAATACGGAATCGGTAACTTTTAATGTGCCTGCGTTATTTATTACACCGTTTGAATCTGTAACATTATTTGTAAAGTTGTTCCAAGATTTTACAACATCACCGCTTGCATTGACAGAACCGACATTTTCGATTTCCATTGTCTTGCCTGCACCGATAACCGTACCTTTGAGGTGTGTATATGTACCGTCACCATTGTCAAACAAGCCGTTTACAGCATTATGGTTACCAACAACTTCAATTTTTGTACCGTTTAAGACTCCCAAATCTTTCTTAGCCTTATCATCATGGTGCATTGTAAAGATTTTTTGGTCTTTAGAAGATTGAATAGCACTTGCCAAACCTGCATAGTCAAAGCCTAAATAACCGCCATCTGCTTTGTTTTCATAGGAAACAAGATAGTTATCCGTCGGACCTGCAATTTCTGTTTCTTTGTAATCTGCAAAAATGTCGATGAAATCTTTAACCGTACCCTGAGCAAACTTAAATTCAACAGGTGCTTCAGATGCGTCATAAAGGATATTTACAGCATCAACATAAATCTTTTTGCCTGATACTGCACTGATTACATTACCTGTGATTGTATCTATTGCAGCAGTATGAGTGCCTTGGCCGTCTAAATCCAAGCCCAAATCAGCATCAAGTCTGATTCTCATATCACCGTTTAATGTGATATCGCCTAAATTCTGGTGTTCAATAGCATTCGTGCGTAAATCGATTACGGTACCTTCTGCGCCGACAAGTGCAACATCCGTCAAGACATCTGCATGACCTGCAGTAAATAACAATGTACCACTGTTGAGGTTGATTGTCTGATTGGAAATATTATTTGCAACCGTCAAACCGTTGTTAAGATTAATTATACCGTTTGTTGAATTGTAATTTGTAATATTACCCTGAGTTGTTCCGCCTTCAAGATTCAAAGTACCTGCGTTTGCAACTGTCCCGTTTAAGTTGTTTGCAGTTGAGTAAACAGTAGCACCTGCCCTGTTAGTAACATTGCCCGTAATTTTCGCATTGTTATCTAACGTGCCGTTATAAACATCTATTGTACTACCTGTTGTTGTGCCGTTGAATACGACTTTACCGCCATTTGTTGTTGCATGGTTGTTGATATTAATCGTACCATTTTCGCCGGTAATACCGCCACCAAGTGTCATCGTACGCTGTTTTGTTGTTTCATCCTCAACATAAGTGCCTGCATTGAGATTCAATGTACCGAGGTTATGAATATCATTTGCAACACCATTTTCTACAGTGTAAGTTCCGTCACCATTATCAATAAATGTGGCATTTGACTGGTTACCACTGAATGTGACATCCTGACCGCTTGCAAGAATTGACAGGTTGGAAGCTGAATTATTATAAATTGCACCACCATCAAATTTTGCAATATTACCGGTAAAGTTGGTATCAGTTATAGTTGATGTCCCGTTACCAATATATATTGCACCACCCTGTGAATTTATACTGTAGTTACCATCAAATATTGAACCTGCTCCTACAGTAACACCTAACGGTGCATAAATTGCTGCCCCCGGAGCATTCCCTTTATTATTTCTGAATATTACACCCTGACCAATGACTACAGGTAATGCACTTGCATAAACAGTATATGATGATGAAGTGTTATTCAGGAACAATGAATTGTCTTCAATAGTAATACCGCCGTTAGAACCTATTACCGCATAATCATTATTATCTTTGAATATACCTGATACAGAAATATTATAAGTGTAATCACTATTGTAAATCAGCGGAGCTGAATTGATATTATTTACCATTACGACATTATCAATATCTGCTGTACCGTCTGTACTGGTGTAAATGAACGGCATTGAAGCACTTAAATTATTTGCGAATACAACATCAGATACATTCAAAGTACCAATATTGTTAATAAAGCTGGCGCCTGTTTGACCAAATATTGCATTGTCACTTTCAGAGAATGAAATATCAATAACTTTATTATTTGTATCTTTTATCTGAGTGTATGTACCGATATTTTGTAATGTAAGTGTTTGACCGCCTGCAACGGTTATACCTGTTTTGCCGTCAACATTTATACCATATTTATTAGTACCGCCGTCAACAGTAAGACTTGCACCTGTGCCGCCCATTGTGCTCAAATCCCTATCAACGGTTTCATAAGTTTTACCACTGTCAGGAGTGATTGTATAACTTCTGTCATTTGCAGTTGCTTTGACAGCATCAGCCAGTCTGTAATAACTTGAAGTCAAATACAAGCCCTGAACATCAGGTTCACCGGTTGTAACCTTTACGGTGTCAAGTTTATAACGAATACTGTTTGCAATGTAGTATGTTGAAGTCAGCGAACTGTCAAGTTCAACATTATTCATTAATACATTGTTGGCAATTCTTATCTTGTCTTTGTTTGACATATCACCTATAAAGTTGATATTGTCAATATTGATAATATTTGTGGTTTCAGCTAACGATGTTGCACTCAGCAGGTCTGATGTCAATGCGGTTGCGTTAACATCCATTCTGTAGGTCAAATTGCTGCCCAAAGTAACCGCACCGAAATTGTTATCAGTATCAATGTGGCTATTTTGGGCATCAATCAAACCGCCGTTTGCATCGTTAGCCAAACCTGTTAAATTGAGTGTACCAGTACCGATGTTGATAGTAGAATTGCTCAATGAAATTGTATTTCCGCCAATCAGAGCATTAACATTCAATACAGCCTCATCACCCATATTTATTGCGCCGTTTAAACCGGAAATTCCACTTCCGATGTTTGTTGTTGAAGAATCTGAAAGTGTTATAGTTCCGAGGTTGTAAATATCATTTGCAACAGAATTTGCAGTGTTATTTGTAAATGTATTTGTTCCGCTCAAAACAAGTGTTGCGCCTGTATTGTTGTATATTGCGCCACCGGCAGTTGTTGCAGTGTTACCGCTGAACGTAGAACCTGTCAAAGTAGATGTTCCTGTATTGTTATAGAGAACACCACCGTTTATTGCATTGTTACCACTGAATACCGAACTTGTCAGAGCTGTTGTTCCGCTGTTGTTGATAAATCCGCCATTTTCACTTACAAAGCCTGTTACGGATTTTTCAACAGTTGAGCCGCTCATTGAACCGACATTTTGAACGGTCAAACTTTGACCATCCTGGACGGTTATACCGCTGTAGTGAGTATCTGTGCTTTCGTCATAGCCGTTGATACCGTACTTATTGGTTGAACCGCCGTCAATTGTTAAACTTGCACCTGTACCGCCCATAACGCCAAGGTTGCGGTCAACAACTTCCTGATTATTTGCATCCAAGAATGTAGTCGGGATTGTATAAGTTCTGCTATTTGCGGTTGAATGTACCGCATCATATAAACGGTAATAATCTGCAGTTAAATACAAACCTGTTGTTCCGGTTGTAACTTTTTTGGTACCAATTTTATAACGTACACCCGTTTCGGATGTCAGATAATCAGATGCCAAAATATCATCAGAAAGTTTCGTATTATTCCACAGTTTGTTATTTGTAATTCTTGTTTCACCAACTCCGTCAGTTAGAATTTTGATATTATCTATAACAATATTATTAGTTGTTGCAGTCAAAGAATTTGCGCTTAACAAATCTGATTGCAAATCACTCAAAGAAACATCAATTTTATAAGTCAAATCACTGTTCAAAGTGACTGTACCAAGGCTGTTTGAGTCAATATTATTGTTCTGGGTATCAATTGTACCGCCGGTTGTGTCATTTGTAAAATGGCTCGAAGAAATTTTCCCATAAGAAGTACTTGAATCTTCCTGAACATGAGAGCCAAGTTTTATAACTGCATTATTATACAGATTAAACGAATGATTATTAACCTCGTTATTAAACTGATAAATTCCGCCGTTTATTGTTGCATGGCTGCCCAAATTCAATATGCCGTTATTATTGCCATTAATCTTACCGTTAAATACTATTGAACGTTGTTTTGTCTGTTCGCTTTCAACATAAGTGCCTGCATTAAGATTAACGGTACTTGCGTTATAAATATCATTGTAAGTTATATTTTCGCCCGTACCTGCAGTGTTGTTCGTGAAAGTAACATTACCGTTGACGGCATTTATGTTTAGTATCATGCCACCGCCATTATTGTAAATAGCACCACCTGAACTATTGGCAGTATTGCCGGTAAATTCCGCATCAACTATTGTAATTTCACCAGCTTGGTTCATGATAGCACCACCGGAGCCTTCGGCATGGTTATTAATGAATCTTCCGGATACTGATTCTATACTTCCAACAGCATAATTTCCGGATGAATATTCATATTTTCCGTTGTATATTGCACCACCATTATTCTTTGAAGTGTTAGAAACAAAATCACCGCTTATTGAACCTATTTCACCATAGTTCAATATTGCACCGCCGCCGGCCGGTCCATCACCGGTTCTATTAGCAATGTTATTAATAAAGTTACCTGTAATACTGTCTATTCTGGCAACTGAATCTGCGCCAGTAGAGTTATAAATCGCACCGCCATAAACCTTGCCCCATACACCGCCGTTATAATTTACAACATTGCCGATAAAATCAGCATCAATTGATGTTATTGTACCCTGATTATTTTTAATCGCACTACCACTGTCGGTTTTTGAATTGTTATAGAAAACTACATTATCAACAAGTGCGTTGGCACCTGCACCTAAAGTCATAAAGTTAGTGTTAAATCCGTTTATTGAACTATTCACGGTTATATTGTTAACTTTTCCGTCATCATCAAATGTATAAACATTCTTGCCACCGGAAGTTTGATAAGTAACAGAACCGACATCACGGACTGTCAAAGTTTGACCGTTGCTAACACTTATTCCGCCATAACTTGTTGTAACTTCTTCAACAGTCTTTGAACCGTTAATAGAATGAACCCCATCACCTGCGATAGTGAGCGATGTTCCCTGCAATGCACCAATAGATGTTGTACCCTTAGAAGTGTCGCCATAGTTTGCAAGGTCTGTTGCGACATCTTCGTCTGCGGTCAAGTTATATGTTCTTGCATCATTATAGAAACCATACTCGTTACGGGTTTGATCAACAATATTTGTTGTCATGGCGTTGTTGAATATCAAATATCCGGTACCGGAATCATATTTAGCCTGATATGTATTTGTAACACCCGTTCCTGATGTTACATCAAGAATTTCCGAGCTCAGACCCATACGTGATTTTATGTTATTGGAAGCACCCAAAAGTGCTTTTGTATATTGAGTATTGGAATCAGCACTTACAAGTATCGAATCAACAACAAATTTTGTTGTACCATCAGCAACAGAAGCTGCATTGAAGGTATCAGCACGATTATCTTTATTTGCTGCTGACAAATCCGCATCAATTTTGAGAGTCAAATCACTACCTAATGTAGCATCCCCAAAATAGTGCCTGCCAGCACTTCCGTATTCAATGTTGCCGTTTTGAGTATTAATAATGCCACCGTTTGCATCATTAGTCAGAGCAACTATATTTAATCTGCCGTTAGAAGTTGTAGAATTTGCCTGAACGGCTGTGCCGAGTTTGATATTCGCACCATTGTAAAGGTTCAATGTATTATCAGATACGGTGTTATTAAAGATATACTTTCCGCCTTTGTTTGTTGAATCCTGATTAATATTCAACGTTCCGTTATTACCTGTAAATGAGCCGTTAAATACGATGTTTTTATCTGTTGCGGCATTGAGTGCAATTGTGCCTGTATTGTAGATATCGTTGTAAGCCGTACCTGCGGTGTTGTTATAGAAATATGTATCTGCACCGATAGCGTTGATTGAAGCGTTTGCAGTGTTGTAAATTGCACCGCCCCTATTTGTAGCGCTGTTGCCGCTGAATACAGAATCGGTAATATTCAAAGTACCTGAGTTGTCAACAAATCCGCCGTTTGTACTGCTGAAGCCGTTGATTGATTTAACGATTGCGCCCTCACTGTCAAGTGAGCCAACGTTTTGAACAGTTAAGGTTTGACCGCTTGCAACGGTTATTCCGCCTTTAGAGCCGCCGTTGATACCGTAGCGGTGGGTTGTTGTACCGTCAATGGTAACATTTGCACCGGCATCTGATATTGCAGCAATAGATGTTGTACCCTTAGAAGTGTCGCCATAGTTTGCAAGGTCTGTTGCGATATCTTCATCATTCGGGCCGAGAGTATAAGTTCTTGTTGCATCTTCAAATCCGTATTCGTTACGTGCGACAGTGACAAGATTTTTTGCACTTTCATTTGAGAATACCAAATATCCGCCGTCTGCAATGTATTTTGCTATATATGTGCCTGTTACATCTGTTGCATTGGTTGCGGTAAGAATTGCCGAGTCTTTTGTGTCAAAGCGTGATTTCAATGTATTGTTTGCGACGGTTGCTTTGGTGTAATTCTTTGTTGAATCTGCATTAACAATGATGTTATCAATTACAAACTTGGTTGAGCCGCTTGTAATTGATGTTGCACTGTAGTTATCTGCCCGGTCAGCCTGAGTTGCACCGTTCAGAGCTGCATCAATAGCGAGGGTAACATTGCTGCCCAATTTAACCGCACCGAGAGTGTTAGCTTCAATGTGGCTATTTTGGGAAGTAATTTTTGTACCCGCAACAGAATCAACCTCCAAACCTGCCAAAGATAGTGAGCCGTAGGTTTTTGTACTGTTTGCATCCTCCTGTTCGGCATAATTTAGTTCGATATCCGCACCTTTGTAAAGGTAAACCTTGTTATTACTTACTTCATTGTTAAAGATATACTTACCGCCTTTGACTTCGGAATCATTGTTGATATAAATGTTACCGCTATTACCGGTAATCGTACCGTTAAAGGTTATAGTACGTCGTTTTGTTGTTTCGCTTTCAACGAAAGTTCCGGCGTTGAGATATACCTTACCTACGTTGTAAATATCATTGTAAGTTTTATTTTCGCCCGTGCCTGCAGTGTTGTTTGTAAAGAGAATATTACCGATATCATCCGCATATAAACTTATTTGTTTACCCGAATCATTATAAATCGCACCACCCTGACCTGTTGTACTATTTGCAATAAAATCAGCCGATAATCTGTTTATTGTGCCTTGATTATAAATCGCACCGCCGTTTTTACCGCTTGCAGTTACAGTATTGTTTATAAATTTACCGTAAATAGCGTCAAAAGTACCCTTGTCATTATAAATTGCACCGCCACTATCTGATGTTGCCTTGTTTCCGATGAAATCACCATATATTGTGCTTACCGTACCTGATTGAGAAGCTACTGCGCCGCCTTTATATCCTGAGTTACCTATAAAATCGCCTGTGATAGCACCGATAAAACCGCCATCAAGACGAACTGCACCGCCGCCGTCATATCCCGGTGCACTATTACCAATAAAGTCACCGATTACGGTACCTAACATGCCGTTCATATCAATAGCGCCGCCACCTTTACTTGCCGAGTTACCGATAAAGTCACCCAAAACAATTTCTATAGTGGCTCTTTCTACATTGGTATCACCTTTATCCAATTTATTAGAGATAACGCCACCCCAACCATCGCCGCCAGTACCGGCTCTGTTACCAATGAATTTACCCTGAATCAGGCCTATATTACCGTAATAATTTCTAAGCACACCGCCGGATTTATTGGAGGAATTCCCAATAAAATCACCAACCAATGCCTTTATCTCACCGTGCGTGGTCTGATCGCCATCGTTAAATACAACACCGCCATGAATTGCAGTGTTATTTATAAATGTACCTGAGACAAATCTCAATTTACCGGTTTTTGTATTGAAAATAGCACCACCGCCATTATGATCACCGGTTTTACTATTTCCTTTATTTCCGATAAAGTCTACATTGATATGATAATTTTCAGCAGCAGAGTTAGATATTGCACCACCATTTGAACCGGTGTTAGACAACTGGTAGAAATACTGATTTGTAATATTATCACTCAAACTTTCTATTCTATCGGCATCGGCATCTTTTCTTGTATAATCGCTCGGTATCGTATATTCATACAGATAATATTTTGTTTCAGTACCATTACCATTGTGCGGAAGGTTAAAACGAAGCATACCGCTTACGCCGATCAAATTACCATAATCATCATTTTTCGGTTTGTAATTACTTGCAAGAGGAATATTATTATTCGCCCAAGAATAATTTTTGGCAGTTGTAGCATTTGACGAATTCCAAGTAGTCGTATCGATTGCGTTCATATATTCAGTACGCATTTTAATATTGTGGTATTGATGTTCATCCAATGGATTGCGATAATTATAATTGGTCTCGGTTCCTGTTTCTTTACCTGCATTAGGTCCGGAGGTATATTTATCGTGTTCCCAAACTGATTTTGGCAGGAAGGTTGTAGTATATGTATAATAATGACCGTCTTTTTCAAATATATAGTTATCCGTTGAACGTACTTCTTTAATCGCAGTAGAACCGGTTGCAGCAAGGTCAATGATTGAATTATTCAATTTTTCTGATGATTCATTCGGTTTGAAATAATAAACATGACCATTGATAACGACAATATAAGGGTGATCATCATCTCTTGTTTCTACAATCTCACTGCTTGAATATTGATGATGAGCACCTGTTGCAAGTTTCAGGTAATCTCTGCTTGTTGCGTAAACTTTGTCTAAAGTACCGCCGTTTGGATTAAATTCTTTTGCGTTGAATACCAAGTTCCCGCTCAGGTAGTCATAATCAAGAGTTTTGACTTTATAATCAACACCAGTTGCATAAGTAATATTTTTATATACATCACCATCTTTATCCAAAATATCAGGTGTCAAGCTGAACGCAAATCTGAACGAGTTTTTAGACAGTTTGACAATTTTTTCTTCTTCGCCGGTACCTGATATAAGGTTGAGTGCGCCAACCAAGATGTCGCCGGTGATTGCGGTAGTAGAATCAGCAGTAAAATTATCGCCTATCAGGTTATCCAAATCAATATCAAGCAAATGGTTAACGGAAGCACCCTGAATAACATGCCCGAAGTGGTGCGTGTCTATGTGGTTATTTCTCAAATCAAGTGTAACGATAGCTTCATCCGGAGTAAGTCCTTCGTCAGTAACAGGATGGAAACCTGTCAGATGAAGCACACCGTAGGTTGTAGAACCGTCTTGTTGTTCAGCACTGCCGAGTCTGATAATCGCACCGTTATGAATTTCCAACGTACCATAAAGTCCGCTGTTAAAGATGTATTCGCCGCCTTTGTTTGTCGAATCGTTGTTGATATTCAATATACCGTAGTTACCAACAACGTTATCGCCGTTCATGATTTCTTGACCTGCAACAGAACCGTTAAAGATGATTTTTTGCCCTGCTGCGGCATTGAGGTTCAAAACGCCTTGGTTGTCTGTTGATGTGCCGGAGTTGTAGATATCGTTATAAGTCGTGCCTGCGGTGTTGTTGTAGAAGTATGTATCAGCGCCGATTGCGTTAATGGTAATCGTGCCTGCGTTATTATATATTGCACCGCCGTTGCCTGTTGCACTATTACCGGTCAATACCGAGTCTGTGATGTTCAAAGTTCCTGCATTAGAGATAAATCCGCCGTTGCCTGTTGTGCTGAAGCCGTTAATCGATTTTACAACTGCACCTGTACCGTCAAGTGAGCCGACATTTTGAACTGTTAAAGTTTGACCGTCTGTGACGGTAATTCCGCCATAATCTCCGCCATTGACGGATAAATTGTTCCCTTCAATGGTCAGTTCGTCGCCTTCCATACCGCCGAGATCCCGGCTGACAATTTCGTCAAATAGCATGTTATACGTTCTTGTGCCTGTGTCGTGAACCGCATCATACAATCCGTATTTATAATCAATTGTCAAATACCCGCCGTCGGTTTCGTTTGAATACCCAATGGTATAGTTATACAGTTTATCGCCGTCTGCATTGGTTACGGATGTGACATTTGCGCCCGTTTTGGCTTTAAGAACATCATCCACAATCTTGATTTTTACTGTATCAAGACCTGTCATATCAGAATACAATCTGACGGAATCAACAACCACAGATCCCGAACCCGTGACAGTAGATGCGGTAAGATTATCACCAATTGAACTGCCTGTACCAATCGCACCACCTGTAATATCAGCATCCAAAGCAAGTTTGAGGTCACTATTGAGTGTCAAAGCGCCGAGGTTTTGGGTTTCTATTGCACCTGTGATAAGGTCGAGCGTGCAGCCGTTAACCGTGAAGGTGCCGACATGCAGCGAATTATTCTTATCAAGGTGCATCGTGCCGCCGTTAAAGACGATTGCACTCTGCGTAACGTCGTTGTTAAAGTTGATTCTGCCCGTGTACCCGCTATCACCGATGTTCATTGTGCCTGTCGGGGTGTCTGCATCGGTAATCGTACCGTCAAAACTCATCGTTCTGCCATGCGCCGCACGCAGAGTCAAAGTGCCTTCATTGTGAATATCGTTTAAATTATCCTCGGTGTTAGCGTAGTTTCCGCTGAATGTGACATCTTTATCAACAGCACTGATAGTAACATAACCTTTATTATAAATCGCACCACCAAGGGCTTGACCGCTTACTGATTTGACATAGTTGCCCGTGAAATCTGCTTGAATATTTGTCATTGTGCCGGTGTTATAGATCGCACCGCCATGTGCTCTGCTGTTTTCCGATATAGAACTGTTGTTTTCAAAGTCGGCATAAATGTTTGTTATAGTTCCTTGGTTGTAGATAGCACCACCTACAGCATAACCTTTTGCGATAGCTGTGTTATTTTGGAACTTGTAACCGCCGCCATCTGTACCAATAGTACCGATAGAGCCGCTATTTTGATTGATCGCGCCACCCTGAACAAATCCGTTTGTTGAAGTTGCGCTGTTATCGATAAAGTTACCCGTAATCGAAGTAATACTACCACTACCTTCAAGCGCACCACCATACGCATTGCTGTAGCTCGTAATCGAGTTATTTATGAAATTACCCGTAATATCACCGATTATTGAAGTTCCACTACCACGCCAAATCGCACCACCGCCAACCGTAGATTCCGCAGAAGTCAGGGTATTCCCGATAAAATCGGCATAGATGTGTGAAATCTCACCGTTAGCGGCGACAGCAATAGCACCACCGCCTGTCTTACCCGATGCGCTGTTACCCTCAAAAGTTGCTTTATGTTCAGCACTGCCGATTGTGGTAATCGTACCGCTATTATAAATAGCACCACCCAAACCAAGATGAGTGCCCGTAGCGTTTGCGGTGTTATTTTCAAAATCTGCGTAAATGTTGGTTATAGAGCCTTCATTATAAATCGCACCACCATGAGCAACACCATCGGTTGAGGTTGCTTTGTTACCACTAAATTGTGAGTGGTCATCTGTTGCTCCGATAGTGGTGATTGTGGCTTTGTTAGAAATCGCACCACCGAGCGCTTCACCGCCACCCTGAACATAGTTACCGGTGAAGTCACCTATAATTTCACCAATCAGACCAACGGTCGGTGCTGAGCGTTTTACATCAGCGTTATTGATTGCACCACCCTGTGCACGGTTCGGAGCGATAACATAGTTTCTTGTAAAATCACCGTGAATATATCCGATTTCAGCGGTATTGTTTGTATAAGGTTCGTTGGTAATCGCACCGCCGTAACCGTTATTGACAGAATAACTGCCAACGTTTTGTTCAACAACCATTCCGTTATCGGTAAAGTTACCGACAATACCTTCGATAGCGGTTTTTTCCATGTTAGAAACGGCATAGTTCATAATCGCACCGCCATAGCCGTAATATCCGCTACGAATTACGTTGTTTGTAAAGTTGCCTGTGATAACCCCGATATTTGCCTCAACACCGGTTTTTTCGGATTTGTTGACAATTACACCGTAGCCGTAACCATCACTTGTAACGGTGTTATTTGAGAAGTCACCGGTGAGATTGCCCATTGATGCATTATTGTAAATAATACCTTCCGCACCGGTTCCACTACTCGCATTAGCGTCGTGAACATAAACCGTGTTACCCGTGAAATCAGCATATATATCACCGATTGTACCAAACTGGTTGACTAAAATGCCGCCATAGATTGCTTTTTTAGCTTCCGCACTGTTATTTTGGAACAGGGATTTGTTTGTTGAGGTACCAATCGAGCCTATCGTGCCGTATTCGTTGTAGATAGCGCCGCCGAGTGCGTAGCCGTTTTCGGAGTATACATAGTTGTCTTTAAAATCGCCCTGAATGGAGTTGATTTCGCCCGTATGCTCGACCACGCCCGTGATGTTGCCGTCACCGTCTTTTGTAACCCGTGCGAGGTTAAAGATTGCACCACCATAAGCTCTGCCACTGCCTTTGTTGTCATCTGTGTCGCCTGATATAACCGCATCGCCTGCACCTGCTTTAAATTCTCCCGTTGATTTAGCATAGTTGCCCGTGAAATCCGCTACAATATCACCAATCTTGCCGCCGTTGTATAATCCGCCACCGTAAGCATTTGTGCCACTTGTGATAGCATAGTTTCCGTCAAAATCCGCTACGATATCGCCAATCTTGCCGCCGTTGTATAATCCGCCACCGTGAGCGTTTGTGCCACTTGTGATAGCATAGTTTCCTGTGAATGTGGTAGTTGCCTGATCACCTATATTATCAACCGTACCAGCACTCTGATTATAAATCGCACCGCCATATGCAGTTCCGCTTTCTGATTTTGCATAATTGTCTGTATATTTTCCTGATACAGAGCCGATATGCTGACCGTTATTAACCCATGCACCGCCATAAGCATATGCCCCACTACTACTACCTGCATTAACATAATTTCGAGTAAAATCAGCGATAATAGTTCCGACAGTTCCTGTTGAACCAGCCAAATGCAACGCACCGGAAGTCACATTCCTATCAGCAGTTGCATAATTGTCAGTAAAGTTTGCAATCAATGTACCAAGTGTGCCACTTGAACGCATAGCACCACCGTAAGCATTTGTATGATTGCTTACAAAATCAGCATATACAGTTGTAATGGAACCAAGTTGATTATTAAGACCCGAACCATTACCCCCTGAATAATTACCTTTGAAAAGCACATGATTATCAGCACTGCCTATTGTAGTGATAGTACCTGTGTTATAGATGCCTGCACCTTGTTGTGCAGTGTTATTCTCAAAGGTAACTTTATGGTCATTGGCAGTTGTAATACTTAATGTACCAGCGTTATAAATCGCACCGCCATTACTTCCTGCAGTGTTGTTGGTGAATTTTACATCCCCACCCGTTGCATTGATGGTCAAAGATCCATCTTCAATGTAGATAGCACCGCCGTTTGTACCTGCAGTGTTGTTGTTGAAGGTTACATCTCCACCTGTGGCGTTGATGGTAATAGTGCCATCTTTATTATATAACGCACCACCTTTGCCTGACACACTGTTATTGGCGAAGGTGGAATTTGTGATATTCCCAATCGTGCCTTTGAAGATCTCAATCGCACCACCTTCGCTGATCGCACTGTTATTGGTGAAGGTGGAATTTGTGATATTCCCAATCGTGCCTCTGAGGATAATAATCGCACCACCGGCGTTTGCACTGTTGTTGGTGAAGGTGGTATTTGTGATGTTTGAGATTGTGCCGTAGGAGTTAATAATCGCACCACCGCCCTGTGCACTGTTGTTGGCAAAGGTGGAATTTGTGATATTTTCTATCTTTGCACTTGAGCCGTTGTTATAAATCGCACCACCGGAGTTGCTCTTAAACCCATCCCAAGTACCGCCGTTGATGTTCAAGGTTTGACCTTCACCAACAGTCACACCGGCTTTTTCATTACCACTAATAACGTAGTTGCCTGCATTAACGGTTTTGGTGTTACCGCTACCCGCCATGTTACCGATGTCGACAAGTATAGGTTCGTCACTATCAAGCGTATACGTCGTGCCTGATGTGTCAGTCTTGAGGAATCCGGCAAGGTTGTATGTTCCTGTAGTTGGGATGAAATTCAAATAACCGTTGCTATATGTTACTGTATAGTTATCTTTGTAAATCCCGTTATAAACATGATAAGTCGTAGCCATTGCAATATGGCTTTTTAAATTGTCATCGGCAATAAGCGCAGAAGTATAATTCAGATTATCATTAAATGTAATTGAATCAACCAAGAAACTTCCGCTTCCGCCAGACCATGTACCAGTGAACTTGTCACCATATTGTCCTTCGCTTGTATTGACATCAAGTCTTAAATTCGTATCGTTATTTAAAGTAACCGCACCAAGACTTATACCGCCATTTTCAGTCGTACCGTTTTGGGTATCAAGAACATTGCCCGTACCGGTAGAGGTGAAGCCTGTGAGGTTTAAATGACCGTAACTTGTTGTGTTATCAGCCTGTTTCAGATTACGCATCAGGACTCTTGCGCCATCATAAAGGTTCATGGTCTGACCTGAAACAGTGTTGTAGAACACGTAATCCCCGCCTGTTGCACTACTGTTGTAGCCATTATTGATATTTAAAGTACCGGAACTACCACTCACAATATCTCCGCCAAAGGATATAGAGTTACCTGTGTTTGCATTGAGATGGATTGTACCCGAGTTGTAAATATCTTTATAAGCATTACCTAATTTGTTGTTTTTGAATACAACATCACCACCATCAGCAACAAAGCCAACAACACCCGAGTGGTTAGCCACACCTGCAGTATATCCGCCTGCAGTATTATCTATAAAGGTTGAATTTTTGATTTCAGTAATTGTACCATTGACATTATTTGCAATAACAGCATCATTACCTGCAACATTACCTTTGAAAATAACATTGCTTATTGAATCGATTGTACCTCCATAGTTGTAAATCGCACCACCGCCTCCAATATCCATTTTTGTCGAATTATTTTCAAAAATAGAATCTGCTATTGATTTAATTCTGCCACCTGTCGGGTTCCAAATTACACCACCATCATAATCTGCATAATTATTCTTAAAAGTACCGGAGATACTGTCAATTGTACCAGTGTTATATATTACACCACCATATGCAGTATTATGCACATCAGATATTACATAGTTATTTATAAATGTACCAGTGATAGAACCAATAGTACCTACATTACGAATTACACCACCCTCAGCAGAACTTGTTCCTGATTTCGCATAGTTATCTTTGAAAGTCCCGGAAATACTGTTTATTGTTCCTTCGTTATATATAGCGCCACCGTAGGCTCTGCCGGTTTCGGATTTTGCGTAGTTACCGGTGAAGTTACCCGTGATAGAGGTTATTGTATTATCCGGACTTACAGTAATCGCACCGCCTTTTGCATTGCCGCCTGTAGCCTGTGCATAGTTGTTTGTAAAATCAGTATTGGTGATTGAATTCGCTCCGGAACCATAACTCCAGACAGCACCACCTTCTGCATGATAGCCTTCGGTATAGTTACCTGAGAAATTACCGTTTGAAATACTTATACTGCTGTCATTGTAGATAGCTCCGCCCTGAGAAACTTGAACTGTTGAAACATAGTTTCCGGTATAGGTATCTGAATCTGATACGAATATGCCAGAGTTGCGGATAACACCACCGCCTGACCAATTTGTATCAGATGAAACATAGTTGCCGGTATAAGTGTTACCGGAAGAATTGATTTCACCGTAGTTTTGCGCTACCCCGCCCAATGCCGGACCATTTGTTGATTTAGCATAGTTGCCTTCAAACACAGAACCCGTAATTGCGCTAATCTTTGCATTCGTATCATTGTAGATGACACCACCATATATTGTAGATGAGCCACTTATATAGTTTCCTTTAAACGTGGAATTTATTATCCCTTTGCCTTCGACAGGGTCACCGTTTGTATCGTATTTACCAATGGTAAGTGCGTTATAGATAGCACCGCCTTGGGCTTGACCGCTTTCAGATTCAACATAGTTACCTTCAAATGTACCTGTGATGTCGCCAATTGTGCCGGCATTATAGATAGCGCCACCAAGAGCACCGCTACTGTCAGATTTTGCATAGTTACCTTGGAAGGTCACCCCACCTGCAGAACCGATTGAGGTGATTGTACCACCTGCAGAATTATATATTGCACCGCCCTGTTGTGCGGAGTTGTTTAAAAATACAGTATCAGCAATAGTATTGATTGTAGCACCTTCAGTACTACCTACATAAATCGCTCCACCGACTGCGTTTGCAATGTTATTAGAAAAAACAGAATTGGAAATACTATCTATCGTACCAATACCGGCATAAATCGCACCAATATCACCACCGTGATTGGAATCAAAAGTGCCTTGCAGGTTGCCGATATACCCCCTCCAGTGCTGTATTGCTGAACCCGCAGCACCACTGTTATTATAAAAATCCGCTATCAAATTCTCAACAGTAGCACCGTTATTGTAATATCCGCCGGTCTGACCGGATGCGGAATTGTTGCGGAATACAGTATTATAAATATTAATCGTACCTGCATTGGTGAACAATGCCCCGGCACTACCAGAAGAAGTATTGTTTTCAAATATACTATCACGAATAGTGAGCGCAACACCGGTATGATATATAGCTCCACCAACCTCAGCTGCAGTGTTGTAGTTAAATGTTGAACCAGTAATTGTTGCCGTGCCTGCGTTATAAATAGCACCACCATAGTTTGTTGTACTGTTGTGTTCAAAGGTGGAATTTGTAACGGTCAAAGTTTCGCCGCCGCCACGCAGGTCAATTGCACTGCCATAATATCCTGTGTTGCCCTTGAACAACGTGTCAGCAACCGTGATTGTGCCAACATTGACATTTGAATAAATATTGCCCGTATCACGGGATGTGTTGTATAAAAACTCTGCGTTTTTAATACTTATATTGCCGCCGCCGTTGTATAACGTGCCGTCAATATTAGCATTGTTGTTGCTAAATATTACCTTGTGTCCGTTTTGACCTTCAATATTTAATGTGCCATAATTTCTTACAACCGAACCTTCACTGCCAAAGTTACCGTCAAAGATTGAATCTTTTGTTTGAGCAAAGATGTTTAAAAAAGAGCTGGATTCAGTTGCGAACACCCCGCCCTGATAATTTGTACCAAGTGAACCGTTATTATAAAAACTTGAATCAATGATATTGGCGATAGAACCGTTTGTAACATATATAACCCCATCACCGGTAACAACATTATTGCGGAATGTGGAATTGGTAATATCTAAATTTCCACCGTTCAAAAGAGCAAATCCTGCACTGCCATCTTTATAAAACCCTTCGACGTTGGCGTTGTTGATGGTTAAGGTCTGACCTTCGCCAAGCGTAATGCCTGCGTTCTGGTTGCCGATGATGTTGTATCCGCGCGCATTGACGGTCTTTGTGGTACCCGCCATTGTGCCGATATCAACAAGCGCCTGCTCATCACGGTTCATAGTGTAAGTGGTTGCGGTAGCGTTGTTGTGCAGGAACCCGAACAGGTTTTCCGTGCCCGTTGCGACTTTGGTCAAGGTCAGGTTGCCCGTTGCACTGTCGTAACTTGCACTGTACCCATCCCATTCATACGCACTGTTGATTTTTAAAGTGTCTGATAAGGCAAGGTACGATTTGTAATCATCCGCAATATTTTTGGTGTATGTTGTACCAACCGTTTCACTTGCGTTTGGATTAAATGCGTTGATATAGTCAATCAGAATTTTGTGAGAAGGATACGCACCGCCCTGATGCCAAAATTCATCAGATGTGTTTGCGGCTAAGTTATAATCCATACCCGCTTTGATATCGCTACCAAGAGTAAGCCCATAAAGTTGTATTGCGCCACCCTCGGCATAACCATTAGCAAAATTGATATACCCACCGTTTGCATCGTTGGTTAAAGAGCCGTTAAACGTACCATAAGAAACTGTGCCGTCTGTTTGACGAACATTGCCAAATCGTACATTTGCACCGTTATAAAGATTAACCGTTCCGCCTGTCAGAGCATTGCCAAAGACATACTCCCCGCCGGTTTGGGTGATAGCAACTTCGGATGTAGTGTAATCCGTACCGAGTTTTGTATAAGTGTTGCCCGTACTATTGATGTTTACTGTTCCGCTACTTTCAACAGAACCACCAAAACTCAACGTTTTACCGCTTGTAGCATTGAGGTTTAATATCCCGGAACTGCCAATATCATAATAATTTTGAGATTTGTTGCCATAGAAAGAAACATCACGACTGTCTGCTATAATTGCAACTTTTGTTCCGGTTGAAGCAATCGCCGAAGTACCGTATGTTGTATCACTTTGTGTGTTATAGCCAAAATTTGTATCAACAAGCGCAAGCGAAGTACCTTGATCCTGTATTATGCCCCATTTAGCAGTATTATTGTTGTACACCTGACCGTTAATAATACTTGCCACTCCGCCGTTATACATAATACCATAAGCAGCATCCGCGGTATTGCTTTTGAATACTATATCATGACCGTTTTTACCTTCAACATTGACAGCACCATAAACCATTATGGCAGAGGCAATATCGCTTGAAGTATTATTTTGGAACGCAACATCCTGTGTATTGGCAAAGACATTCAAATTCCCTGCACCATTATAAATCGCACCACCACGTTGGGCACTATTATTGTAGAAATTTGAATCCGTAACGGTCATGTTACCACTGTTGTAGATAGCACCACCGTATGCAGTACCGCTTTCTGATGTCGCTTTGTTGTTTATAAAGTCACCGGTGATTGAAGTGATTACGCCTCCATTATGGATCGCACCGCCGTATGCAGTACCGCTTTCTGATGTCGCTTTGTTGTTTATAAAGTCACCGGTGATTGAAGTGATTACGCCTCCATTATGGATCGCACCGCCTTGGGCTTCGCCTGTGGTTGCGGTTGCGCTGTTGTTTGTAAAATCACCTGAGAGTGCGATTGTAGAGCCGCCGTATTCTTCTGTCCAATAATCATCAGGTGTCAAGCCGCTTTCAGGGTCAGTAGTTGTATAATATCCTTGGGCGATGTTATTGAGTATTGTTGTCCATTGAGATTCTGTTCTATTTGGCTGCTCGGAGGTTGAATTTATCACAACAAGTTTTTTGCCTTTTGACAGGTTATAGTCTATATTGTTTTTCGCTGAGCCTAGCCAATAAGTGATAGTTTCGCCAGTTTCGGCTCTTGTTGCGACATATTTATAAACAGTTACAGAGTATTTATCATCATTATTGATAACCATACCGTTAAATACCGCACCGCCTTTGGCTTCTGTCGTACCTGATACAGAGTTGTTAGTGAAATCACCATTAACACTCATAGCATTTTCTGATGAAAACTCAGGAGTCCAAATTTTTTCAGGTGTGAGTGCATTAGTCGGGTCAGAGGTGAGGTAAGTGCCGCTTGTTATATTATCCAGTATTGTTTGCCATTGAGATTCTGACCGATTCGTCTGAAGTGAAGTGCTATACGATACAACGAGTTTTTTGCCTTGTGCAAGATAATTATCCATACTGGTTTTACTTGAATTATTCCAATATTCAACCGTTTCTCCTGTTGTACCGTTGATTGCAATGTATTTTGTTATATTAAATGTCTGACGGTCAGCAACGTTATCAATAACAGCACTGCTGTTATAGACAGCACCACCTATTGCACTGCCTGCTGTTGATGTGACTGAGTTATTGATAAAATCACCTGTTATCTGACCGATTTTTGAAACACCAAGATTCTGCGTATAATTTGCTATAGCACCACCGTAGTTTTGGTCAGTACCTATTATATGGTTATTGATGAAGTCACCTGTGATAGCACCGATTGTGGCACTTACGTTCGTACCTGATGCATAGTTAGAAATCGCACCGCCGTAATTTTGGTTTGTAGCAGAATCGATATAGTTGCCAATAAAATCACCTTTTATATCGCCATATTCAGCCGTGCCGGTTTGATTGTAAATATAATTGGACAACGCACCGCCCATTGTGCCTTCATAAGTATTAGAAATATTCGATGTATAATTCTGTTTGATGTAGTTACCTATGAAGTCACCGGTGAGTGATGTAATCTTTGCCCCTGCCCTTTGGTTAACTATCGCACCACCACGGGTATTATAGCCCTTTGCATTAATATAGTTCCCGATGAAGTCACCTGTGATATCTCCGATTGTCGCAGTTGCTGAACTACTTGCATAGTTAGAAATTGCACCGCCGTAGTTAGTATTACTACTTGAACTTATATAGTTCCCGATGAAGTCACCGGTGATATTCCCAATTATGGCAGTAACTGAAGATGCATAGTTAGAAATCGCTCCGCCGTAGTTGGTGCCACCTGTACCACTAATATAGTTCCCGATGAAGTCACCTGTGATACTTGAGATTGTCGCAGTTGCGCCACTGTTAGCATAGTTAGAAATCGCACCGCCGTAGTTGTTGTTTCCAGTAGAACTTATATAGTTCCCGATGAAGTCACCTGTGATATCTCCAATTGTGGCAGTTGCACTATTTGCATAGTTAGAAATCGCTCCGCCGTAGTTGTAGCTACTTGTACCTGTTATATAGTTCCCGATGAAGTCGCCATTTATATCACCAATTATGGCAGTTGCACCTGTAAATTGTGCATAGTTAGAAATCGCACCGCCGTAGTTGTAACTACCTGTTGAACTAATATAGTTCCCGATGAAGTCACCCGTGATATTCCCGATTGTGGCAGTTCCAGGACTTTCTAGATGGTTAGAAATCGCACCGCCGTAGTTTCGGTAAGTACCTGTTATATGGTTCCCGATGAAGTCACCCGTGATATCTCCAATTGTGACAGTTGAATTTGTACTATTTGCATAGTTAGAAATCGCACCGCCGTAGTTGTAGCTACTTGTACCTGTTATATAGTTCCCGATGAAGTCACCCGTGATATCACCAATTGTCGCACTTGCACCTGCACTATTAATATAGTTAGCAATCGCACCGCCGTAGTTGCTGCCATCTGTAGAACTAATATAGTTCCCGACAAAGTCTGCAATGATGTTACCTCTATCTCCCGCAGTTGTGAAACTCAACGCACCGCCTTTTTTGTAGGAACCGGAAACATACGCCCCATTAAATGTTTTGTTATTATAAGTTGTACTGTCTGTCGGGTCTTCAAGTCGTGTTGAGGTTTCTGTATATCCGTCCGCTGTGGTGTGATAATGCGCTATGATATCGTAATCAGATGATGTTGCATCAACAAGTATCTTGTTACCTGAACCATCATCACCCCATTTATAATATTTTACCCCTGTACCCGTACCTTCATCCAAAGCACCTTTTGGTCTTGTATAAGTGTAAGTGTAATAATGGACAACACCACTAATCGTTACAGGAATAGTACCTGTACCTACACCGGTCTTTGAATTGAACGTGAACGGAACAGCACTGCTGCCTGATTCAGTCCATTTTACATGCCCTGTCGGACTCGGCCCCGGTGCCGCAAAACCTGTCGCAACACCACGCCACCATAACCTCTGCCCCATGCTTGCAGGGGGAAGTACCGACATAGTCGGGGTAGGGGGTTGAGTGTTATTGCCCCCCTTTGGGCTATCACCCATTTCCCCCTCTACAGGGGGCAAAATTTCGCTCGCAATGACAGTATCCGCATAACCATTCATGTCATTGCGAACGGAGTGAAGCAATCCAGCCGTTTGAGTTTGGCTGTCATAAGTATTATGGATTGCCGCGTCGTTGACTTCGTCAACTCCTCGCAATGACATATTACTTTCAACTTCAATCGTTTCTATACTGTTGATGCCGACTACGACACCTCTACCTCCCTCGGGGGAGGATGTCAACGAAGTTGACAGGAGAGGGTCTGAAACATTACCCTCTCTTGAATTTCTGACACTCGCTTCGCTCGCATCGAAATTCTTTTCTCCCCAAGGGGAGATAGATTCCTCAACCACAGTTGAACCGTACAGGTACGGATTTGACTCCGCAAGGGTTGCTTCGCTTGCACGCAAAGCCAAATCACGCATTATGCCGTCTTTTTGACCTATACTGTTTTGAACAGCGTTCAATACCTCAGGATTTATCCGCAACGTATTGGTGCGCACAATCCGGTTGGTAAACTTCGTGCCACTCTTGTTCGACAAGAACCTGCGACGTTTGTCCTGCTCCTGCAAAACCTGCATCTCGATATCAGCACCACTGCGTACATTGGCAACATTGCTCATCGCCTGCGCCTGACTGTCAGCACTCATTGCTCCGGTACCTACAGCCAACGCAAACATCGCCGCTACCTTCAATGCCTTTTGCATAATAGACGGCTTGCCCGATTTAGATTCTTCGGCTCTGCCGTCATTCAGAGCGGAGCGTTGAATCTTCGGCAGAGCCTCTGAATGACGTTCTGCCTTTTGTTTAATGGACGAAGAAACTTTCGGCTTTTTCTTTCGGGATAAATCAGAGCAAGGCACGAAAACCGTATCCTTATCGCTAAGGATATCTTTAGAAATATCTTTACAAGTATTTCGTCTTTTATCGTCTTTGCTCATACTAATTAGTAATTCAATATTCTTATATACTTCCGCGCGTAAGAACAATTGCTGAATATATAGTCACATTCACACTTGTTCTTAATGTTACTATAGAACAAGTCATGGAAAAGTTCAACACGCTTAACAAAAATACACTTTTTTGTCAAGTAGGTATTTTGTATATAAACCATATATAAGCGGGTTTCAGACCTTAATAATACTTTATAATTAATTAAACAGAATGGTAACATTTGTTTACAATTCAAAACGTTCTCACAGCGCGGGTTTGAGGGGTGTTATTTTGGTGCAAAAAATCAGTTGTTTTTGATGCAAAAAATTGCACGAAGCATTGACATTTTGCATGTCATTGCGAGCCCGATAGGGCGCGGCAATCCAGTTTCTTTTGGTGCAAAAATTGCACCAAGCATTTTTCTACTCCCGCAAATCCTTAAACTCTAACTTCAGCCCGCCTTTGCGGTTAAAATACCCCAAAACCTTTACTCTGAATACCGAAATATCATCAGCTATCCCCTCATTTATCGGCGGAATGAGCTTAATCTTATTCTCATACTGAGTGACACTGTGCTCCGGCCTGAACACAACACGGTATATCAGATTGACCGGAATCTTGAAAATCCTTATACCCTTTGCATGTGTCTTGTTGCGTTTGCCCCAGACATAAATGTTACCGCACTCTGACGGAATGTTATACATACCCTCAAAATATAGCCCCAGCCACTCACTTTTTGTGAACATATGCAAATCTTTCAAATTGTCATTGTCAAGCTTAAATGAGCCGTAAATATTTGCCATATAATCCTGAGGGTTTGAAAAATCAAGATTGACAATCTTTGACAGCATATATTTATGACCTTTTTTGGTGCCGTCCGCACGCTTTCTGCCGATAAAAATTTCACGCTCGGCAATCTTTGGCATATAACCGTCACTGATGGCAAAAGTGGCATCCGCCTTGACATCACTGAGTTTGTTCTTTATTATAGCGTGCAAAGTCGCATAAGCAGTACCCTCAATCTGGTTAGGCAAATGGAAAAACTCTGTCAAAACAATGTTTGAATCAATATCCGATGCATAAAACCAGATATTTGAACTGTAATCAGACAGATTGTAAACACCTTTTGCGCTCAACATGCCCTTTGCATAATCGGCTTTCGGAATTATAAACGATGCAATATTATTTTTGAGCGAACCCTGAATATTGACATTGCGGACATCAAAAGAATTTGCATAAATTCTGTCAACAATGACTCTGCCCTGTTCTACGGTGTATTGAAGTTTTTTACCGGTCTGCCTTATTTTAGGCTTTTTGGCAGATTTGCCGTCTTTAAACGAACTGTTCATATCCGCAATCTTGCCTTTGCGTATGAAAAATTCTTTTAGCCTTATATCAATAGAATGAATCAAAACGTTGTCACTGAAACGATTTGCGGCACGCACAGCCATCTTCATCGGCGAACCGTAAAAACTGCCCTCACTCATTGCTTTTATCTCGTCAGGCAAAATTTTTATTCCGGTATTTTTTAAAAACAAAAAATCTTTGTGCGCAATGTTGTACAAATTGACACTGCCCAGCAAACTTTTTTTAATAAAACTAAGGCGCAAATCCGCATCAAATTCACCTTTTTCAACATAATCACGCAAGAAAGATTTTATATAATCCACACTGATTTTACCGTTGGTTTTGACACTCAAATCCGCCAAAGTGTATCTGCCGTTGATTTTTTCAAAATGACCGTCACCTGACAAGATTTTCACACCGTCCGCACTGTAATCCCAGCTTTCTATCTCCATCGGATCGCCGTTTTTAAAAGTGTGCATCGAAATTATACGGTCTTTGTCGGTATTATCAAGATTGCCCCACTGCGACAAAAGATTAGCTCCTTTATTGACTGTGAGAACATAATAAACATCTACCGCCTGATTGTGCGTATGATACTTGACAAGCGCCGGAGTTTTACCCGAAATCTCAACCGCAGGGAAATATTTTTTAGTCAATCTGTCCTGAAAAACAGACGAAACATTACCCGTCACGTGCAAATCGTTTGTCATCATGCCTGTCAGATGGAAATCAGTCTGCACAGGCTCGGTACCGAAAGTTCCGCTTGTTGCGGCACTAACCTCTCTGCCACGAAAATCAAAAACAGTCTTTGGCAACAAAACATCAACTTTCAGATTAGAAAATTTCGCCCCAAGATTGTGAGTGATACATTTACCTGTCAGACCTTTTTTATCAAGAAACAAATCAACATCCATTGTGCCTTTGAAATCGGAAAAATTCTCAAGAAAATTGCGTTTATCCGGATTTTTCAGCTTATAAAAATACAAAAAACTGCTCTCTAATTCATTAGCCGGCAAATTTTCGCCAAAAATCCGCATACCCTTGTGGCTGCCGGTCAAATAAATTGAAGCTTTAGGAAATTTTACCGAAAATTCCTCAAAACACAAATGGTCTTTGAAAGTAATTAAACCGTTTTCACCGATTGTGATAGGTTCTTTTGAATACCTGCTGTAAATATGTGCAAGAATACGTGTGACAATCTTGCCCTTATGCTTTTTTGACCTGATATAATCGACATCCATATAGTTTTTATCGTTAAATTTAATCTGCGCATTCCTGATATTTGTCTGCGGGAAAAAAGAAAAATCAAAAGATTTTTTGTTCTTACCTGGAGAGAGTTTTAGATATTTTTTCAGTGCTTCCATATCGGCATAAAGGTATTTTGCACTCAAATGACCGTGTTTGAGATTGAAAATATTAGCACAATATTTGAGCTTGTCAGAATGAAAAAGCTCGGTATTATTTTGCGGAACAATAAAAATGCTGTCAGAATAAACCTCAAAAGATAAATCAGGATAAGTGTTAACCTTCAGATTTTTAATAGAAACAGGCACTCCGATTCTTTTTGAGATAAAAGTTTCATAATTTTGAACATTCTCAGGCGAAGCAATAATATTTGGCAAAACAAATAAAAAAAACGCATAACAACCAAGCGCAAAACCCGCCACTAAAATCAGTAAAATTTTTGAAAATATTTTGAGAAATTTCACGAGAATATTTTAGCACAAAAATATTTTAAAATAGGCACCTACCCTAACCCTCTTTCAAGAAAGAGGGAATATTTTATTACTCTTTCACTCCGCCCTGCATAATGTCGTTGATAAAATATTTTTTGCCAAGCAAAAATACCCCGACAACAGGCAGAGTGCAAATAACAGAACACGCAAGCAAATCGCCCCACAAAGTGATTTCTCGGAAACTTCCTTTAAAAATCGCCAACCCAACAGGCAAAGTACGCATACTTTCGGTATTTGTAACAATCAACGGCCACATAAAACTGTTCCAACTCGATACAAACGTGAAAATCGCAAGAGTCGAAATAACAGGAATTGCAAGCGGCAAAACTACTTTGCAAAACATCTGAAAAATATTGCACCCGTCAATTCGCGCAGATTCTTCAAGGTCTTTTGGCAACCCCAAGAAATACTGACGCATCATAAATATCCCAAAACCCCCGAAAAGCCCGGGAACAATAAGCGCCTGATATGTGTTTATCCAGCCAAGCTGCCTCATTAAGAAAAACAACGGAATTATATTCACCTGCGGAGGGGCAAGCATTGTAATTAAAACGATTAAAAACAAACCGTCACGAAATTTGAAATGCAGTCTTGCAAACGCATACCCTGCAAATGCACTGATAACAACCTGCCCTACAGTTGTAACAAGTGCCACAAAAAGACTGTTTGCAAAATATTGCCACAACGGAATTTTTTCAAATACATTTTTGTAGTTTTCGGTTGTCAAAGGTGAATAGAAAAGTTTACCGCCCTGATTAAATATTTCGCCGTTCGGGACAAAAGATAAATTCAACATGGCAAAAAACGGATAAAGCATACTGAATGCAATAAGTATGAGTATGAAATAACCTAAAAATTTCCGCCAATTAAACATAAATTATTTTATTTCTTTAACTGCCTTAATAATTCTATCCACTGCGTCTTGCACAGTTATAACAAGTTTTTCGCCGTTTGAACGCTCGACAAATTCGACATTCCCTTCAGAAATAGTCTTGCCGACCGTAATTCTATACGGAAATCCGATTAAATCAGCGTCCTTGAATTTTACCCCCGGACGTTCATTTCTGTCATCTAATACCGCCTCAACGCCTGCATTCAAGAGTTTTGTATAAATCTCATTTGCAACCTTCATCTGCTCATCATCCTGAGTGCTGACAGGTACTACTACAACATGATACGGTGCAATCGCAAGAGGCCACTTAATTCCCCATTCATCATGGTGAGCTTCAACCGCAGCCGCAGCCGTTCTTGTAACACCGATTCCGTAACATCCCATTATATAAGGCTGAGTTTTGCCGTTTGCATCAAGGTAAACCGCATTCATCGGTTTTGAATACTTCGTTCCGAGTTGGAAAATATTACCAACCTCAATACCTCTTGTAACTTTTAACGGCTTTCCGCATTCAGGACAAAAATCACCCGCTTCGACAAGCCTTATATCTTCTACTATTTCAGGCAAATCAACATCAACACCCCAGTTTGCACCAACCAAGTGTTTATCCGTTTGATTAATCCCTACTACAAAGTTTTTAAGGTTTGCGACAGTTTTATCCGCAACTATTTTTACCTCATACTCGCCGTATTTTTTCAAGCCTTTCGGTCCGATAAACCCTGCAACCGCATTGAACCCGTTTTCTTTCATCATTTCTTCAATTTCACCTGATGTTGCAATTCTTATATCAAGTCCGCCGACTGCGTTCATCAGTTTGGTTTCTTCAACCGCCTTATCGCCACGAATAAGTGCAACAACAGGCGCTTTGTCAACAATATAAACAAGCGATTTGCAAATGACCGTCTGAGGACAGTTTAAAAACTTGCTCAAATCTTCTATTGAGCCGACATTCGGAGTATCAACGATTTTACTTTCACCAAAACCGCCGTCTGTTACGGCATCAGGCAAATTTGAAACCGCATGATTTGAATTTGCACTGTAATCACAATCATCACAATAGAAAACATCATTTTCACCTGCATCAGTGTCGGTTATAACCATAAATTCGTGCGATACGCTTCCGCCGATTGCGCCCGAATCAGACTGAACCGCTTTTGTATCCAAACCGCATCTTTTGAATATATTTGTGTAAGCCTGCCACATGTTTTGATATTCACGTTCCAAATCCTCCTGCGAAGTTGAGAATGAATAAGCATCTTTCATTATAAATTCACGGCCTCTCAAAAGTCCGAAACGGGGACGGCGTTCATCTCTGAATTTTGACTGAATTTGATACAAATTCACAGGCAGTTGCTTATAAGATTTTAGTACATCTCTTGCAACAGAGGTGATAATTTCTTCGTGCGTAGGACCAAGACACATTTCTCTGCCATGGCGGTCTTTAAGACGCATAAGTTCACCGCCGTATGCATTCCATCTGCCTGATTCTTCCCAGAGTTCTTTTGGCTGAACAAACGGCATCAAAAGTTCCTGCGCACCCGCTTTATCCATCTCATCACGAATAATATTTTCAACTTTTTTCAAAACCCGCCACATCAACGGTAAAAATGTATAAACACCGCTTGTGAGTTTTTTTATATAACCTGCTCTTGCAAGCATTTTGTGTGAAACTACTTCCGCATCTGACGGAAACTCTCTCATTGTTTGCACAAACATATTTGACATTTTCATAGTTAAAATCCTCTTTTTTATGTCGGGCAAGTATGCCCAACCTACATATTTGATTTTAACACGAAAAAAATCAGACTGAAATTTTTGAAAGTTCGGTTTTTAGTGCCGGAACGGAAATTGACAGTGTTTTATAGTTTTTTAACGCACTTTGTAAATTTAAACGATATTTAATGTTATCTCCCTGCAAACCTGATAATCTGCCGGCAAGATAATACAAATCACCGTTTTCGCCGCAGTTTTCCAGCGCAGTAGTTATAATTTCTTCAGCTTTATCATAATCTCCGGTTTTTGCAAGAATTTTTACATAAATCTTGTAAGCATCAACATCTGCAGGATTTAGTTCAACTGTTTTGGAAAGATTATACAAAGCATTTTGACTGTCACCGTTTTCATAGTCAATAACGGCAAGGTTATAATATGCCCAGCTATAATCCGGCGATATTTCAAGCACTTTGTTAAATTCACTTCTTGCGCCGTCACTGTCACCAATTTCTTTAAAAATGTTACCTAAATAAAAATGCGCATAAATATCGTCATAATTCAAATCGACAGTTTTTTGAAAATACTCCATCGCCTGAATATAATTCTGCATTTTGAAATACACAAGTCCGAGATTAAAATAAGAATTTGAGTCGTCAATATCTTTTGATATAACTTTTTCAAAACATTTTATTGCTATATCAAAATCTTTTAAATCAGTACATACTAAACCCAAATTATATATTGCATCAATTGCTTCAGGTTCAATTTCAACGGCTTTTTGATAACTTTCTTTGGCTTTTTTTAAATTTTTAAGTTTTTCATAAACTATTCCCAAATTATAAAAAATTCCGCTGTCATTACTAAAAGTCTTGGAAAGCCAGATTAAATTTTTGAGTGCTTCTTCATTAAAACCGCAATCGGTTAAAAGCACCGCAAGCTGTCTGCGAGCCTGGAAATTTTGAGAATCTTCTCTCAATAAATTTTGCAATTCTTCTATTTTATCTATTTTTGACATAAACTAAATTACCGGAACATCAACAGGCTCAAGGAGCTCAACATTGAGAATTTCGTTTTGATAAATCTGAACATCTTTACCTTTTCTTATTGCATCTGCAACACTGTCATAAACAAAATATCCCGCAGTACCAAATACACCACCTAATGCGGCAAACGGTACAATTACATATTTAAACCCGCTATCAGTTACATTTTCGCCCCAGGCAATTGATTTTTTGGTAATGTCACCTGATTTTTGGCAAGTTTGCCGAAATGCATCTTTATAGCCCCTTGTTGTAGTAATTCCGCCATCATAAGTTGTATCGGTTCTTCCCGTAATATTAAGACTCAAAGGTATTTGTCTGCCGTTTGGAGTAACAACATGGTCAAAATCAAGATACAAAACGGCACCTTTAGAAAGCCTTTTTGCAGAAGCTATACCTCTTATTGAGCCTCGTACAACAGACCCCATCGGTAAAATTACATCGTTATTATCTTCTGCCTTTTGATCTGTTATAAGCATAGCCTTAAATTCGCCACCTTCAGGACTATACGATGTATCAAGAGTATTAAGCATTTTTAAAGATAAAATCGTTCCCGCTGGAATACGCTTTGTCTTAGCATTACCGCTAAACGGCGCAGCCATTGTCATTTGCATTGTAAATAACAATCCCAAAATTATTGCAAAAATTTTTTTCATTTTAACTCTCCTTTTGTCGGACAAAAAACCAACTTATATATCTTGTCAGTCTATAGCCTGACCTACAAAATTATTTATCCACATATTAACACACCGGAGTTTTTTTGTTAAGTGGATTAATGATTAGTAATATTTTGGACTATAAAATAACACTATCAACAAGCGGTTTTATAATATTAAGAGCATTTTCAACAACATTCGGATTTGTCCAAAAGTCAGAACGGTCAATGTATTGTTTAACAATTTTTCTTGCATAAGAACCGATTGCTACTGCGTGATAATTTATGGAACACATATTGGCAAGCTCCGTTGTCTTTGAATTTGTACCGCCTGATAAAATGAGATAAACAGGTAATTTTGCATTTTGGACAATTTCAGCTGTTGCAACGGCCTGCAAGGTAGTTTTGTAATCATCTTCCCCTCCGCTCATAGGAAATCCGTCAGCCTGAATGATTGTTGAATAAGGTTTTCTTCCTTCAATCATTTTTTGTATCCGTTCAACAAGCGCTTCATCTCCAAGTTTGCCTCTGCTTATACAAATACTGAGCATTCCGTCAAAATTATCTGCAATATATTTCCATTTCGCAAAAATTTCGTTTTCATCCTGACCGTCAACATGAAATTCTATACAATCTATTCCTTTTTTAATTAGCTGCGGCAAAATTTCGTCAAGATTTTTTTCTTCTGCAGAAAAAGAAATTGCGCTTCGGGGACACACCTTCCAGCATCTTGAACAACCGATACATTTTTCTTTTTTTACTTTTGCATAATGTATTGCACTCTGAGGACAAACTGATTCGCACGAACCGCAATTTATACATTTGTTGTAATCAATAACGGCTTTATTACAATGCGGATCCCCTTTTATCCCTACACTAACACACAAATATGCATCATAAATATTTACACTGTGCAACGTCTCAATGACAGCATCCACAACGCTATCACTTGCACAAATATCAAAAAAACGGCATCCTGCAAGCGCATAGAGATATACCAGTCTGCGTATGCTTTCAACATCTTCATTCCCTGCGCCACACACAAGTTTAAAACAATGTTTTTCTTCCAGTAAATCTTTTAACACTGCTATCTCACCATATAATTATAAATAATTTCAGATGCTTTTACAATAAACTCTTTCCCGGAAAACGAATTATGAGGACGTTTTGCCAAAATTACAACAATATATCTTTTACCTGACGGAGTTACAACAATTCCTGCATCTCCGAGCATTGTACCTATATCCCCTGTTTTGTGATAGAAAGTAGAGCCCTTGCCAAGCCCTGCTGCAATAAGTCTGTCATTGTGAACATGACTCATATAGCCGTATATTTTATTTCTTGATGCATTTGTTAAAAATTGTTCATTCAAATCAATATTATAAAGCATTTGCGCCATTTCTTTTGCGGTTGAATGATTTGTACCTTTCATATCAGGAAGCCAAGCCTGTATTTCGGTATTTTTTAAACCCCAGTCTCTTATAGACTGATTAACCGTATTCATTCCGCCGATTTTTGACATAAGCATATTTGTCGCAGAATTATCGGATTCTGTTATCATAACTTCTGCCAGTTTATCAACCGTAAACGAAGTATTTCCCGCCATATATTGCAAATTTCCGGAACCCTCAGTCCTATAATATTCGGTAAGAGGGATTGTGTCATCAAGAGCAATTTCACCATTTTCAACGGACTTAAACAAATCTATTAAAACTGGTATTTTAATAATACTTGCAACAGGGAAAATTTTTGATGCATTAATATCAACATAATTTTGTGTTTCATAATCCCACACGTAAATAGCAGGAGTAACCATAGGATACTCATTCATCAGTTTTAAAAGTTCGCCTTTTAAAGCCGGCATATTTACACCTTCTCTTACAGAAAGCATCTGTGCATCTTTTGAATCGGTATGATAAGAAAATTTACGTTCTCCGAGATACCAGTTATTTGACAGATAATTTGTTGTCGGAAATGCAACATTATGCAAATCGGATGAAATATTCTTATACGGAACCGGAGTAAAAACAGATTGCTTTACAGTGCTGAAAGAATAAGGCATAAAAATCATCAAAATGCCAAGTAAAATAGCGCTTGATAATAAAAATCTCAACGGATTTTTCTTTTTTCTTTTTGCCTTATTCCTGCGTTCTTCAACTGACGGATAATGATATATTTTCCCTTTTGCAGGTCTGTCATTTCTGATTATGTCTGAAGTATAAGAATTTGTATAACTTGAATAACTGTAATCCCTTGCTAACTTCGGCATTAAAAATTCACCCCTGTTACTGTTCCTATCATTACCATTGTAACGGTCGTTTAGGGCATGTGCAAATTTATTACACAGTATTTACAATTAATATCTGTAAACAATCTATTATATAATTTTACATAAACTATCTAAAAATAAAGTTTATTTACATTTTAATAATTTTTCAACTTTAGAAAATATCAGCGGATAAATTGCAGTAATGAAAAATCCCACCGCAAACATTGATGGTAATCCTATTCTGAAACGGGATTCGTGTATTATAAAATAGTTATTCACAGGATGAAAAACACAAATAAAAATGCACGCACCTATTATCCCTCTTATAATTCTTACTTTAATACTCCCGCTTTTGGCATCAAACGGGAAGAATCTTTTGCATAATAATACTCCGTTTATTAACCCCATAACCCAGCCGCAGAACAATATTGCGACATATCTTGCATGATACGGATTTACAAGTAATTTACCATTAACATAATCCAACGGATAACTTTTGAAAATTACATACAATACTGTTGCCAAAATTGCCAAATCAAAAATTCCAAGCAAATACAAATATCTGTTTTTATCTTTTTTACACCACTTTAAAACGTAGTACATAACAAACACAAAAATAAGTCCGGATAAAAGTCCGATAACGATATCCTGAGGAGTATGCACTCCGAGATATGTTCTTGAAAACGCTATTGTAAGTATTAAGAGCACAATCAAAGTTGCAAAAATTTTCCTTTTTCTAAGTAAGAACGCAACCCCGCCCCAGCTTGTTGCAGAAATCATACAATGCCCGCTCGGGAACGAATATCCGTGTGCCATTGCAAGAGCAGATGCCACAGGTTTTATTTTGTCACTCAATATCCATGGTCTATACACACACGCAGAGGTTTTAAACAATTGCATAAATAATAACCCCAGTGAATTTAGTCCGAACAGATATAACCCCGCTTCCGCATCAATACACCAGTAAATTATACTTATAACAAGTGTCGGAATAAGAATTTCCCCAAACATTGTTATGTGTAAAAATATATTATCAAATACCGGACCTAAATGTTCTCTGATATTCTGAAGCCACAAAAGATAATCTATTTGCGGACTCAACCAGTTCGGATCCGATAAAAATTCGTGAATCATAATAAACTCCCTTTGCTGTTTACACCATAACATAAAATCTTAAAAATATAAAGAAAAAAGGCACTGAAATATATTCAGCACCCAAGAAGATTGATTATGATGGATGATTCGATTTAATTTCCCCTAAATTTTCCCTGAAAGTTTAACTCAATTTATTCTTTCGTGAGTTATTTATTTTTCCCAAAATCTTTTGACTTAATATCCCTTACATTTATATAAAAAATTTTCATTATCGAAAATTGCTATAATTTTTATATATTGTTAAGAAATATTAATTAAATTTTATGGCGATATCACAGTAGCTTTACAACCCTTTAATTAAAACGCATCAAAAGAATCATTAAGCGGATTTTTGAATTTTGTAATATTTGACTGGAATAATAATTTAATAGTATCAACAGGACCGTTTCTGTGTTTAGCAATAATGATGTCCGAAAGCCCTTTTGAATTAGCCTTAATTGCTTCTTCTTCCTCTGATTCTTCTGCTTTTGCATAATAATCAGCACGATAAATAAACATTACAATATCAGCATCCTGCTCAATAGAACCGGATTCTCTAAGGTCTGATAACATCGGACGTTTATCATTTCTGCTTTCAACCTGACGGGATAACTGTGACAGAGCAAGAACAGGAACATCAAGCTCTTTTGCCAAAATTTTCAAACCTCTCGAAATTGCAGAAATCTGTTGTAATCTGTCCTCTTTTCCCGAGCTTTCCATAAGTTGAAGATAGTCTATCACAACAAGTCCCAAATCTTTTACCTGAGATTTCAGACGACGCAATTTTGTGCGAACATCAGTCAGAGTACAGCCGCCTGAATCGTCTATATAAATTCTTGCCTGTGAAAAATCATCCATCGCCATAGTGAGTTTTTCCCAGTCTTTTTGCTGCATTTGACCTGTTTTTATTCTTTGGGCATCAACTTCGGCATGTGAACACAACATTCTCTGTACCAACTGTCCGGCTGACATTTCAAGCGAAAAGATACAAACAGGTACTTTTTCATTAATTGCAACGTTCTGCGCAATGTTCAGTGCCAAAGCAGTTTTCCCCATCGCAGGACGAGCCGCAAGAATTATTAAATCAGATTTATTCAGACCATTTAAAGTCATATCAAGTTTATCAAATCCAGTACGAACACCTGTTAATTCGTCTTTATGATTATAACGGTATTCAATTTTATCATAAGCGTTCAAAACCAAATCTTTGACAGGAACAAGGTCTGAAGTCGTTTTGTTTGCACTGATATCATAGATTAATTTTTCAGCCTGCTCTATTGATGCATCACTCGGTTCAAGGTCATATCCCTTGCTTACAATTTCCGCACCTGCACTGATTAGTGCACGTTTTGTGGCTTTTTCTTTTATAATTTTGGCATAATATGCAACATTTGTGGTGGTAATTGTATTTTCAGCCAAATCATTTATATATGCACGACCGCCAACCGCATCAAGTTTGCCGTTGTAGCTGAGAACATCCGATACCGAAACAATATCTATATTGTCGTTATTGTTAAATAACTCAATCATTGCTTCATAGATATATCTGTGAGCAGGTTTATAAAAACACCCCGCATCAAGTGAATCCGAAACCTTTGCAAGGCATGTCGGATTAACAAGAACTGCACCCAAAATTGCTTCTTCGGCTTCTATATTCTGCGGAATTAAATTTTCATCAACTTCTTTTCTTTTTGATTTTACTGCGGGCATGATTTCTCCTCATCTGTTTTAACATGATAATACATAAATTTTTTAGTTCCTTTCATGTTAAATAAATTTTTACAAACGGATTGAGATATAATATTTTTTGCACTATAATAAAATCACACTCAGCGGTATCGTCTAGTGGTCAGGACGGCAGATTCTCATTCTCCAAACAGGGGTTCAATTCCCCTTACCGCCGTTTAATTTCAGCCTTTCTTATTTGTCGTGTACCCGATATGTACCCTAATTAACTTCTCGTAAAATAATTTATCGTTTTAGAAAATTCTTTATAATGCTGTGTTCTTTTGTAAATTCGTCATCAGTATTATGAACATACTTCATGCTAGTCCGAATATCTTTATGATGAAGAAACCCCATAATTTTAGTAGGTGTTGTACCTTCTCCAAGTGTTGTACCAACACTATGACGGATAATATGAAAGCCATTTGCTTCTATACCTGCCTTATTAAATATCTTATTAATTATATCCCTACTAGGGTTTGCATAAGGCATTCCTGTTTCTTCTCTTGCAAACAAGTAACCGCTATCCTTTACCCCTAATTCCATTAGGATACTATATACATCATCGTTTATGCGGTGCTTAATATCCTGTTTCCCTTTGTTATCTTTAGGTTTAATCCTAATTAATTTCTTATCTATATTAATCCATTCCCAACGCATGTAATTGACATTGCTAATCCTAAATCCTGTATTGAAGCACATTAATACCAAAGGCTTGAACTTAATAAATTCTTCTGTTTCAAGTAATTCAAGCACTTTGTCGGTTTCTTCTTTTGTTAAGTATTTAACATTTTCATCTGGTTCTTCCAATTTATCTAGATGACTGCATGGGTTCTTAATTAACAAATCATCTTCAATGGCAAGGTTAAATGCTTTAGACAGAAAAGCAACATACCTGTTTATAGTGCTATTAGATAGCTTCTTTTCTTTCATTAGCCAAGAACGAAACTTTATAATATCACTTTGTTTTAGTTTGGCAGCATCTTTATTTAGCCCCCAGAACTGCCTAACGGCTTCAATCTTTTCTTTTGGTTCACGTTGTCTATTGTTCTGGGCATTATAAGCCTTATATATATCACATAGGTCTTTTAATGGTACAGGCTTTTCAACTTTGGCAAGTCCTACTTCTTCCTGTCGCATTTTATACTTTTCTGCTTCATAGATTACGTTTGCTTCTGCTCTATTTTTAGCACCTTGAGCAACTATGTTACGAACTTTACCGTGAACTTTAGGTCTGATGTAGAACGTGTCGCCTACTTGTGCTATGCCATTTATATAATGCTTCTTGGTACTTTTGCCCATAGTAACACCTACTAACTTTCAAAGAACCTACGCATATTTCTAGCCAGAACAAATATAGTGCCACCAACCTCTTTAAAGCAGTCAGCAGGAATATCTCCCTTTTTCCGCCAAGTATATAATGTACTTAGTGCCACTCCTAGATAATCTGCACATGCTTTCATGCTTATAGTTCCAAAGGGTGAACTAATAGCCGATATGCTTGTATGTACTTCTCTTTTAATTGGAACAATGTTTTCCATAATATATTCTCCTTTATAAATTATGATTATGCGATATTGTTTCGTATTATCATAATATCATATATCCAATACCTTGTCAAGCATTTAGCGAAATCGTTTCTGTAAATGATAATATTATTGATTTCAGAATGCGTTTCTGATATTGACAATATAAGAAAAGTAAAGTAATATAAGTACACAAGGAGATAGTTATGAAACAAGCGGATAAGATTAAAGAACAAGTTAAGAAGTATGAAAAGAATATACTTGAACAAATTGCCCCATTCATTCATAACCGTAGGAAAGAAAGGGGGATATTAATAAAGGACTTAAATATCATGACAGGTGTTGGAACTGCTGTCATATCCGATTTAGAAAATGCTGTATCTATGCCTAGAATTGAAACGTTATTAAGAATATGTGAGGCACTTGAAATACCGTTTCCTACACTCTTTGAGCAGATGAAACAGGTTACAGATGATAAACTTAAACGTTCTAAAATCATTGTTGATGATACCAACAATTACGATAAATTAACTACATTCATTGCAGGACTGGGTTATTCTAAAGAAGATGTTGCTGACATTGTTTCTTATGCGAGGTTTATTGATTTCAAGAAACAAGGTTAAAAACAGTTACATTCCTGCAATAATTCTGTTGTTTCTGGTAACAATGTTGCAAATTTTGGGTAACAATTAGTAGAACTGTAACAACAACCCTGCAAGATTTTGGTTACATCCCACAAAAAATTGGTAACAATTAGTAGAAAAATAGTTACAATACTGCAATCTTAAAATTACCGAGTTTACTGTTATTACTGTATTTCAAGTATTATAAAACTACTCTATCTATTTATATAGTTAGTCTATCAGTTACTTTTGTATTTAATAATCAAACAATCTCCCCACAGTCATCTAAGAACGTTGGGCAAGTTAGCCGACTTCCCTTGCCAAAGATATATTTTGTCGTGTGCAACAAATATATTCTAAACAACAAGAATTATTATTATATTTTAATATAGAACGTTGGGCAAGTTAGGTCATCCGACCTAACCTCTGCCAAAGACAATTTAATAGCCCAAGGGGCATTTCCATAATCAATAATCAATGCAGCTACAATTTACGTAGTTGCATTTATTTTTTCATATCGAACGCATATCGCAATTGTTATATTTTATATCAGATTGATTATTAGATTTTAGTACAAGAAACAAAACATAGTTATTATATTTTGTTTTAGATTGTTGATTTTTATATGGAGTAGAACCCTATGGCAAAGAAAAAATTGAATAGACAAGAACTTCAAGTTCAAAACGAAAAGAAACTGAATAAGGGTAGGCAGCCCGGCTTCTGTTATGATGTATCTCAGATATACAATGATGAGTACACAACTGTTAAAGAAAATGTGAGTACGGAAGATTTGTTGTATAACCTTGATTATAGCTCACAGTACATTGGTGAGATGTACCCAAAAGAACAATGTGTATGTATTGTTTGTGATGAGCTGAGTTTTAAATTACTAAACCCTAAGACACTTTGGGCTTATGAACCTTATTTTTATCAGTACGTTGTATTTTACCGTTTTGATGAATACGATGTAAAGTATTTAGCGGATAATTTGGCAAGTTCACGCATAAGAGCATATCCATGTTATGCTCTAACTTTCACCAAGACGACATTACCTAAATTCTGTCCAAAGTGGTCTGAATACAAAATAGGCAGCCTACCGCCTATTACATCTAATGATATTGAAAAAATATTATCAATAGATGATGACCTATACCAGAATAATGGTTATTATTACCAGATTAACGAGTTATCAGACAAATACAGAATACCGCAGGCGGTATGCGGTATAATGGCAAAATCTGTCATACCTATAAATGCACGTGTAGTGCTTGAAAAGGTATTACAGATAATGAGCCATAGTTCCGCTATTATTGATAATTCTGAATTAGAGCAACCATACTGGTGCAGTTTCAAAGCATTCTATAAAGACTTGACCTTTACTGGTCGGAAAGCCAAGAAACAAGATATAGTTCTAAATTCCTTTAATGAACTAATTAGAATTGGTTTAATAGATGATTTTAATATTGATGATGACGAAAACCTTGTATTTTCATCACGCTTAATGACAAAACATATCCGCCAACAAATCAAACGGAACATGGGCTACTATGCCAAAATTCCCGGAACGAAGCAAGCACCATTTATTGCTACATTTATTGATTACCTCTGGTGGATTATAAATTGCCCGGCATGCTATGAAAAAATAACTATATCTTTGGAAACCTTATTTTGTCGTCATTTAGAACTGTCAAGACTATTAATAGAACACCGTAACGGTGAAATAGCAAAGATTTTAACCTTGTTGCGTAAGGTAGGGCAAGAGTATGGACTCTTACAAGTTGCCCCAAGTACGCAAGACTTCACAAGTGCAGATGTGAAGTATTTGTTACAGCACAGAACGGAACTGCATACGTTCTTACAAATAACGCCCACTAATAAGGGCAAGGAGAATGCATAAATGAAAAGCTATGATATTAGAAGTTATGATTTTAAAAGTGATGAACTATTTGAAAAGTTCTTTCAAGAGAAACTTTCAGATAAACGTATTCCTAGACCACAGTTTATTTATAAACTAAATCAAAGTAAAGTAGAGTGGATTAGGATACTTAATTCATCACATTTAAGACATAAACATGGTATCCCAAAAGATTTTGGGGAGTAAGAAAGAGGCGAAATGAGGGTTACTTTGATACCTAACACGTATCAAAGTCCTCTCTATGAGCTTCCTGCGTTGTCTAATTTTAGATTTTAATGTAACTAATGGAGAATAAATATAAATGGATAGAGAAATCGTTAAACAGATTGCCTATGAAGTCATTAATGACTATATGGCGAAACATAATAAGAAAGTTGCACCTGCAAACGTCCCGGACCACAAAGAAAAGGCTAAGGAATTGTTGAAGAAGTGCGACCAAAAGTATCAGAAGAATATATCAAATAAGTTAATTGATAATGACTAATATGTCATATATGGTCGTATGTAAGAAGTAAAGCAATACGCATATCTGAGGATTAATTATGCCAATTAATGCCTAATAACAGGCATGGTGGGCATATAGCCATATCTTTGTAAAGATATAAAAAGGTTCTTGTATATCCACAAAGCACACTATGACAGGGATAGAGGACTTTGAGTGTAAAGTGTCGTTTTCATGGTTATTTGCCTACCAACTTTTCAACGCACCTGCAAAACCTTTGCTAGTGCCGTCCACAGCCTTAATTAATATTAAAGGCTAGCATTATAAGTCCGAGAATTGACAATAATAATGTACCGCCTAGCACTACCACCCAAAAGAGAACAACTGCACCGCACACAATATCCACGATTAATGGCACTTGATGAACATACTGAACCTGTTGTCCCTGCTGAACCCTGCACCTATTTGCTCTCGCATTGTCCATGATACGAAATATCATGGCATTCATAAACTGCCCACGTATCAAATCCTGCACCTGCTTATCATTCATTGTTTGCCTCTTTCAACTTTTGCACATACCTGTAATATGTGCTTTTGGTTATACCGCATAACTTCATTATTTCAGTCGCTGTATATGTACCTTTGCTATAATATTTAACAAAATCTTTCGGCAATTCTTCCATTTTCGGTCTGCCGTACGCTTTCTTGCCCTCTCTTGTACCGTTTTTAAGAGCATTATCAATTCCTTGCCTTTGTCGTTCTTTAATACTAATTCTCTCTTTTTCTCCGACATAACAAAGCACCTGCACAAGTAACTTATTGATAAACTCACCTGTCAAACCTGCTTTGTTATCACGAGTGTTAAGTATTGGCATATCTAATACATCAATATCAATTCCATGTGATGTTAGATACTCCCATTCTTTCCCAGTTGCCACCATATCACGACCTAAACGGTCAAGGCTACATATTACGAGTAAATGCCCTCGTTGCAACTCTTTCCGTAGTTTATTATATTCCTTGCGGTCTATGAAGTTTTTTCCGCTTGCTTTTTCTATTATGATGTGGTCATCATCAAGTGTCGGATATTTTGCTTTTACTTCATTTACTTGCCTTGCCTCGTTCTGCGAACGACTTGAACAGCGAAGATAAGCCCATATAACATCATTTGCCATATATTACCTCTCTTTCAAAAGGTGGCAGTTAAGCCACCTTAAATCTCATTGTTGATTTTTCTTGTAAGAATTGGTTATAAATAAAAGCAAATTCAGATTTCTTAAGTTCAGTTGTATTAAGTGTTTTAGATATAACTTCTTTGTAACTTACACTTCCATTGTCGGTAATAACTAACTCTTGATTGTTTTCTTGAAGTTGAGTTTTTAATGCTGTTTCGATTTTTTCAATCTCTGCTTGAAGTTCAGCCTTTAATAGATAAAGCCCTTTAACTTCTTTAATCTGATTGTTAATTGTGTCTAATGCTAATGTCATCTTGTTATCTCCTATGTTATGTGTTCCAACAATTATATTATTGCATACATTCCCAAAAATGTCAAGTGTATTAATGGGAATGTGCTGCGAAATATTAAGTACAGAAAATCAATACTTTCCGCCCTGTAAAAATTAGTATCAGAAATCTATACTTTTATGGGAATGTATCAAACTTATAGCAAAGTTACCTTTATCAAGCCCTTTTTCTCTCGTTTCTGGGCGTACTCAACAATGTTTCTAGTGTTTCCTATGTGATGACAGTATGTTATTAAATAATTGGAGTTCTGCACCATATACCTGTTAGCCTGTGGAATGGCAAGTCTTAACGGTACTTTCTCTAATCCGTCTGGATAAATTGTACCGTCAAAGCTCTCTGGCTTGTCTGTTTTCTGGGTTAATGCGTAAGGGGCTAGTAAATATAGTTCTATATCATTATGTCGCTTCTTAGCTTCTCTGAGTACCCCTATTGCCATACTGTCAAAGTTGCCATACTTTCCGACTGTAAAGGTCGTAACACCATATTCAGTAATATGCGTTTCAACCGCTTCCGCAAGCGGTTCTCTTATATTGCTAGGTGTGTGTCTGTTGCCAATTAAGAAACAACTTTTGCCGTTCATAATATATCCTTGTTTGATATGGTAATCATAACATGAACAAGCAGACGTGCTAAACTGTTGGATTATATAATGCTTAAATATGTAATATCCTAGACTATTATGAGAACAAAGGATTTTTACAAACAGTTCGGTAAACGTCTGAAAGAATTAAGACAACAAGCGAATATATCACAGGAAGATTTAGCGGAGAGCGTAGGAGTTGCAACAAAGACAGTTAGTTACTGGGAGAATGGTCATAATCCTATAACTTTGAATAAGATACCACTTATTGCAACTGCCTTAAATATTCCTATATATAAATTGTTCGTATTTCTTGATGTTGAAGAAAAAGCAGCGGATAAGGATTATATCTCATTATTACAGTCAAAGACTGGAGAAGAATTAAATACCTTATTCAACATTGTTAAGGAATTACAGAAAATAAAGTAGCTTTTCTTTTAGATTAATAATTAATAATACTTTGATGTATCTCTATTTGGTCAATATAATAAGCCTAAGCCTATAAAATTGATATAGAGACCATTTATGTTGCATTATGCTAGCTATTAGGTAATTGGTAGTCTCTGGCAGGCAATAACTAAACTGTTTTTACTTCTAATAAGATAGGTTTATCAATTTTCTTTTCAATAACGGTCTTATTTTTCTTATTATCTGGTGTAACCCAGTATTCACACATAACCTTGAATATAGAACCATTCTGTAAAACATCTTTATTAGATGTTGCTTGCTTAACAATCTTATCATAGATATTATCTGTTAAAGTTAAACCCTCTTGACCTTGTTTTTGATATACAAGATTAATTTGATTGTCTATGTAATTTTGTATAGCCAATGCTATATTGTAACTTTCAGCTCTGTCAATTTTAATTGCAGATTGTGATAAGTGTGCTGTTATATCAAACATTATTTGAGAAAGATTAATTGCACCGTATTGATTGCGTAATTGTCTGTATTCAAACTTGGAAAAATCTAATATTGCAGTTGCTTTAACCTCTTGAATACATTCCTCACCATTATTTAATATAAACGTATCTTTTGTCATCTCTGATAATAAGCTATGACGTGCAGATAATATATATTTAATAAGATTATCACCTTTATTTCCATTCTTTATTGAATATAACTGATATTCATCTGGGAATATCATATCTTTAGATAATTCAATATGTATATTCAATGTTTTAGGGTATTCTTCAACCACAGGAACACATACAGTATTAATAAACTTAAAATTATCCATACTGGCTGTTATAAGATGTAAGTAGAATTGTATAATTTGACCTGGTAATCCCCATTCCTCTGGTGTTAAATCTCTTACTAAGAAAATATCTATATTCTTAGATTTAGCATACTCTATGGCACCTTTTTCATATCCTGTTGTTGTAAATATAACTCCCTTTTCAATATTAAGGTCGTCCATTCCTGCATATACTATATCAACTGTGTTGCGTTCAACTTTCTTATTCCAGTATTTGCATTCAACCATAGTCTGATAGCTATGTAGCTTTGATTTTCTTGTTATTAATACATCAATTTGTCTGTTGGCATTTGATTTACCTTTAAGAGTAACATTATGTTCTACTTTTACATTACCGTCATCTTTGTATAAATCAGTTACAAATTGCTCAAACCCTTGCCAATCAACTATTTTATTAAGAAACATACTACACCTCAATGACTTCATCAATCTGTTGCATTATATCATTAGTTAATACAAGTGCTTTGATGATTTTCTGATAGTGCAGGATTTCATCATAACTTAATATCCTGCCTTTACGGTCTTTGAGCCACTTTTGTGCAGGCTGATAACCGCCTATGTAGAAGTTCCATGCTACTTCTGGCACGTTATCAAAGTATTGAGTGCGGTTAATATAGACTTTATTGTCTTTGTATTCTGGTTTGATGACTTCATTATCACCGCTAACACTGTATGATGTTATATATTCAGTTACCTGTTTAGACTCCATTAAATGTATCTCCCGGAGTTCCTTACCCAGTTTAGCAATCTTAAAGAAGTAATCTTTATTTGCAGGGTATGGAATACGTGGAAAGTCTATTTTCAAGAACTCTTTATACTTAGTTCTATACTTGTTAGAGTGCAGAACACCATAAATGTAATCTAATATGTCAATCGGTGCAAATGTACCCTCTGTATTTTCTTTCTCTGGTGTAAATGACAGTCCTAAAGTTGTTTCAAGACTCTTTACTATATCCATGTTCAAGTTTGGCTTACGGTTCACATCAAAGAATGATGTTTGGGCTGAGTCGTCATCATATAAATACAATGGGTAAACATAACAACTACCTTTATTACTCATGGTCATTCTTATATCTGCAATACTATTTGTTAAGAATACATGATTAAAGTCAATATTTTCAGCATATTGCCGTACTGTAATCAGTCCTAGATTATCACCAATAATAAAGTGTTTCATCAATGAATATCTAGGTCTTTCCACTTTTGATAAATCATAGTTTATAAATCTCTTATCAAAAGGTCTATATTGATATTCCTTGTTTGTATCAACATCAAATTGTTGAATTGATACAAGTTCATTATCATGATGTGTTTTTACACCGCTAGCATTCTCAATAAACAATTCATTTATGTTAATACCTTTGTCATAGTCTGCTTGAACATCAAAGTCTTTTGGTACAAAGAAGTAGTACGGTTTAACTGGTTCAAGTTCTTTGTATTCAACGGTGTCAAACTCATTATTATTCAGATACTCAAACTTATTCTCTCTTACCCCTAACAATTCAGCATGATAAACCTTAGCCAGTTCATTAGGCTGTTTCATGCCAGTCTTAACAAAGATATTGATACTTACACCCTGCTGAATGTCAAATACATTCTCATCTTTTGAGCCGTCTTTGGTGGTTTCTTTCTTATTAGCATTACCATGCAAGTCAAGTATATAAATCTTGTCAAAGGTTTCCATAAGGTGCTTTCTCATCTGACGGTGTATTACACCGTCTATAAAACTGTTATTAGATATATAAGCCAGTACACCCTCTTTATTCTTCTCTATGTATGTTTCACCCATACGGATAAATTTGATATAATCATCTGATAACGGCTGTATATTTCTTTCGTTAAGGTCTTGTTTATACACTTCCATTATCTCGTCAATGTAATCACTCTTATTACAACTGCTGACACTATATGGGGGATTTCCTAAGACTACCATAATAGGTTTATCGGATTTAATAATCCCCGCATATCTTGCTTCCTCAGATAACCAGTCAAATAGCGGATATTTAGTAGTCTCGTCTTTTTCAAGTGCATTGGTTAAATATACATTAAACCTGTTTGTCTGGCTTGTAGTCTTATATCCTGTGTCCTGTAATAATAAATCCAGTTTCAAATGACACATAACATAAGGTGTCATCATAATTTCAAAGCCGTTAAGACGTGGTATAAGTGCCTTATCAACGTATTGAGACCATATCCCCTGTTGATTTACAAAGTATGAGTATATCTTCCGTATTGTCTCAGCTAAGAATGTACCTGTACCAGTCGCAGGGTCAAGTATTTGCACCTTGTATATATCTTCCTCAGTTGTTACAGGCATGTCAACGACCTTACCCCTTACCTTTTTACTTTCATAATAAAGGGTTCTTGTATGCTTGATTGTTGAGTCATCAGCAAGCCCATGAGACAACTTAAATTCATTCTTTAATATCTTATCAACTGCCGAGACAATAAACCTTACTACTGGCTGAGGTGTATAATATACCCCCCTCTTTTCCTTATTAACCTTGTCATAACTCTCTAAGAACGTTTCATAGAAGTGTAGAAAAGGGTCTGACATCTGGGTAGTTCTGCCATAATTCCTAAGCAGCTTATTGAGGTCAACCGCCCTAAATATCTCTACAAGGTCATCAACAATCCAGACAAGGCTGTCATCAAGGTTAGCACCTGAGATATAGTCAAATAACTGCCTTAAAAATGGGTTATTCTTAGAGATAAGTTCTCTGGCTTCTTGTCTTGAAAAATCCTCTAAGGTTGTATCATTCAACCTTGCTACAAATAAGCCATAAGCAATCGTCTGAGCGTACATATCAGCGAATGTATGATTAGTTAAATCGTGTAATAATATCTGCTTAAATGCGTTTCTCTGGCTTACTAATGAACTCTCTGAGTCTAATTCAAGAGCATTAATAATAACATCTCTAATCATAACAGCCTTTTGAGCCATTAAGTTAGCCAGTTGCTTAGGTGATTTAATCGTCTGACCTTGATAGTCGCAGAAGTTCCGTATTGCGTTTATAAGTCGCTGATATTCTTTGTCATAGGTTTTAATCTTACCGCTTGAAAGTTCCGCCACCTTTATAGTGTCAACGTGTTCACCGTTCTTATAAAACCAGAACTCTAAATAATTGGTTAAGATAAGATTGTCTAAACTTGCCTTGTATCTGTCAAGTTGTTCCGTCTTATCAATAGTATCAAGGCTTTTATCTATGTCTTTGGCTTCAATATAGCCGATAGGTATATTTTTCTTCTGTATGATGTAATCTGGTGCACCGCATTTCTGCCGTCTGGGTTCATTGATTGCTTGAACACCTATAACGGTTCTTTCAACAAAGTCCTGTAAATCACCCCTAAAACTATGTTCTGTGGTCTTTCCAGTCTTATATTTCTGAATTACTGCACCTAGATACTTCTCAACCATAAACCGATTATAGCATGAAAATCCTGTATAATGATGTAGTATAATAATGCTGTTATATATGTTAATTTCATGTCTAAAATCGTGTACCCTATATGTACCCGTTTTATATTTACGAGTAGAAATATGATTTTACATAACAACGATTTTATTACGGTTTAACGTGATATTTTCTCTAAAAATGGTACTGTAAGGGGTTTCTCATTCTGCAAACACGGGTTCAATTCCCGTTACCGCCGAATTAAAACGAGAATACCATTTGGTATTCTCGTTTTTATTTAGCGTGTAACAGAGGGATTTAATCTTTTTTCGGGTTCAGCGCAATCCGAGCAGAGGCTGAAGTTGTCGGCAACATGTTCAAGCGGTCGGCTGACAGGGTTGCCGACACGGAAGCCGTCCCAGGCGAGGATTGCAAGACAATTCCCGTTACCGCCGTAATATAAAATAGTCAGGCTTTGCCAAACAACATAAATTTTTCAAAATCAAATGTCAGTTATTCATATTTTTCAGAAATAATTTCCGCAAGTTTCAGCAGATGAGTGCAATCTTCAATATTATCCCCGGAACACAAGTCTATATCCTGACGCAAACATGTCAAAAGCATTCCGATACTGTTCATTTCGTCAAAAATTTTATCTGATTTATTCACGATTATCTTCCATATTAAATTTATAATTTTACAAGTATAATTGTAATATTTACATAGATACCATATTGCCTTATTATTGTCAATAGTTGATAATCAAAGTATGAATACAAGAGCATTAGGGTTAAATATCAAAGCAGAAAGAAACCGAAAAGAATTTTCTCAGGAAAAATTAGGAGAATTGGTTAATTTAAGTACAAATTCAATCAGTTTGATTGAAAAAGGCAGACAAATTCCTAATGCCATCAATCTTTATATGATTGCAAAAGTTCTTGAAGTGGATATAAAAGAATTATTTAAAGGTATAGAATAATGAAAAAATTTATAGTTTCTTTATTAATAATTTTTGTCGGAGTATTTTTCTTTGGCTTAAAATCATTTGCGGTTGGCAATTACGGTCCAAATTGGAGCAAACAAATTATTAAAGTTTATATTGCAGAAGACAGTTACTCTGCTATGATGCAAAGAGCGTTTGAAAAATGGGAGCAAAAATGTAACGGCAGACTGAAATTTGAATATGTTCTTACTCCGCCTGCAGATATTGAGGTTGATTTTGCGGACAAAACCGACGGAACAGACGGTGATATTGGTTCTTATACCCTGACCATAAAAGGCGGAACAATAAAAAAAGCAGAAATCACAATTGCTCCTGCCCCGACACAAAATTCAAACAATTTGATTTATACCGTTATGCTTCACGAAATCGGACACGCACTCGGGTTAAGAGATTCTTCAAGAAAATTAGGAATTATGAGTACTCCGGTAACTGAAAATCAGGACATTATAAATACTGACATTTTAAGATTATTCCATCTTAACGGCTGGACATATATAGACAAAAATACTCCGGCAACGATTGTTCCTATTTCTGAGTAATACCGTAAATCGAATATAAGGCTCTAATATCGTTATCGTCTATATCCTGTCGTATAGAAATGCCAAGGTTTGTCATCGGAAACATTATGTCATTGAAATTTTTGGAATGCACAAGCCCCAAAGAATGACCTATTTCATGACGCATAACTGCATAAACCTGAGTGTTGCTGAGCAAAAGACCTTTCGGGCGTCTTTTTGTAATATATATTGTTGAATGCATAACACCATTACTGCGATAATTTTGTGAACATCCCATAGCTTCAGGGCTCCCACAGTAATTTGTTAAGTCTTTTTCTATAAATATTACATTAATATCGGATGTATCAGGTGATTTTGCGGCTCTAAAGACAAAATTACCTTTCGTTTTCTTTTGCCATTCGTCAAAAGATTTTTTCATAAGATTAGTTTTATCATCATTTTGCGGAATATAAACTGCTATATTGCGGGGATTTTCCCACTTCCATACTCCGGATGCAGAACATAGACAAACTCCGCATATTAATAAAATTAAAAAACTCAAAAATATTTTTCTCATTTTTCTATTCGATACAATTTATAGAGAGCTTTAACATCTTCAGGCTGAATTTCCTGAACTTCTGCCATATCAGAATTTGTTCCCTTATACATCAAACTATTTTTATCCTCTGAATGTTCAAGACCTAATGCATGCCCGATTTCGTGAAGCATAATTGTATAAACCTGATTTTTCGTCATAGGTTTTCCGTCTAAACCATTAACAGAAATATAAATTTTTACACCTAAAATTCTTTTGTTACCATGTACGGTAGAAGCAGGGACAAACGAACAACAGCCGAGAGCTTTGTCATTATGACAAATATTTCCCATTCCTGATTCAATAAAAATTACAGTCATATTGGCAGTACTTTTTGTTCCGACAAATTCAAAAGTAAAATTCCCGTTTGTATGCCTCTGCCAGTCCATAAAAGCATGCTTCATTGTTGTGGCAAGCATATCTTTGGGAGGAATGTAAACTTTCAGACCCTGTGTTTTTATCAAAACAGGTTTAGTATCGGGACTCGGCGATGCTGCAGGAAGTATTGCATCAGCATTTACCTGAAAAATAAATAAAAACAAAATTCCAAAAATAACCGTCAAAATCTTTTTCATATTAATATTATTTACTTTTTTGCAAAAAATATAAGACTGTTAAGCATACCGCTTATTAAAAATTTACATAAATAAAGTTGAAAAGAGCGATAAAATTAAACTATAATGATTTTTGACAGGGGAAATAATGACAAAAGAACTTTCAACAGTTAAAGAAACCAAACCGGTACATAAAAAATATGTGCTTAAAAAACGTACCCCGGAAGTTAAAAATTATAAAGTCAACTATGCTGAAGATTTGAACGAAAAACAGCTTGAAACAGTAATGTTTAATGACGGAACTTTGCTTGTAATTGCGGGCGCAGGCTCGGGCAAAACAAAAACTTTGACCTACCGTGTTGCAAGACTTATTGAGGACGGGACTCCGCCAAATAATATTCTGCTTCTGACTTTCACCAAAAAAGCTGCTCACGAAATGCTTTCTCGTGCTTCGCTTGTTCTGGATGAACGTTGCGAAAAAGTTGCAGGAGGTACATTTCATTCATTTGCAAATATAATTCTGAGAAAATATGCATCGGCTCTCAAACTTAAAAACAATTTTACCATTATGGACAGAAGCGACTGTGAGGATATAATCAACCACATTGTCGGCCAAATGTTCCCGAAAAAAGAAAGAAGATTTCCGAAAAAATCAACTATTCTTGACATGTATTCAAAAAGTGTCAATAAGGTTATTCCGGCTAAAAAAATTATAGAAGAAGAATTTCCGCAATTTGAACACTGCATTGACAAAATCATTGAAATTCATAAAAATTATGTTGCATATAAGCGTGATAATTCCATTTTAGACTACGATGATTTGCTTGTGTATTTAAAAATTCTGCTTGAAAATAACGATGCTTTAAGACAAAAAATTTCCGGTGAATACAAATATATAATGGTGGATGAGTATCAGGATACCAACACATTGCAGGCAGATATCGTAAAACTTTTATCATCCGTTCACGGAAATATTATGGCTGTCGGAGATGATGCTCAAAGTATTTATTCATTCAGAGGAGCGAATTACAAAAATATTTTTGACTTCCCGAAACTGTTTAAAGATACTAAAATAATTAAACTTGAACAAAATTACCGAAGCACTCAAAATATATTAAAACTGACAAATTTGATTATCGGCAGGGCAAAAGAAAAATACGATAAAGAACTGTTTTCGCAAATCGAATCACCTGTAAAACCCGCTTTGATTTGCGCTAAAAACACCCAAATGGAAGCTGATTTTATTTGCCAAAGAATTTTAGAGCTTTTAGATGAGGATGTACCTTTATCTGATATTTGCGTACTTGCAAGAAACGCAAGAATGTCCTATTCTCTGGAAATCGAACTATCTAAACGTGCTATTCCGTTCAGAAAATTCGGCGGTCCGAAATTTATGGAAACAGCACATATAAAAGATGTGCTTTCGCATTTGAGAGTCTTGGTTAATCCTGATGACGTAATCAGTTTTACAAGAATTTTACTGTTGTTACGAGGAGTCGGCAATGCGGCGGTTAATACTATTTTGCCTGTCATAAAAGGAGATTTTGACCCTGATATAAAACTTTTACCATCAAATAAACTCACAAGTCTTTCGCCGTTACTGAAAGTTTTGAATAAGGAACGTTCTCAAATTGCAACTAAAAAACCATCAGAGATTATGGAAGAAATCATAAGATATTACCGCCCGATTTTGAAGGATAAATATGATGATTTTAATAAGCGGGAAAAGGATTTGGAGCATTTGCAGTATCTTTCGACACAGTATAAAAACATGGAAGATTTTTTGAGCGATATGGCGCTTGACCCGCCTGATGCGAGTGTTGAAGGGATGTATAAAAATAACATTGATGATGAGGCATTAACAATTTCGACAATTCACAGTGCAAAAGGACTTGAATGGGATAGTGTATTTATAATCGGTGCGGTTGACGGACGTTTCCCGAGTGCTTATTCATTTAACTCCGAAGAAGAAATGGATGAGGAACTAAGGCTGATGTACGTTGCAACCACACGTGCAAAAAATAATCTGTACATTTCATACCCTGTCGATATGTACGATTATTCAATGGGAATGGTACTTTCAAAACCGTCAAGATTTCTTGATAAAATTCCTGACGATATTTTGGAAGTTTGGGACATAACAGAGGGGTAAAAATGTTAGTAAAAATATATACAGACGGAGCATGTTCAGGGAATCCAGGTAAAGGCGGATACGGTACAATTTTAATGGCAGAAGATGAAGCGGGGAATATTCATAAAAAAGAACTCACTCAAGGGTTTAAAAATACCACCAACAACAGGATGGAACTTCTTGCCGCAATTGTCGGACTTGAAGCACTCAAAAAACCATGCGATGTTGAACTGACTTCGGATTCAAAATATCTTGTTGATGCGTTCAACCAAAAATGGATAGACGGCTGGATAAAAAAGGGCTGGAAAAATGCCCAAAAGGAACCTGTTAAAAACCGTGACCTGTGGGAACGGCTTTTGAAAGCGAAAGAACCACACAATGTCAAATTTATCTGGATAAAAGGACATGCCGGTCATGAGTTTAATGAACGTTGCGACCGGATGGCGGTTGAATCCGCAAACGGCGACAGTTTGCTTGAAGATAAATTTTAAACATATTTCATAACTTTACTTAGCAATTCGCTTTTTCTGTGAAGTCCGGAGAATTGTGCAATTTTTTCACCGTCTTTGAATAAAATAAAAGTCGGATAACCGTTAATTTTGTATCGTTTTATAATATTTGGACTTTCATCCCCATCAACAATCCCGATTCTTATATCCGAATCTTCAAGCTCCTGAAGTTCAATTCTTTGTTTTGCGCAGTATGTACACCAGGTTGCATAAAACTCAATGAGTTTTAATCCTGATTCAATTTCTTTATTAAAATTTTCTTCATTTAATTCTACAATCATAGTTTCCCTCCTGTTTACATAATACATATTATCAGCATAATAGTTCACTTTTCTTTTTGATTGTCATGATCGCTTTCTTTGAGCGGGCAAAGAAAGCGATCAGAAAGCGGATTACGAGCCAAAGCCGGAACAGTTTTGCTTGTGGCAAAAGCCACAAAAGCAAAACGTGGAGTGCTGTCGATGGCGAGTAACCAAGCAGAAACCCGCAGGCTGCTGCTCCGTTCATAAAACATTGTAATTGAAAAGCGACGATAGCGGAGTGAACAATAATTGCAGGCGAAACATCAGTCAAAAGCGGACTTTGTCTGAGGAACTTTAGTTCCGAGTTAGTCCGCTTGATTGTTGAGCCGTGCAAGCCCGAGCAGAAGATGTAAGGCGTTTGCCGTATCCGTTTTATGCGAGGGCGTTATTATTAGTGAACGAAGCGTGTCGCTGGTTTTGAGGCACTTTTGCCATCAAAAGTGCCCCCGTCCGGAGGACCTTGCGGAGCAAGATTTATATACCGATAATATGTTTTATGTACGACAGAAAGGAGAATATAATGTCAATAAATTTCAGAGGCTCGAGAACTGAACAACAGCTTATTAATGCCTTTGCTGGCGAATCAATGGCTCGTAACAGATATACAATGTTTGCATCCGTAGCAAAAAAAGAAGGCTATGAACAGATAGCAGAAATTTTTGAACAAACTGCCCACAATGAATACGAACACGCAAAACTTTTCTATAAACACATTGGTACAACACCTGACGGTAATGTAAACTCCTGTTATCCTTTTATATTAGGTACGACAGAAGAAAATCTTTTGAGTTCAATTAACGGAGAGACAGAAGAATATACAACACTTTATGCAAATGCCGAAAAAATTGCACTCCAAGAAGGATTTGATTCGGCTGCTTCAACTTTTAAACATGTAATCAATTCAGAAAAACACCACGCAAAAAGATTTCAAATTCTTTATGATAATTTAATAAACGGTACAATTTTTAAAAAAGAAAATCAACAACAATGGATATGCAGAGAATGCGGTTATATTCATGAAGGAGGTTCCGCACCGGATTACTGCCCGAATTGTCACCATAAAATGTCATATTTTCAACTTTTGTGTGAAAAATACTAAATTTGGAGGAGTATCATAAAAAAGCGAATTATATTATAATAAGTATAGTATGAGAGCAAAGTGGAAAATTATTACCTTAACGGGGTTTGCACTAATTTTAAGTGCAGGCTACATTTGGGGTATTCCTGCAGCTGTAAATCTGACGGGGCATCAGGCAGAGATTGAGCAAAAAATCTATCAAACCTCCGGTTACAGAGTCAAACTCGGCAAAGCAAAACTTTCTATGGGTGGATTCCCGTCAGTATGGGTGAAAAGTAATAACATTTCTATAATCAATAAAGATGGTTCAAAAGCTCTTTCAATTGATAATCCGAGAGTAAAACTCAAACTATTTCCGCTGATTTTCAAAAAAATCGAAATTGCTCATATTTTTGCTGATAAAGAAGTTGCAAATTTTGTATTTTCAAAAGACAAAAAATTTCTGCTTGGCGATACCCCAATAAAATTTGAAACTCCAAACAGTCAATTTACAATTTCAAAGGTTTATCTTGACATTGGAGAATATAAAATCAATCTTAATGATAAACTTAATAATAAAAAACTTGCTCTCAAAGGTGAATACCTTAAAAATGCCAAATTTGTACTTGATGACAAAATTCAACTTGCGACAAAAGGGAATTTTATAGTCGAGGACTGTATTACTCCTTATTTTGCGGACATTGAACTCGATTTGCCCTTAGACAGATTTAATGATGACAAACTAAAAATCAAAGGTCAAATAAGGGATTTTGACCTGTCAAGCATTTCATCTTACGCTCCTGTATTAACAAAAGGAATTATTCAGGAATTAAAAGGCACCCTCAATTTTGATGCAGATACAAAAATTACAAAATATGGGCATAAACTTGTTAATATGTCGTTATGGACAACAGGGTTAGAAGTAATAGGCGTTGATAAACCATCGCGAGTAATTTATCATGATAAACTTGCTATAAACACTAATGTTGAAACTATTGCAAACGGTATTAATTTAAAAAATACGGCAATTGAATCAAAAGATTTTAAATTCAGCGTAAACGGCAAAATAGCCTCTTCAGGTAAAAAAATCCCCGCCTTGGATTTGAAAGTTGGAATCCGCCCCGCAAAACTACAGGATATTGTAAAAATTCTGCCATGGTTTAGAGAATTACCACCTGAAATGGATTTTTACAAATTCAAAGAAGCAACTCTCTGGGGCAAAGGAGAAGGGCATCTGCATATAATCGGAAACGGTGACATGCCAGAAGTTTACGGAAAAATTAAACTCCGCAATATGCACCTTGTAAACAGACATCTTTTAAGACCGGAAGGCGGAAAAACAGATTTGGATTTTGTCGGACAAATAATGAAAGTTAACGTTTTTGTTCCGATAACAAAAAAAGAAACCGTATCCGTCAAAGGTTTTGCTAAAATAGACGGTTCAAAATACTCCGAACTTGACATAAAAAGTACGGGTAATGTTCGTCTTGAAACCGCAAGAACAGTTCTTATGCCTTTACACCAGATGCTGAAATTCAAACTTGGACCTGTTCCGGTCATGGAAGCTACAGGCTTTGGTTCAATAAATATGCGTTCTGCAGGAAAAAAAATTGATCCGCATTTGTTTGGGAATTTAAAATTCTGGAACGGGAATGCACATTTTACCCAAATTCATAATCTTGAACTTAAAAATGCATCGGGGGAAATTCTATTTAATGACAGAGATGTAACATTTAACACAAACTCCGGAACAATAAACGGCAGACCGACAAAAATTAATGGCAAATGCAGTGTTTTTGGAGATATGGAAGTTTTAGCAGAAACAAAGGGGCAAAAAATTCCTGATATGATTAAGGTTATTGAATCATCGCCTGATATGGCAGAGGTTCAAAGAGTTGTAAAACCGTTCACAAAGCCTGACGGAATCGGAGATTTATACCTGACTATATACGGAAAGGCCGGAGAAGACGTAACCAAAATCAAATTCAATGAAGATTTGTTTGCAAAAGGAAAAGTTGTTCTGCATGGTGCAACAACTGTTCTTCAAAATACTTTTATTCCATTCAGAAATATCAACGGAACAGTTAATTTTGATAAGCAGGATGCCAATTACGATATAACGGGCTATCTGAATGAGTCAAAAGTTCATGTAAAAGGAACAGCACAAAATATGTCTATGAATCTTGTTGCTACATCCGACAAATTCAAACTTATTAATCTTTGGGATGCAATGAAACCTGAAATGTTCGTTCCGTTCAAAAAAGAACTCGGAAATCTTGAAGTTGCATTTACCGGAAAATATAAAGGAGTTGCGGATGCTTCGAAACTTGATTATGACAAAATAACAGTTGACGGGAAAATTCTACCGAATATGAGCAGTTCAAATCCGATAAAAACTAACGGTGGAAATTTTAATGTCAGTCATTCTGTTTTGAATGCAAAAGGCTTAAAAGGCATATTCAACGGTAATCCGTTTACTTTGTCATTTACCGGAACGGATATTTATAATTTTATGAAAATAACAGATGCGGTATTTGATTTTGATAATTTCAATATTGCATCAATAAATGATATGAAAGACAAACTCGGTTTGAGTGAAGAATACCGGAATGAGATTGATAATATTAAAGATATTCAGGGACATATTGACATAAAAGGTACAATTAAGAATGGCGGAATATACTCAGATACTGATCTTAAAAATATAAGTTTCCGCTATGAACCGCTTGATGCAAAAATTAATATCTTATCCGGCAAAGCAAATATGCGAGGAAACAGTCTTTATCTTGGTCGAATAAACACAAAAGTAAGCTCTATGCCGGTTTATCTTAACGGTAATATTTCAAATATTTTGCAAAATCCGAATTTAAATCTTTATGTTTCAGGAAAATTAAATCAGGAATTTTTTGATAAATTTGTAAATGAAAAATCCGTTTATCCGGCTAAACTAAAAGGAGATGCAAATTTCAGTACAAAATTAAACGGAACAATTGATAATCTTCACGCAAATTCAACTCTGAATGTCAAAGAAAATTCTTCAATCTATTATATGGGTGCAACTTTAGCCGGAGCACCATCAGGAACAACAGACCTTGACGGAATTGCGACAAATCCTGTAACAATACATGCTGATACAATTCTGACTCCAAACAGAATAAAAATTAATGCACTTGATTATATTCAGACAATAACCTCACAAAATAAGAAAACATCACAACAGAAACAACTTACAATGTCAGGAGCCGTATCACTTTTAAAAAATAATATTTTGAAATTTGAAAACCTCAAAATTAAAACTTTCGAGCCGACTGATGCAAAAATATTTAATATTATACTTAAAAAGCCGACTATCAAGCAGGGCATATTTATGACAGATATGGTGGTAAACGGCACTTCGCTTGCTCCATATACACTTGGGACACTAAATATTTCAAGCGTTGATATTCCGATTTTGGATTCAACCATACGTGATATTGATGTTGATATGCAAAAGGACTACATCAATCTTAATGCCAAAGGAGTTATTTTCACAAACGATATTACAACTTATGCAAAAATAGTTAATAAAACAACTCCGCCTTATATTATTGAAGATTTTAATATTAAAACGGATTTATTAGACCTTAATGTAATCGCAAATGCTTTCAACGATTATGATATGAACAAACTAAAAGACCGCCACGAAACATCAAACACAATGACAATTTATCCCGACCAGGTAATTATTAAAAACGGGCTTATAAGAGCGGATAAAATTCGTATTAAAAAGGCGGAAGCAAACGATTTTAATGCAAAGGTCACAATGGACAGTAATCATATCCTGCATATAGATAAATATGATTTTGACCTTGCAAACGGAACGGTTGACGGAGATATAACGGCAGATCTTTCTAAAATGGAAGCAAAAGCCACAATGAATATCAAGGATGCGGATGCGGAAATTATCAGCGAAAACTTCTTTGATATGCCGGGGCAAATGTACGGATTTGTTACTGGAGATATGAGAATGTCCTGCAATGGTACAAACAGTGTTGAATGTTTAAATACTCTGAGCGGGGACGGCAAATTTAAAGTTAAAGACGGGAGAATGCCTAAACTGGGTTCCCTTGAATACCTTTTGAAAGCAGCGAATCTTGTTACGGGAGGAATTACGGGCGTGAGCGTGAACGGTATCATTGACCTTATTACCCCGTTAAAGACAGGCAACTTCTCACAAATAAGCGGAGATATAAAGGTTGAAAACGGTGTTGCAAACGACATCAATGTATATTCTGAAGGTAAAGAACTTAATATGTATATGACCGGAAGCTACAACCTTGCAACACTGGTTGCCGATATGGAGGTTTACGGAAGTTTGTCAAAGAATTTTTCTACTTTGTTGGGCAGAATCGGGAATGCGTCTCTAAACAGACTCTTAAACAGAATCCCGGGGATAAATATCAATGAAATTAACCCTGAATCAACAAGTAAAATTAATAAAATTCCGAACTTTAACAAAGAAAATGCGGTGCGTGTATTCAAAGCCGAAATATTTGGCGATATTAACGGAAGCAATTACGTCAAGAGTTTTAAATGGATAACACATTAAAATATTTTGATGCAAAAAATTGCACCCCGCATATTTAATCAACAAAGTTTACAGGTCAGGCATTTGCCTGACACTATACAGTATTAATTCGATTCTCTCAAAAGCAGAATTGTTTGTCTGATTTCGTTTTTCAAATATCCCATCTGTTCACGCAGATTATTAGGATTATAAATGTATCCTTCGCTGCCATAAGAAAGATAAGGATTATATTTTTCCGCCTCAGTTCTTAAAAGTGAAATCGAACGTGAATGAGTATTAAGTTCTAACAGCCTTTTATACGAAATGAACTGACTTTCGGGTTTTCCTGCGTACTTATCCCTGAAATAATCCACACTTTTATTAAAATAATAAACCTTTGCATTGAAAATCTGAACATTTTTATTCTCATCAAGCATATCGTAAATTTCTTCCAAAATAGGAATAAACTCCATAAGATCATTTGTGTATTTTGAAGTCTTATCTGTTTTTAGAATAATATTCACAAAGGACGGATCCTCTATCGGTGCGGGTTTAATCTCTCTTTCAGAGTTAAAATCTTTTGACGGAATGGGCGAAACAGATGCGGGAGTATTGTCAATAGCTTCCTCGTTTGATGCATAATTTCTTGTTAAAACAGGCAGAGTCCCGACATAACCTTTCCCTTCAACAGGCAGTTTATTCTTGCAAATTGCAGGACTACCCTGAATCAGAACAAGTGATAATATAATTAAAAAAAGTACGCACTTTCTCATACAAACATTATAATAATTTCACAGAAAAAATCATCATTTGTTTACATTAAACTTACATTTCTTCCAAAATCAAAGTCGGTTCCGGAATAGAAGTCTGATATTCAATATCCAAATCAAGTTCCTGAGCTTTTTGTTCATCAGCATCAGCTTCTTTATTCAGTCCCAAACTCTTATAAACCTGAGCACGCTCATAATATAATCGATTTTCCACAAGATAAATTCTGTCTTCAACCGATTTTTCAATCAAATCATTATATATCTTTAGTGCATTTTTATATTCGTCTATATTATATAAAAACTGTGCCTTATCCCATAATAAAGAATTTCTCTCACCTTCATCTTTGGTTTTTTTAATTTCTCTGTCAAAATCGTCAATTGCGGATTCATAATCGTTAAGAATATACTTGATATAAATTTTATTATCAAAACTCATGCATTTATATTCATTGTCTTTTAACTGATAAGCCTTGTCATAATCAGCAATAGCACCTTTATAATCACCGTCATAAAATTTTGCATAACCTCGCAGTGAATACCACTGAGCATCAACGGGCAAAATTTTTGACCAAATTGTTGTCATTTTGACAGCATCGGAATATTTGCCTTTATTAATGAGATTTAAAGTTGTTTCGTAAGGCGACCCAATCCACAAATATATCCCGCCAATGGCGATTAAAAGAAGAAATATTTTCAGAATTTCAAATTTAAATTCTCTGTAAGACTGAGTTTCTATAACAGTAGACGTAGGGAAATGAGCTCTTTCAAAATTTCCGAATTTCTTTTTGAGATAGTACTCAAACAACAAGGAAACCAAACCCGAAATTATAAACGGCAATAATACCGCAAAAATTATTATTATTGCTTTGGCATAGTTATATTTAAAAAGTTCATAATGAGGGAATACAAAACCGTAAACCAAAATAAAATAGGACAAAAGAACCGATATTGTCGAAAATCTTTTGAAATTTTTTATAACTTTACGCAAAGCATTTAATTTTTCATCAGAAAATATTGCAGCATATTTATACCCTGCAAAAGTATTATTTATTGATTTTATTATGGTTTCGCCGTTATCTGTTATACTGTAAAAATTAACGGGAGAGTGTTTATACAACCATTGCAATATATTTAATTTAGCCATGTCGGTTAATTTATATTCCTCTTGAAAGTATTATATAATAAACGATTTTTAAGAATACAACGAATTTTGTAACAATATATAAAACTATTGTATATATTGAATTTCGAGCGATAAAAACTTTTTGACTTTCTTAATAATTTGTAACAAGAGAATTAATTAAACACCAATCCAATGCAGATGCCCAATTACAAGTCCAAATAATGCCGAAACACCCAAATAGAAAAGCGGCTCACGCTTTTTGACAACCCCCGTAATTAAAAATAGCACAAGGCATAAAAAACCAAGCAAATGCAGATTAGAAGTGAATAAAAGTTTTATTCCGACTGCCGATAAAAGCGCGCAACCTGCCGGTTTTAGCGTTTTTACACAACTTTGGACATAAGAATTTTCTTTAAAATTATCAAGGATTTTATACACAATTGATACAAAAATAAAAGACGGTAGAACAATAGCGAAAGTAGCACAAATCGCACCGACTATCCCCGCCGTTGTAAATCCTGAAAATGTTGCCATATTTATCCCGACAGGTCCGGGGGTAACTGAAGATACTGCAATCATGTCTGTTAATTGAGTTACGCTAAACCATTTGAATTTTTCCGCAATTTCATACAAAAACGGAAGCGTTGCATACCCTCCGCCAAAAGAAAATACTCCGATATGAAAATACTGAATAAATAATTGTAACAGGAGTTTAATCATTACTTTTCCTCTTGTTTTTTATAAATTGAACCGCAAGTCCGGTAATTATTGCAAATATCACTATTATCGCAGGCGAAATTTTCCCACAAAGCGCAAGGATTAGGCACAAAACATAAATAACTGAAGTAAATCTGTCAGTTACACATTTTGACCACATTTCTTTTACTGCAAAGAATAAAAGCGCAATAACCCCAATTCCGACTCCCCAAAATATGTAATTTACATGGTTAAATCGGACAAGTTCGCTCAATACAGAAGCAAGCAAAACTATTACCAAAAATGAAGGTAAAGTAACCCCTAAAATTGATGCAATAGCCCCTTTTGTTCCGAGAAGTTTTCTGCCCGTAAATACGGCAGTATTTATTGCAATAACCCCCGGCAGGCTTGTACTTATCGCATAATACTCGCAAAGTTCATCTGATGTTATCCATCCTTTTTTATCAACAAGTTCTGAGGTCAAAAGCGGCAATATTACATATCCTCCGCCTAAAAGTATCGCTCCGACTTTAAAAAATGTTTTAAATATTGAAAAAAACGACTTTTCCATAAGGTAATTATACAATTTTATTGAATTTTTCGGATTTTGTTAACAAATTTTAATAAAAAAGCAATTTTGAAAAATAAAAATACTTTATATAAGAGTAGGGTTATTAAATTATTTTGTAGGAAAGGTTATTTTAGTTATGGGTAATGAATTATTAACACAGGTAGGGAATGTAACAAGTTCGACAACTTCAACAGCTCCGGCTAATTATGGCACAGGATTTAATACAGGTTTCAATACAGGTATGCAAGGCAGTCTTTTTAATATGCCAAAAGATTATTCAAATGATTTTTTAATGCCGGATTGTCTGAAAACTGGTAATATTACGGATGAGCAAAGAGCAAGTATTTTTGGACCAATGGCAGTACCGACACAAGCACTGCAAGCTCAGCAAACACAACAAAGTACACAGGGGCAACAATACCCTCAGCAACAAGTACAGTACCCACAACAACAGGTTCAATATCCTCAAACACAACCGCAATATCAGCAACAAGTACAATATCCGCAACAATATGTACAAAATCCTTATGCTCCGGCATTTAGTGGTCAACAAGCTCAGCAACCACAATTAACTCCGGAACAATTAAGCGAATATTATGAAAAACTTATGGCAGAAAATCCAAATATCAGAATCACAGAAAAAGGCAATATATACGAAGCATCTGATACAGGTAAAAGAACAGGTATTCTTGCAGGCGGTCTTACCGCTCTTGCAGGCGGAATAGTAAAACTTTGCAAAGGTGTCGGGCTCAAAAACGCATTCAGCCTTAAAAGTGTAGCTGTAAAACTCCCTCTTTTTGCAGTCGCAGGCTGGGCTATCGGTTCCGTTATAGATGCATTCGTAAATAAATCAAAGGCTCAACAAGCAGATAATCAACAATTAGTTTAACCCCCTTTCTATAAATAATTTAACCCTAATATCTTCGGTCGGAATAACCCCCGACCGTTTTTATTTTGAATAAATGTCAGTTAAGCTTTAGCCTGACATGCATTCTCACAATGACAAAATAGAAGTTAACCAACCCTGACAACAAAACATAGGCGGGATATTTATCCCGCCTATGTTTTCAATAAAAAGTCAAATAATTAAATTCTGTTTTTCCAGACTCCGCCTTTGCGGTCAACTAATGCGTCATAGAAAGACCAAATTCTGAAAACACCTGTCAATCCCAAAACCGCATGAGTGACATTTTTATCGTAACTATTGTCATTAACCGCCTGACCTATCCCCGGCCAAACTATTAAAGATAATAAACTTGCTCCAACAGACCTGCCACTGACTTTACCGTTTGTTCCGTGTGTTCCGGCAAATGACGGTAACCCCAAACTTAATGTCATAATTGCAATAAACAAAACAACAATCTTTTTCATTTTTTTACTCCTTATTAATCAAACAATGCATTGATTTTATCCGTTATATCCTGCGGATCGATTTCATCCGTAATTTTATTCACATCCTGCGCTATCTGATACAGTTTGGCGGCCTCAATCTTATCACCCGTAATTGCAATCGAACGGGCAAGATTAAAGTGCGCAAGTGCATAATTCGGATTATTCTCGACAGCTTTTTTAAACATCTCAATAGCTGGCGCAACTCTGCCTAAATCATCAAGATAAATTACCCCCAAATTATTATAAGCAATAGCATAAGTATTGTCATATTCAATTGCATGTTCGTATTCTCTTATGGCTTCCTGCGTTTGCCCCTGTCCCCAGTATAAAAATCCTAAATTACAATGGATTTTGGCATTTTTAGGATCAAGCTCCAAAGCATTGCGGTAAACCGTCAGAGCGTTTTCAAAATCCTCTTTGTCATAAAACGCACTTCCCAAATTAATATAAATATCAATATCCTCAGGAGTCATAAGATATGCACTTTGATAAGAAGTAATTGCAGCATCAAGGTCGTTTTTTGTTTCCTGAAAAACAAACCCCAAAGTCTGATTAACAACACTTGTCCATTCTTTACTCGGATTCAGGGTAATCGCCGTCTGAAAATGCGAAACTGCACCGTCAACATCTCCTTTTATATATAAAATATTTGCTAAATTTGAGTGAAATTCAGGCATATTCGGCATAATCTGAATGAGTTTTTCGTACACTTCAACCGCATTATCATAATCGCCCAAATCCTCATAGGCTCTGCACAAATGACGGTATGCAGGAATGTTTAAGCTATCAAGCCAAATTGCCATTTTGTACTCGGTTATGGCATCGTCAAATCTGCCCAAAGATGAATAAATATCGCCCAAAAGACAATATAACGGTACAAACCCCGGTGCTTTGTCTATGGCTTCAATGTATATGTCAAGTGCCTGATCGATTCCTTTTGTCTGGACAGCAAGATAACCTTTAAACAAAATCGGTAAAAATTTTATATATGACAATGATTCTTTGACACGCTTTATAGCTTCTATATCAAAAGGCAAAGTCAATGTTGCCATAACATTTTCATAAAAAGACAATATTTTGTTTTTTAAAACTCTGAATGACGATACCTGATAAAGACTTTTTAAAAGTGTATGTGCACATGAGCTTGCAAACGGAGCATATTTTACGGCAAGTTTTGCATTATCAATAGCATCTGTGAATCTTGCTTTTTTGGTATATGTTTCGGCGAGCATATAGTATGCTCTTGCGTATTTTTGGTTTCTTTTTATTGCGGCATTAAAGTAGTTTACAGCTTTGTCTAAGTCCCCCTTGTGATACTGAGCAACACCGATTTTGTAATATAATTCAGGGGAATCTATAGATTCAAGAGCCATCTGATACTCAGTTATTGCTTCATCAATATATTGACTTGAAGAATAAATATCAAGATGCCATGTCAGATACAAATCACCGAGTCGCAGATGCAACTGCGCATTTGTCGGATCTTTCTGTAAACCTATCTGGCACAACTCAATGGCGGATTTAACATTCCCCGTTTTGAGTTCTTTATCTATTTGTTTATCTAAAATGGTTGTATTCTTTTTCATATCCGCTCTTTACACCATTTTAATTAATTATAGTTAAAAAATCAAGTTAATTAAGATAACAAATAAACTATATTATCAGTAGTTCATTTCTTTTCTTTTGTTAGCAGGCAAAAGAAAAGAAATGAACCAAAGAAAAGAAAACTTAAAAGAAAACTTCGCTGATTATAATACCGCCTACGGCGGCAAAAGACCGCTAAAGCGGTAATATGTGTTTTTGCCTTTCAGGCAAAAATCTCTTAGCGCGGCTAAAACTACGCCGCGCGCTTGTAAGAATATTATCAAAGGCGCCGTTTTTAGGCGCCTGATTGATTTTTGTCCGTTAGGACAAAAACGTATGAACGTTATAGACTTATATCTGGGGGGCGGAGCGATGCCGTCAGGCATTGCAGTAAAATAGCGTATTTTCTCTTTCTTGGTTCATTCTTTCTCTTTTCATCGCAAGAAAAGAGAAAGAATGAACATACCGACAATATAGTTTATGTACAATTCAAAATTATAACCCTAACATCATTTTATTAATAGCAGCATTTAAATTCATTGATGCAAAAACAGCATCTTCGTTTTGTTTTACTTTACAACAAGCCTCCTGCAAAGATGCAAATTCAGATTTAAACTCCTCATATCCCCCTTTTTCAATTTTATCTGATATTGCTTTTAAAATTTGTTCTAAGGGAATTGTATTTGAGACTATAAGTCCTGTTTTTGCCGCTAAAGTTTTAGCTTTTGATATAAGCTCCTGTTGCCCCGGACAAATATTGACAGGCAACGGAATTTTTGCATTCTTGCGCATTTGTATTGCATTTTTGATCAAAATTTGTGCTTGTGCTTCGGAAGTGACGGTTCTTGGATCGATTCCCAATGCAATAAGTTTACGCCTTGTTTCTTCGGAAATTCCGCCTGAACTGCCAAAACCACCACCTCCGTAACTGCCTAATTGTCCGATTGAATTTATCGACATAAATACACAAGCCTTTCTGTCCGGGTTTTAATGATATTTTTCACCAAGTCAATAATATAAACGGATATTACTAAAACAATCTTTAAAATTATTTGTAAATAAATGTAACAAAACTAAAAACATGTGAAATCAGTGATTTTTAAAATACTTTACATGTGTAAGAGAGAATAAAAAAAAACGAGGTGAGAGCCATGTCAGTAGCAAATTTACAGGAAAAATTGTTATTTTTTACACGACAAAAGAGTCGTCTGAATAATCAATTATCAAATATTCAGATGCAGCAATTATCCGCAACAAGACAATCTTCAACATCTCAAATGGCATACAACGAAAAGTTGCAAAACTTGTACTACGACCCTGAAATCGGGTACGGGACAGATGAATATACAGAAGTCTTGATAGAATTTCAAAATGATCATGAATTTGAAATGGCAAGTTTAACAGCCTGGGAATCAGAACTTGAAGCTCAAAAAGAATCACTTGAAACACAGTTAAATGAAATCCAAAACTACGAAAATTCATGGCAGAAATTACTTGCAAACAACATCAAAGTAGAATTTACATATGGAGGCTCAGGCGGCGGCGGTAAATAATAAATAATTTAAATAAATATCTTTCAAAAGCACCGATTAAATCGGTGCTTTTATAATGAAAAACCTGCAAGTTTCTCTCGCAGGTTTATGACTTTTATATTTACTCAAAGTCTTATGATGGATAAATTATTTCTTCACATATGTACTAATATCAATATTATTGACTATTTACATTCTTCAATAATAATATAAATTTGTCAATATTAATATTGAAAATTCCCTATAATCCAAGTTTATAATTTATCATTAAGAAAACAGGAGGACTCGTGAATAATCCAATCCTTAATGAAATTAAGAATCTGGTTGCAGATAGAGATATAACATTAACTTTGCTTGCCCAAAAATTGGAAAAGAAATTAGGCAGAAAATATTCACTTGCATCTTTATCCCAAAAACTGAGAAACGGAACAATTCCATATAGCGAAGTGAGGCATATTGCAGAGATTTTGGAATATAAAATTATTTTTTATGATTTGAAGAAGAGAACAAAATAATTTATAATTATTTGTAATAATACGGATAATAATCAATGTTTGATTTGGCATTTGAGCTAATAAATATATTCTGCTGTTTATTATCTTGCAATTTTTCGTAAACATTTGAGACTTTTTCGACAAATCCGTATTTTTCAAGAAGTAAATCAACATTTCCGGTTAATTTATCATAATCTCCGATTATCAAAGTTGAAGAAGAATCCATTTTTTTTGAAAGGGTACTTGCAAGCTTCTCCCGGTCGTATGAGCATAAATATGGCCAAAAATTTCTTGCAAACAAAATCGTATTTTTAAAATCTGTCTTTTTAACATCTTCAAGAATGTTACTCTGTTCAAAATTTACATAATTTTTTAAATAACTATCAACCTTTACTGTTGTTGTATTTTTATAACGCAATTTTTTTTGACCTTTTGATAATGTTGGTTCAAAACAGTTATAAAAATTACCGTTCATAGCATCATTTGCCATTATATATTCGGCATCTGTTATGTCATAAACTCCCCTTTTGGCGAGTTTTAAATGGTCTGCATCTATATCTTTTGCCGTTAGCGGTAAAAACTTATCAGCTTTTTCTTTCAATCTCGAAATTAACACTCCTAAAAATGAATAAACTTCTTCCCCGTCAGAACATGCATGCATAATCACATTAACTTTTGGAGTATTTTTGTATTTATTATCCAGAAAATCAACAACCTCAGGGAGATATAAATCCTCACGACATAACATAGTATCGCCTCTATATCGGATGTCTCCGTCTTCATTATTCACGTCATTAATAAAGATACCAAATGACGGGCTATGAAATTTTATCGGATTTACTATAAACATGTTCTAAATAAAACTCATAAATATATTTTTTGCCAAAATAAAAGAGTCCGATTATCAAACCGAACTCTTTTAATATTTGTATCAAAATGAAATTATGCTTTAGCAGCCCCTGCCTTGGCAATAATTTCGTCTTCAACATTCTTAGGAACCTGCTCATATTTTTGGAATTCCATAGAGAATGTCCCACGCCCTTGAGTATTAGATCTCAAGTCTGTAGCATAACCAAACATGTTAGCCAAAGGTACAACAGCACGAACAATTACGTTTCCTGTGTTACCTAAAGGTTCCTGACCTTCGATTCTGCCTCTACGACGAGAAATATCACCGATGATTGTTCCCGTAAATTCGTCAGGGATTTCAATTTCGACCTTCATCATAGGTTCAAGAATGCATGGCTGAGCTTTTTTACAACCATCTTTAATAGCCATAGATCCGGCAATTTTGAATGCCATTTCTGAAGAGTCGACTTCGTGGTAAGAACCATCATAAAGTTCAACTTTAACGTCTATCATAGGATATCCTGCTAAGATACCGCCTTCAAGAGCTTCTTCCATACCTTTTCTTGCCGGTTCGATGTATTCTTTAGGAATAGCACCACCGACAATTTTGTTTTCAAATACAAATCCTGCATTTTCTTCAGCCGGCATAATACGGACTTTACAGTGACCATATTGACCTTTACCACCTGACTGACGAATGAATTTAGAATCCTGATCAGCAGTTCCTCTGATTGTTTCTCTGTATGCAACCTGAGGTTTACCAATATTTGCTTCAACTTTGAATTCTCTTAACATACGGTCAACAATAATATCAAGGTGAAGTTCGCCCATACCGGAAATAATTGTTTGACCTGTTTCTTCATCAGATTTAACACGGAATGACGGATCTTCTTCAGCAAGTTTCTGAAGTGCAATACCCATTTTATCCTGGTCTGCTTTTGTTTTTGGTTCAATAGCAACAGAGATAACCGGTTCAGGGAAAGTCATTCTTTCTAAGATAATCGGATTTTTTTCGTCGCACAACGTATCACCAGTAGTAGTTTCTTTCAGTCCAACTGCAGCACAAATGTCACCTGCATATACTTCATTTTCTTCAAGTCTTTGGTCTGCATACATACGAACCAAACGAGAAATACGCTCTTTCTTACCTGTTGTTGAGTTCAAAACATAAGAACCTGATGTGATTTTACCTGAATATACTCTCAAGAATGTTAAACGACCAACAAACGGGTCTGTCATAACTTTGAATGACAATGCACTGAAAGGTTCATCATCAGATGAATGACGAACTGTCTTTGTACCGTCTTCAAGTTCACCTTCAATAGCTTTTACATCAACAGGTGAAGGCATATAATCAACAACGTTGTTCAATAATAACTGAACACCTTTGTTTTTGAATGCAGTACCACAGGTAACAGGAACGATTTTGTTGTTACATACTGCTTTTCTTAAGCCTGCTTTCAATTCTTCAACGGTAATTGAATCAGGATCTTCAAAGAATTTTTCCATCAAAGCATCATCTTCAGAACAGATAGCTTCAACCATAGCATCGTGGTATTCTTTTGCTTTTGCCTGCATGTCAGCAGGAATTTCTTCTTCTTTTATATCAGTACCCAAATCGTTTGTATAGATTTCGGCTTTCATAGTCATAAGGTCAACTAAACCTGTAAATTTATCTTCAGCACCGATTGGCAACTGAATAGGAACAGCATTTGCTCCTAATCTTGTTTTAATTTGCTCTGCTACACGATAGAAGTCTGCACCTGTTCTGTCCATTTTGTTTACAAATACCATACGAGGAACTTCATATCTGTTAGCTTGACGCCATACTGTTTCTGATTGTGATTGAACTCCGCCTACTGCACAGAATACGGCAACAACGCCGTCTAATACACGCAATGAACGTTCAACTTCAATTGTAAAGTCAACGTGTCCCGGGGTATCAATAATGTTAATCTGGTGTCCTTTCCATTCAGCCGTAACTGCTGCTGATTGGATTGTAATTCCTCTTTCTCTTTCTTGTTCCATAAAGTCGGTTACTGCGGCACCATCGTGAACTTCACCTAATTTGTGAGTTTTACCTGTGTAAAACAAAATACGTTCTGTTGTAGTTGTTTTACCTGCGTCGATGTGGGCAGCAATACCAATGTTTCTGATTTTTTCAAGTGGAGCTGGTCTTCCCATTTTTCTTTTCCTTCTTTTTTATTAAAATGTGTACTACTTTTGCTATTTATATTTAATGTCGGGATAGCAATCCCGACCTACAAGAATTATCTCATAAACATAAAATTTTTCAAATTTTTATGAGAATGATTGTTACAAAATAATGTATTTTTAAATTATTCCCGGTTTAAACCGCCAAAATTATGCACAAGATTATACAACTCCGTTTCAGGAGTTTCTGCTTCTTCTTTCATAACCAGAATATCCATATAATCAAACTCAAAATCTCTTAATTCAGATTTTGGGAATTGCTGTTTAATTCGCTTTGCAAGATAAATATTTTCAGAAAAACGATTCTTTGTTTTTTCATTAGAAAATGCTTTATATCCAAAATTTTCTAATTGTTCAAAACTCATTCCTGATTTTATGCTTTTTGAAATAATTGTACGAATCATTTTGTTCTCAATATTTGAAAGAGTTTTAGGACACTCCTGCAACAAAGAATTTGAAAAGTTTTTTTTAAATACCGGTTTTTGTTCTGTCCGATGGCTAATATCGGGGAAATGAATATGCGAAAAGACATAATTCCCTGATTTATTCAAATCAACAATCGTTCCATCATCGAGATTTTTTGCAAATGTATCTTCATAAAGGTGCTCAAACTTGGCAATTCGGTTCAATTTACCTTTACACTCTTTTTTTTACAATTTTAAGCGCATTTTTACCGACTCTTGCCTCAAATGCGATATTGTTATTACAGATTTCCATATTAAAAATAAAAATTAAAAAAAAAATAATTTGCTGACAAATAACTATACATCATTAAACATACCGCCATATTTTGGTTGACTAAAGTCAACCCTACTTATTAGTGCAAATATGGTGCAAAAAAGTGGACATTTTTGTTACTAAAATCGGACATTTCGGACATTTTGACTCTATCAATTTCCGACCTTACAAAATTGCTATAATTTACTAAAATTAGCTATCTTGCCAACAAAAATTATTTACCCCTTCCGACCAAATGTCCTGAAAAAAGGTAGTTTTCTTAATAAAATGCAGACAGATAAACCTGTCCGCATTTTATTCGGAGAAGCAGGGATATATCACTTCGCTCGCCATCGACAGCACTCCAAGTTTTGCCTTTAGTGACAAGTATGTCACAAGGCAAAACCATTCCGGCTTTGGCTCGCTCGTTCCGAACCCTAAACAAGAATTCTTACCCTCTGCTTTTTAATTAAAAATCGCATACCAAAAGGTACACGATTTTTAATTCGGAGAAGCAGGGATTCGAACCCTGGGTGGAATCGCTCCCACAACGACTTTCGAGATCGTCACCTTAAACCACTCGGACACTTCTCCAGTTATAAAATTTATCCAAAATCCTATTTTTCTATAACTACATTATCAAGCAACTGAATATTAACCTTATCTCCTGCTTTAGCCTTGTAGTAAAGCCCCGGTGTTAGCAAACCAGCAGCAGCACCGATTGCAAAACCTACAGGCATACCGATAGCAAAACCACCAATAATTACCGCTCCCGCAGCAACACCAATACCGCAACCAGCTCCGGTACCAATAGCCATTCCTCCTAAAGTTGTACCCAAACCTTTGCCCCAGCCGTTTAATTTCCCTCTTGATAAAAAGTCTTTCTTATTAAACAACTTTGCCTTGATAAATTTTTGCGTCCCGTCAGGTAATTCTAAATATTTAAAATCCAAATAAATTTTTCCGCTCCTGTTAAATGCCCTCGGTTTTTCAATATTGCAAATTTCTGCAACGAATTTTGTTGAAGCAGGTAAAACTTCCGTACCCTCAATTGTTTTTAAACAATTGTTCAAAATAAAGACAACCTCATCACCAACTTTTGCATACTTACTGTTAAATGCTTCCGCAAAAGATACTTGTATAGTGTTGTAAGGTAAAATGACTGTTTCAAGGTCAGAAGAATTTACAATATTTGTCGGGGTTTTCTTTGCTAATTTTTTAGGTAATAACATATGCTCTATACTAACACAGTCGCAATTGTCTTCTGCCATAACAGTAACAGGCATACTCATACTCATACTTATAAATAAACTACATAATAATAATGCGATAATTTTTTTCATAACTCTGCTCCTTTTTATCGCATAATACCATATTTATCGGCTATTGTAAACCGCATAAAAAGTAATTATTTAAAATTTGCGAAATATTCAATAGTTTTATCAAGTCCCTGAGAAAGCATAATCTTCGGTTCCCAAGCTAATTTTTCTTTTGCAAGCGATATATCCGGTTTTCTCCTGCAGGGATCATCAGCAGGTAATGGCAGGTATGTTATATTTAATTTCGGATTGATTTTTTCCTTAACCAATTGCGCCAGCTGATTAACCGCAAATTCTTTAGGATTCCCAAGATTAACAGGGCCGGTAAAATTATCCCCTGATTCCATCATTCTAACTAATCCATCTACTAAATCATCAATATAACAAAAAGAACGGGTTTGATTGCCATCTCCGTATATCGTCAGATTATCCCCATTTAATGCCTGACATATAAAGTTTGAAACCACTCTTCCATCATCAGACTGCATAAAAGGTCCGTAAGTATTAAAAATCCTCACAACCTTTATTTTAATTCCATAAATTCGATTGTAATCAAAAAACAAACTCTCCGCACATCTTTTACCCTCGTCATAGCACGCCCTTATTCCGATAGGATTAACATTACCCCTGTAATCTTCTCTTTGCGGATGAACTGCCGGCTCTCCATAAACTTCACTTGTTGATGAATGCAAAATTTTGGCATCATTTTTTCTCGCAAGCTCAAGTACATTAATTGCACCATAAATACACGTTTTTGTTGTAAAAATTGCTTTATCATTTTGATAATATTTTGGAGATGCAGGACAGGCAAGATTGTAAATTTCATCTATTTTTTCTTCAATTTCAAGCGGTTTTATAATATCATGTTCAATGAATCTGAAATTCGAATGTGCAAGCAAATCTTTTACATTCTCTAACCTGCCTGTATAGTTATTATCAATACAAATAATTTTTGTATTGTCATTAATTAGTTTTTTGCACAAATTAGAACCAATAAACCCTGTTCCGCCTGTAATTAAAATGGTTTTAACCATAAATAAATTCCTTCACAAGAATCTTAAAGTTTTTAAATTTTAAAATATCTTTTAATTTTCAAATTCAGAGAGGAGGGGATTCGAACCCCTGGTGGAATTGCTCCCACACAACCTTTCCAAGATTGCACCTTAAGCCACTCGGACACCTCTCTTTAAGCTTTTATCCTCTTAATTATCACTTAAATGTTGTGACTCGTCAAGTTCTAAATAAGAATTCTGATAATATTCATCCGTTTTTGATATTTTTTCGGTTTTAGCATCAGCAAGCTGCTCTAACACTTTGGCATAATCAAGGCATTTTTTGCCTTTTATACCCTTTGTTTCCATTTCTATTGTGCCGTCCGGTAACAATTTTATTTTTAATTTACCCATTTTCCTATCCTAAATCTATTGTCAAAACTATCGAATTATCATCCTGAACTTCTTCGCTTTCAATACGCATATTTTTATCTTTAATACGTTCCATTATCTTCTTATACACAATATCCTGAATGTTAAGCCCGTATTCCTCATCCAGCTCTTTCAGTATATTTGTGCATAATTCCTCATCGGAAACTCTGTCAACGGAAAGAAAATACTGCCCCCGGGTATTGTTTCTTGAAAACAGGAACTGCATGCCTGACATTTCACAATATATGTTATATTTATCAGAATGTACGGAAAACGCCCCACGTTCCGTCAACGTTTTTAACAATGCATCCATATTTGTATAATTTGTCTTTAAATTTTTGACTATAAGAGATTTTTTCCCTGACCCGATATTTACAAGAGATATCTTTTGTTCCAGCTCAATATAAAACATCTCTTTTTTGTTATTTCTTTTAAACTTATAATTTTTATTGTTATATTTAAATCTGATTTCATTTTCAGTATTACTCAAAATGTTTTCCATCTGATGTTTTTTTAATGCTTCAAGAACATCTAATCTTGTTCTGAAATTTGTCTTATAACAATAATAAAAAATCTCTTTTGAATTGACATCACGGGTATTGCGCTTTAACATGATATCAAAATTTTTAAATAATAATTCGCCTTGTTTTATTAAATCAACATAGCGTTTTGTTTTTTCAAATAACGTTTTCTCATTTGCCGATATAAAAACACTGTAATGTCCCTGATAAGATTCCCAATGTACACATAAGCCGTTATTTAAAAAATAATTATCGTTTTTGTATTTATAAGGAATACCTAAGTTTTCCATAAGATAGTTCACATCTTCCAACCTGAGATTTGTTGCTATCTTTATTAAACATAAATTTTCACGTTCAAATCTTAAATCACGACTGACATTTTCTTCCTCACTCAAATCATGATTTATAAGAAAACCTAAAGGAAAAGCTTTTAAAATTAAAGACATCTGAAATCCTTTCTAAACATCTAATGCCCTTCCCCCGCGTGAAGCATTAACATCATCCGCACTGTCTGATGCATACATAGCCATATCGGATTTTTTGGTTGCTGCAACAGCTCTGACATTTGCCCATTCTCTGAGCGAAATAATTTGTTCTTTTTGAGTGACAGATAAAGGCACTACATTTTTAATCGTAGTTGTCAAATCCTCGAAAGCCAGAGGTCTTTTATTAAAAAAGGCTTCATATAAGGCATCTATTATTATTTGTTCAATTTCAGCCCCGACAAGTCCTTCGGTCATTTGTGCAAGTTTTTTACAAAGAGCATCATTAACCTGAATTTTTCCGCTGACCTCCTGATCTTTTAATCTTTTTGTAAGATGAACTTTAAAAATTTCTTCTCTTTCTTTCTGTGTAGGCATATCTACAAAGAAAATCTCATCAAAGCGTCCTTTTCTCATCAATTCCGGAGGAAGCCCGCTTATATTATTTGCCGTTGCAATTACAAAAACCGGAGCAGTTTTTTCCTGCATCCAGTTAAGAAAAGTTCCGAAAATTCTTGAAGATGTTCCGCTGTCTCCATTTGAATTTATACCACTTAAGCTCTTTTCAATTTCATCCACCCAGAGAATTGAAGGAGAAACAGCCTCCGCAGTTTTCAAAGCTTTTCGCATATTTTCTTCCGAGCTGCCAACAATTCCTGCAAAAATTTTACCAAAATCAAGTTTCAACAAAGGCAATTGCCAAATTGCACTTGTTGCTTTTGCAGTCAGACTTTTACCACATCCCGGGACTCCCGTTATCAAAACACCTTTTGGAGAAGGGAGACAATATTTTTTTGCAGATTCAGACCAGGAATTATTTCTTTTTCTGAGCCAGCCCTTAAGATTTTCGAGTCCGCCAATATCATCAATTTTATACTCTGCATTTATAAACTCTAAAATACCTGTCTTTTTAATAACCTGCATTTTTTCACTCAAAATAGTATCCAAATCTTCAATACTTATCTTGCCATCGTTAACCATCGCAAGAGCAAACGCATTTTCCGCTTCCTGCAAAGTTAACCCGAGTGCTGCTTTACAAAGTTTTTCTTCAGCTTCGGGGGTAAGTTCCGATGTATCAATCTGAGCATTCTGAGTAACCATTTTTGAAAATTTTGTTTTAATATCTTCTAACGTCGGTAGCGGCATATCCAAAACAGTTATTTCTTTTGACATTGTATCGGGTATAATTAATTCCGAAGACAAAAATATAACATTTTTTCTGAATTTATCTGTTTTAAGCTTACTGACAATATCTCTTAGATGTCTGACCACATTATAATCCGGTTGACGACCCTTTACCCCAAAGTAAACATGAAAATCGCACATTACAAATACGGAGTTTTTCTGAACATTTTTTATAAAATCAATCGCTTTATCCGGAATATTTGTACCTTCCATACTTTGCCCGTTTAAAGTAAATCCGCTTGTCTGAGTCCAGATATAAACTTCTCTCGGTACTCTCACAAGTTTTTCGGAGGAAGAAATGTTTTTTATGAGCGAAATAGCTCTTTCTTCTTCAAAAGTTGTCAGATAAATGTACGGGAATCTTGCTCTGAAAAGCCTTGTTAATTGTGATATAAATTTATTATCCATAAAACCCCTCATATAAACTGCATTTTAATCATTCTACAATATTTTTCAAAAGTTGTAAACAAAAATCATTTTTTAGATGCTCAAAATCACCCATCCCGTTGATTTCCAATTGTCCGTTTGTTTCTATACGCATTTCAACTTTATTTTTATATTTTTTTATTTCATTTTCACTATATCTGTCAGTTAAATATATAAATCTTTGATTTAATGACCCGACCCAGGGACGGGACAAATCAAAATTTTCTTTTTCAAAACCTCCGTCAATAAGCAAATCAATATGAGATAATAATTCATTTACATATTTTGAATTTTGAGACCTCAATTCTTCAATTGTATAACCCGTAAAACACATAACTGACAAATTATTTTTTCTTACAAGTTCCGCAAGCTCTGATAATTCCTGCGCCTGTTCAAAAGGTTCTCCGCCAAGAAAGGTTACACCTTCAATATTTTTTTGAGATTTTATAAGGGAATAAAGTTGTTCTACACTATATTCCTGTCCTCCGTCAAAATCCCACGTATCTTTTGCAAAACAACCGGGGCAATGTTTTTTACAACCCTGAACCCAGATACAAAAACGTCTGCCCGGCCCCTCAACTGTCGTATCTTCTAATATATTATAAATTCTCATATTTAATCAACAGTTCTTTCCTTTTCCGCTTCAAGTTCCTTTGACAAAACAACTGCAGAAGACTTTTCCACAGTAATCATAGACAATATCTTTGCTTTAAAATGTTCTTTTACTTCAGAAATATTGATAAAATCTTCTTTATTTTTGAAAAAGCCGTTAAGATTTCTGTATTCCACAATTTTTTTTGCAATAACAATATTTATCCCCGGTAGTTCGGATATAGTCTGAGCATTTGCAAGATTAACATCTATTTTGTCACTGTCTGATAAATCCTGCATATTAACAACATTTTGTGAATCATTATTTTTTACCGAAGTCTTGATATTTTGCTGTTGTAACTCATTAAAATCTACAATAATCTGACCTTTTTGAGTATTTTCTTCTGTTTTTTGTACAAGTTTTTTATTCTGAACTTTTGAGAGAGGGGGAGTTTTAATCTCAGGTTTCGGCAAAAATTCTTCCATGCCTTCGACCGCAAATTTGCTTTCTTCACGATTTAAAAACATAATATTTAATCTCCCGCTTGATTTATCAATAAAAGATAACAAAGTATCAAGATATGTGTATTCATCGTAAACGGAACAAATTGCATTCCAGCAAGCAGGTACATTCTCATGATTTGTCATATCAACAACAAACGCTCTGAGAGTGGTACGTTCTTTTGACGTAGGATTATCCATAACAATAATTTTTTTGTTTTGAAAATACCTGACAATACAATGATTGTTTGTTAATGTGTTATTATTAAAAACAAGCTCTTTGGGCACACTTTTTATCCCGTTTAAAATAAGATATTCTCTTTTGGCTTTCTTTATAAATAATTTTAATGAAATTCCTGCTAAAATTATCAGCAGTATGCCACCGGCAATTTTAAACGGGAATTTTATCGCAAGAAGCAAAAATGCCAATATTGAAGGAATAATAAGCGCCTTGATTTTTATATTCATACATTTTTAATATGACATAATATAGCCAAAAAGACATGATATAAACGAATGAATTATTTTTTTTGTAAACCACTTGAAATTTTTTATATGTTGTATTACAATTATAGTAATTGATAGAAAAGTAGGAGTGAATTATGGCTTGCGGCTTTTTAGAAATGGAAATTTTAAATACTTTTTGGAATCTGACTTCTGACAATGAAGATCGGGATATTTCAATTCAGGATGTTGTTGACGAACTTTCTTCAAACGGTGTTGAAAGAGCTTATACTACAATAAAAACCGTTATGGACAGACTTGTTTCAAAAAGCATTTTGGTTCGTTACAAAACCGGTAAAAAATTCTTCTACAAGGTTACAATGGACAAACGTGAAATGGCTCTTGATATGATGAAAGAGTTTACTGATAATTTCTTTGACGGCGATGTTTCAAAGATGGTTCGTTTTGTTGAAAAAGAGACTGTTGAGCTTTTAGTTAAATAATTATGACCGAAAATAGTAATCAGGACAGAGTTTTTGTGTCGGAATTACTGCGCAGTGTAAGGCTCGGACAGCTTAGTGTGCGTGAAGCTATGCTGAAGTATCCTAAAGATACAAAAGACGAAAGTCTGATTGCCGCTTATCACGCTTTAATTCACTATGAAGCGGATGAAGATATAAGAGCAAGAGATATTCTCTTTCGCGAAGAACAGGATGATTATCTTGAATTTATTTACACGACTCTTGAAAACGGAGATGATTTGCCTCAAAATATAATAGATTCTTACAAAGAATTTTATGACAGTGCGCCAATTTTGCACGAAAAAAATTTAAAAGGCTTCTGGAAAAGTTTCTGGAAAAATTTGAACGTGAAGGATGATTAGATATGAAAAAATTATTGGGTATTTTAACAGCTGTATTTTTAACCATCAGCTTAGTACCGGTGGTAAGTGCATGCCATTTTAAAAAATCGGAAACGGCAATTCAGGTTCACTCTCAGGCAAAAACACAGGATGGCAAAAAAGCTGATGCCATTATTCTTGCCACAATGAATGACAACATGCCAAAAGGCAATGTCCTTTGGGTTGGGACATTTCAGATAGTCTGGAATGAGGTTATTGATAATCTCATTCACCACCCGATAGAATTTATCGGCGGAACAACAATTACGGCAAAGAACCTTAATAAAAGAGAATTTAACAAAACTGATATCAGTGAAGATTCTTATTATACAAAATACGGTATCGTATCTCCCGACTTAAAAAAAGAAATAGAAAAGGGAATAAAAGAAAAATTTAACGAAACAAGCGATATTTTAGGTGCGTTTGATTTCACTTATAATCCTATGAAAATGTTTTTCTATGCAATGCTCAAAAAAGATTTCAAATTCTTAGAACCTTTTGACAAACTTTCTGACGGGGTATTCGGTTCCGTAAATAGCGAAAAGATTAAGTATTTCGGTATAGATTCAAACAGCGAAGGAAAACTTTACAAGAATGTTTCCGTTCTTTTTTATAATTCCGGTGATGATTACGCCGTAAAATTGAACACCAAGACAAATGACAGGGTAGTTTTATACAGAACAGATGATGACAAAAAATTCAACGAATATTTTGAAGATATAAAAGCTAAGGACAAAGCATTCAGTGAGCGCAAATATTTTGGGCATTATGACAGATTAAAAGTTCCCGATATTTCGCTTTATCTGATGACAAGCTTTAAGGATGTCGAGGGCAAAAATATCAAAAATTCTGATTTCAAAATAGACCAAACCATTGAAACAATTGATTTTAAAATGGATAATGAAGGTGTAAAACTAAAAAGCGAAGCTGCAATGATGATGAAAGCAACTGCAATGCCGGGACCAAGACCTCAAATCAGATATTTCTATTTTGACAAAGATTTTGTGTTGTTCCTTATAGAAGACGGCAGGGATGTTCCATACTACGCTATGCGTATAACTGATGTAGCAAGCCTTAATAAGACAGGGAAAAAGTAATCTATGTCCGAACTTTTTTCAAGAAATATTCTATACTGGGGCGAAGAAAAACAACAACTTTTATCGCAAAAACATGTTGCCGTATTCGGGTTAGGCGGAGTCGGCGGGTTTTGTGCCGAAGCACTTGCAAGAGCAGGTGTCGGGAATCTTGCCATTGTTGATTTTGATACTGTATCAGAATCAAACATAAACCGCCAGAGTGTAGCTTTTCACTCGACCATCGGACAAAAAAAGACACAACTTTTTGAAAAAAGATTAAAAGACATCAACCCTGATATTAACATAGAAGTTATTGACGATTTTTATACAGAAAATGATAAAAATGCAGGCCGGAATTGCTATGCCGGCAGCGAATACGACTACGTTGCAGATGCAATAGATACAATGCGTTCAAAAATTCACCTTTTAAAAACCTGTTACGAAAATAAAATTCCCGTTATCAGTTCAATGGGTGCAGGCAACCGAATTGATCCGACACAACTTTATATTGCGGATTTGAAAGATGTTGAAAACCGCAACGCTCCGTTTGTGTCTAATGTAATTTATCAGCTGAAAAAATTAGGCATAACAGAAGGTATAACTTTTGTTTGTTCAAAAGAACCCCCGCATTCAGAAAAAAAAATTAACGAAAAAGAAGAAATTACGACAAATTCGGGTGAAAAAATTGAGTTTAATAAAATTATTCCGGGTTCAACACCATTTGTTGCTTCATGTTCGGGCATTTTTATGGCATCATATATAGTACGAAAATTAATTGAGGTTTAATTTATGAACATTTTGGTTACGGGAGCATCAAAAGGTATAGGCAGGGTAATTGCGCAGGAATTAAAAAGTGTAAAAAATAAGGTTTTTGTCAGTGCAAGAAATGAACAGGCACTAAAGGAACTCAAGCCTGCGGGGTACTTATTATGCGATTTGGCTAATGAATACGAGCTTGCTAAACTGGGTGATTTCATTGCGGAGAATAAAATAGATGTACTTATAAACAATGCGGGAGAATATATTTACTCCGAAATCGAAAAAACAAAAGTTAATAAATTAAACCACATTATTGCGGTGAATTTAAAAGCACCTGTTTATTTGACTGCAAGAGCAGTACCTTATATGAAAGAAAAGCAATGGGGAAGAATAATAAACATCGGTTCAATTTCCGGCGTTATGGGCGAAGCAAACGCAAGCCTTTACAGTGCAACAAAATCCGGTTTAATCGGGTTTTCAAAGGCAACGGCATTAGAATTGGCTCAGTTTGGAATAACGGTTAATACGATTAACCCCGGCTGGGTGGAAACCGAACTCGGCAATAATTCGGTTGAACAAAGTGAGTTTAGCAAAGAAGAAATCATTGATTGCATTCCGCAAAAACGTTTTGTTGAGCCAAAAGAAATTGCGGGAATGATAAAATATCTGATTTCCGATGATGCAAAAGGGGTAACGGGTCAGTCGATTAATCTTTGCGCAGGCTTAAGTGTTGGAATTTAATTTTTTTTATTGTATAATGGATTGAAACAGAGTGCCGAAGTGGTGGAATGGTAGACACGTACGTTTCAGGTGCGTATGGAGAAATCTGTGCGGGTTCAAGTCCCGCCTTCGGCAAATAAAAAGAGCCATAATTGGCTCTTTTTATTTGCAGTTATAAATATAGGTTTTCAGGACAGTTGTGATGGGAGTTTTATCGTAATAGTGCCGATGTTTAGGGCAATAGAGGCAGATTTATAGTGTAGAGATGTGCCGGACTATTCTTGCACTTTTGTCCCAATTTTTGCACTATTTTGCACCGATATTTTTGTTTTTCAGCATGTTTTATACCATAAACCCCTAATATATTTGAACATTTGCCTCGTGCAATTTTGTGCAATAAAGTGCAAAAATAATTTATCTTACATTTTGATATGTGTCGAAATATCTCTGAGATTGAGATTTAGGACTTGATGTTTCCGAGATAAAGAGCGATTAATGTGTATGCAAAGGAGCATACGCATGGCAGATTTTACTCCAGAAAAAAGTAAACAAATAGCACTCGCAAGACTTGATATTGTTCACAAGTGGCTTAAATTTAGGAAGAAATCTCAAAATAAACTCCAAGCTGATTATGATTTTGTAAAGTTGCATAATACTTCAAATTCACATCTCTATGAGATTTTAGGTAAAATATCCCGCGGCAGTTTGCATCGCTGGCTTGCTATGCTAAATGGAACTGAAGATTATACAAAGTTATTGCCACAGTACAAATACAGTAGTGTTAATGATTATAGAACTGTACTGAATGATGAAGAAATAAAAATATTTATGGGATTGCTTTTGCACCCGAACAGATTATCAATCGGAAAAGCAATTGCTTTAACAAAGTACAAATTAAAAGAGCAGGGACAGAGTTTTATTCCTGCTGATATTACATTCCGCCGTTATGCCAAGTGGTTTAAAGATAATAATTACGACAAATGGATTTTAGCTCGTGACGGAGAAAAAGCACTTTCTGACAAAGTTGAACCGTATATAAAACGTGATGCAAGTTTGCTAGAAGTCGGAGATATTCTTGTAGCCGATGGCCATAAATTAGCATTTCAGGTAATAAATCCATTTACAGGCAAACCCTGCCGAGCAACTCTTGTCGGATTTCTGGATTGGAAATCAACAGCGTTAGTCGGTTATGAAATTATGCTTGAAGAAAATACACAATGTATCGCAAGTGCACTTCGCAACGCAATAATTAACCTTGATATGATACCGAAAGTTGTTTATCAAGATAATGGTAGAGCATTCAGAGCGAAGTATTTTACTGATGATAAAGGATTTACGGAACTGGGCTTCAAAGGATTATATTCAAAACTTGGAATTGAAACAGTATTTGCCCGACCATATAATGCCAGAGCAAAAGTTATAGAAAGATTTTTTAAAGAATTTCAGGAAGGTTTTGAAAAGTTACTTCCAAGTTATATCGGAAGCAGTATTCAGAATAAACCTGCATATATGATGCGAAATGAAAAGTTTCATAAGAATTTACACATTGATTATATCCCGACAATTGAAGAAACAATAAAAATGATTGATATGTGGCTGAATTTTAAGAATTCTCAGCCTTGTCCGAATGCTCCGGATAAAACAGTTGCGGAAGTTTTATCCGAAAGAAAAAGACAAAATATTGATATCAATACTCTTGACGATTTAATGCTTGTAACCGAAGTAAAAACGATTCAAAGAAACGGAATAAGATTCTTAAATTGTGATTATTTTGATGAAAGATTGTACGGATTCAAGAGTAAAGTTCTAATAAAATATAACCTTTTCGATCTTACGAGTATTAAAGTTTACACCCCAAAAAGTGAATATTTATGTACTGCTGAACGTGTAACTGAAACTCATCCAATGGCAAAACTTTTAGGTGATGTCAAAGATTATGAGGATTATAAACAGAAAATTGTACGTCAGCGACAGTTAAAAAAGAAAATTGTTGAATCGGTTAAAAAATATCTAAAAACGGAAGATATTAAGTTACTTGAAACGCAGATAGAATCTGTTGAAATTCAAATGCCATTCAAATCGGATTTAAAAAGGGTTCAAATGCTGTTCAAAAATAATTCAGAAAAATATGAATATTTAGTTGCAAATGATCCAAATAATTCATGGATAGCGAAATTTAAAAATACAAAGGAGTACAAATTATTGTATGAATAAGATTTTTGTAAAAACGCAAAATGTGAAAAACTTTATCGGACTTGTTGAAAATCTGATTAACAAACCGAAAAATATTCCTAAAATGGGACTTGTTTACGGCGAGCCCGGACTTGGTAAATCACAAACAGCTCTATGGTTGTCTTGTAAATATGACGGCATTTATTTAAGAGCATCAAATCTTATGACAGGTCGGTGGCTTTTGGAAGAAATGGTTAAAGAACTTGATGAAATCCCAAGATTTTTGACCTCGGATAATTTTAATATCGTTGTAAAAAAGCTGAAAAAGAATCCGCAGGTGATTTTTATCGATGAGTTTGATTACCTTATGAATAACTACAAAACCATTGAAACACTCAGAGATATTCATGACGAAACCGGCTGCTCGATAATCTTTATCGGAATGGGTTTGGCTCACAGGAAACTTGAACGGTACAAGCATCTTTATGACAGATTCTCAGAAATTCTAAAATTTGAAACTTTTGGAGTAAATGATTTATCGCAAATAATCGGACAACTTTCGGAGATTACATTTACTCCGGATGCAATTGAATATATCCACTCAAAATACAACAGGTTCAGACAAATTGTTCAGCTTATTAATCAAATGGAAACTTTCTCAAAAGATAATAATTTAACCGAAATTACAAAAGAAATAATGGAACAGATTATATGAATATAGAAAAACTGGCGAGACATTTAAAAGAATTTACTCTGGATGAAATAGAGATGATTGCGGAATGCGGTTGTAAAACAGAACTTAAACGGCTTCTGAATGAGGATAAATTAGTCTTTGAACAAGGTTTGTATAAATATCAGGAAGAAAAACCGAAGCAAAAATTTATCATTTGCACAAAACAAACGACAAATTATCAAATTATAACAATTGATGCCGCGATTGATTATTTTTTAGAAAATTATGTCAAAAACAATTGCAAACTTAATACTTATAGAAGATATCGCGGGATTTTAAAGCACCACATTTTTCCATTTTTCAAAAATAAAAATTTAAATGATATTACATGCGTTGATATTCAGGAATTTTACTATTTTTGTAAAGGCAGAAATTTACCACCAAAAGTGCTTAAAAACACATTAGCACTTCTAAATCAGATGATTAAATATTTTCAAAATCTCGGAATAATTGATAGAACTTGTAATTTTCAGGTGCGGAGATTATCCGACAAAACAAATTTTACAGTAGACAGAATAATTTTTGAGGTATAAAAATGACAAAATTAGATAAATTAAAACAAGCAGAGCATTTGTATGTTTGTGAAAAAGAGCCACTTGACGTGATTGGCGCAAAACTTGATCTTTCGCGCAGGACTTTATTCTATTGGAAGAAAGAATACGAATGGGATAAAAAGAGGTTTGAAAAAGGCAGAGAACAAGAACTATTTAATCGTGAACTATTAAACTTTGCTCAAAAAATTATGGATAAGATCTCAAATGATATTGATAATAATCAACAAACTTCACAGGCAGAAATGTATTCTCTGATGAATATCCTTAAAAATCTGCCACAAATAAAATCAAATATCGAAATTTCGCAAACTAAACATAAATCTAAAAAGGAAGAATATTTACCGGAAGATATTGTAAAAATAGTTGAAAGAAATATTTTAGGAATGCAATAACAATATGTCCGTTTCTGACGCAGTTTTATGCTATTGTTAGAATATAATTGAATATGTTATAATCTAACATTAAGAATTTAACTAATAAAGAGGTTTTTATGGCTATTAAAGAAGCAAAACAAAATGGCAGTCAAGTATTAATTAAAAATGACAAACAGTCTTCAACACAAGTGTCAGGAAAGCTTGTAGGTTATACTTCAAAAGCAGTTTTTGTTGTAAACGGACAAAATGTCCTTGTATATGTAGAAAAAGGCGGTGGCTTTGGAAGCATTGGAACAACAATAACTTTAAATGGTGGTGAAGCCGTTATGTGTGGCAATTGTGTCGGAATAAAAAAGAATGGCAGAATAAATCTTTATGATGAAAATGGTAAATCGGCTGGCTCAAGAAATGCATAAGTAGGAGTTGAATATGGATAAAATAAAACAAAAACATACATTACTACAACTATTAATGTCAGATGATTTAGCGGAATTGCATGCAAAATCAAAACATAAATTTAATATTTTTCGAGCATTAAAATTACAGAACAATGAAGTTAAACACTCTAACTTTTTAGGATGGCTTTTAAACCCTTTTGAAAGTCACAATTTAATGGACATTTTTCTAAAAGAATTGTTAAAAGTTGCGTTAAAAAATGATACTAGTTTGGTTGATATAATATTAAAAGACTTAACAGATGCCAAAATCAAGTTAGAAAAAATGGCTAATGACGGCAGAAGAATGGACATATTTATAGACTGCCCTCGAAGCAAACTAGTATGCGTTATAGAAAACAAAGTTTGGTCAGGTGAGGGTTGTAATCAATTAGAGGATTATAGAAATTATGTGTTAAACCATGATAAGTATAAAGACTATGAACACAAAATATTTCTATTTTTAACTCCTTATAAATATACACCATGTGAAGATTACAAAGGATACATAAGAATAAATTACGGAGATATTTTAATAGCAATTAACAATTCAATGAAACAATGCGATTGTTTACTTGATGATGATGTAAAAATATTTATTGAACATTACAAAAAAATGGTAGAAAGGGACATTATGGGAAATTATGATGCTGAAATATTAGAACTTTGTTCAAAAATATATAAAGAATACGGTGATGCTATTGATTTAATATACAAATGTGGTACTCCACAAAAAGCTCTTTGTAGTATACTAATTGAAGTTTTAGAGCAAAAAGATTATGTAAAGCGAATACACAGAGAATCTGATAGTGTAGTTTTAGCATTACCAATAGAAATAACAGAGGAGCAATTAAAAAAAATTCAAATTGCAGATTGGAAGCCTGACAACTGTTTTGTAAATATAAAGTTCTCTATTTTGCAATGGAATAGTGAAAAAGTTACAATTGAAATTTTATTCGCTCCATTGCAATCTGACTATGGCAAGGACTTAAAAGAAAAATTTAAAAAGGCTCTCATAAATAAGAATAAAAACTTTAAATTTGATAACAACAAAGAAGGTTGGGAATGGACTAATCTTGATACTCTTATTTCGCTAGATGAGTATATGTCCTATGACAATAACGAAGAAGTTAAAAACCATATTTCAGAAAAACTAGATTCATTTAAGGGAAAGTACATTGATACATTAAAAGAGGTGATAAACGAAATAATACATTAAGACATACATACGAAACAAAATGATACTTGTGTACAATATAATAAAAATATGAAAAAGATATTTTTCTTGGCAGCGAGTAAGTCAGGCATTTGCCTGGTTATAAATTCTAAGATAGCAAATTATGGATATTTTAGACAGACTAACAAAATCAAAATTCAGGAGCAGATTTAAGCTTCGGGCAAAAGAGCTTGAATATATCAATGACAAAGGACTTGATACAATTTATTCTCATGCCTGCGACTTTATTCGAGATAGAGTTGCACCGGCAGAACCCGTAAATGATGGAAAACAAACTCCAATGCGTGGACATCCTGTTTTTATTGCTCAACATGCAACCGCCACCTGCTGCCGCGGCTGCATTGAAAAATGGCACAAATTCCCTCAACATAGAGAATTAACTAAATCCGAACAAGAATACCTCGTTTCAGGAATTATGGAATGGATAAAAAGAAACATTAAATAATTAATTTTTCCTTAAAAACTATAATAATTTATTAAATATAAATTATAATCAGCATAAGTATAAGAGGAAAGTGTGAATGTCAACAGATAAAGCGAATATATTTAAATTAGATTCAGTAACCTTGCAAGAGTACAAATCAAATCCATTTTTTGATTGTATGCCTGGAGCCGAAGAATTTGCAGAATGCTTAAAGTGCCAAGTATTAACAAAAGCTTCACCATATGTTTTGTTACTTGAAAATAATTTTGGAATGGGAAAAACACATTTTGCAACTCGATTCGCATATTATCTGCGTGAGTGTAAAATTGATACTGTTTATTTTAGTGCATGGGAAAACGATTATATAGAACAACCCTTTGTATCATTTTCTGCTGAAATTTTAAAATATTTTGAAATTTCAAAAACTGTCCGAAATGAAAATTTAGCAAAAACTGCAAAATCTATATATGAATTAATACTTAATTTGTTAAAATCGACTTCTTTAACAGCCGGATTTAATATCTTAGGTAATGAAACAAGTATTACTGTTGATAATAAAGATGCAATTGAAGCAGTTGAAAAATTCTTTGATAATTTTATAAAAAAAGATGATTTTTTGATTAGCTTTAAAAAGACTCTTAAAAGTTTTATTGCAAAATTACCAAATCATAAATTAGTAATTATAGTTGACGAATTAGACCGGTGTCGTCCGGATTATGCAATGAAAACTCTTGAAATAATTAAACATTTTTTTGACATTGAAGGTTTATTCTTTATTGTTCCTACTAATATGAGGTCATTACAAAGAAGTGTTAAAGCACTATATGGTATAGATGATGAAAAGTTAGATGATACGATATATGAAAATTACATAAATAAATTTTTTAATGATAAATTTTGCATGTATGAACCAGATTATTTAAGTTTAGTAAAAAATTTAATTTCAAAAGATTCTGTAAATTTTCTGATTGAAAAAAATAAATTGGTATTATGCGATCAGTATAATTCTCTTGAAGTTCTACAAAAAAACATTGCAAAATTCTCAAGAGATTATAAATTAAGTATCAGAGAGGTTAAAAAAATATGTGAAAGAGCTGTATATATCTGTATTCATTCTAATAAAAATATTAATTGCGAGTATATTGCATTTAAATTATGTGAACATGAATCAAGAGACACAAGTAATCATAGTAGTATTGATTTAGCAAATCCGTTAAGCAAAGATTCCAAATCTAAAAAGGCTGAATTACTAAAATTTCAAGTGCCACAAGATGTTTATAAAATAAATAATACTATTTATCATCAAGATTTTTCGAATGAATATGAGATTTTTAGAGATCGAAGGTTTAATTCATATAAAGAATTTGATGATTTTTATACATATTTTAACAGTCAACCACCTGCATTTGATTCTTTTTGCAAGATAAATGATCAATTTATGAGAATCTCTCATTCTTATAACTTCCCTCTGCTAAAAAATTATATTGAACAAAAGAAAAGCGATATAGATAACTACAGAAAAGAATGGGATTCAAGTGACGATGACGATAGCATTAGAACATACTACAATAATGTTATTGAAAATGAATCATATATACATACAGGAGCTTTTAAAATAAATAAAAAATTATAACTTTTCTATATACCAATTTGAATTGCCAAAGTGATTAAAATTCCAATGTAATTCAAAATAAAAATTAAACTCCAAAGAATTGTCATCTTTGAAGTTCCAAGAATATTTATTTAGTTGTGTTTTGCGGTAACTTTCAAACGCATCCCGAATTTCTTTTGCAAACTTTCTTCTAAATACAGAATATGGAATGTCCAATGTCTCTTTGGTTAATTTATTTTTCAAAATCATCCTCAAACCCTCTTATATTATCAAGTTCAATGTTGTATCGTTTGCCGGTTTTATCTACACAAGTTGCGAAATCGACGGTTTTATCAGCAAATTTGTTCTCCCATAAGCAAATTAGCAAACCAATGTCATGTGTTTTAAGATTTAAAATTTTTGTTCCGTATAGCGGATTGGCGGCAGAGGGTGAAAGCGTGAGCGATACCCGTTTAATGCCGCCAACCAAGTGCTTATAATCTTTTTCAACCATAATTTGCTCCTTTTAAGTTACACCATTCATCACTCTTTTAACGGGAAACATCAAGTGTATGCGTCTAAAATCGTATCATTTGGACATAATAATTTTTGAACGCTATTTAAACGGCTTTTAAACACCTTTTAAACGGCATTTAAATTTCGACATCTTTTTCGTGATCTATAAAGAATGCATTCAAGACATCCGCATCGTTCCTCAAGTGTTTGACTATCGGCGCGAGATTATAGCATTCTTCAATCTCCTGTTGATTAGAAACAAAATAATCAATAACAACCGCAGTATTATAAATATTTTTCGACCACTTTGCTAATTGCTTAAACTCTTTTAGTGTTATATTCAATCCGACTTTTTCCATATGACCTCCATTTATTAAATGCAAGACATACATTACCTAAAAGCGCAGTCATATCAATAAAAAAGACACAATAAGTTACATGTATTTTCTTAATAATATTTCCTTAATCGTGTGTTTGTGCTATAATTATGACATGAATAGTCGTTGTGAAGCATTGGAAGTATATTTTTACGCAACAGATTCCGGAAATGAACCTGTGCGTGAATGGTTGAAAAAGCTCCCGAAAGAAGATAAGAAAACTATTGGATATGATATTAAAACTGTTCAATACGGATATCCCGTCGGAATGCCCCTAACAAGAGTTTTAAAAGGTACAAACTTGGAAGAAGTTCGCTGCAAAATTTCCAATGGAATCGCGAGAATAATTTTCTGCGTTGAAGATAATACAATAGTTTTGCTTCACGCATTTATAAAGAAAACTCAGAAAACCCCGCAAAAAGAACTGGATGTTGCAATTAAACGCTATAAAGAATTATGCAAACGATAAAACAATGCGTTTGCCCAAATATTTTGCAACTTTTTCAATAGTATTTAAAGTAATAGAAGTATTTTCAGGATCTAAAATGCGACAAATAGCAGTTCTTGAAGTTGCAAGTTCTTTGGCAAGACGATTAACAGAAATATTATCTGCAAGCATTTTTTGCTCTAATGCATAGGCAATAACTCTTTTTATTGCAACAGCTTCAGATTCTTGAAGAATATTTTCTTCTTCAAGAAAACTGTCAAAACTAGAACCAATATGCTTTTTATTTATCATTTTTATTATCCTTTTTAATTCAAAATAATCTCTATTTATATTGTACCAAAAATGGTACAATATTTCAAGTGGGCAAATATATCAATACATAAAATGTTAAGCAAAAAATTTACAAAAAAAATTGTAAATTTTTAAAATTTTAGCGGATGTTGATGGCTGAAATCATGTCATAGCATGAAAAATCATGTCAATTACCCATTTGGGTTAGGTAAAAATACGGACTTGTGGGCTATTCAAATAATCATTATAATGTGAATATTTATAAGATTTACACTATATAATACAAGGAGGCTTTATGTCTAAATACTTAAAATTTATGAATACTCCTGAAGGCGTACAGCAGATTTTTACTCGTGAAAAAATTGGTAAAATGTCCGGTGATGAATTTGAAAAATATGAAAAATGCATTCACGAACAACTGAACAAAATTGGTATACCTACAAGCGGTGAACTTGCATATGAAAATCAAGGTAAAATTTTCGTTTGGCACACAATGGGTGATGGTAAAGTCTGCGGTGAATGTGATTCTATGGAAGGAAAAATTTTTGAACACATGGAAGACATTCCAGATGATCTTCATCCAAATTGCAGATGTTATATTGATGAAATTGATTTATATGCTGCTTAGCTGATATAATAATTTTGTGAAAAGGTTTTTATTAACAGTTTTGTTTTTAGTTTGTATTGTGCCATTTGCTGACGCAAAACAAGTTTTGCCTGAAAAAATTAATAAAAATACTATCACAATAACTGCACCCAAAACCGGCGAACTTGGTAAAAATTATTTTTATTGCTCTAACGGTGAAAGATGTTCAACTGAACAAGTTGTCCGAGAATATTATAAAAATAAGGGTTACCAAGTAATGCGCGCTGAATATTCTTTCTGGAAAGGTGTTTTTGTACTTGCTTTTCTTGATGAATTATATCCGAAAACATTGAATACCAAATCTGAAAGTAAATTATTTGATATTGAAAACAAAAATGTTACATCTGAAGAATTAAATCAAAAATTGAATGTAATTAGAAAATCTAATATTCAAAACTTTATAAATACTCAAATTGCAAAACACGAACAAGGTTCTTACATTCGCTGGCTTGATGAATGGGAAATTGAAGGTTATAAAAATCCGACAGAATATTTTAAATCGCCCATTGTACAAGAGTTCTTAGCAAAAATTGATAGTAAAACATTTTGCAAAATTTTAAAACATACAATAGATGATTACAAACGAAATCCCGTAGGAACACCGGATTATATTGTCTGGAATAGCAAAGAAATGATTTTTGTTGAAGTTAAACGCAAAAATGAAACTCTAAAACCTGAGCAAATTGAATGGGGTGAATTTCTAATAAAAAATAAAATTCCGTATAAAATTTTGCGAGTTAAGTAATGAAAAATATCTTAATCTCATAGATAATTTAATCTTGTTCTGTTTGTTAAATTACAGCGGAGCAGATTTTGCGTGTGGCTGAAAGCCACTAAAAGCAAAATGCGTAGTCCCGTTTATTGCGAGCAACTCAAGACAGTCCACTGCTGCCCATATAAAAAAGACGATGACTTTTGTTATCGTCTTTTTTTATTGTTACAGTAAAGTGATATTCAAATCAAATTATTTTATGCTTAATTTCATTACTGATTTTTGCTGCATATATCTGTATAATATTCTATTTGCAACATCAAACGGAACATCAATAAATTCTATGCCTGCTTTTTCTCCTTCAATACTGATAACTTTTGATTTCAAAGTTACATCCATATCTTCAAAAACAATTCTGACATATGTATTATCACCAACTTTTAAGTTGTTTTCGTTTTTAATTAATGCTCCAGTCGTTGATATATCATAGATTTTATAATTGGATTTTAATTCCGCATCATTTACTGTATTAAATCGCATAGAATTGCGTTTCAATTCCTCATGGTAATTTTGTTTATCTAATTTGCTATATCTGTCGACATTTTCGTTCAAATTAGTTGTATCTTTTCTGCTGCGGTTTACAAAGTTTCCTTCACTTTGATAATCATTAGCCAATTTGTCAAAATCATTCCCTACTATCGGAGCAGTTGTTTTCATATCAATTGATTTATCTAAATCTATAGAGAATGAACCGGTTTTTTCAGTATATAACTGCGCATCTGCATCTCTTAATCTGCGTCTGTAATCGTTATCAACCGTTACTTTCTTATTAGCATTTGAAAATTCTGCATAATCTTTAATATAAGCGTCTTTTACTTCCAATTTGGAATTTTTCGTATCAATATATGCATCATCAGCATAGATATTGTTTAATATAACACCTCTGTCTTGTGAATTATTGTTATTAATTGATATGACAGCGTTATTTACTCTGTAATCATAATCTGTTATTTGGTTTTGCGGATTAGCAAATTTTTCGTCCTGTTCTACCGGTTTTTGAATATTATAATTTGTTCTTGTTGCAGAGGTAGTATTTTCGTCCACAAATTCTTTGCTTACCCCTTTGACATCCAAAACAATCGGCTTGCCTGTACCATAAGAATTTATTCCCTGCGCTTCATATACGCTATCGCCTTTTAGCCCGAGTTGTGTATCTGTATATGTGATATTTTCAGGTTTATATCCTTCAGGATTTTTCTTTGTTGATACAGAAGAAGTTTTTGCATTGGCAGAATTTACATAAATATTATCAGCCATCAAACTTATATCTGCAATTTGTCTGCCGTTTTCATCAAATTCACCTTCACCCTTATTTCTGCCTTTAACATTCATAGAATATATTTTTAATGTTGATTCAGAGTTATCTCCGCCATTAGCATCAAGAACTTCTATCGCAACAAATTGAGGTACTGCGGCATTATTTTCGGTTGTTCCGATAGCAATATTATCATGAGGATATAAGATATCATCAAAACCTACGGCATCACCGCCTATATTATATATAGTCAATTCTTTACCTGTTTCAAGTATATGTAAATCCCCACCTGAAGTTATTTGATTTATTGTAGAATTTGTTGAATTTGTAAATTCTATATCACCGCGTTTTGATATTAATGCATCAATATATGTCGGATTATCTGAATTTGATTTTATATCAAAATACATATTATTTTCTGCTTCCATACTTAATCTTGCGCCGTTATTTGATAAAGTATCCTGATTGATAACCATTTTCTTATCCGATGAACCGATTGTATCACTTGCAATTAATGATATATTTTGTCCATTTATAGGAGAATCATTATCAGAAGCATTCAATATTGAATACCCTTCAAAATATGTATCATCATCCGGAGTCGGACGCTTATCTTCAATTTTCCAATCCGCTGCTGTTAAAATAATATCACCGTTTGCAGTAACATCCCTAATATTCAAATCAGAACTTTTTGCTCTTAAATTGATTAAACGCGTATCTGTATTTGCATTATTAATAGCCGTTGCAACAACAGTACCACCGACATTGACATTTATAGAATCGGTGTAATCTCTTGTTGTTGCATCAATTCCGACTTTTGCATTCGGATTAGAATTAACACCGATATCACCATCAACAACATTTATAACTAAATCCTGCGAAGTAACGAAATTAGGAACATATATACCTTTAATTGTTAATTCAGTGTCATCAGCAAGATTTGCGCTGTAATGATTTGATATTGTGTCATCTACAACTCCGTTTATTATGTCCCCATTGGTTTGAGAAACATTTATATCTCCTGAAATTGCATTTATATCTTTAAATATTGTCATATCTCCATTTTCATTTGTTATATTTATATCTCCTAAATTAACAATGCTGGAATTGAAATTTATACCTCCGTTTGATTCAATATTAGCAGTATTACTATTAATTCCCTCATTCCAAGGACGATATTCAATACTTGTATAATCCGCAGCGCCGCCTTTATATAATTCCCCGGTGCTTGAAATATTTACAATATTTGAAACATTCATAACTTTATCAGTTTTATTAATTATATTAATATTACTTGCTCCTTCTTTTGATGAAACATTCGCAGCAATTTTACCACTCTGGAAATCCATAATTACAGAACCATTAGAATCCTTTATCCCGAATAGATAAATTTGGCCGTCTTTGTATATAGCTTTAATATTATTACCTTTTGCATCTCCAAGATATGGTGCGGCACCAAGATCAATCATATTAGTTTCACCGGTTGTCGGATCAAGAACAAGATTTTGTAACATATCATCTGTTATTTCAAGTTTTCTTTCTTCATAACCTGCAGATATACGCCCTTTAATATCAGCTTCATTTCCTTTTAAAATTACAGAGTTCCCTGCAAATAAAATATCATTATCCTTCATAGAGAATTTTATATCCGGCATAAGATTGATATTACCATTAGCAGATACCATATGTTTACTGCCTGAATTCAAATCAGATAATGCGATTATATCTCCACTTTCATTATAAACATGCAATTTCCCGCTGGTTGATATTAAACCTTGCAATGTAATATCTGATTTTTGCATATTGTTTGGAACATCAAGAGTATTTGCAAAAGGATTGGTTATATCGTAGTAATTAGTGATTTTTATATCACCATTTCCGCCAATTCCGTTACTTACATATTTTACACCGGTTTCAGAACCAATTAACTTGTTAGCATTGTTTAAGTAATCAGAATAGCCCTTTCCATTGATAACCAGACCGTTTACTTCGTCTTCATTACCAAAATTAATTGTATTAAACATAAGACTTCTTGTTGAATAATTATCAACTGTAAGAGCAGAGCTTTCTACATTGAATTCCCCACTTCCTTTTATATTGTTTTCAGACATTCCGCTTATATTAATGCCTGATGTTTCAGAATTAATATCCGCAAACAAAACAGAATATTCAGAGCCATAATCTTTTACATCTATCATATCTAAACTTTCATTTAAAGCATCTTTTTGTCTTGCCAGTGAATCTTTTACACGAATATTGTCTTCTTTTTCTTGTTTATACTTATTTTCATATTCCTGAAGCACATAAATAATTAAATTCACAATTTTCTTTTCATCAAGTGTAATTTCACCTGCGGTTTCATCTTTTATTGTTATACTTTCCGTCAGCATATATTTTTCATTAAATATAGGGTATTTTCCTTTTGGAGTATAGGTTATTTTGTTTGTAACTGCATTAAAATTATTTTGGAATATTGATTTTTGTGCTTCTGATAAATTCTTGTATGTATCATGACCATTCAAAAATTCTGTTATTGTAGGTATCACCACCTGAGTATCTGCTTTTGGCTGAATATCCAAGCCGGCTATATATGTTATATATCCATCAATAATAGTATTATAATCTAAATTATAACCATTAGCTGTCAATTCTTGCTTCACTGTGTTTTTATAGTAGTCCAGAATTAATGTATTGAATTCGTCTTCTGCTTTAAGTTCATGTGAATTTATCTCATCTAATATTGCATTCGCATCAGCAATTGATGACGATATCTGACTAATTATAATATTGTCATTATTTATATTGTTTTCAAGTTCATTAATTCTTTTATTTAATTCGTTAATTTTGTTTTCCAAAATTTTTACTGTATTATTTTGGAGCCATTCTCCATCAGCGGAGTCACCTTCAGAAAGTATATATTCTTTAGAATCAAATCCTTTTTGAAAATCGATTTTTCCGTCGGAAGAAATTTTCATATATCTGTTATTTCCCTGACCTGCTATGATATCACCATCTAATTTCAGACTTGGATTGTGGCTTGAATGTTTATTTTCCGCTTTTTTATTAGTAGTATATCCAAATGCAAGATAATATTGGTGAATATCTTCTAAAGTAGAACTTAGATTTTCTGTTGAACCGGAAGATTTATAACTTATATCAACATCTTTTTTCGATGCAATTTTTGCACCGGAAAGAACATTTAAACTATTATTAACAGTTTTTATTAAAGTCCCCGTAATTGTAGTGGTTGGAATAACAGCATGCGCTGCTGTATATGCATGTTGAGTCAAATTGTTTTCTGAGTTGTTCATAAAGTTTATATCAACAAGATTGTCAGACTCAATTGAACCACTGTTATTAATTTTATTGTTAACTGTTGCATATAAATTAGAATGTGCTTCCGCATCTCTAAAACCAAAAGAGTATGAATCGGATTCTGCATTTGTTGACAATGTATTATTTGAATCTAAATCAATTTTCGTTTTATAGACAGATGAGACAGTCGAATTCGCATCAATGTTTAGTGCATTTGTATTATTTAGCGTTAATGTACTCGAATTATGCGCACTTCCGGCAAAACCTCGTGCTTCCCCGCCAACTTTTTGACTAAAGTTTGAATTTCCTTTCATTGCAAATGTAACTGAATCTTCTGCTTTAACTGACGAATTTTGAAGATTTATAGAATTATTTTCATTAAGAGTATTACTTACAGAAACTAACTCTTTTGCATTAAAAGCACCGGATTTACCTGCATAATGCACATATCCGTCACGTGCAGCATCGCTTCCGCTCACAACACCGGAATTTGCCGCAAAATTAATATTTTTTGATGAACTAACATTTGAGTTATTTAAATTTATCTCAGAATTAGAAGAATAAGTGTGTGATACTTTATTTGATGTTATCGCAATAATACCATAAGTTTTAGCCGTAGCAGAATCTTTTACAACATTTGTATTATTAACGTTAATATTTATATCATTCGCAGTTTTAATATCGGAATCCTTTATATTGGTTGAAGTTGTAGAATTTAAGGTTCCGGAAACACTGGTAGAATCCGCCGCCACTGCACCACCTGAGATACTGCTTGAAACAGTATCTTGTGTATTGGTTGACGAATTATTTATTGTGATTATATTGTCATAATCAGTTGATGTAGTATAATTTGTCAAATTAACTTCGGATTTACCTGAGACATCATTCTTAACTGTCGCTGCCCCTATAGATACAGCACCACCTTGCGAAGAAGAGTAGTCAACTTTTGATGTTCTGTTAGTATTAGAATCTATTTCAACTTCTTTAGCATTTAATTCTCCGCCTACATTAAGAACTGTATTTGATTTAAGATTAGAAGTTAAATTTGTACCTGAACCCGTTGCAAAACCATATTTTGCTGAAGCTACACTCGCATCACTTGTAACTTTGCTATCAACATCAATTTTTGCTTTATTTTTAATAGTATTTTTACCTGCAACACTGACTCCGACATTGCCTTGTGCATCAGCAGTAAGTTTTGTAACGCTAATATCAACTAATCCGACAGATGTATTTGAAACATCTGCTTTTGCAGTTTCATTTACTTTAGCAATCATTTCAAGAGAATCTGCATTGTGTTCATCCGAATTCATTACAGAATTTACCTTAACATTATTTACGGCTTTAGCTTCTACGCCGCCACCGCCAAAAAGACTGAAACCTGTGTTTTCAACATACGCATTTGCAGATACATCTGCACTTTTAGTGTTCTTGCTTGCACTTACACCTGATATAATTGATGTTTTACCGCTATTATTTATTACAAGTCCACTTCCAGCACTATCAATACCTGCCTGCATAGTTGCCGTCAAACTGGAGCCGGTACTATTTACATCAATACTAAAACCTGATACAGATGTAGCGTTTGATGTCGCAGTTGAACTTAATCCGTTTGAATCAGATACAAAATTTAATCCTGCAACATTAATGTTACCATTTACATCTTTAATAACAGCATTCGTTTTAGAGTTCGCCTTAGCCTCAGCATCCATATATGCAATCTTAACTAAAGAAACGGTTCCTGATTGAAGATTCATTTTTATATCAGAATCACCTGTAGCATGAAGATTTAACATGCCGGAATTAATATCTCCTTCAACTGCATTTGTAGTAATATTTGTATTTCCTGTAACAATTGCATTTGTCGTACTGTCATCCTTTACTTTTGCCACAGCTGCAGAAGCACTTAGTCCGCCCATTGTATAAGATTTACTTAATACATCTGCTTTATTGGATGATTTTGCATTAAGGTTAATATTTCCTGCAGTTATTTCAGTATCTGCAATTTTAGAATTTGTATATGATTTATTATCATAAATACCAACTGCACCACCTATTGATATTCCTGCAATTGTATAGGCATCATTTGTCATTTTTACATTATTTGTTAATTCAGAATTGATATTTATATTACCTTTAGCATTAACATGACCGCCTGTAATTTCAGCATTTGTTTGATTTGAAAAATCTACCAATTTAACACCAACACCGGCTGCAGCCCCTCCCCCAAGTATATTTGTATTTTCGAAAGTTATAGTATCTGTTAAATTGCCATCTTTATCAACACCTTTTAATTCCGTTTTGGCATTTAATGCAATATCGCCTTTTGTTTCAACGTTACCGTTTATTCTTGAAATAGTACCTGTTCCTTGTTTTGTTGAATTTGTAGGATTAAATTTATCTTGTTGTTTTTTTGCATTTGCTCTATCTTCATCTGTTGGTAATAAGGAAGCATCTTTGTTATATGCTTCTGATTCTTTCTCTTTATTAGCAACTTCATAATTAGCAGCTTTATCATAACCATCTTTTACTGTTTTAAGTGCGTCGTTTACACCGCCTTTTGTATCTCTATCACCTGAAGATATAGCTTTTCTGTTACCCAGCTGGATTATTGAAATATCACCGGCTAAAGCACCTAAACCTAATGCAGCACCTGATATAGTATTTCTGAGAGCATAAGTTGCACTGGAATTTAAGTTTACGCTTCCTGCCGCAATTTTACTATCACCTTCAGTTAAAATTTCAGCAAGCACTGTTTCATTGTAATTACTTACATTGATGTTAGCACCAAAACCTACTCCAGCTGCTGTTCCTACAGCAAAACCCATATCCGTAGTTGATACAACCTTATCATCGGCAAGAACATTAAGTACACCATCTACATTAATATTTTTATTGTTATTTGCTTTAACATACGCCCGAGTTGTAGATTCAATTTGATCCGCTACAACATCCGCAACAACAGCAGCGCCAAAAGCAGCGGCGCTGATACCATAGTTATTTTCGCTAAATCTTTTATCTCCGTATGCTTCAACTGCTAAACTGTTTGCATGTTCAACATTTGTATTCTGCACATAACTTTGAGTAGTATTACTGTATAAGTTAAATATCATGTTGGATGCAACACTTGCACCTATACCTGCTAAACCTGCGCTACCGGTTAAATTATGTATTTTATCGTGATAAAGAGTCCCGTCTTTCTTCTTATTTGCGGTTAATTTAATATCACCGGCATTTTCTATTACACTATTATCAATGTATGAATTTACTTTTGATTCTATACTGTTTACAATAATATTTGCTGTTACATTACCACCTACACCCGCAACGCCGGCAGCTAAAAGAGCATTTTCGCTATCTATAACAGATGCGGATGAAATATCTATTTTATTAATTGTATTTATATTTAATCCGGAAATACCTGCATTAACTTTATTATCGTAAACATTTGTAATTAAATATCCTGAAACATTAGCTCCTACACCTGCTCCACCAATACCTGCAACAGCAGAAAAATTATCTACATTATCAAAAGCATTGATTGAAATAGCTCCGTCATTTATTATAGAATTTCCTCTAACTTCTGCAAAAGTTTCACCTGTATATTTATTTACCACAGGAACAACAGATACTGCAGCACCAGTTGCGGCAATACTTGCAGCTATTAATACATTGTTTATTTCAACTGCGTGTTCAGCATTAACTGTTGTAGCGCCGTGGATTTCAGAACCGTTTTGAATATAAGAATGTACTTTATCATTAAGCTTATTTACATCAACAGCTACACCAACTGCCGCATTCCCGGAGAATTGGCCCGATACTACAAGTTGATTTATTTTCATTTGTGATGTGGCATCAACTTCAGCACCGCCTTTTGTGACTTTAGTATTGTCTATTTGCGAAGTTACTTCATCTTCTAATACATTGATTACACCTGTTGCATTAACAGCCGCAACACCTGAAGCGGAAACTGCCGCAATTGCATCATAATTTGCAAAAGTTTGATTTGCATCAACTTTTAAACCCTCTTTCGTTGATATTTCAGAGTTTACAACTTCTGAATTTATATGCCCTTCCATATTATTAACAATAACATTTGCAGTTACAGCTACAGTACCGGATGCTGCCGCACTCACCATACCTACTTGCGGTTTAAAAGTCTCACTATTTAATATATCTTTATCTGCATTTATAGCTTCTGCTTCATTATCCTTTGAATTTTTATCTTTATTGGCATTATATTTTTTACTGTATGCATTAGTTCCTTTAAACCAACTTCTTATTGCATTTTCATTATTAATTAGATCTCTGTTGTAACCTCTGTCTGCTATAACTTCGACTTTGCCTTCTTCACTTACAATATTTGAATTATAAATACGGGAATTAACAGTGGAATCTATAACATTAACCAATGCCGTACCTGCAACTGATGCTGTACCTGATACTGCAACATTTACAAGAAGTGCCGAAAATTCATCATCTGCCTTAGCATTGACTTTAATATCCTTAATGGCTTTTATTACCGCGGATTCTTTACCCAATTCACCTATTTGAGCGGTATTTGTTGTATTTTGTTTATTAACATAAACAACTGCACCGACTGCCACAGTTCCTGCTGCTCCGACATTTACAACTAAACCTTTTAAATTGTTATCACTATTAGCACCAATACTTAAGGAATCTGTATTTACATTTACTCTGTCACCTATTTTAGAAGTTACTGTATCATTTATAACATTAGCCACAGCCGCACCGTTTACTGAAGCAGTACCTGCTGCCGCGCCACCAACAGTAATAAGAGTGGATTTCTTTTCTGAATTTGCCAAAACATTCATATCCTTGGCAATATTTATACTGTTTTTACCGTTTGATTTGTAATCGTCCGTGATTTGCGCTTCGACAGTTGAATTACCTGCCATTACAAAGATATTAGCACCTACCGCTGCAGTACCGCCTACATTGATTCTGCCCATAATAGCATTTGCGACCGTACCTGAAATTGAGTTCACATTCAAATAATCCGCATTGATATTAGAATCGGTAATATAAGCCTTAACCGTATCTTCAATAACTTTAACAACTATTACACCTGAAACTGCGACTTTTGAACCTGCTCCCAAATCATAGAACATATTCCAATTACCGAATTTATCATCATTTTCATATTTAGATTTGCCATCAGCGTCTTTACCTGATTCTTTTGTAAATTCTTTTGCTTCATCAAGAGTTCCGACACTAAAGGTATAATTTTCTCTTTTTATATCTTTATCTTTTTCGTTTTCATCCTGATGTACTGTTCCGCCCATAGCATTGATACTTTTTGCAAGAACATCAACCTTACCGGTAGAATTAACTGTTGTATCTTTAATTTCAGCAGTCACATTTTTATTAATTACATCAACATTGACATCTCCGCCAATTGCAGCATTGCCAAATGATAATGCAATTGTACCGCCCCTTGTCAAAATGTTTGAAGTATCTTGTGCTTTGACAAGAACACTGCCGCTATTGATTATTTCACCATACACTTGCGCTTTAATTGTATCTACAATAACATTTGCATTAATATTTGCCGCTACTGCCGCACTATTACCTGAAACCGAAACCCCGACAGGGAATATGGTCATCTCTTCAACAGCGATTGATTTTACGGTAACATCACCTTTTGCATCAATTGTTGAACCTTTTTCAAGTAATGAAGTTACATGGTTATTATATACATCCGCAATCAAATTTGCAGATGCCGCAGCGCCGCCTTTTGAAGCCGCAACTGCTGCAGTAATTCCCCAAAGATTATTAAAGTACAGAGATTGAATTGCAACATCTCCGTCTGATTTCAATACAGAATTATTAATTGCCTGAGAAACTACATCAGATAAAAATACATTTGCTATTCCGTTTACATTTATTGCATGTCCGTCACCTGTCTGCAAGCCAAAATTGACAGCCAAGAAAGATAAATCTTCATCTTCTTTTGCATTAATTTTAATAGAGTTTGATTTTTCGACAGTTAATTTATCTGCTTCAGCAGTTACATCGGAATTATTAACATTTACAATAGCACCGATACCAACACCAACACCTGAATCTGCATTGGAGAAGTTTACACCGCCTGCAATGCTTAAATTTTGAACTGTTTCAACCGCACTTACTTCAACATCACCTGTTGATTTTATTGTTGTACCGACTCCTGTTTTTACAATATTGCCGTCTTTATCTTTTACAACATTTCCTTTATCATCATAAGTATAGCCCTGACCTATTCTTGCAGTTACCGTATTTGTATTTACTTCCGTATTAACTGCACCATCAAAGGTATAAGAAGAAGAATTCTTATTTGCTATAGCCGCTGCTACTGCGACCGTATGGAAATTTTGTTTTAAATCAGCATCAACTTTTACATCTTTTACATCGGTTAATGTACTATCTGTTATTTCGGCATTGACATTCTTTGAACTGTAATCAACCGATGCTGCAATACCTGCACCAATACCGGTTGCATTACTCCTTTCACTTTCGGATGCGTTTTTATCGTCTTTACTTCCTGAATATGCAACACCGCCTGTTATATTCCAAATATATGAATCGTCAGTCGCACTTACATTCACATCAGGATTTGCAGCATTTTCATCTTTTTTAACAACAGATTTATTTATAACTGAAGATACTTTATTTTTTAAAGTATTCCAGGCAAATGAACCTCCTACAGCAATTTTTACATTCTTGTCACTATTTGTTGCTGCACCTATACCTGCTGTAACATCAACTAAATCAGCATCAAAGTTTGATTTAACATCAAGACCTTTAGCATCTTTATCAGTAAAATTGACCGTTGAATTTTCTACAAGAGATTTTGTTTCGGATAAATTACGGTAAATATTTACACCTGCTCCGACTGCTACATTACCCGCTTTGGCAAAACCACCGTTAACATCCACAACTAATGTATCATTATTAGAACTTACTTCTGCCTGTTTGCCTGTATTTATCGTTGAATTTGTAACTTTTGCATTTGTTTTTGTTTTATCTGAGGTTATATCTATTGAACCTGCGGCAGCAAGAGAGAAATTACTTGAGGCTGTTGTAGTATCTGCTTTTTGACTCTTATCGCCTTCAAGTTTCTTTTCATTGTTGTCAGCAAGTTTCTCTGTATTAGCCTTATCGTCTTTTTTTGCATTTTCATTTTTGGCATCTTGTTGTTTGCCGTCTTTATCGACAGTTTTATCCGCATTTTTTATTGCATTTTTAGTTGAGTCTTTTTTAACTGATGTTTGAGCCTGTTCGGATGCATCATTTTCTTTGAATAAATCATTCAAATTCATAACATCTTCTTCATCATCTCCTGCTTCATCAAGCATATCCATCCAGTTGCCGACATTTTTTTGCTTTTTGGTATTTTTATTTGAAGAATCTGTTGAAGGTGTTTTTTCACTGTCAGATGGTTTTGATTCAGTACCAGTTTTATCAGAACTTTGAGATTCTTTATTTTTATCTTTGTCTTGGTCTTGGCTTTGCTCTTTATCCTGACCCTGTTCTTTATCTTTATCTTTATCTTTGTCTTTTTGTTCTTCTTTATCGTCTTTGTCTTCTTTTGCCTGTTCCTTAGCCTCTTTGTCTTCTTTTGCCTGCTCTTTAGCTTCTTTCATATCAACGCCGCCTGCGCTTGCAGCCGCTAAAAGTACATCAACTTTTCTTGATTGAGTATCTGCACTGACATTTACCTCTTCTTCGGCATTAATAGTGGAATTATCAATATAAGCATTTACTTCTTTTGTTGTATTGGTAACATTTACGCTTACGCCAACAGATGCACCTGAAGATGACTGTTGATTGCTATTTTCAGATGTTCCTTTTTGTGTAGCATTTACACCTAACATATTAATACTAATGAGTCTGTCTTTAATATCTCTTTCGTCATTAGTGCTCAATTCATTTGTATCTTCATCAATTTCTATCGGGTCATCTTCACCTGATTTTTTTGTTTGAATAGTTGCCTTACCCGCATTTACATTAACATTTGTGGCACTTATTTTATCACTGTTTGTAATGTAACTTTGTGTTTTACCGTCAACATTTTGAACATTAACACTGCCTTCAAGCACAAATGTACCTGCGCTGCCGCCTGTTACAAGCGCATTTACATAGGCTTCTTCCTGTGCGGATTGAACATTTAAGTCCCCATCTTCTATATTAATTATTGCATTATCAATTTTTGCGGTTGCATTACTCGTAAAATGATTAACCATAACACTACCGCCCAGACCTACTTTTGCGGCTTCTTCCGCTTCATCTTCAGTTTTATCTTTTTTATCTTTTAATTTTGCAATATAACTGTTAATTTCTTCAATCAAGAAATCCACTTTACCTGCACCGTTATAATTTATAACAGAATTTGAAGCGTTAACATTCAATTCTCTGGTTATATCGTTGCCGTCTAAATCATGCCCTTTACCATCTAAACCTTTAATATCGCCGCTCATAGTAACTTGGGCATTTTTATCAATTACGGCCGTAGTGTTATTTACAATAGAATTAACTACAACACTTCCTGCAATAGCGACAGTAGTTCCTGCACCTTGAGCTTTTGCAAGGTTATTAAATAATCCTTTCAAACTTAATTCTGTTCCGCCAAAAAATTCTTTTGGTTTTTTAAGTGATGCACCGACATTTTTGATTGTATCCGGATTCAATAAATCTGAAAGTTTTGTATGTAAAAACTCCGCATCCCACAAATTATCCCCGGCATCAAAATTTACACCAAGAGAAAGTTCATTTGCAGTTGAGCCTTCCCCTACTTCCCTTCCGATTTTTAATTCCATAGGATTCATCGGTAATTGAGTTGTAGAATTTACCTTCACAGAATCTGTTGCAGTTATTTTTGCTCTATCTTTAATTTCTGCCGTTGAAGTATTTTTTTGGTCATTTACAATAACCGCAGCACCCGCACTAAATTTATTGCTTGCACCGGCTTCTGCATTTACTTCATTAATAGTAAAATCGACAATATTTGATGATAAATCCAATGTTGTCGTATTTACAGTCGAATTAGAAATTACAGAAGATGCTGTATTATTTTCATTATTCCATACGGCACTGCCTGACATTTCAAGATTTAATTTATCAAGCGCAGCGGACATTTTATCCTGGGCTTTTGATAAAAGTTTTTTGTTTAACCAACTGTATATAGCAGCACCCGTACTTTTATCATAATCTGTTGTACTTTTTTCGGAATATTTTGAAGTCTGGTCTTTTGCTACAACCTCTGTTTCAACTGAATTTGATATCTGATTAATATTTTGCGCAACAAAGCGGGCATCTCCGTATGTTGATTTAACCTCTTTTACCTCATTGCCTTTTTTATCTTTAACAACATTACCCTTTTCATCTTTTTTGGTTTCAATATCTGCATTAGCATATTTTGTTGTTACTTTAGAACCTATGACATTAACATCTGCATTAGTTTTTGTGTGGTTGATTGTCATACCGGCAGCAATACCTGTATGCTCTGAATCCTTACCGACATAAGAAATATTTTTGACTTCTGTTTCGCTCTTGTTAAACGAAACTGCTCTTACATTGACATTACTTGCTTCAATTTCGGAATTTTCAATATTAACACCGGTATCAGAAATAATTGAATTATTTAAAAGTGCAATGTTATAAGCAGATACGGTATTTTGTGTACCGCCTTCATCTTTATCTTTGTCTTTGTCTTTATCCTTATCTTTGTCTTGATCTTGATTTTGTTCTTTATTATCTTTATCTTTGTCTTGGTCTTGGCTTTGCTCTTTATCCTGACCCTGTTCTTTATCTTTATTGTCTTTATCATCCTGAGTTACCAAACTTTCTTTGTTATCGGCACTTTCAGATTGTTTGTTATCCTCGGTGGCTTTATTTTTATCATCAGATTTTTCTTTATCTTTATCGTTTGAATATATACCGCCGCTATTACTGTAACCTTGTTCCTGTTCTTTTGCTTTCTTTTCGTCCTCTTTATTAGCATCATCAGTTTTTTTGTTAAGGTCATCTGCTATTTGTTTTTTAATATTATCTGAAGCAGTTTCAGGGGCTTTTTCATCTTTTGATTTTTCTGTTATAGCAAGAAAATTTGAACTGTCATAATTTAATTCATTTTCGATAGTTGATAAAGCATTAATATCAACCGTACTCTTTTCATCTGTTGCTAATATTTTTGAGCCCGAAACATTTACTTTTGAATCTGTTTTTGCCCCAAATCCATACAGAAACATCGGTAATGAATCAAGTTTTCCTGTTGATATTTTTGTTACCGCCTTTGCATCAGAAGTAATATTAACAGAATTTTGTCCGGTAATTTCAGAATTAATTATTTCTATCTTAGATGCCGCTCTTGCACCATCAAAAAATGTATAAACATCTTCACTGAAAAATTCGCCTGCCGGATTTTGGTTGTAAATTGCCTCAACTGCTTCCTTTGGCATTGCTTGCATATTATCAAGCATTGTTTTTAAAGGAATACCTGCAACTTCTTCACCTTTTTCCATTGCATCGGTTAACCATGAAGGTAAAGTAAAAATTTCACCTCTTAAAAATTTTATAAATAACTTTTGAAGTTCTATTTTAACCCATTTATCATAAACTGTATCCAAAAGTTGAATATAAGTTTCGGTTTCTGATGAAGCATTTGCTTTTATATTAACATCGTCACCTATTATTTTTGAATTTGATATCTTAACACTCGCTTTTGCTTCCGGAGATACACCGTTAAAACTTTTATGAATAATTAGATTTGTTGTTTCATCTTTTTTGGAATCATCTTTAAGATTATTACTGTTGGCATTACTGTTACTGTCATTTTTAGATGCGGCTAATGCATCATTATATGCCTTTATTGTATCTTCATTTACTTCTTTTTCAGATGTTGCATTTGCTTCAAGTTCTATATCATTAGATATAATTGCTGCTTTATTAATAATTATTGATGAATCATTATCTGATAATGATGATTTATTATATGTTTTATCTATTGAATATGCTGTTTTAACTTTGTCCTTATCATTAGTTTTAGATTCACCTGTTTTTGAGCCGGTGTCAGCAGAATTTGTTTCTGTTTTAACTGTCTTAAGCCCTGTTACGGTATTTATAGTAGTGGTTGTCGTAGTTGTAGTCTTGGCTGAAGTTGTCGGATTATTTTGAGTAGTACTGTCAGGATTAGATTCTGTTCCTGTTTTGTTCTCAGTACCGCCATTTGATTCAGATGTTAATACGGTTGTTAAAATCTCTTCGTTTGCCTTATTTGTAATAAGTACTATTTTCCCGTCTTTCAGTCCTAATTCTGTTGCATCTTTTGTATCATTTGATACAAGAGAATTAAATAATGATTCTGCCTGATTGGCTTTATTGATTACGATATCCTTATTCTGAATACCGGCAACTATTCTCGGATTTGCATTTGCTGATTTAGTAACATCATCAGGATTTACATTAGTTAAAATTCTTCTTCCGTAAGCATTTACATCATTGCGGGCATATATTTGACCGTTGATTATAATATCGCCTGAAGAATTTGTTATAAGACTTTTATAATTATCTTTAGTTAAATCAAATTCAAAATTTGAAAGATGTTCACCGTAATTTTTTTTGAATAAATCATAAGCATTTTGAGAAGGAGCCATCAAAGTAAGCGAACCGACATTCAAAATCCCTGATGAACCTATAACCACACCGTTAGGAGATACAAATATTGCATGTCCGTTGTAGAAGTTGTTATTTTTCATTGTGTTTAAGATACCGTCAATAACAACTTGTTTATCAACAAGGTTGACAAACTTTGAATAATTATCTTTGTAGATAAGATTTGCTATATCACCTTTTGATAGGTTAAATTTATCGTATTCTCTAAATCCTGTACTGCCTGACACTTTTGATGCTTCAATATTATAAGTGTTGCCTGTTGCTGTTACACCTGAAATTTCAGATGCAATAACACTTGAAGGTAAACCAAACAGAAACATTCCAAAAACTATCATTGACGCAGTGAATTTTTGCAAAAATTTTTCCAGCATATATATCCCTTAACAATTACTTCTTGATGTTATATTATTTTATGTAATTAATATTCATATAAAAAGGGAACAAAAACTTTTTTTACAAATTTTTATTTTTTTTTACAAAAATTTACACAAAATAAAAAATATTTAGGTTTTTAGTAAAAACAAAAATATAATATTATTTATAAATGGAATAAAATGAAAAAGATTTTTATAACAATATGTATATTATTGGCTTTGCCGTTACCTGCTATGTCTGATTATGTTCCGGAGATTATACCTCAGGCAGGGACTCTTAACAATCAGAATTTAGATTCGTTAAGACAGCAACAAATGGAAAGACAGATTCGCGATGATTACAAAAGATTTGAAGAACGCAAAGAAAGCGGAGAAGCCAAAAAAGACGAAATCGAAAAGAAATCTGCACCTGTAATCAGGGCAAAACTGGAAGATTATGCAACCGAAGGCGTTTATATTGAAAAGGTCGAAGTTTCACCATCTTATATTCTGACTAAACAAGAAATAGAAGATATTTTAAAAGATTATAACAATCAGAATTTAAAAATAGAACAATTAAAAGAAATTGTTGACCGAATAAATAAACTTTATTTAAGTTACGGTTTCGTTACTGCCAGAGCATTTTTACCCGAACAGGTCATAGAAGGCGGAGTTGTAAAAATTAAACTTGTAGAAGGCAGAGTTGAAGATATTGTAGTATTAGATAATAAATGGACAACTTCAAAATATATAAAAGACCGATTGAATGTATCTAAAGGAGATATTTTTAATATCCGAAGTTTAGAAAGTTCAATGGTTGTATTTAACAGATACAATAACGGAGTCCAATTAACAGGCACTTTAAATCCCGGCAAAAATGAAATGGGGACAACTAATATTACGGTTCAGGCTCACGAAAAATTCCCGTTTCATTTAACCGCAATGATGGATAATTCAGGGCGAAAATCTATCGGAGAATATCGTGGCGGATTGATGCTCAGAGATGACAGTCTGACAAAACATCGTGACCCGTTAACTTTGGGATTTTACGCAAACAAACACGCAATAACTCCGTTTGCGGATTACAATTTTCCTGTAAACAAAAAAGACGGCAGGATAGGATTTAGTTTTTCTTCAAGTAATTCAAAAATAGGCAACGGTTCATACAGACTTTTTAATATTAAAAGCCGTTCTCAAAATTACTCATTATATTTTACACAACCTATCATAAGAAAGCCATGGACAGAATTAACAAGTGTAACATCATTGGCTTATAAACATTCTGCAACAAGTTTTGACGGAAAAGATATTTTTGAAGACAAAGTCACAACAGTAACAACAGGTTTGACATACAGGTATGATACCCAAAGAGGTATTTGGTATTTAAACCAAAATGTCGGATATTCAATCCCTATATTTGATAAAAATTCAAATTACTTAAAATTGGATGGCGGAGTATTAAGACTTCACGATTTGGGTCACGGATTTGTCGGAACAATAAGGGGTAACTATCAATTTATTCCGAAAGATAATGTTCCGTATCTTGACCAAATGATAGCAGGCGGCGGAACGACCGTAAGAGGTTATTCGGAAGGTCTGTTAATCGGCAGAAGCGGATACATTATGAGTGCAGAACTTATGTTCCCAATAGGTCCGAGAGAAATTTGCACAAAGAAAAATCCAAATAACCCAAGACCCTTTATCGGAAATTATCTGAAAGGTTTCATATTTGCTGACCATGCAGGAATATTCCCTTATAAAGGTTCCGGTACGGGAAGCAAACATTATGATAAGAACGACTTTTTGGCAAGTTTGGGTTTTGGTATAAAAATAACCTTACCTGCCGGACTTAATTTGAGATTAGCATGGGGCTTCCCGCTGATGAAAAATTCACATGAAGAAACAAGCAGAGCTGGACGATTTCATATAGATTTGAGTATGACACTTGATTCTGATACTCTTGTAAGTTTAAGAAGACCGAAAAAGAAACAGGAAACCAAAGAGCCTGAAAACAAAATTGAACCGTTGGTAGAAAAAAATGTTAATGCTCAACTCTATGAAGCAAAAACAAAAGAAGAAATAAAAGCAGAAAAAGAAGAAGAAAAACTAAAGGCAAAAGAGGCAAAAGCCAAAGCAAAACAAGAAAAAATAAGAGCAAAAAAAGAAAAGAAATTATTTGAATTATTGTATGGAAAAGATAAGCCGTCAAAATTTGATTTATTCATACAAAAAATAAAAAATCTTTTCAAAAGAAAACCAAAATCTAAAACAACATAGATTTAAAAGGGATTTATATATTTAATTAGCCAAATAGATTTTCCTCTCCTGCAAGCAGGAGAGGATACAAGATGTAGGCAACTTGTTGCCTTACATATTGTTGGTGAGGTTATATTGATAAAATTTAATAGTTGTGATGGGAGTTTTGTCCTAACTATGCCTAATTATAGGGCGATTGAGGCTGGTCTATAGTGTAAAAATTTGCAAATTTTTGTAATTTATAACTACATATTTTTGTTTTTTTGTTTACATGTTTGCAGTTCTCTATGAATACATGTATTTAATTATTTAATTGACAGGTATTTATATAATATGCTATTATACATTGATTATTAAAGGAGATGTATATGTATAAAAAACTTATTAAATTTATTAAAAACAATATGAATTCGAAATCGGAACAATTTAGTATTCGTATTCCAAAAGATTTAAAAAACATTTTAGTAAAGGGTTCTAAAACCCAACGATTACCTTTACCTGATTATGTTAGGGCAATTGTTGTAAACTCGATTTTGCCTGAAATTTTAGATTCAGAATTAAAAAAAGTGACCTGTGAATGGATAGCAAAACAGGGCAAAGATTCTATCGAAATCCATTTTGGAGAAAAAATAAAAAAATTAAAAGAAATAGTTGATATAGCATCCTACGCAATTGAAGAAACCGAAAAACTTCAACAAAAATTCATTGATATCGAAGTCGAATATTTAAATGAAATAAATAGCAAGTTACACTAGTCGACTACAATTTAAGCTACAAAGGAGGTATATATAAATAGCAAAAAATAATTAATTTTTCAAATTATACAAAATAGGTTCAATATATTGTGAACCAAAAATTAGCAAATCTAATATGACAATTAGCATAAATGCTGTTATGCCAACATTTTGCAGTGCTGTAATTTTTTTATTGCAGAGATATTTTTGGTTGCTTATTTTAATAGAAAAAATTAATTCAACAAAGTATATCAAAGTACTAAGCAAAAATATTAGGATACTAAGCAATCCTATTATATAAACATAGTTATAGTATACAGAAAAGGAGATAAATTATGAATAGCAGTTAATAAATTTAATCAATTCCTAATATCTTATATATACCATCTTGCAAAAAGCTGTATGTATAAAAAATTGCAAGTATAGTTATCGGTAAAAATGCAAAAATAATTCCTAAAGTTTGGCAGATTTTTATGTATTTGTTATTCAAGAACTTTTCGTTTGTAATTCTTTTCCAGCTAATGATTTCAAATACATATACAAAAAAAGTTAACAAATAAAATATGATATTCAAACCCAAAATCAATAGAAAAAGATAAGCAAATGCAATAGTGGGAAATCCATTATAATGCGAAAACATCGCAGAAATAATAGGAACTAAAAAAGCACATAACAGCAGAAATATTATCCATCCACATATAGATAAGAAATTAAAACTATATCGATTTCTAAATTTATCTAAAAACATAATGTTATTATACAACAAAATAAAAGGAGAAAATTATGCCAAAAACAGAAACAACAAACTTTGATAATAAATTAAAAGCACTTTCTATGGGTGTTTACAAAGGAAATGAAAAATCAATTCCAAGAGATTGGATTAAAATTTCAGAATATGATAAAAAGAGCGGATTCCATGGCGAAGCTTTTTACAAAGATGGAAAAGTCGTAATTGCTATGCGTGGAACTGAAAAAGAAGACAAAAAAGATTGGCAGAACGATATTAATATGGGTATGAAAAAATTACCAAATCAATATGTTGATGCTCAAAAATTTTATGAAAAAGTTAAAAAAGATTTTTCTGATCAGGAAATTATTTTTACAGGTCACTCATTAGGCGGCAGTCTTGCACAATTAATGTCAAATAAGACCGGACACGAAACAGTTACATTTAATGCTTATGGCGTGAGAGATATTTTACAAGGGAATGTGAGGAATAACTTAGAAAATATAAGAAACTATGGGAATGTTGATGACAGTACGTTTAATCTCAATTTAAGAAATCAGCTTGGTAAAACTTATGTTATTGGTTATGGTAAAGATAGTGAATATATAACAAAAAGCCATGAAGGAGATTATTTAGGAGGAACAAAGCCCCTCGAACACCACTTTATAGAGACAATGGGAGATTTAGAAGATGCGGTTGAATACAAACCAAATCGTTTGGAAGGGCAAGTCAATATGGATATTGATTTTAAAGATATTGATACTAATAGGGTATTCACAAATGAAGAAATCGGTCAAATGACCTCAGAAGAATTTACAAGATTAGAAAATTTTATAAATCAACAGTTAGCTGCAGGCAAAGTTATGCCTGAGGCTCAAGCAAAACAACAAGTGCAGGCAGGGAATTTAATTTATGTAAATTCCTATACCCGTTCTGATGGAACCGAAGTAAAAGGTTATTACCGCAGCAGGCCTAGTATTTAGTTTTATACAGAGATGAATGGTAATAAAATCCTGTTCATCTCAATCTCATAGTTAATTTAATCTTGTTCCAAGTGTTAAATTATAATAAATATGGTGCAAAAAATTGCACCCTACATTTCTTACATGTCATTGCGAGCCGTTAGGCGAAGCAATCCAGCCGTTTAATTTGTTTAAAACGACAAAATAACTGGGTTGCTTCGTCGGCAATCTTTTGCCTCCTCGCAACGACATTAATAATCCATCTTCCAGCCACCATCAGCAAGTGCACCGTAGCACCACCAATAGTCAGATTTGCAATTATTATATTGTGTATTCAAATTGTTCTGTTCACCCCTATAAGAATTTTCATCAACTATATGCCCCTTTGAATTTATATAAAAAGAGAACAAATCTCTGCCTCCAATATTAGGTTTGTCATTTCCGTTAACATCCATATAAAAAGCACCTAATGTTCTACCAGTTGATGAATGCAATTTATAACCCAAAATTACACCATTTTTCAATATTATAGTTTTAACACCACCAAATGAAATTGCATTTTTATTTAAATTCTTATATGTAACTTTTTCTTTACCTGTCGCACTTGTTTTCCAACAATTTGCTAATGATTCATCAGATGTACAGCTTTTTGAGATAGAAAAATGCTTATCAGACAGGAGTTTATCAGGATCACCAAAATCGGTATCCGATAAATCTCTTGTACGTTTTGCAATGAGTTCGTCTTGAGCGAGCTGTTCGATGATTGCGCTCATATTTTTGACCTGATTAGCAAACATTTTGTTGTGAATATTATTCATCATGACAGGGACTGTAAGAGTAGCAATAACTCCGACAATCGTCAGTGCCATAAGTAATTCCGATAATGTAAAGCCCTTTTTCATACTCACTCCTTTTTTAATATTATAGCAAAAATTTTGGACTCATGCAATAAACCCTATCTCCCCGATTATACACTATCTCCCTTGGGGGAGAGAAATTTTTCTTAATGAGCGGTAGCGAATTTAGAAAAATGAGAGAGGGTTATACACTATCTCCCCTGCGGGGAGAAAAGAATTTCAATGCGAACGAAGTTGAGCATCAGAAATTCAAAAGAGGGTTTATTATTTTACCCTCTCCTGTCAACTGCGTTGACATCCTCTCCAATGGAGAGGTAGAAAACCTATCTCCCCTACGGGGAGAGTAATTTTTCTTAATGAGCGGTAGCGAATTTAGAAAAATGAGAGAGGGTTATACACTATCTCCCCTGCGGGGAGAAAAGAATTTCAATGCGAAACGAAGTTGAGCATTAGAAATTCAAGAGAGGGTTTCACGCTTTATAACCTCACAAACACCATCAATATTATCCCAAACTTCATTGTTCCAAAATCTTATAACCTTATATCCCTGTTGCTCAAGATATGCTGTACGATTTTTATCATTTTCAATATTATTATCTTCATTATGCTGACTTCCATCTAATTCTATAATAAGCATTTTTTCAGGACAGACAAAATCTGCAATGTACTCACCAATGAGAACCTGACGCTTAAATTTTAAATTATAAAAATTTTTGGCACGCAAAATATTCCACAATTTGACTTCTTCTTTTGTCATATTTGAACGCATATTTTTTGCTAAAGATATATGTTTCTTGTTGTAATACATGTTTATAAAACCCTCTCCTGTCAACTTCGTTGACATCCTCTCCAAAGGAGAGGTAGATATTTAATTTTGTTATGTCCCCTCTCCTGTCAACTTCGTTGACATCCTCTCCAAAAGAGTGGCAGATATTAATCCAAATATCTCGGGTCATAACCTGAGAGTTCAACCATTCTGAAGCATGCGGCGCCATTACCTTCAAGACAGGAATCCTTTAAACCTGCACCGCTTTCAACTCCTTCAGCTCCGCCGTTTGCATAAGAGGTAACATCACCCGCTCTGTAACCGTTACCATCATACCATTCAACTTTTAATATAAAATAATCAACTCCGACCATGTTTGGCTTATCATCACCGGTTACATCAACTATTATAGATGTTCTGCTGTTTTCACCGTCATTTACAATCCCGATACCGACACCGTTTTTCAGAAGTAACACTGCCTGCCCTTCCACATCGTCTGACGGTATAAGTACACTACTTGCAATTTTTGAATCCGAATATCTCTTATATGATTTTGCAAACGGTTTGCCTGTTTTCGCCCCGTCAAACTTTTCAAGGAACTTTTGCGGATTTTTATAAATATCAGTGGAAGTCAGTTCATCCGTTCTTTGCTTTGTAATTTCCGCCTGAATTACATTCCCGACAGATGCCACAGTACCTTTTAAGAGTGACATCCTTGATTTTTCATTAATATTTTTCATCATAGACGGAATTGTTAATATCGCAATAACACCGATAATGAGAACAGTAAGCAAAACTTCTCCTAAAGTGAAACCATATTTTTTATTGACCATAAATAACCTCTTTTTCTTTAGATTCATACAACATTCTGACAACAAGTCATTGTTAGAAAATCTTTGACTTTCATGACAATCTCATTAATTAAACAGCGCGCAATAGTTGATTTGATGAGATTACCACGGCACGTTGTGCCTCGTAATGACAAATAATTTATTAATAGTTCTCTTTTCCTTTAATTTACCATTATTTTCGCAAAATTTCAATTATCTTGACGATAAATTTTGAGCAAGTTACAATTTTTATGTATATAAGGTGAAGGGAGTAAAAAATGACTAATATACAAGTTACTCAAGAAATTTTAAACAAATGCCCTGTAAAACGCGGGGTTAAAGGTAGTCCTGCTCCGATTCCTCAGGAAGGAGAATGGACAAAATGCAAAGAAATTAAAGACATTTCAGGTTTGACTCACGGCTGCGGATGCTGTGCACCCCAACAGGGAACCTGCAAATTAACGCTAAACGTTAAAAACGGTATTATCCAGGAAGCACTCGTTGAAACAATCGGATGCTCAGGGATGACTCACTCTGCAGCTATGGCAGGTGAAATTCTTCCTGGCAAAACAATTCTTGAAGCACTTAATACCGACCTTGTTTGTGACGCTATTAACGTTGCAATGAGAGAATTGTTCCTGCAAATTGTTTATGGCAGAACTCAGTCTGCATTCAGCGAAAACGGTTTGCCTGTAGGTGCAGGTCTTGAAGATTTGGGGAAAGGCTTATGCTCTATGTGCGGTACAATCCACTCAACAGCTCAAAAAGGTGTAAGATATCTGCAATTAACCGAAGGTTATATCCTTAAACTCGGTTTAGACAAAAATAACGAAGTTATCGGTTATCAGTTCGTAAATCTTGGTAAAGTGATGGATGCAATCAAAAAAGGTGTTGAACCTGGTGAAGCATTCAATAAAAACATCGGAACTTACGGCAGATTTGCTGATGCGGTTAAATATATTGACCCTCGTGAAGAGTAATTAAAATAGTAAAGGAATATAAAAATGACAGTAAAATTTGAAGGACAAGACAGACGTGAAGCAACTTTGAAAAAAGTTTTGCCTGAATACGGCTTCAAAACTTTGGAAGATGCTCGTGAGCTGTGTTTATCAAAAGGCATTGATGTAGATGCCATTGTTAAAGGAATTCAGCCAATTGCGTTTGATAACGCATCTTGGGCTTACACTTTGGGTGTTGCTATTGCAATCAAAAAAGGTATTACAAATGCAGCTGATGCAGCTGAAGCAATCGGTCTTGGCTTGCAGGCATTTGCAGTTCCGGGTTCTGTAGGTGACAGACGTCAGGTTGGTATCGGTCACGGGAACTTGGGCGCTATGCTTTTAAGAGAAGAAACAAAATGTTTCTGTTTCCTCGCAGGTCACGAATCATTTGCAGCTGCTGAAGGAGCAATCGGTATTGCAAGAAACGCAGACAAAGTAAGAAAAGAACCTTTAAGAGTTATCTTGAACGGTCTTGGTAAAGATGCTGCTTATGTAATCTCAAGAATCAACGGTTTTACTTATGTTGAAACTGATTATGATTACAAAACCGGCGAACTTAAAGTTGTTAAAGAAACTCCTTTCTCAGACGGCGAAAGAGCAAAAGTTAAATGCTACGGTGCCGATGATGTATCGGAAGGTGTTGCAATTATGATTAAAGAAGGTGTTGATGTTTCAATTACAGGAAACTCAACTAACCCGACAAGATTCCAACACCCTGTTGCAGGAACTTATAAAAAATGGGCTATCGAAAACGGCAGAAAATATTTCTCTGTTGCTTCAGGCGGCGGTACAGGTCGTACATTACACCCTGATAACGTTGCAGCAGGCCCTGCTTCTTACGGTATGACTGATACTATGGGAAGAATGCACGGTGATGCTCAGTTTGCAGGATCATCTTCAGTTCCTGCCCATGTTGAAATGATGGGCGTTATCGGTATGGGTAATAACCCGATGGTAGGTGCAACTGTTGCATGTGCCGTTGCAGTCGCTCAGGCTATGAATAAATAATTGAATTTATTTTATAAATAAAAGCCGTATCTTTAACAAGATACGGCTTTTTTACTCACTATTAACAAAGGGGATAATTATTACTTGGATTCTCTGCCAAAAATTCTGTCAACAACACGTTTTATTGCACTAAAATCAAAACCTGAGCCTATCCAGACTTCATAGCCCGGTTTTTTCTCTTTTGTATCTGCATAAGCCAAATCTGCGGTGTATTTGACATCCGGAGCATAATGTTTTTTGGAATTATCGACATTAATTTCAACGTCAACAAGTTCACCTCTGTTGTCATACCTTGCTTTGACATAGCGTTCTTTTACTTTTGCAATTTTTGTTGTATAGGTTTGTCCGTCCTGAGTTTCTTTATCTACCTTAATATACGGATTTTCTTTGCCATAAGCAATATTTGTCATAACTTTATTTGCTTTGTCAAATTTGCTCTGTGCAGAACTGCGGGATTTGACTTCTCTTGCAACCACAACATCTATTGCAGCTTTGTCATGGGCTAAATCCGCTTTTGCCTGTTTTTTCTCAGCTTTTCTGCGTTCTTTTTCTGCTTTCTTTTCTGCTTTAAGTCGTTCTTTTTCTGCTTTTTTCTCGGCTTTAAGACGTTTTTTCTCCGCTTTCTTTTCAGCCTTTATTCGTTTTTTCTCGGCTTTTGCAAGTTCTTTCTCTGTCGGAGCTTCATGTACTTTATTTTTCTTTGATTTTTTTGCCTTATCGAGAGTTACACCCATTGCATCGTACAACTCTTTCATTTCTTCTTTTGTAAATTCAATTTCCTCATTAGGATTTACTACAAAATTTGAATGCCAGTCGGATTTTTCGGTTCCTCCGCCAAATATTGGTGCAGAACCGGCTTTTTGACGTTTTTTGTTAATGTTTTCAAGTACATTAATCGTCTTGTTCCATTCTTTTGCACTGATACTTCCGTCTGACATGGTGTAATTGTTTTTGAGAACATGAGCTTTCAGCGCCTGAGTTAGCCCCATGTTCCTTTGAATAGTAATTTTTTGAGCAGTGATTTCATTAGCCATAATTTCCCCGTCCTTTACTTTCTAAATAATCTTAAATTTTCCCCTGTATCTTCATAAAGTTTTTTTTGTTTCAAAAATTGCCTTTTTGTTACAAAAATTTAATAATATTTTTTATTTAATATCCTTATCCTCCATTTGTAGGATAATTTCAGCATTTTTATAAAGCTATAAAAAATTCTGCCGATATTAAAAATATAGATATGAAAAACGAAAGTTTTTCATACCTCCTCCCCAAGTCTGGTAGCCGTTTTTTGAAAACGGCTTTTTTTTATGCATTGACAAATTTCCGCTCCGTGAATATCATGAGCATGCCGTTAAATGCTGGAGTGATGGATTATGATTACAAAAGAAGTTAATGACTGGATTAAGAAAGTTGAAAAAGGCAACAGTTCTTCATGGGACATTATGGAAGAATTTGCAAGAATTTCAAAGTACCTTACAAAAACAGAAATGAAACAAGTTACAAAACGTTTAAGAGCCGGTGAAAAACACTAAAAAATAATGACCACTTAATATGTGGTCATTATTTTTACATAAACTATATTATCGGTAGTCCTTGAGAGATTAGCACTTTCTACCTGTTCATTTCTTTTCTTTTGTTTGCGAGGCAAAAGAAAAGAAATGAACCAAAGAAAAGAAAAACACGCTGATTACAATACCGCCTAGCGCGCCTAAGGACAACGGCGCGCGCTTGAGAAATTATCATCAAAGGCGCCGTAGTTTTAGGCGCCTGATTGATTTTTGTCCGTAAGGACAAAAACGAATGAACATTTTATACTTATATCTTATGTGCGAAGCGATGCCGTCAGGCATTGCAGTAAAATAGCGTATTTTCTCTTTCTTGGTTCATTCTTTCTCTTTTCATCGCAAGAAAAGAGAAAGAATGAACATACAGATAATATAGTTTATGTAAGTAAAAACTTGTTCTATTACTTGACACGGACTATAATGATATGTAATGTTATAAGTAATTATTGATTAAAAATAAATTCAGAGGTTTTTTGCATGTCTTATTATGATGAATTGTTAAAAAAAATTCCCAAAATTAAGAAAATTCTCGATAATGATACGGATTATACCATTTACCACTATACAAAGCCCGAAAAACTTTTGAATATACTATCCGGAGAAACCCTCAGGTTTTCCAATGTTCTTTATCTTAATGATAAAGAAGAAGTAGCATATTCATACAAACTAATTGTTAATCTGATAGCACAAACCCCTGAACTTAACCAAAACTTGTTTGAAAAAATCAGCAACCATTTTGATAACAAATACAAAAATATTGTTGACGGTAACGATGATTTAATCAATAAACTTGAATATTTTACCACCTCGTTTTCATCTGAAAGCGATAATCTGACATTGTGGAACAATTATGCAAAAGGTCTTAATTATACCGGTTACAATATCGGATTTAATAAGAAAAAACTCATAAAAGAAATGAATGATAAAAATTATCTCCCGATATACGGCAGCGTAATTTATGACCGCAAAAAACAGGTTCAGATTATACAAAGCATCTTCAAAAAATGGAATGCCATGTTTGAAAAAGCTGTTAAATCAAAGAAAAGTACCAAAGTACAGCTTTTTGATATTTTGTTTGAACTAATTGATGTTTTAAATATTGTAAGTATTTTCTTTAAAAATCCGCAATTTAAAAACGAACACGAATACCGAATAGTTATTGTAAATGCTTTTGGAACTCCTGACTGCAAGCCGACAAAAGTGGTTGAAAAAAACGGGCTTTTTGTACCATATCTTGAATATCATTTTGACAAGAGTTCTGTAAGTTCGGTTAATATCGGCCCGACCTTTGACGAAACAATTTTTTATACGAGTACAAACAGGATGTTACTCAATTTTGGCTATGAAAATATAGAAGTAGTGCGTTCAAAAATTCCACTGAGGTATTAATTTAGTGCAAAAAATTGCACCTTAATGTTTTCTAATCTCCCCTGCGAAGACGTTTTTTATAAATTACTGCACATAAGCATCGCCGACTGTGTCAATGGCTTCGACCTTAATATCGGTTATGAGTTCGGAATAAGAAATTACAACAATAGTCGGAATGTGACGTTCTAAAAGCTGATATAGCGGCAGACGGATTCTTGGAGAACACAGAACAACAGGCTGACGTCCGCAGGTCTGATGCGCACGCATCAAGGTTGTTGCTGTTGTTTCAATAAGCTCCTGAACCTGAACCGGATTAAGTAAAAACATTGTGCCAAGCTCAGTTCGCTGACAGCTGTCATCAAGTATTTTTTCCCATTCCGGTGAAAGGGTTAAAGCATATAAAACTTTATCTTCTTCCACGTTAGAAAGACAAATCTGACGACCTAATGCCGCTCTTAATCGTTCCGACAGAATATCCGGTTCTTTTGAAAATCTTGCATAATCACAAAGGCGTTCAAATACAAATATAATATCTTTTATTGAAACTTTTTCTCTGATTAGGTTAACAAAAATCTTTCTTAAATCACTTGTGGAAATAATCGTCGGGACAAGGTCATTAACCAGTGTCGGGTCTTGGCTTCTGACAAGTTCCATGAGCTTGAGCACGTCAGTTTTAGTCATAACATCATCAACATGTTTTCTTACGCATTCCTGTAAGTGTGTAACAATAACATCCGTTGCATCGACTGCTGTAACAAGACGGGCAGATTTTGCATCATCAGACGTAATCCAGTATGCCTGAGTCTGGTATGTCGGGTCAATACCGATAATCGCATCATCGGGAACTTCTTTTTTCATGGAATCCCACTGATCCGCAATAACCATATATTTACCAGGATAAACATAACCCGTTGCGACAGTGTTACCTCTAATCAAAATCATGTACTCATTAGCATCAAGCGCAGATGAGTCCATAATACGGATATTAGGCAAAATGTACCCGAGTTCATCAGTTACTCTCTGACGCAAAGCAGCAATTTTTGCCAATAACTGCCCTTCCTGATCAGGGTCAGCAATTACAAGCAAATTTGAACCAACCTGCAAACTCAAAATATCAACACCCAAACGCTCATACATCCTGTTCGGGTTAACCAAATCCTGCATATTCTGTTTAACATTTTCCAATTGTCCCAACTGTGACTGGACATCTGCATTGATTAAAACCTGGAAACCTGCAATAAAGATTGCAAGACCAAATATTATAAACGGCAACGCAGGTAATCCGGTCCCGCTCCAGAAAGGGGTATGACCGGTTAAACCCAAGAGAATCAAGAAAATTGAAGCAAAGAACAAGGCATAAGGTTTGCTTGTAATTTGTGTTGTAACATCAGCACCCAAAGAAGAACTCTTCGCAGATGCACGGGTCATAAATACACCGGCTGCTATTGACATCAACAATGACGGTACCTGAGAACAAAGGCCGTCACCTATTGTTAACTGAGTGTATTTGCTGACTGCATCCGCTATAGGCATTTGCTCCATAAGACACCCGATTGCCAAGCCCCCGATAATATTAACAAGAGTAATAATAATACCTGCGATAGTATCCCCTTTTACAAACTTCATTGCACCATCCATAGAACCCATGAGGTTTGATTCTCTTGACAAATCGTCACGACGTTTTGTTGCTTCTTCAGGAGAGATTAAGCCTGCATTAAAGTCTGCATCAATAGTCATTTGTTTCCCGGGCATCGCATCTAAGGCAAAACGGGCACTGACTTCTGCGATACGTTCCGCACCTTTTGTGATAACCATAAACTGTACGATAGTGATAATTAAAAAGATTACACCTCCGACAATCATATTACCACCTGTTACAAATTCGCCAAAAGCCTGAATGACTTCCCCTGCTTGTCCTTTTGCAAGAATTAATCTTGTTGAACCGATAGAAAGACAAAGCCGGAACATCGTACCAACAAGAATAATTGACGGGAATGAAGATAACTCAAGCGTTTTTTGAACATACAAAGCAAACATCAAAAGTACAATACCAAGAGTTATATTTAAACAGATACAAATGTTAATTATCCATGTCGGAAGCTCAACGAGCAATATAACAATAAGGAACAGTACGAATACTGCCATAAAAACTTCACTTATTGGATTTGCATTACCCTCCGGAGCCGCCATACTACCTTACTATACTTCCTTTAACGCTTCACTTATTATATCCGTCTGAGTTTCAATCGTTGCATCTATTACTCCGTTTGTCGTTGTCAAAAGGCATCCGCCTTCCATTATGTTTTCATCGGGAATAATGACAACTTTTGCCTCTAACCCTGCAGATGAAACTATATCCGGCACCTGTTGTTTCAGCATTGATGCCTGCGCAGGATTAACTTTCAGGATAAGTTTTGTTTCCTCTTTTGAAAGACCGCTCAAAATTTCTTTAATGTTGCCTAATATTATTTCGGGGTCTTCAGATACTTCTTTTTTAATAATTTTTTTTGCAATATCAAGACTAATTTCTAATATATCAGGGGCAACAGCCTCAAAAATTTGTTGTCTTGCCCCATAAAAAGCCTCAAGACCGTCTTTGAGCATACCGATATCATCTTTTGCCATCTCAAGTCCGGCCTGATACCCATCCTTTGCGGCATTTTCGCGAATTGCTTCCGCTTCTTCTCTCGCACGGGAAATAAGATTTCGGTCATCAATACGGCGAAAGCCTCTGCGACGATCTCCTTTGCGGCGTTCGTTTCGCTGTTTGAAATCTATATTATCAAGGTCAAATAAGTCTATATCCTCAGGTTTTACCTCAAGTAAATCCTCCCGTTCGAGTGACTCATTTTCGACTTCCTGCTCTACCCCTTGAGTCTGTTTTTTATTCTTTTTGATTATCATGATACAACATTATTATACACTATTTATTAAGTGTGTGGCAACAATACTTGCAACCTTTGGAGGAATGTTTTCATAATATTTATCTTCAAGAGCCGTAAATACAAGTCTTTTAACACCTATACGCTCTTTTATCAGCAGTGTTTCAAGTTCTTTTTCACTGTATTTTGATGCAAAATTCTTAATCTTTTTAACAACTTTTATCGGAGCAAGATCGGAAGCCTTAGGAAGATTCATTTTAATCTCCTGCAGACATCTCATTGCATTTTCTACCCCGACTCTTTGGGTGAGATCAGGAATTTTCATGTATTTTACAACGTCCTGAGCATCATTTTCATCAAACCTGTCGAGGAAAGTCTGTACTCTGTCCTGATTCATTCTGTTAAGCAGCATTGCAACAGTTGCGAGTTTAAGAGCTTTAGATTCAACCCCCGGGGGTTCCGCTTTAGCAGGCTCCGTACTTCCCTGAGCAACTTGAGGGAGATTTTGACCGTCAGCAATTGCTCCGTCCGCAGCAACTTGTGCTCCTTGAGCCTGCGCCTGTGCCTGTGCCTGCATCTCTTGAGCCATTTTGTTCATATTCGACTGAGACGCAGCATACTCCATCAAACTTTCATCAATAATACCTTTATCTTTTAATTCTGTTATCGCATCGACATAAGTTTTATTTACATGATGTTCAATAATTTCTATAATCTGCTCGTTTGGCATTTTTTGAGAAAAAGCCTGTTTTGCAACTTCAAAAATTGTGTATGCAATTTTTTGCATAACACCATCCCAGTTTGCTCTCGGAATACCTGAACGTATAACATCTACTGATTTATGGAAAGACCATTCTGCAATAATTTGTGTTATATAAGTAGAAGTATCGACATCAAACGGCAAATTTTTGTCTTCAGCAAGAGCCTTGCCTGCCATCATAGAAAAATTACCAAGGGTATTTATGACATATTGTCTTTCTTCCGGAGAAAAATCGGCAGGGACCAAATCCTGAGCCTGAGCAGCAAGATTTTGAGCAAATTCTTCGTATTTAAATCCTTTTGCAGCCATTATTGTTCGCCCTCACCGGGTGCTCCCATTGCAGCACCGGCCTTGCCTGATCCATCTTCTATCCAGCTCTTGATTCTGTCTGCCGCATCTTCATTCAGTTCATTTGAAATAGCATCAAGTGAATCATCAAGCAGACTTTCGTCAAACGTGTAATTAGGAAGCGCTCCGGCATTCTGACGCTGATTGAGCAAGTCCTGTGCAAGTTCTGATTGTCTCTGAGTCAACTGACTTGCACGAGAGTTAATATCATTTAACTGTTGTTCTTGTTCAATTGCTTTTTGACGAAGTGCCTCAACTTCAATTTCATTTTCTTCTTTAATTTGTCTGACTTTTGCAGTAACCGCTTTGAATGTAATTATAATACCGATTGCAGTAATGAGAAGTGCAAGCCACCAAGGATTCCCGGATTCATCAACTTTTGGGAGATTTTGTTGTTTGTCAGGAGATAAATAAGGGTCGTTTGAATTGGAAAACGCAATTGAAACATTTGCAGCAGTAACTTTAGGACTTGCCGCACGGGCAATCAAATCTTTCATTTCTTCCATCGTCGTATCAGCAGGAATACTGTTTCGGTCTAAAGTTACAGCAATTGAGATTTCTTCAACTACTCCGGGTTTCATATACTCGTTAGTTTGAGTTTTTGTTACTCCGTATTGAGTTTCTGTTGCTGTTCTTGAATAATTCCTGTCCTGAGAAGAATCCATACCACCTGTAGGCAAACCGTTTGGTAAATATGTACTGACAGCATTTATACCTCTGCTCTGGTCTGATGTTTTATCGCCCAAACCTTCGGAGAAAGACTGTTCCGTTACTGCAGTTTTTCTTTGAGGATCATAATCTATTGTAAATTTTTCAACAGGAGTCTGTCTTAAAAATGTACTAACCGTTGCAACATAATTTCCAGGTCCTACAAGTCTGTCTAACTGCTTAGAAATCTTTTGCTGCATATATCTGTCGTTTTCTTCGAGTTTCTGGAGCATTTCATCTTCAGCATCCATTACACTGTGATAGGTATTACCGTTTGTATCGGTAATTGCGATATTTTCTGCCTTTAAACCGGTTACACTGCCCAAAAGCAAATTTGTAATAGCCTTAACTTTTGACTGATCGAGTTTTTCACCGATAGGCATAATAAGTTGTACCGTAGCAGTTTGAGGTTTCTGCTCATCAAACATTGAATTTTGTTCAGGTATCGAAATGAATACCGTTGCACTCTGAATAGGCGGTATCTGCTTGATAAGTCTCGATAATTCGCCATTCATTGCTCTTGCAAGACGAATTCTTTTATCTTCTTTTGTTGAAGTGAAATCACCTTTATCAAAGATTTCAAGCCCGACATTCTGGTCAACAAGACCTGACTGAACTATTGCAATAATAGCTTTATCTCTGTCATTTACCGTACATTTTGAAGTCAGATTAGAACAATTTTTTGCATTCAAAATCAGTTTTGATTTGGTACCGTCTAACTGGCGTTCTGCTACAATACCCTGCTTTGCAAGCATAGCCTGAATTTCCAAGGCTTTACCTATGTTATCTGTTGTCAAAAGTTCAACATTGGATTTTAATGCCTCGGAACCGACTGTTTTTGGACCGTCTTTGCTACCCGAACTTGCACCGATAATTATTGCCATTAAAATTATCGCAAAAATTAGCACGGCCCCGCCGATTATTCCATACAATAGTGGTTTGTTTTCCGTAATTTTACTAAAATCCATGTTGTTTCCCGCTGTCTGATTTATTTTTGCATACCCTTAAAAAGTAACAGATTTAGAACTATACGTTAATTTGCATAACTCTGTCATAGGCATTTATTACTTTACCTACAGCCTGAGTTGCAATATTTACGCTGATTTCCGTTTTTGACATCGCAACCATAACATCGTGAATATCGACGTTTTTGTTGCCCTGCATAACATCTTTTAACAAGTCATCCGGTGCATTCAAATCTTTGTTAAAGTTTTCAACAAGTCCGGAAAATACCTGTTTAAAATCCTGCGTTTCAGGTTTTTCTACTCTGTCAAGACGAACACTGGGCATATTAAATCCTGATGAGAATTTTGTATGCTGTATTCTTCCCGCCAAGTCGTAATTAGGAAAGTAACTCGTCATAAATCTACTACCTCTCTTTTCTATAATACTTTATTTTATTAATTTTGTTCAAGTTATATACAAAAAATCAACCATACGGAGTAGAGAATATGATTTTTCGCATGAAGTTCTTAATGATTAATTTACAAAAATCAACATGATTATTGTTTATACTATAATAGTAATATATGAAGGGGATAAAACATGAGTGATAACAGAATATATTTTGTTGATGTAACAAACCGTGACGGGGTGCAAACTTCACGTTTGGGTTTAGCAAAGCTTCAAAAAACAATTATAAATTTGATGCTTGATTCTATGGGTATAACCCAGTCGGAATTTGGTTTCCCGACAACAAAACACGAACTGAACTATCTGAACGGCAATTTGGAACTTGTAAAACGAGGAGTTATTACAAAGACAAAGCTTTCTGGCTGGATGAGAGGAATAGCCGAAGATGTTGAGTTATCATTCAAAAATGTTCCGGATTTACAATATGTAAACCTTTCTCAATCCACATCAGAACAAATGATTAACGGCAAATACGGCGGGAAGAAAACCCCCGATGACATTATCAGGATGACCAAAGAAGCCGTTGAATGTGCGGTTGACAAAGGAGCAAAAATTATCGGTGTAAACGCTGAGGACGCATCAAGAAGCGACCTGAATTTCCTTATTAAATACGGTAAAGAGGCAAAAAAATCAGGAGCGCACCGTTTCAGATATTGTGATACTTTGGGCGGAGAAGACCCATTAACGACTTATGACAGAATTTATGCTATCGCAAAAGAAGTGCAGATGCCTATGGAAATGCATTTCCATAACGATTTGGGAATGGCTGCCGCCTGCTCAATTATCGGTGCAAAAGCAGCGATAGATGCGGGAGTTGATGCATATATAAATACCGCAATCAACGGTATGGGCGAAAGAGCCGGTAATGCCGATTTAGTTTCCTGCCTTTTAGGTTGTTTAAAATCCGCAGGTTTTAGAGGGAAATATAAGATTGATGAAAACATACGTCTTGACAGGGCTTGGAGAATTGCAAAATATACCGCTTACGCATTTGGCGTGCCTATCCCTATGAATCAGCCGGCAGTCGGGGATAACGCATTTGCGCACGAATCGGGGATTCACGCAGATGGTGCGTTAAAAGACCGCAGAAATTATGAACTTTATGATTTTGAAGAACTTGGCAGGGGCGAACCTGAAATCATTGAAACGGGAAGAATGATTACGACAGGTGAATACGGCGGAATTAAAGGGTTCAGAAACGTTTATAACAACCTTGAACTTGAATTTAAAGACGAACACGAGGCAAGAAACATTCTTGAACTTGTCCGTTATGCAAATGTACACACCCAAAAACCGCTGACAAAGAGCGAATTGAAGTTTATTTATTATTATCCGGATATTGCGGCAAAGGTAATGACTGTTGAGCCTTACTATGAGCCGATGGGCGCAATAAAAGAAAGGGTTGAGGCCCAGAAAATTAATCCTCCGCAGGATGTGATTTAAATAATATATGGATATTTAATATGAAAAATCAGTATGCAGGCGATATAGGTGATTACACAAAACTTGGAATTTTAAGAAAACTTGAAACTGCAGGTTTTAGTATAGGTTTAAACTGGTATTTAACACCTGACGAACCTGAACATTCTAAATCGGCTAATGATGGCAAGTTTACAAAATTTTGGAATTGGAAATGTAAAATGCCTGATTGTGAATTACATAATGTATTAAAAGAGTTTAAAAAACAAAAACGTTGTGTTGCAAAGCTTGAGCAGGCAAATCTTTTTAAAAATGCTTTGTTTTGGAATAAATTACTTGAATCAAAAAATCGTGAACAGTGGCATTTTGAAGCACTAAAGTATTTAGGTTCGCAAGATATAATATTTTTAGATCCTGATAACGGTTTGGAAGTAAAAAGTACAAAACCAAAATCAAAAAACGGGAATAAATATACCACATACCAAGAAGTCGCAGATTATTATAAAAAAGGCTCATCCGTTATTGTTTATAATCATAGAGACAGAAAATCTCATGATGAATATATTAAACGTTTTACAAGGTTCAGAGAGTTACCTGAAACTGCCGATGCAAAAATGTTTTATTTAAGAGCGTCAAGATGTTCTGTAAGAGATTATTTATTCATAATTCAAGAAAAAGATTTTGCCAAAATATGTAAAACAATTGATGAATTTTTGAATACCGAATGGAAAAATTATTTGATGAAACATAATCTTTAATCAGAAAAACGGCTGGATTGCTTCACTTCGTTCGCAATGACATGTACCATGTCGTTGCGAGGAGGTCAACGGCTTGACCGACGAAGCAACCCAGCCTATAATACGGTTATGAGCGAAGATAAACAGTATTATGTTTATATTTTATTCAGCAAGAAAAATGGTACTTTATATGTCGGTGTAACTTCCGACCTTGTCAAAAGAGTTTGGCAACATAAGAATAAATTAGTCAAAGGGTTTACGCAAAAGTATAATGTTGATAAATTGGGATATTACGAAATATCTAATGATATAAATTCTGCAATAGCAAGAGAAAAACAATTAAAAGGCGGTAATCGTCAGGCAAAACTTGATTTGATAGAAATAAATAATCCCGATTGGAATGATTTGTATTACAAATTGATTTAAAACGGCTGGATTGCTTCACTTCGTTCGCAATGACATGATTCTTAATTTTTCACTTCCTTCTGATATGCCCAAGCGCTGTGATTGTGGATGCTTTCAAAGGCTTCACATTCGACTTCAAACTCTTTTACTGTCGGATTTTGGCGTAATTTTACAACAACATCTCTTAAAACATCTTCTACAAATTTCGGGTTTTCCCACGCTTTTTCAGTAACAAATTTTTCGTCCTGACGCTTCAAAAGCGAATACAAAGGGCAAGATGCACAAGATTCAACCATTTCAATTAAATCTTCAAGCCAAATGTGTTCGGATTCATCATAAGAAACTTTTACGCTTATAACAGCTCTCTGGTTATGCGCACCGTATTGCGAAATCTCTTTTGAACACGGGCAAAGCGTTGTAACGGGAACTTTTACGCCCAAAATAAATTTGTAATTTTTATCCTCATCAATAATTCCCTGAAACGAACATTCATAACTCATCGGCGCAGAAAGTTTTGATACAGGCGCTTTTTTGTTGATAAAATATTTGAACTTGAACTTTAATTCTCCGCTTTGTGCGTGAAGTTTTTTAATAATTTTTTCAAGACAGCCTTTAATATCAACCCCGAGCATATTTTTTGAACGCCATTCGTTCAAAACCTCAACAAAACGGCTCATGTGTGTACCTTTGTAATTTCTCGGCAACGAAACCGCCGCCCTTGCGATTCCCGATACAACCTGATCGGTGTCATTTTTTCGCTGGATAATTAACGGCAAATCAATATCTGTTATCCCGACCTTTTGAATATCCACATTCCTGTTATCCTGCGTGTTTTGAACGTCTTTCATAATTTCCTGTTCTTTGATGTCGGCGTGTCAACGCCGACCTACTGTACGTTTTGTACTTCCTTCATAAATTACACCATACTCACGATTTTTCCGACTATCTCGCCGTTGTTTATCACAATATCGTGCGAAACTTCTATATTTGCCCAGTGAAGATTGTTGATTAAATCTATGGTCGCAACCTCACGTGCCTGCATATTTGCATCGCAGATTTTTACAACGAAACCTTCTTCAATTTCGGTATTCACAACGATACAAAGCCCGCCTGCGCCGACCTTTGCTATTAAGTTTTTGCTGTTTTCAAGAATTTTTGTATCCGTTCTGTTTTCTCCGCCGATGATATACGGATTTCCCCAAAAGGCATTTTTTATAACCTCATATTTCGGGTCACAAAACAAATTTAGATAGCCAAAAACCATATTTGCAAGGGGCATTGAACAAATCGGAACCCCGCATCCGTCTTTGGTTATCGGGAATCTTTGTTTTAATCCGCAAAGTTCATAAATTTTCTGTTTAATCTCTAATTGAAGCGGATGATTCAAATCATCATAATTTTCAATATCCCAGCCTTTTAACCTGCATAATCCAAGCATCATAATATGTTTACCCGAACAATTATTATGCAGAACCGTCGGTTTTTCATTATTTAAAATCAGCTTTCTTTGCGCTCTTTGAGATAACGGTTCTGTTACCCCGCATTTTAAATCATCCTCAAATAGTTCAAACTTTTCCATTAGTTTTTTTAGGATATTAATATGCACAGTTTCACCTGCATGAGAGGCACAACAGATAGCAATTTCTGAAGATGTCATATCATATTCTTTATCTAAACCATAGTCAACCAACAGTGAAGCCTGCAAAGGTTTTGCACACGAACGCAGATAGAAAGGATAGTTTTTATCATCCCCGATTTTTTCCGCAACATGATTTTTTGAGCATCTGACAACATATCCGTAGTGTTCTGTTTCAACAAGTCCGTCACGGATAAAATCTACGAGTTTTTCACTTTGAGTATTCAAATTATTCATTTTTACCACCTGATAAAAGTTCTCTAATTTTCATTCTTAACTGATTATTTTCACGTTTTAAATCTTCGATTTGTTTTTCATAATTCTTATCTTCAGAAATTTTAGGAACTTCATTGTGATCTAATATAAACCGCTTTTGTGCTTCCTGTTTTATTGAAAGAATTATATCTAATTGCTTTTGACTTATTAAGCCAAGTTCAATTAAAGACTGACCGAACTTTTTATCGTGTTTTTTTGCTCTGTGTTCATAATTTAAGACTGCATCATCAAGTTGTTCTTCAGAGATTATACCATCCTGCACAAAATATTCTCCGGTTCGGAACTTACCCGCAAGAAAACCTGCGACATTTAATATTTGAGAATTATCCGGAATTTGGATATAACCTTCATCTACAGCAAAAAGGAAATAATTTGCGACTTCCTCCATTGAAAGATATGTATTCAGAGTAATATCAGAAATACTTGCACCGTTGTCGCAGTATTCAAAAATATTGTAAATATTTGAATCAAACCCTGAAGTTCTGTTATTAAGCTCACATTTCCCTTTATCGGACAGTGACGGTTTAAATGTTGCAAAAGTATATGAAAGTTCACTTTCAGGATTAACATCACGCTTTAGGCGGACATAAATAATTTCTTTTATCCATGCCGGAAAATCAGATATTTTATCCAAGAATTTGTCTAAAAAATTTCTTTGCACTTTCACATATCTCCGCTTGAAGCCATTTTATCATTAAAAGTTTATCAATTCAATAATATTTTTTGCAAAATAACTTTACATTAAGGCAATTTTTACATCAAAAAAAACTTTATTAATTTAACAGGGGATAATACAGGGGAAATATTATGAATTATGTAACACTAATTACAAAAGGTGTTCAGGCTCTTACAAAAAGTAAAGCAGCGGTTTTCAGAATAAAACCTGAAATTGTTATGCCTGTAGAAGTTTCCACTCTTGGTAAAAAAGGGCTTGCAAAAATTATAGACAAAGAGGCTCTGAAAGCGGTTGATGTTCAGGGAGAACTCGGCAATATCGCAATTCGTCAGGCTGATTATTTGAAGAAAAAAATAAAATATGCAAAAAAACTTGCAAATGATATTTTTGGCGATATATCAGAAGTTAAGACTCATTCCGTAAGAACAAAAGATGCAAATTCAATATATTCAAAATACGAAAAAAATATTCAGGACGGCAAAGTAGTAACATCTGAAGAAGATGCTCACGCATTTATTACAGATTCGATTGGTATGAGATTTCAGATGAAAGACCTGACAATTGACGATGCAATGCAGGCGGTCAAAAAAGCAACTATTAATGGTAAAAATTTAACCACAAGCGAACAAAGGCTTGTTAAAAGATTATTCAGAAATGACCCGACACTGACGGCTTCTGAAATTGAAAAAGCGGAAGAACTTGCAAAGCCTGTCAAAATGCTGCTTGCGGAAAAGCAATCTCAGCCGGTATTTGAAAGAATGTTATTATGTAACATAAAAAGTGCATTGGAAAGAAAAGTTACAACTCTTGAAAAATTGAAACAAAGCGGTTTTTCCGAAGAATTTTTAAGCAGGTTAAACGACCCGCAAATTAAACCGCTCCAACTAACAAGAATATGTAATTACAAAGGATTAGACGGAATACCGTATTACTCGGATAACCAAATGATAAGTATCGGTAAATTATCATTGGCAACAGGCGAAGATATAGTAGTTCAGCATTGTCCAAGCACCAAAAATCTAAAAAAATACGGAACTGATATGTTATCTAAAGCAGAAAAATCTGCTATCAAACCATCAGGATATACAACAACTCAAATGAATGTTACACTGCCCGACGGTTCATTAGCAGAAGTTCAATTTAGAGGTTCTAATCTTTTTGCAGAATATGAACATATTGCTTACGATTCAAGACAGGGTAAAAATACTTTAGGGAAAACATTTGACAACTATAAAAAAGCAATTGAATCTTTAAAAAATGATGAATTTAAAGAATACAACGCATATTTAAGAAAATGTTATAATTATTACAGAAATCAGGAACTTGGGATTATGGTTGGTCAAAAGCCAAAACTTCCCGCAAAATTCCCAAAAATTTTATCACAGGAAAGCATGGAAAGTTTATACAAGTTAAACCATGAAAATAATCAGATTGCGATGCAATCATTTACTCCACATCTTGAACTTGTTGCATAAGAATTAAAACAGAGGTAAAATATGGTACATATAAATAAAGCACAAATAATAAATCTCAATCCGACAATTAATAAGGATAAAAAATTGAGTCAAAATTTTAACTTAAAAGAATTAATTAAAAAACTTACATCACAGGCTGAAAATTATATCAAAAAAGATGAATATTACAGACAGATTGATGTGGGCTGCGAAGCAAACGACCCCAAATATTATGCAAAAGGAATAGCATTTTCTATTCAAAAAGATAATACTGCGCAAGATAAACACATGCTTTGGGTTTCTATGCTGCATCCCTCTATGCAGATTGAAAATTCAAAACCGTTAGCATACGGCAATAAAGAAGAAATTGTAAAGTTTCTGAAAGACGAAAAATCTCTTAAACAAATTGAAGAAAAATTGAATACATTAAGCGAAGAATTAAAAAACAATTAAACATCATTAAAAAATAATTAAAAAATTTTAAAATCTCTTACAACTGTATTATCATGTAATGTAGGAGATTTTAATTTATGAAGTATAAAGATTATTACGATATATTAGGTGTAAAAAGAAGCGCAACGGATTCGGAAATCAAATCTGCATACCGAAAACTTGCACGCAAATATCACCCTGACGTTAATAAAACCAAAGAGGCTGAGGCAAAATTTAAAGAAATCAACGAAGCCTATGAGGTATTAGGCGATAAGGCAAAACGCCAAAGATACGATAGTCTTGGCGCAAACTGGCAGGGCGGTGCGGATTACACCCCGCCTCCGGGGTTTGAGAATTTCGGCTTTAATCCAAACGGCGGAAGTTATCAGCAGTTTAACTTCGGCGGCGGTGATATGGGCGGATTCAGCGACTTTTTCAGCTCACTTTTCGGTGATATGATGGGTGCCGGGACTCAGAGAACTTCCGGCGGTTTTAGCGGTTTTGACTTTGACTCTATGGCTCAGAGTTCATCTTCCCGCTCAAAACGTACCCAAAGAACCTCCAGAACTAAAAAAGAAGATTTGGATATTACTCTGAAACTTAATGTTACGGCAAAAGACCTGTTTGACAATGTACCCGTTACGGTCCGCTACAACAATATGGAAAAATGTACTCAATGCAGCGGTGGGGGGTACTGTTCTCACTGCGGCGGAACAGGCATTGTTCATGAAAATAAATCAATAAAAGTTAAACTGCCTAAAGAAATTAAAGACGGACAAAAAATAAGACTTAAAGGTGAAGGTAAAACAGATGCATACGGTCAAAAAGGAGATATGTATCTGATTATTTACCCGAAAGACTCCGAATACGAAATCAGTGAAAGTGATTTAACAAAAGAAATTGAAATAACTCCGCCTGAAGCTGTTTTGGGATGCAAAAAAGAAATTAAAACCCTGCATGGAAATATTACTATCCAAATACCGCAAATGACTTCTACAGGTAAAATGCTCAGATTAAAAAATCTCGGTTTACCTAAAAAATCGGGCGGTTACGGCAACCTTAACGCTAAAATCAAAATCGTCCTGCCTGAAAAATTGACCGCAAAACAAATTGAACTATATAAGCAGATGATGTAATTTAAACTTCTTCCTGCGCTTTTTTATACCCGCATTTGACACTTGAACAGGTTATAACATTGCCGTTTTTGAGGGTTTTCTTAACCAAAAGTTCCCCACACTGAGGGCATTTTTCACCTGTCGGCTCATTCCAGAGTACAAAATTGCAATCAGGGTATTTGTCACAGCCGTAAAATACCGTTCCTTTTTTGGATTTACGTTCAACTATCGTACCTTTTCCACATTTGGGGCAAGTTACACCCGTTGATTTTCTAAACGGCTTACGGTAAGCGCAATCAGGAGAGGTACATTCTAAATATTTTCCATAAGGTCCTATTTTAAACACCATATCCGAACCGCATTTTTCACATTTTTCTTCACAAATTTCCTGCGGTTTTTCTTCCCCGTTTTCGTCAGTTTCGCTTTCTAATTCTTGCAGAACATTGAGCGACATAGCCGTTTTGCAGTCAGGATAACCGCTGCAGCCTAAGAATTGCGAACCTGTTTTTGAGGAACGCAATACCATTGGCTTACCACAGTTAGGGCATTTAATATTGCTTGAAACAGTTACTCTCTGGGCTGTTTGCATAACCTTATTAACTTCATCCATAAACGGGGTGTAAAAATCATTTAAAACCTTAACCCAATCGACTTTTTTATCGGCAATTTCGTCTAACTTTGCCTCCATGCCTGCAGTGAATTTATAATCCATAATATCTGAGAACTCTGCAACCAACTGTTTTGAGACGGCACGACCTAATAAAGTCGGGAACAACGCCTTATTTTTCTTTTCTACATATTTTCTTGTCTGAATAACAGTGATAATTGTTGCGTAAGTAGACGGACGACCGATTCCGTATTCTTCAAGTGCCTTAACCAAAGATGCTTCGTTATACCTTGGCGGGGGCTGAGTAAAGTGCTGCTTTGGCTCAACCTTTTTGCAAACAACCTTGTCGCCTTTGTCTAAATCAGGAATTTTTGCATCTGATTCTTTACTTTCATCTTCGTCATCGTCATTATATAACGTCAAAAATCCGTCAAACATAACCTTGCTTGTGCCTGCTTTGAGGGTATAATCACCCGCATCAATTTCTATTGATTTGTTGGCAATTTCTGCAGCAGCCATCTGAGAAGACATAAATTTTTCCCAAATTAACTTGTACAATTTATATTGGTCATTATCAAGGTATTTTTTTATACTGTCAGGTGTTCTTTCAGGGTAAGCGGGACGAATCGCTTCGTGCGCATCCTGAACATTTTGTTTGCCTTTTGCATAAATATTGGGTTCTTTCGGGTAATAATTTTCGCCGTAATTCTGCAAAATGAAATCATGCGCCATATTTTGCGCATCATCAGAAACCCTGACGGAGTCCGTTCTCATATAGGTAATCAAACCGACAGGCGCACCGTCAATTTCTACACCTTCATACAGTTTTTGAGCGACCTGCATTGTTTTTGAAACGCCGAAACCGAGTTTTGAACTTGCTGCTCTCTGCATTGTTGAGGTGATAAACGGAGCGGTTGGTTTTCTTTTGATGGTCTTTTTGGTAACCTTTGAAACTTCGTACTGTGTCGAAGGGTTAGTCAAATAATCAACAATCTTTTGTGCTTCTTCCTGATTTTTGACAGTTTTTTCAACCGATTTGCCTTTAATTTTTGACAATTCCGCTTCAAACTGTTTTCCTTCTTTATCAAGCAAAGCATGAATTGACCAGTATTCCTGCGGTTTAAACGCTTCTATTTCTTCTTCTCTTTCACAAATCATACGCAGTGCAACCGACTGAACACGTCCTGCCGAGAGTTTTCTGTTTCCCATCTCTTTCCATAAAACGGGGGAGAGTTTATAACCTACGAGTTTATCTAAAATCTGTCTTGTCTGTTGCGCCTTAACCATATCCATATCGATTCCGCGAGGATTCTCAACGGAATGTTTTACGGCTTTTGGAGTAATTTCGTTAAACACAATACGATAAATTTTATCGTCAGGTACTTTCAAAATCTGGCGGACATGCCAAGCTATCGCCTCACCTTCACGGTCGGGGTCGGATGCAAGATATATTTTGCCTGCTTTTTTAGCTAAGTCGTTTAGTTTGCGCACAACCTGCTGTTTGCCGGGGATAATCTCAAATTTCATTTCAAAATTTTTATTAACATCAAACCCAAGATTATCGGTTGACGGATCTTTTGTCGGCAAATTGCGTACATGTCCGTAACTTGCTTCAATCTGAAAACTGTCGCCCAATATCTTTTTAATTGTTTTTGATTTAGCCGGTGACTCGACTATTACTAATGATTTTTCCTGTGCTGCCATTTCTGTCTTCTTCTTTGTGGGCACGCTCACCACTTTGCCCACACTACTTCTCTTATATTCGGCATTAACAAAAGCCGACCTACTACTACATTTCTTTTAAAACGCTTTATATCTATCCCCGTTTACTTGCTTTATTATCCCTTTAAGTTCCATAGTTGTCAAGTTCATCAGTAAATTATCCAAATTCAACCCCGTCAGAGTAAGTAATTCGTCAACCCCTCGTTCCTCAATTCTTACATATTCGTAAATTTTTTCTTCATCAGGTGTAAGTGTCGGCAATGTAAGCTGAGTTTGTACCTCTTTTTTAATCTCCCACCCCAAGGCCTCAAGGATATCAGCGCTTTCTGTTACCATAGTTGCACCGTTTTTTAAAAGTTTATAAATTCCATGCGTGTTCGGGTTAGAAATTTCCCCGGGAATACACATCAATTCTCTGCCCTGTTCAAGTGTAAGATTTGCGGTAATTAGCGCACCGCTCTGAATCCCTGCTTCTGCGACCAATGTTCCGTAACTCAGCCCTGACACTATCCTGTTTCTCTGCGGGAATCTGAATTTTATCGGTTCAAAACTCGGATAGTATTCGGTGACAACCGCACCGTAGCCATTTTCGATATTTTCATACAAAGTTTTATTTTGGGTCGGATAAATATAATCGAAGCCGCTTGCAATAACACCAATTGTTTTTAAATTACTTTCAATGGCTGAAGTGTGTGCAACAGTGTCAATGCCGGATGCCAAACCAGAAACTATACAGATATCGGTATTCCCAAGCCCTGAGATTATTTTCCTTAAATTATTTCTTGAATTTGTACTCGCCTTTCTTGAACCAACAACGGCTAAAGTTTTATCAAGATTGCAGTCAAAAAGTTTGCCTTTGTAGTACAACACCGCAGGCGGATTTTCAATATTTTTGAGCATTCTCGGGTAATTTTCATCTTCGAGCGTTAAGAAATTTATTCCTTTGCTTTCAACATTTGCAAAAACCTTATCAATATTAACCCCGTCACGCAGTTTGATAAAATTCTGTGCCTGTTTGACAGATAATCCGTCAATATTTTCAAGCTCTTTAATATTGCAGTTAAAGGCATGCTCAATATCGCCAAAATAATCATACAGGCGTTTTATAAACCGACTGTCAATTTGTTCTATTGATGAAAATGCTATCCAGTATTTTTTGCTCAATGCCTCTAACCCCTGCCCCTCTCCCCAACGGGGCGAGGGAAAAATTTATTTTATTCTTTCTATAATCTTTTTGATATTCTCTTTTTCTTCATCGGGAATATCCATATTCATATAGTCTTCAAAGTATTCAACGGCATCCTCGTTGTCGCCTCTTGCCATATACAAAATTGCCGCTTTTTTATAGGCTATTGCAAGTTTATTGTTCCTTGCAATAGCTTTCAAAAAGTTTGACAAAGCCTTGTCTATCTCATCATTTGCCTGATAAGCTTCGCCCAAATAATAATAAATCCATTCGTTTTCGTCTTTGTATTCAAGGATGTTTTCAAAATTTTCAATTGCGCTGTCATAGTTTCCAAGCTCAAAATAAACTCTGCCCAAATCGTAATAAGCATCGTAATTATCAGGCTGTTTGTCTAAAATATACTCAAGCTCGTCTATTGCCAAATCTCTCTTGGCATCTTCCATATAAAACCTTGCAAGATAGTGTCTGAACACCAAATCATCCGGCAGATTTTCAATTGCATAAGACAATATGTTTATACCTTCTGCATATCTTTGTTGTCTGTAATAAATATCCACAAGATTTATATAAGTCTGCGGAATTCTTGAATTTAATTCAATACTTCTTAAATAATTTTTCTCGGCTTTTTCATCGTTACCTAAGTTTGCATAGCATAAACCTAAATTATTATAAACTTCGGCATTTGTTGTATCAGTTTCAAGAACAGAAGTGAATAAATCAATTGCTCCGTTCCAGTCTTTATTTTTAAAACATTCTATCGCTTTATCTATTTTTTCCATAATTTCACTTCTCTTGGCGGCATAGCAACGCCGACCTGCTAACTCTCCCATAGGAAGATGGTATAAATATTATTATAACCCTAAAGTTACATTATCGTCGTTATTTGAACCGATATTTTTAATGACTGTTCTTGTATTTCCTGTGGCATCAAAGGTTTTTGGTTTCATAGTCATTTTAATTCTGTCGGCATAAATTGTTCTGACTCCCTGAGTTATACTTGAACGACCAATAAATGTTGCTTCATTCGGTTTACCGTTTGCACCGGGATAAAGAGTGACTTTAGGACCTGCAGCATAATAATCTTCGTACCAAATTCTTACATTGTTGCTTGCGTTAAATACCCCGCGTTTTTGGTTATATTGCTGGTATCCCGATTTCAGAACCATCTTTGTCCCGTCATCAGTGAATACTGTAGAAGTTGTATTACCTGTTGCTGTAATACTATCGGTTGATGCATCATATACGAGCCTGTCTGCAAGTGTTTCGTTATTATCCTGTTTCACCCTTGCATTCCCGATTAAAACAAGCCTTTTCAAATCTCCGTTTTTATCGGTTGTGATTTCTGCCGAATTTGAATATGATTCCAAATCCTTATAAAGCATCGTAACAGTACCGCTTGCAGTCATAACACCCGTTTTGGTGTTATATTCCTGTACATCTGCATTTATTACAACAACCGGAGTTTTCCCGTCAAAAACAACAGACTGCGTGTCCCCTTCCGCTCTTATAATCTTTGTTATAAGCGAAACTTTTAAAATATTTGCTTTAACTTCTCTTTTTTTATTTTTCTTTATTTCAAAAGCATAAGGTTTATCATAAAATGTTGCAGTATCCAGCTTTTGACCATTTATTACATTCACATCAGCTTTATCACCTACAACTTTTAAATCATCAATAGTAACCTTTACATCACCATTAAACTTAATTTTACTTTCTTCCTCAGTATAAGACTGACTTTTTGATTCTATAACCAAATCCGAAGCCTGAACAGCAATCCCCGTTACTAACAATATCCCGATAATAAATGATAAAATCTTTTTCATACTATTTTTTATCCTCATATACTTTTGAAACCGTGTGTCCGATAATCTTAAAATCTTCATAGTTCGGGCTGATTACTATCTTATCCGCCGTAGAAATAAGCGAATTATCTTTCCTTACTTTTATATGCCCTTCTGCAACAATCGGTTCGCTTGAACTTATGTAAGTTAATTTATCTGCATTAAGAGTAATCCCTCCCTCAATTGCAATAAATGTATCCTCATAAAGAGTAATGACTTTTGATTCCGAATTATAAGTCCCTTTGGAAGATTTTAAACTCATTGTGACTTTATTGTCTTTATAGAAATTTGCCAGAACACCGTCAAGCTGAGCAACGCCGTTTTCTCCGTTCCAATGACCGGTATCACCATATACTTCCCAGTATTTCTGGTCGTTTTTTGTTTCTGTAAGAATTACCCCTTTTACGATTGCTTCCTGCTGAACCTGCAGATTTCCGACCATATGACGTTTAAAGTCATGCGTAATTACTTTTGCTGTTACAAATGCCCATAGTAATATCCCGATAAGAGCAAGCGCAATCATAAGATACAATCTTTTTTTCTTTGACAATTGCTGGAAATTCATATCACAGATATTAGCACAAAATAAAATTGATGTCGATTTTTTAATTACAAATTCTGCAGAGCGTTTTTCGAGCTTTCCATGCTTTCTTTAAGCATTTTCTTGACAATATCACCCTGAGTATCAAGCATTTTGCAAACTGTTTCAATGTTTCTGACTTTTGTTGATAAAATAACATCTGCATTTGCGGTAATATTACCAGTAATATTTTGATATGCCGCCAAAGCAGCAGATGTCGTACCCTGCATCAGGTTACCCAAAACTGTTGTACCTGCACCATAAACACCTAAATAAGGCGAAATAGCCGTTAACAAGCCTCCAAATCCGGAAATTGTACTTGCAACAGGCATGACAACGTTTGATGAAATTCGGCCTAAGCCACTGCCTGTACCTATGCCGTAAGCAGCTGCACTTGAAATATCCGCAATATTTGCAACATTCGAAGCATAACCTGTCGCTGTTCCGCTTGTTGAATATCCGCTACTGCCCCAGCCATTTAATATGCTTGAAGCACCGCCTGTTGCAAGTCCGTATATTGAAGAAATTGATGCCGCACCACTTGGAAAGCCTGTATAATTATACAAGGAATCAACCCCGTAAGCCGTACCGGTATTGCTTTTTGAATAATATGAAGTCCCCGGAACATTCATTGTTTCAGTGCCACCAAAAACGGTAGCAAACGATGACGGCGCAAGCAAACTTGCCATATTATAAATGAGATTACCGCAAGACTCAAAACCTGTTCCGGTACCGCTTCCGGATACGGTTAAATCTCTTAACCTGTCATAAGTTTCCCAAAGGACTGCTTTTGCGTCCCCGCTTGCGCTGCTTAATCTGTTTGCTATAACTAATTCGCTATCATATCTGTACGACATATAAAACCTCTTTTTATCTTAGCGGCATAACTATGCCAAATAACCTTAATTATTCTAACTTTCAAATGTTTTGAATGTACTTTCAATATTTTTAGAGATAACCTTGTGAACAGCATCCATTTCTGTCTGAAGTGCATTTTGTTCCGTATCAAGTTGTTTCAGACGAAGTTCAAGCGTTCTATCCTCAGTTTGTATTTGTTCAGTTTTTGCGTTAATATCCTGAACTTTTTTCTCGTATTGTTGTTTATTGTAATAATACTGATTCATTGCATCCGCATATGCATCATCATCAGTTACTGTTGATGTTGTTAAATCATACACAGCACTCGATTTTTCAAGCTGAATTGTAGTTGCACGACCGCTTGTATCATATTCAACAACGGCATATTTTGATAATGTTTGTTGTACTTTTTGATTATCCGCATAATATGAATGCAGTGCTTCATCCGGATGAGCAATACAGTATTCAAGCGTATCATAAGTACTTGAATCTCCATCCAAAACGAAATTTACTTCTTTTTGTCCGTCTTTCCAGAAAAACAAATTTACGTAATCTTCGGGATTATCTGAACGAGTTCCGGGGGTAGGGTTAATTTCTGTCCATTTTTTACCTACTGTACTATCAGGCCAGTCTTCAGCAATTTGTTCCAACGCAACCATATATGTTGTCCAGTCATCACTTTTAGGATCACAGTCTTTTAAGCATGTTAGTTTTCTTGTTCCTACCATATAGTATGGTTGTACCCCCTCAGGCGGATCCGTAACATGTTGAACTTGAGGATTTGAATTTGTAATCCTTATACCCTGGTACTGAATTACATCTGATGTATATGTAACATAGGAATTATAATGAATACCATCATCAGGATCGGTGTAATCCGCTGCCTGAATATCTGTAATAGTTTTTGTACTGTCACCAATATCAAACGTATATTTTGTTTTGGTAAAATCAGTTGTACTTGGAGGCACAGGAACATCCATCTTATATAATCTGTTCCAAAGTTCAGAACTTTGGTTCGCCAATGCCGTTCTTGCCTGATTTATTTGCTGACCTTCATATTCGACATTAGTTTTTCTTGCCGCAAGTGAAATCCATCTTGCCTGAGATGCTGCCATGCCCATATTAACTACCTCTTTCTGATTTTTATTTTTCTACCTGTCGACTTTTTAATAATTTTTTTTCAAAAGTCAACACAGCCTATAACGATTATAGACCATATATTAAGTTTTATGTATACAAATCTGTAAAAATCAACTGTTTGTACGATTTTTTGCGGTTTTAAACATTTGTTTTATTCAAAAATCTTTACAGAAATGATACTTTTTTGATAATATATATTTGAATAAAATTATTTGAAAGGTTTACAATGAAATTTTCCTCATCATTTAAGGTAGGTTTACTTACAATAATTGCACTTTGTTTGCTTGTCGGTACAGTACTGAAAGTAAAAGGGCGGGCATTTTCATCCGCTGAAAGAATTGAGGTTCAGTTCAAAGATGTTAACGGTTTAAGAGCCGGTGCAGGCGTTCAGATGATGGGGCTTAAAGTCGGACAGGTTGAAGAAATTACCCCTGTCGTTAAAGACGAAAACAGTTTTGTAAAAGTTAAATTCGTTATAACAAATCCCGGTGTTGATATTCCGAAAGCATCATCTTTTTCTATCCAGCAATCCGGAATTATCGGGGAATTATTTTTAGAAATTACTCCGCCTAAGACGAAAACAATATATATTCCTATGACAAAAAAAGATTTGCTTTATAAAAACGACAAAGTTCAAATGAAACTGAGCGGGAAATATTATGATGTCGGAGTTATAAAAAGCGTCGAAGTTTTACCGAAAGACTCACTTCCATACAATTACAAAAACAACATTTCAACCCCTTATGCATATAAAATAGACTATTTTATTAATATGCCGGGGCTTGTACCTCCTGAATTTTTAAGAGGAAGTGCGGAAAAAGATAAAAATACTTATAAATTAAGACTTGTTGCATTGGACGAAACTCCATTGCTTTATCCTAAACAAGAATCACCTTATACAATTCTCGAACCTATGAGATTATCAGACTTCATGGATTGGCAGTACAAAGCAGCAGAATCTTTAACAGAAACTAACAAAAAGCTTAATGATATACTGACAGACAGAGTAATTGAAGATTTGAAAAATACAATTGCAAACATGAACCAATTGAGTACAAGATCTTCACTGACTTTGGATAAAATAGACAATTTACTTGATTCTTCAAGAGAAGATATAAACAAACTTCTTGATATGACTCAACAGGCAACAAATGATTTTTCAAAACTTTCTGCTAATATAAACAATCTCATCGGAGATCCGAAATTCAAATCAACAGTTGTTTCTGCAGCAGATTCAGTCGGGAAATTGTCCAAGAATTTAAACAAAATTATGGATGCCGCTGATGCAGAAGAAACAGGCAGAAATATCAAAATCATTACAAGCAATCTTGCTCAAATCAGTGAAAGTGTAAATGCTATGACAAGTGACGGTAAACTTAAATCCGAACTGACATCTGCAATTACAAATATTAATAGCGCAATGTCCCAAATGTCAATTGCACTTGAAACAGTTAACGCTGTTGACCCGAATAACAAACAGCAAGTATCCGATTTGAAAATTATCATTGATGACACTGTATGCATAACCGAAAACTTAAAGAAATTCTCTGAAAAACTAAACAAAAGATTCTTATTATTCAGGTTATTATTCTAAAATGCTAAATATAAAAACTAAAATTACAAAATTACACTATACAAAAGAGCCTAAGGGGATGTTATTTGAAATTTTGAAGTTCTGTTCATATTTTTACGGACTGGGCGCACATTTCAAAAACTTTATGTATGATAAAAAAATCATTCGCCCCAAAAAGGTTAATGCGTTTGTAATCTCTGTAGGGAATATGACAACAGGCGGAGTAGGCAAAACTCCGGTTGTTTCAGAAATTGCAAAGTACTTTATTAATAAGAACAAAAAAGTTGCAATTGTTTCAAGAGGATATGGCGGGAAATTAGATAATAAAAATATAAATATGATTTCCGACGGAAAAAATATTTTTTTTGAGGCACATGATTGCGGAGATGAACCGCTATGGCTTGCCCAAAATACTCCGGGATGCATGGTATTCACCTGTAAAAGCCGATATATGGCATCAAAATTTGCCGTTGATAAATACGGTGCAGAAATAATTATTCTTGATGACGGATTTCAGCACAGAAAGCTTCACAGAGATTTAGACCTTGTACTTATGGACAGTATTAAAGGTTTCGGCAACGAAAATTTGCTTCCTGCAGGGCCATTAAGAGAAGGAGCCGAAGCACTTGACCGCATCGATAAAATGATAATCGTAAGTAAAAGCACAAAGCACGAACTTGCGAAAAAAGTTGCAAAAATTATGCATAAAAGACTAAAACTCCCGACACAAGTTTGTTATACAGAACCTGATTATGTTTATAACATCAAAACAGGTCAAAGACTTATGGAGGGGATGGATGCGACAGCTATTTGCGCTATAGGTCAGCCTCAGCAATTTTTTCATTTTTTAGGCAATTTTAACATTATAAAAAATATTACTTTTGATGATCACCATCAGTATAAACCGTCAGATATTATTGATATTTCAGGAAACATAATTACAACAGAAAAAGATGCCGTTAAACTTGAACGGTTTGATATGGATAATATTTTTGCCCTCAAACTCAAAACAGAAATAGATGTTGAGGAGCTTTTAAAATAATGGTTGATATTGATAAGGTCGTTACAACTTTAGAAAAAGCAAAACAACCTCAAAGTGAATTTGTGAAACTCATGGACTCATTTAAAGATCCATACATCGTCCTTATTGCCTGCATTCTTAGTTTGAGAACGAATGACAAAACAACTTATCCTGCGACATTGAGAATGTTGAAACTTGCAAAAACTCCACAAGAAATGATGGCAGTAAAGCAAGAAGAACTTGAAAAAGCAATTTATCCTGTCGGATTTTATAAAAACAAAGCAGGACAAATTATTGAACTTTCTAAAATTCTTGTTGAAAAATACAGAGGGAAAGTCCCCTGCGATATAGACAAACTCTGCGAATTAAGAGGAGTTGGCAGAAAAACCGCTAATCTCGTATTGTCTGAGGGATTTAATAAACCCGCAATATGTGTTGATGTTCATGTGCACCGAATTTTTAACCGATTGGGCTACTTAAAAACAAAAAATCCTGAAGAAACAGAATATACACTCAGAGAAAAATTACCGCAAAAATACTGGATACCTATAAATTCACTTCTTGTCACGCACGGACAAAATATTTGCAAACCGATTAAACCGCTTTGCAGCAAGTGCCCGATTGAAAAATATTGCGATAAAGCACTCTAAGTGATATAATAACCTCATAAGTTTGGAGGGTTATTATGATTTCTTACATGATATGCGTATGCCTGATTGTATGGGTAGCAATACTACATGATAAAATCAATTCTTTGTCTTTCAGAATTGATAAGATTAAAAAAGTTGTTTTTGATGAAAAAGAAAATCAACCGACTGCTTATCATGAAGAAATTACTCCGGAACCAACTCCGCAACCGACACCATTACCGGAAATTCATAATGCTGAACCCCCCGAACAAAAACAAGAACTTCAGACAAATTATGACCATTATATTGCAGATAAAACAAAGAATTCTGAAAGTTTTGATTTACAAAAGGCTCTGCTTGGAAATATTTTCAACAAAATTGGCGCAATTGCAATTATCGTTGCATTAATCATATTTATTAAATTAGTATCACCATATATTGTAATTACTCCGCTAATGAAAGTCATATTTGCATATTTGGCAGGAGCAGGACTTATCGGCGGAGGATTTTATCTGCACAAAAAAGAAAATCTCAAAAATTATGCCGAAGTAATGTTAGGAACAGGGTTTGCGGATTTGTTTATTACAACGTTCTGTGCCTATACAATATTTGATTTCCTTAATACCCCGGCAGTAATTATAATCGGATCTGTACTTGTAATTACAACGTACATTCTGTCAGACAGAATGAAAACTCTGTCAATGCTTATTATAGGTTTAATCGGAGCATATTTAACACCGTTCTGCGCAAAAACAGGGGTAAATGCGATTCTTTCTTATATGCTGTTTATAAATATGATTTCAATTGCTTTTACATTGAAACATACAAAAGTAAACTGGGTAAATATTGCAAACCTGTTTATCTCAATGATGTTCTTTTTGGCATATTACTTTGATAAAAATATCAGCATCGTATTTCCGATTATTTTGTGGGGTATGTATGTAATTTATGACGTTTTAAGAGATAAAGAAAACGGAATTGACCATACAACATGTTATATAAATTACGGTGTTTTGACATTGTTCTCTACAATAATATTCCAGGATGCATACAATAAACTCGGGATATTGCTTGGAGTTGCAGCATTGTTATATCTCGGACTTTCATATTATTCAAGAAAACTCGGCAATAAATTATACAGATTTTATGAATATTCTGCTATTGTAAATATTTGGCTTGTTATATTCTTTCTTTTAAATACATTCCAAAGTGCTATCGCATGGTCAGTTTCAGGTCTGCTTCTGACCTGTATTGTACAAAAATTTGATGCAAAACATTTAAAAGGCGGAATAATCTGGTATTATACAACCGCAATCATTGCAACATTATGTGCAAAATACGGAGGTAATAATTGCCTTGTAACCGTCTATAATCCGATATTTAACATCAGAACGCTTTTATTTGCATTTCCTGTTTTATCAATTATAACTTCGTCATTTATTTTCAAAAAAGATGAGCCCAAAATGCACAATTTATTGTTGTTTAGCGGCTTATCTCTGGGGTATGTATATCTTACGGGCGAAATTAATTCAATATTATCAAAAGCAATTAAAGATAATGAATTACTTGAATTTAACCGCAATATGGTAAATATCATAGTCGGATTTACCTATGCACTTAATTCAAAAAGACTCGGGAAGACAAATAATTCCCAACTGTTTAATATTGCCGGTCTTATAATTTTCGGAATAGCTTTATTTGCATTACTGATTTGTTCATATTTCTATTACGGTTCTTACATTGTATTTTTCAATATGAAAGTAGCAGCATTTGCTCTTGCAATTGCAACTTGCTTTATATTTGCGAAATGGGATAAAACAGAAATTTATAAATACATCGGAATAGTTTTGGGATTTTTAATATGCCACAGCGAAAGTAACCAAATTTATCAACAAAATCCAAAAATGGAATACGTTATTTCTCTTTCTTGGGTTTTGTATTCAGGCATAACAACTATTGCAGGAATATTAAGAAACAGAAAATATCTTATTAATACTGGTATTGCACTGATTATTCTTTCAATTTTAAGAATATTTATTTACGATCTGGCTCACGTTGAAGCAATATTTAAACTTATAGCATTTCTTGCTTTAGGCCTGATACTCATGTTGGTTTCTTACATTTATACAACACATAAAAATAGACAATAATATTGAATGATAGGGCATTTGCCTCTTGCAAGAAAATATTTTTAATGTAGAATAGACAAGAAACAGAGAGAAATAGAGGATTTATACATGGCTCAGAAATATGAAAATATATTTACGTTGCTTGAAAGAACAACGAACTTAAACCAGAAAAAAGTAGCATTGGGTATGAAAACCCTCTGGGGATGGAATGAACTTACATATAAGGGTTTAAGTCTTCTTGCAACAAGATTTGCGGCATATCTTATAAATGATTTGAAGATTCCAAAAGGAGAAAAACTTGCAATTTTATCAGAATCTTTACCTGAATACGGTGTTTGCATGTTTGGTTCAGTTCTTGCCGGTTTGACTGTTGTTCCGCTTGATAATAAATTAACTATCTATGAATTAACTTCAATTCTTTCAAACTGTGAACCGACTGTTATGATGTGTTCAAGCAAAAACTTTGAAAAAGCCAAAGAATTACAAAGCAAAATTCCGTCAATTAAACATATAATACTGATGGAACCATCTGAACACGAAAGCGAAGAAACCCCGAGTTTGTACTCAATACCTGCAAATTACAGTGCAAAATGGCGCAGACGTCCTTTGCATGACACTGCTTTAATTATTTATACATCAGGAACAACTGGAGCTCCAAAAGGAGTTCAGACGACATATAAAAATATGCTTGCGCAAATGTACGGTATGAGAAAAATTTTAAAAAGTATGATGCCAAGAAAAGATATGAGTTTACTGTCAATTTTACCAATGAACCATTTATTCGAGCTGACAGTAGGATTTTTCACAATGCTTACACACGGTTATTCGGTTTATTATACAAGCAGTTTAAAACCAAAAGACTGTCTTGATATTATGCAGGAGAAAAAAATCAGATTTATGGTAACGGTTCCTGCATTCTTAAAACTTTTAAAAGCACATTTTGAATCGGAAATCAGCAAAAAATCTGCAATGTATCAATTTATGTACAATCTTAAATACCATTTGGCTAAGTTTATGCCATTTACAATAAGAAGATTGATGTTCAGAACAATTCACAGAATGTACGGGCGTCATTTTTACGGTTATATTTCAGGCGGGGCACCGTTAGATCCTATCGTCGGCGCTTGGTTTAAACGCATAGGTGTAAGAATTTTCCAAGGTTACGGACTATCAGAAACAAGTCCTGTAGTTTCAATGTGTTATACACCTAATCATGATAATACCCGTTCAGTCGGTCCTATTTTGGATTCTTATGATGCAAAAATTGACCCTGATACAGGCGAATTGCTTGTAAAAGGACCATCCGTTATGAAAGGTTATTATGGCAGACAAGATTTAACAGATGAAGTTCTCGAGTCTGACGGTTGGTTCCATACTGGAGATATTGCAGAAATCCGCAAAGGACTTTTATATATTACAGGCAGAATTAAAAATATGATTGTATTATCAGGCGGTAAAAAAGTATTTCCGGAAGAAGTTGAAACAGTAATGCAACAAAGCGACAATTTTGCAGAAGTTTGTGTAGTCGGTATGCCAAAATCAGGCGGAGAAAAGGACGGTTGCGAAGAAATCGTTGCCGTGATTGTTCCGACAGAAGAATATGCAGCTTCTTTTGAAAATGAAGAAAAACTCGAAAGTGCTGTTAAGGCAGAAGTTAAACAACTTTCGCATCAGCTTGCACCTTACAAACGACCGATAAATATCGTTGTAAGAACACAGACCCTGCCAAGGACTGCAACAAGCAAAATTAAACGGAAAGAAGTCAAAGCTCTTCTGACAGAATGTGTAAAATAATTTCTATTTCATATATTTTTCATAAAAGTAATTAAAATCTTCAATATTTGCTTCGCCTTTTGTATTTTCGGAAGAAATACCGTTAAGTAATCTGTTCAGGCGAGTCTTATCTTCGCCTGATAATTGCGATATTGTTGCCTTGTTTATAATTTGTATAAAACTGTTAACATTTACATTTGAATGTCTGCCGTGAGAACTACTATTAACATGGGATATCAAATTATTCAATTTATTGGGATTAATCTTGGCTGGTGGTTTTATACCCGTTTGATTTGACGATAATTTCCCAATTACAAGGTTAAGTATTTGATTTGAATTATGTCCGTTTTGTGCAGTTTGCGGCTTTGGAACATGCATAGCAGACATTGAATATGCCATTTTGACAAATTCTCTGCGTGGTATCGGCTCAATCTTATCAGGGTGCCACGGATTAGAAACATAAACTGTATCATCCGTTATTTTAACAACAGTAATTGCATGCGCTCCGTCTTCTTTAGTTGCTTCATCAGGTCCGTCTTTACTGACTCTTACGCTACATGTCAGTGCATACTCATCTTCATGCCCCTGATATTTATCGAGCATATTATATAAATCTTTTTCTTCTTTCCCAAGATGATTTATTTCGGAAATACCTTTTGCGTGTGCTCCGGCATGCGCAAATGTTGTTTGTTTTAACATTTGTTCTTTTGTTATATAGCCATACTGCCCGTCCGAATATCTTTTAACATTCCCGTATTTTTTACTGTTATAATAAACGTCAGATTTTTCACCGGTAAGAATAAAACCAGCATCATAGGTTTGACCGCCATCCATATAGTCACGGGAAGTTAAATGCCCTACAGCACCTTCTGCAGTATAATAACCGGAGGTTTCTTTATTCCCGTTAAGCTTGTTTGTTTTAACCATTTCAGCTCTGAAACATTCCATCGCAATTTCATAGCAAACAACATCCATATCATCTTTTGAAAAAGATCTGCCTGCTAATTTTTCTGCTTTTGCGACTGCTTCTTGAGTAATTGTATATGTACCGGTAACCTCACATTTAAGCCCCCTTTTTGCATATTCCTGTCTTATCTTTACGGCACCGGGCAAAGTAACAGTCACAGTTCCGTTACTTTTTTTGATGTTACGGTCAAGAATTTTTTGACCGCCTGCGGTATTTCTGATGGCATTTATCTCTGCAAGGAAAAAACAATCGCCTCTTTTACCTTGTCTTGAAGCTCCTACAGCCCCATCTGCACCTGAAGGATGCCCCAAATTACTAACACGGTTTGGCATGGAATTAGACAATGCATTCGTTTTCCCAAAAGGTAATATACTTACAACATCTACAGAAACTGAAGCCGGTCCGACAATACGTGTATTCCCTTGTCTCTCACCTAATCGAAAGGAATAAGTTTTTTTTGGTTTTTTATTCTCGCCTTTTGTTGCAACATGCATATCAATATTCCCGATTTTATCTTCTCTTGGTCTGCTATTAGAACCTGAAAAAGCACGCATATCTGACTGTATTTGTTTAGGTATTTCATAATACATGAATCTATCCTCTAATTTATACCAACATAAATAATAAAAATAATAATAGAACAGCATTTCATATACTGATAAAACTTTAACAATACTTAATAATAAAAATAATTTAAAAATTATAAAAATTTTTGTGTAGTTTTTGTTTTTTGATGTTATAATAAATTACGTTGTTGGGTTAGCAAACCCAGCCTGCATTAATCAAAACAACAATGTTCTTTGATTAAAATTTAAAACAGGATGTAGCACCCTGCCGAGCAGAAATCTGACTCAATGTCAGGTTTTTGCGAGAGGGACTCTGCCGACGAGGACAATTAATTATTGTCCGAGGAGAGGAAGCACACAACAAAACGTAAGTTTTGTTGGTGATATAATTAAATACAAAGATATAGGTAAGTATTGCAACAATTGGTGGCAATATTTACCCCTCGGGATGTAGCACTCTGCCGACGAGAAAGATTAAGTATCTTTCGAGGAGAGGGGTAGCGCACCCGCTGAAACGTAAGTTTCAGTGTTATAGATAAATATCGGGATGTAGCGCAGCTTGGTAGCGCACAACGTTCGGGACGTTGGGGTCGCAGGTTCAAATCCTGTCATCCCGATTTTTTTTAAAGACTAACTGTGGTTAGTCTTTTTTGATGACAGAATTCCATCCTGAGCAAACAGGTGAATTTTAACGCTTTCGCTAAAATTCAACCTTTTGCATACTTGATTAGTACAGCTCATTCTTCGCCTACTACTCAAGAATCATCCCGATTTTTTTTACTAAAAGTGAAACAAATTCAGAATAACAAATGGCTTTTTATCTGTAATCTACAAATTCGACATACTTTTTCAAGTTCTGGCAGAGAGCTTTAAATTCTTCATCGGTGTAAGTTTGTTCGTTTATAAGATTTTTGTCTAAAATCTCTGACGGGACAAATTTTTGCAGATAATAGTATTTTGCCCCTTTAATCATTTCCCCTATTTTTTCAAAATCATCGAAAGATAATTGTGATTTTATAACTGTCGTACGAAATTCATAATCCACGCCACTATTTTTTATCAATTCTATATTCTTTACAATATTATCTCTATTAATTTTGGAGCATGTAATTAAATTGTATTTTTTAATTGGAGCCTTAATATCCATTGCAATATAATCAAGCAGATTATCATTAAGTAATTGTTCAACTATTTTCGGATTTGTACCATTGGTATCAAGTTTAACAGCAAAACCCATCTGTTTAATCTCTTTAATAAAATCATAAAGCCCTGACTGAAGCGTTGGTTCCCCGCCTGTTATAACGACTCCGTCAAGTTTACCGATGCGGGTTTGAAGAAAAGAGAAAAACTTTTCTTTAGTAAAAGATTCAGAATCAAGTTCAGAATATCTTTTTGATAATAACGACGGATTATGGCAGTATCCGCAGCGAAAGTTGCAGCCCTGTGTAAACACAATAGCTGCAACTTTGTTGGGAAAATCTACAAGCGTAGTTTTTTGTATTCCGCCGATTAAGAACAACAACAACAAGCCTCCGCTTTTGCCATATCAAAGGTTTTGCGGTTGCCAAATTCCGCTTTTTTACCCTTATTCCACTGTTTTACAGGGCGGATATAACCGACAATTCTTGAATAAATTTCACATTCACTTCCGCAATCAGGACAGGTAGAATGTTCACCTGCAACATATCCGTGCGTCGGGCATACTGAAAATGTCGGCGAAAAGGTGAAATACGGCAGATGATAGTTATCACAAATCTTTCGTACAAGATTTTTCATTGTGCTAATATCGTGTATCCTTTCGCCCGCAAAGATATGAACAACCGTTCCGCCCGTGTATTTTGTCTGCAAATCGTCTTGGTGGTCAAGCAGTTCAAAGATATCATCGGTGCAATTAACAGGTAATTGAGTTGAATTTGAATAGTAAGGTTCTGCACCTTGAGAATAGTATTCATCATCGTTTGCACATTTGATATCAACAAGATTTTTCTTGTCTAACTTTGCAAGACGGTAACTTGTACCCTCGGCAGGTGTCGCTTCAAGATTATAATTATTGCCTGTTTCTTCCTGAAATTTGACTATCAAATCTCTCATATAATCCATTACTTCAACAGCAAAATCATGACCTTGTTGGTCGATAATACCGCAATTCAAGAGGTTTTCGCAGGCTTCGTTCATCCCGACAAGACCTATTGTTGAAAAATGATTTTTCCAGAATACCCCGAAACGAGCCTTAATATCTCTTAAATAGAATTTTGTATAAGGATACAAACCGCCGTCAGTGAGTCGTTCAAGAAGTTTACGTTTAATTTCAAGTGATTCTTTTGCTATTTCCATTCTGTCTTTCAGAACAGTGAAAAATTCGTCTTTAGAGTCGGTCTGATATGCGATTTTGGGTAAGTTTATTGTTACAACGCCAATTGAGCCTGTTAAAGGATTAGAACCAAATAACCCGCCCCCTCTGTATTCAAGTTGTCTATTGTCAATTCTTAAACGACAGCACATTGAACGAGCATCTTCAGGATTCATATCGGAATTTACAAAGTTTGAAAAATAAGGAATACCGTATTTTGCACTCATTTCCCAAAGCCCGTCCAAATCAGGATTATCCCAGTCAAAATCTTTTGTTATGTTGTAGGTCGGAATCGGGAATGTAAACACTCTGCCGGAAGCATCACCTTCCATCATAACTTCAAAAAATGCCTTATTTATCATATTCATTTCGTTTTGAAATTCGCCGTAGGTTTCTTCTTTCATCTCTCCGCCGATTATTACGCACTGGTCTTTATAATAAGACGGGACGGTCAAATCCATTGTGACATTAGAAAACGGTGTCTGAAATCCGACACGAGTCGGTACATTCATATTGAACACAAATTCCTGCAAAGCCTGTTTGACTTGTGTATAATTTAGTCCGTCATATCTTACAAACGGAGCAAGCAGGGTGTCAAAGTTTGAAAATGCCTGAGCACCTGCGCTTTCTCCCTGCATTGTATATAAGAAATTAACCATTTGTCCTAATGCAGTTCTGAAATGTTTTGCAGGTTTTGATGCAACCTTACCTTCTACCCCTGTGAAACCTTCACTTAACAAATCTTTTAAATCCCACCCGACACAATAAACAGAAATTATATTCAAATCGTGAATGTGAATATCCCCGTTTTCGTGCGCTTCTTTAATTTCGTTCGGGTAAATTTTATTCAGCCAGTAATTTTTACTCATAGCAGAAGCCAAATAGTTATTTAACCCTTGAATTGAATATCCCATATTAGAATTTTCATTCACCTGCCAGTCAAGTTGTTTTAAATATTCATCCACCATATCAATTGATGCATGTTTTGCAAAATCTCTCATTTTGTTGTGCTGTTCACGATAGAGAATATAAGATTTTGCGGTTTGTTTGTATTCTGATGATAATAAAACTTTTTCAACAATATCCTGTATTTCCTCAACAGTCGGTGCTTCAAGATTAGATTGTTTTTCTTTGACAAAATCATTGACGATTTTTATTACATTTTTTGTTAATCGTCTTGCGGTGAATTGATCAATTTCTTTTGTAACATTTGATGCCTTACAAATGGCATTTGTAATTTTTTGCGAATCAAATTCAACGATTTGACCGTCACGTTTGATAACTTTTTGCTGCATAAATCTCCTCCAGTCTCGTAAAGTAATAACAAAACCAATAAGCATTCCGACTTTAACGGCTGCGGACCAGTGAGGGAATCACACCCTTCTTTCCTTATTTGGTTTCTTTATTGTACAACTTTTAAAAAATAAGTCAAATTAAAATTTAAAGTTTGCTCCGAAATTAATTTGAGAACTTGAAGGCGAACCGTTTGTGTATTGAACTTGCCCCACTCCTGCGCTCAAATCCATCCGGTCTGTGTCCTTAAACGGATTTACTTTAATATCAACTTCTTCTTTTGACATACCGTTGCTTGTATTTCGAGAAAACTTATTTTGAACGGATAAGTGTTTATTGAAACGGTATTCCGGAGTAACCGAAACCGTACCATTAATTTGCCCGAAATTATTTGATTGAGAATCGGCATTTGTTGAGTATGAAGTATTCACGCTTGCTTTTTCATTAAGTTTAATTTTTGTGTATAGTGTTCTTGTTTGAGATGCTTTTTCAGGGGTAAAATTTGTGTCGTATTGCATGCCAACACCAAATTTTTTAAAATTTTTTTCTTTCTTATAAGAAACTGATTTTTTAGAGTATGCGTAATCAGGATTGTAATTATTAGTTTGTTGTAATTGGGGATTGTCATTTTTTAAATCAATAGACTGTTGTTTTAAGATATCATTTTGTGTTTGAGTGTGAATTTTTAAAGTATTGGCATTTAAATCCACTTCGCATAAATCTTCTGCCAATGCAAATTCTTTGATCCCAAGAATTAAAACTAACAATAAAATAAACCTTTTCATGCTGATATTATACACCATTTTTAATTTCTTTATTCCAGTTATGTAGAAAATATAAGCCCAAAACAAAATAAGTTGACCACATAAGAATTGTTGCAAAACACTGAGAACCGTTAAAATATGCCACTGTCCACATAATTACGCACAATCCGTTCACAACAGTCCACAAATACCATTGTTCAATACATCTTTTTACGGTCAGAACAAAAGCTATAACCGATAAAACCGTTGTAACAGAATCTATCGCAGGGTTTGAATCACCAAAGTATTTTAATAAAAAATATCCGGTTACAGACAATATAAAAGCACCACTAAAATATATTATCCGTTCTTTAAAGGACAACGAAGTTTTATAAACTTCATGTTTATCTTGTTTCATGTGCTTTTTCCATTGCGAAATTCCGACAAACTGCATCGGGAAATAATATAGCATATTCAGACACAAATTCCCCCAAAAAGCGTTTTTAAATGAAATATAGGAGTAGCAAATGTTTGAAACCATACCGAATAAATAGCAGGAAATTTTGCCCTTGCCGGCTGTAATTGTCGCACAAATACCGCAAATTGCACTAATTAGTGCAGCCGTTTTATCTTTCATATAAATTGCAATCAAAGTAATAAGTAAAATTTCGAGCGGAAAAATTATTCTTTCATACTTTCCCCAGCCACTCAATTCTCCTTTAGCAAATTCTAAAATGTTCATGGTTTAATTGTATCATAAAGTTTAATACAAGCTAAAGTAAGCCACCCTGCAAAAATAATGCAAGTTAATCATATAGCAAATAATTTACTCACTAATAAAGCAGTTCTCAAAGGACTTGAAAAAATCTCCGAGCATGGCACATCGTTTGCTGCCGGAGCATCTTTGCTGATGTCTTTAGGAGTCCGTACTTTTTCAATATACAACACTCCTGATGTCGAAAAAGAAAATAAATTTTATGCTATGGCTAATTCCATAACATCAGGCATCGTAAAATTCGGAATAGTAGAAGCTATTGCACTACCCATTGAAAATGCAGTGAGCAGAATTGATAAAAATTCTGCAAAATATTTAACCGATACCACTTTAAAAAACTTCAGTCCTGAAACAAGAAGTTATAAATTCATAACACAGATTATCAAATTAAGTACCGGGCTCTTAACAGCAATACCAAAATCAATGCTTACAATTGCTCTGATACCGGTAGTTATGAACAAAATTTTTCACTATAATCCGCTTGAAGATTTAAAAAAAGCAGCAGAAAAATTTCCATACAAAAACGAAGCATCAAAATTTTTCACCAAAGAAAAAGAATCTGAACCGAAAGAAACAAAAGAACCAACGTTTACAGGCTTCGGGGATAAATTATCAAACGGTATCGGTAAACTTATAAGCAATAAGAAAATCCAAAAATTTGCACAAAAATACGAAATGGAAGATGAAGATATTTACAAACACATAACTGCAACAACTGATGTACTTTTAACTTCAGCATCAGTATGGCAAACAAATAAATCAGACAGCATAAAAGAAAACTGCAAACGAGTTCTGAACTACAACAATATTATAAATACAGTTATAACAATTATGACAGGCTACTGGCTTGACGGTAAAATCAAAAACAGTACAGGAAGCCTGATGGAAAAATTTAAAAAGGCAAATATTCAGGATCCGAAATTACATAAATATGTTGAGGGTATAAATATTTTACGTCCGACAATAATTTTTGCATTTATTTATTACGGTCTTTTACCAATTTTCTCCACATACACATCTGAAAAATTAGATAAATTTATAAATCGCAAAGCACATGTAACAAAATCTTAACTTTAAGCGATTTTCGGGCAAAAATAAAACTTCAGCGGTTTTTAGCATGATATCTTAGTAGTGTGGAAGTAACAATTATATGACCGGCATAAAAATCCCCAAAGCGAACATACATCCGACTTTTTCTGTCGCCAACCTCAAAAAACAATTTCAACCCCGCAATATTGTTTCAGCAATGGCAAGCGATGGTTTTTTGCCTGTTATTGCTTTGGAAGCCTTTGTTGAAGCAGGCAGAACTTATCAGGCATATAAAAGAGGCGGATTTGACGAAGCAAGAGAGAGAATAACCGAAGAATTTTCGGGTGCGGTATTCTGGTTAGGCGGAGTAACAGGACTTAACTGGGTATTTGAAAAACTCGGTCAGAAACTTTTGAAACTTCCAAACAAAATGGTTGATATTGCTCATGACCAGACTCGCAACCCACTCAAAAGATACCTCAGAAGAGAAATGAAAAAGAACGGAGAACCGATTTCAGAAAGCCTCATGGCAAAATTCAAATTCACAAAAGTTATTGCAAGCGTACTTATTGCAAACGCTTTTATTGGATTTATCCTACCAAAAATCAATCAGGCTATAACCCGTTCTTACCATAAAAATGATAAAAATAATCAGGGACAGAGTTCTGTTAATAATGATGAATTTTTCAAAAGACCGCACTTAGACTCATTCGGACAGAAAAATGATGACAAAGATACATCATTCACAGGGAAATGGGATTTATTAACCATAGCAAACAATTTTGAAAGTAAGAGAAACTGGAAGCTTTTATCAGTTGATGCCGGAACAGCATCCGGCAGAGCATATTCCGCAAGAAATAATGACGAAAGAGTGGAAATCTTATTCAGAGATTTATCTTCAATCTATTTCTATATGTTCAATATGGCAAATATGAACAGTTGGCTCAACCAAATTGAACAGGGAAAAGGTAACAGCACAAGATTAGACCCTGCTTCCGCAAAATTTGCAACCGAATACTTAAATAACTATGTCGGTGATAATAAAGTTGATGTCGAAACATTTGCCAAAGAAGTTTTGGGTGAAAACAAAGAACTCCCTGACAGTTTGAAAGAGAAATTTAAAAAGCATAAAATAATTACTCTTGATGACTTTAAAGCCGAACTCAAAAATATCGTTCCTGCGGATAAACTTGCAGATTATGAAAAAATTGCACAACAAATGTCAGAACTTCAGCCTGAAAGAGTAATCAAGTTGGGTGAAGATAAAACTGCCGTAGCAAGAATATTAACTCAAGGTCAGGCTCAGGATATCTTAAACGGCGGTCACATCAATAATCCTGAATTTTTGAAGGAATTTTATGCTAATGCTCTTGGACACAGAAAATTCATGGACAATGACAAATATAAATTCGTTCCGCAAAGCACATTTGATTCGCTCAAGAAAGACCTTACAAACTATATCAAATCAATAGTCGAACAGGCTCAAAAGACTGATACAAAAGAGGTCACTTCAAATCTGCTCAAAAAAGCATCAAGACACAACTTCAAGATGAACCTGATTAACTGGGGAAGCGGATTTGCAGTATCTGCATTATTCTTATCGACATTAATTCCGAAAATGCAATACTTAATTACAAAACTGAGAACAGGACAAAACAATTTCCCCGGCACTGAAGAATTCAGACAGTAAGAAAAATATTGTTAACTTTTGTAAATATATATAAGAATATTTAGCAATTTTTTAAGTTCAGAGGACTTTATATAAATATATAAAGCTCTCTCTTCTTATTTAAACGGATAGGCCTTGGTAATATACTCAAGGTCTTTTTTTTAGCCGTTTTTTATAAGCAATTCGGATAATTTTCCAAATGTTTCAATAGAGAGTTTTTCGCCTCTTGTATTCTCATCAATACCGAGTTCTGACAAAGATTTCAAAACCGCATCTTTTAAGAATCCGCCGTTTAAAAGGCAGTTTTTAATATTTTTTCTTCTCTGCGCAAAACCGGCCCTGACTGTTTTTCTGAAATGAGAATAGTCAGTTAAATCAAGCAGAGGTTTTTCTTTCACAGTTAATTTTACAAGTGCGGATGTGACCTTCGGCGCAGGATAAAAACATTTTCTGCCAACTGTTCTGAGCATTTCAACATCCGCCCAGAATTGAGATAAAATTGTCAAAAGTCCGTACTGTTTACCTTGAGAATTTTGGTTAGCACACATTCTTTGGGCAACCTCCTGCTGAACCATCAAAATTACATCCGCTATTTTTGCTCTGTTTTTATTGTCTAAATCATCAACTTCACCAAGGAGATGTGCGATAATCGGGCTCGTAATGTAATACGGAATATTTGCAACAACTTTAAGTTTCCCTTCACAAAGTGTTGATAAATCAGTTTTTAAAATATCCTGATGAATAATTTCAAGATTAGGGGCATTGAGTTTTTTGAGTTCTTTAACAGCTTCTTCATCTAACTCTACCGCAATGACTTTTTTGGCGTGTTTGACAAGCTGCTCGGTCACAAACCCAACCCCCGGACCAATTTCCAAAACGGTATCATCAGGTGTTATATTTGCATTATCAATAATATCAGCGATAACTTCGCCGTCAATTAAGAAATTCTGACCTAATCTTTTTTTTGTCCTGAAATATTTTGCCCGTTCAAAGTAATTCATATTACCCGTAATAATACCACAAAAGGATAGATGTTTATATTTAATTTTTTGTTATTTTTAATATTGTTATGATATTATAAAAGCGAAAAGGGTTAATGATGTTGAAATTGGGGACTACATTAGAAAAAAGCGAGATAATTAAGCTTTATACAAAAGGCTATACAAATCCGCAGGATTATAAAATCGGACTTGAATATGAAAGACTGCCAATTAATTCAAACTCATTTGAAGCAGTCGATTATTGGGGAAATAACGGGATTGCAATTTGCCTTGAATTGTTCGCAAGAAAAAATGGATGGGATTATATCGTTGATGGAAATAATGTTGTCGGACTTGCAAAAAGTCACGATACAATTACATTAGAGCCCGGCAGTCAAATAGAAATCAGTACAAAACCGGAGCGGACAATTTTTGAATTAAAGAAAAAAATTGATTCAATTAATTCAAGTCTTGAAGAAATATTAGACGAACACGGCATAATTCTTTTAAACTACGGAATTTCACCGTATTCGACCTTCAAAAATATACACCTGATACCCAAAAGGCGTTACAAAATTATGGCCGGATACCTTTGGGGAATTTTATCCGATGTTATGATGCGGGAAACTGCAGGTATCCAATGCTGTATTGATTTTAAATCGGAAGAAGATGCAATGCGAAAATATAAACTCGCAAACAAACTCATCCCCTTTATGACCGCAATGTTTTCAAATTCTCCGATAAGAGGCGGCGTTGACAGCGGATATAAATCTTTCAGGGCACTGAGCTGGCTCAACACAGACAATGACAGATGCGGATTTGCGGGAAAAATCAGCGAAGAATTTTCCTTCGATGATTATATCGACTGCATTTTAAAAACCCCAATGATATTTATTCAACGCAATGGTCAACCGATTGAAATAAACGGAGATTTAACTTTTGAGGAATACTTAAAAGAAGGCTACGGCGGAATTATGCCGACACTTGATGATTACGAACTACAGGCAAATCTTTGTTTCCCTGAGGTCAGACTTCGTAATTTTATAGAAATAAGAAACCACGATTGCGTAGGCGGGGATTTAAAGTATGCGATTTTGGCAATATACAAAGGAATTTTTTACGACAATGAAGCAATGTGTGAAACCGAAGAATTATTAAAACATCTGCAATATAAAGATTTTTCAGAACTTCGCTACAATGTACCCAAACATGGGCTCAAAACTACGGTTAAAAATGCAACAATCCTTGATTATTCTCAGGAAATTATAAAAATAGCGGAAAAATCACTGAAAAATATGCAGACAGGTGAAAATATGTTCATACAGTCAATTAAAGAATATACCGATAAAGGTATTTCTCCTGCCGATGTAATTATAAAAAAATGGCACGGGAATTGGAATAAAAATTTAAGAAAAATGATTAATTATTTGACACAAGAAGAAAAATACCTGTAATATATCGTTATCAAGTTATAAAAATTAGAGGCGGGAAGTATGAAAAAAATATTGTTATTTACCGGATTATTATTAGCGGGGCTTGGAGCATTTGCACAGGAACAATACACTTATTCACCAGCATATATCAGCCACCTCAAAGCCTGCAGTGTATACAGTGAAGACTACACAACAAATATACCGACAGGAGATGAAAATTCTCCGGTATTAAAAGTCAAATCAACCGAACAAGTTTTAGGCTATGTTAACGGGAAATGTTATACAAAAAGCACCGTCTATAGCCTTGACTTAGAAAAAGAAATTCTGACCATTAAATGTGGACTGACCAAAAATCAATTGTCATATATCGTGAGAAAAATGAATGCTGTTAATTTGCAAACCTCAAAAGATGCCAAAAAAGCTCTGCAAGACCAGCTAACCAAAATCATTGAAGATAAAGATGTCTGCAGAGTAAAAAATTATCTTGAAGAATAAAAAGTCGATAAGTCCGATATATTCATATCGGGCTTTTAAATTATCATATTGCCGAATTTTACATCGGCAGTTTTACACAAAATTCAGTGCGGACATTTTCTTCGCTTTCTACGGTAATCTCACCGCCATGAGCTTCCGTAATCTGCTGGGATAAATACAACCCCAACCCCGTGCCGACTTTACGCAGTTTTTTTGCGGCAGAATAATATTTGTTAAATATCATTTTTATTTCATCTTTCGGGATTCCCTGTCCGTAATCAATAACCGAAATTGTTGCAAAGCCTTTTATTTGCCCGATTTTTACATCAATATCTTTATTTGTATTACTGTGATTAATTGCATTTGAAACAAGATTTTTTATAACCCTTTGCAGCTGCATTTTATCCCCGCTGATTTTTATATCAGAATCAGACGGAATAAAATTGAGTTTTAGATTCAAATCCTTAGTTAAAGGTATCATATCCTCTACAACCTCGCCTGCAAAAGCGTTCAGGTCAATATTTTCTTTGTAAAGCTCAATCCCGCCTTTATCATCTATTTTATAAGTTTCCAAAAGAACCTGTACAAGTTCAAGCAACTCATCATTTGAATTTTTCATATTTTTAAGCGCAAATTCCTGTTTATCCGATATATCTCCGAATTTTCCGTTAAGAAACAAATCTATCATATTTGCGGCTGCAATAATCGGAACTTTTAAATCGTGAGTTAAAGTCGCCGCAAAATCTGTTTTGAGGGTTTCAATTTCCTTTTCAACCGTAACATCTTTAATAATTATTACATAACGTTTTTTTTCAATGTGCATAAGCGGTTGAGAACTTATCAGGAAATTATTCGTCGGAGTATGTTTAATAAATACATCATTATTGTCAAGTTTATCTGCTTTTACACTATCATCCGACAACTGAATATAATCAAAAATATTTTTACCGATGATACCATGTCCTTTTTTTACACCAAACCATTTTAAAATTTTTGGAGTAGCTCTCAAAATTTCAAATTTGTCATTTATGATTAAAATACCGTCAGAAAGAGAATTGATAACCGATTCTAACAGTCTGTTTTGATTCATAAGTTCAGACTGATATTCAGCAATCATACGTTCTCTGTCATTAAGAGTTTCAACCATTCTGTTAATACTGTGAGTAACATTTTGATACGTCGGATGATCAGTATTAATCTTTTTACTTAAATCCCCATAACGAATAGAATCAACAGTTGTAGTAACTTTCCCCAAATAATCATTAATTTTTGACCAACGTTTATTTGTTCTTCTTGTGACAAAAAATAATGATACGAATACCAAAATTACTGCGATATTAATAATGTTAAGATACGAATCCATTTACTCTCTCAAATTCCTTAAACATGATATAATTAAATTATAATCAATAGGGCATACTTTGTAAACAATGGGGAATATGAGCGAATTAAAATTACCGGATACAATTAAAATGGTCATAACCGACTTTGACGGAGTCATAACGGACAATTGTGTTTATATAAGCGATGACGGAATTATGTCAAGAAAAATAAATTTTAAAGATGTTGTGGGATTTTACTTGCTCAAAAGAAACAACATAGATATTGCAATAATTTCCGGTGAAAAAAATGCCGCAATAGAAACTATTGCAAAAAATCTTGAAATTAAAGAAGTTTATCAAAGTATAAGAAACAAACTTCCTATTATGAAAGAAATCATTGAAAAGAAAAATTTGTCACAGGAAGAATATCTTTATATCGGAGACGATATCAACGATTTAGAATGCCTTAACTATGCAAAATATAGAATTACCGTTCCAAATTCAACCGATAAAGTCAAAGCGGTAGAGAATATTCAATTCACTCATAAATGTGGAGGAGACGGTGCATTCAGGGAGGTTGCGGATTGCTTAACAAATTAAAGAAATTCTATGAAAATATTAAAAATATTAATAAATCGGTAAACAATTATCAAAATGATACAATAATTCAATCTTTACCTACTGTTGCCTATGTAAATAAAGCAAAAAAACTTATTGAAGGCAAAGATTATAACGGTGCAGTTCAGATTTTGATGTCTGCAATTGATATTTCGGATAAAGATCCGCTTGTATTCAAATATTTGGGTAAAATTTCAGAAATAAAACGTAACTTTAAAGATGCTTATACTTATTATGAAAAATCTGCAAGCCTTAATCCTAATGATAAAGAAATATGGTTAAGGCTCGGTATGAGCTATTTGTATTCCGATATTTTGGATAAAGCAATTCATTGTTTTGAACTTGCAGACCGCCTTGCACCGCTAAACACTGACGTTCAGACCGGATGGGGCATGGCATATATGAAACAGAAAAAATATGCCCTCGCAAAAGACAAATTTAATTTTGCAGCGCAAATCAGCAAATATAATTTTACTGCCATTTTACTTTCTGCTGTTATGGAAATGCGCCTTGAAGAATATGCTATAGCAGAAGAAAAACTAAAATTCTTAGTAAAAGTTGCTCCGAATGAAGGAAGTTTATACGAATATTCACATCTGAAATTATTGCAAAACAAATTTGACGAAGCAGAGACTTACGCAAATAAAGTACTTTCTCTTAATAAATTTATGCTCCCTGCATATTTTATTTTAGGGGAAATTTATTCAATCAAAAAGGATTATGAAAAAACTCAGGAGAACTTTGAAATAGCGCAGGATAACGGTTTACAAAGTATAAACCTTTATTTTGAATGGGGCAAAGGTCTTATGCGACTTTTAAAATTTGAAGAAGCAAAAGAAAAATTCAGAAAAGTTTTAGATCTGGATGCAGAAAATAATGATGCAAAAATAGGTCTTGCCTTAATTTTTGCATATCAAAATGATTTTAATCTTCTGAGAGAACTGAAAGAAAAAAATCTGGGAAATGTTTATATTCAGGAAGCAGTCGGATTGGAAATGCTTTCTTATAATGACTGTGAAAATGCAATAGAAATGTTCAAAAAAGCACTTTCTACAGACAGAAATCAAACATATAATTATTTTCATCTTGCAACAGCATATGCGCAAATAAACAGTCAATATAAGGCAAGAGAATATTTTGACAAGTTTATACAAAATAATGGACAATACGCTCAGGGATATATTGATTATGCCCAATGGTTAATAAATGTATCAGATTTTGAAGAAGCAAAAAGGAAACTCAAAAAAGCCCTCAAACTTGAACCTGACAACATCCGGGGCTTAAATATGATGTTTTTCACACAATACACTCTTGTCAAGAAAAACATTTGTGAATATAATATAAGGGAGGCAATTTCGGTTGCGGATAAAGCGCTTGAATTAGGGAAGTTCGATTATATACCCCAAAAACAAGAACTTGAACATATGTTAGCAAATTTTCAAGGGAATTAGAGTTGAGAAACATAGTAGTACAAAAATTCGGAGGAACATCGGTTGCTGATATTGAAAAAATGAGGCACGTGGCTGATGTTATCATAAAAGAAAAAGAAAACGGCAACGATGTTGTTGTCGTAGTTTCTGCTATGGGACATACAACAGACCATCTGGTAAAACTTGCTCACGAAATTAACCCTACCCCATCAGAACGCGAACTTGATATGCTCCTTTCAACAGGGGAATGTGTTTCAATGTCGCTTCTTACTATGGCGCTTCAATCCAAAGGCTACAAAGCAATAAGTTATAATGCTCAGCAAATCGGGATTATAACCGAAAATGTACACACAAAAGCAAGAATTATTGACATTAAAACCGATAAACTCAAAAATAGTCTTGAAGAAGGGAATATAATTGTAATTGCAGGCTTTCAGGGTGTTACAACCGAAGGAGAAATAACAACACTCGGCAGAGGAGGTTCTGATACTTCAGCCGTTGCAATTGCATCTGCTCTCGGAGCTGAAAGATGCGATATTTATACCGATGTTGAGGGCGTTTACACTACAGACCCAAGAGTAGTCCCGAATGCATCAAGACTAAACGAAATTTCATACGAAGAAATGCTTGAACTTGCTCATGCCGGTGCAAATGTACTGCACCCGAGAAGCGTTGAAACCGCAAAACAGTACAAAATGCCGTTAAGAGTGCGTTCAACATTTAAATATGATAACAAAGGAACTTTAATATTAGGAGTTGAAGACATGGAAATAAATAAACCGGTTGCGGGAGTTGCCGCGGATTTATCACAGATAAGAGTAGTAGTTTGCGATATCCCGGATACCCCCGGAGAAGCCGCAACACTATTTGGCGCACTTGCAAAGGAAAATATTTCCGTTGATATGATTATTCAGTCCTATGCAAGAAAAGTTAAAAACGATATTGCATTTACAATCAACAAAGAAGATTTACAAAAAACACAGGAAATTCTTTCAAAAGTTAAAGAACAACTTGGTGCAGGGGATGTAAGTTTTGATGATAATATCGCAAAAGTATCAATTATCGGTGCAGGAATGATTGACCGCCCCGGTATTGCATCTACTATGTTTAAAACACTTGCAGATTCAGGAATTAATATCCGTATGATTTCAACTTCAGAAATAAAAATCAGTTGTTTAATCAATAAAGAAGATGCACAAAAAGCAGTAAAAGCTCTGCATGAAGTCTTTAACCTTGGTTGTGATGAGATAGCCGAAGTCAAAGGCTCATTGCCGGATGTATAAAATTAATACCGATTAGTATATGTTTTTTTTATTACAAATAACAACCCCAATATCCCAATAACGAATAAAATTACGGATACGATTTGTGCTATCGGAATTTCACCGACATTAAGTGCACTGTCTATTCTTATATGCTCAATAAAAAATCTTATAATTGCATATATTGTTAAATATAAAAAGAATACAAGACCTTTGAATTTACCACCAAATTTTTTATAAATATAAACCAGCACAATAAATGCCACAAAATCCAAAATACTTTCATACAAAAATGTAGGATGGAAAAGATTAAATTGTGTATAGCCTGATATACGTCTGCTTGGTGGAATATAAAGCCCCCAATTTTGACCGGCGACAGGAAAACCATAAGCTTCCGAATTAAAATAATTTCCCCATCGCCCGATTGCCTGCCCCAAAAAAGTTGAACAAGCAAGAGGATCAATAACGGTTAAAAAATTCAGACGATATTTTTTTACAATGAAAAGCATACTTAAAATTCCGCCTATTATACCGCCGTGAATAGATAACCCGCCTTCTCTTATATCAAAAATTTTCCAAAGATGAGTGAAATAATAATGAGGATTTAAAAGGCAAAAATACAATCTTGCACAAAGGATTCCGCAAATAATTATAATTGGAGCAAATTCAATAAAAATATCTTTATTCATCTCAGGATGCTTATCATTAAACAATTTATTTGCACAAACAAGAGCAAAAAACATTGCAACAGCCATAATTATTCCGTACCAGTAGACCGATATTCCAAACATATTAAATGCAATATCGTGCTGCGCAGGTATAATCACCAATTTTACTCCTCGTCTTTTTTATCAGTGTTAGTTAAAACTTCTATTTGCTTTTCTACTTCGTCTTTATCCGCCGCATTAGGACTAAGTTCTAAATATTTTTTATAATTCGTAACAGCTGCATTTTTGTATTCGGCAACAAATTCCTGTTCTTTATCATTCATTTCATGTTTTTTGTCAAAATCAATTTCTTCAGCCTTTGGTTTATAGAGCTGCCCGTCAACACTTAATCTTACTCTGCCCTGTTCTATATCTACTGCAAGATTGTTTTGTGCAGTTGCAAGAGAATAAAAAACATCCGCCTCATTCGGTTTAATTTCAAGCGCTTTTTCATATTCTGCTGAAGCATTGAGATAATCTTCAGCTTTAGTATATGCAACGGCAAGATTGTAATGAGTTTCATAAACAGATGAGTCTAAATCAAGACTTGATTTTAGACGCTCTATGGCCTGGGAATAATCACCTTTTTGCATATATAACTGTGCCTTATTATTCAAATCTCTTACCGCAAAATTATTTATACAAGCCGTAGAAATAACAGCGACAAGCAATATACTTACAATAAGCAGTGTCTTTTTCATAAATCCCCTCTTATAAATAATTCGGTTGTTAACTTATTATAATTTAATAATAAATATATGGCAAATTTCATTAATTTAAGTTACAATAGAAAAGTGAATTGTGAAAGGTAAATAGTGAAAAGGCCTATACGGGTATAATAATTTCTAAATTGTGCGTTAGCACCGATACGAACTGTTCACTACTCACTATATACTATTCACTTTTAAAAAGGAGTTTAAAATGTCAGATAAAGTTGTAAGTTTAGGTTCAAAAAAGAGCAAGACAAAAGATAATAAACACGAAGAAGAACAAAAGCAGGAACTTGTTTATTGCAGTTTTTGCGGACGCCCGAACACTCAGGTTATAAAAATGATAGAAGGACCTGGAGTTAATATTTGTTCCGAATGTACAATGATTGCTCTGCAATATTTTGTTCTTGAAGACAGAATTCCCTGCAAGGAAGCACAACAAATTCTGAAAGCATTTTGGGGAAAGGCGAAGTAGGTCTTGAGCATTACTAAACAACTTAATCCTTTTGAACTAAAAACCGCATTGACAAAATTATTATCAAAAATTAATTCCGTCAATGATATAAAAGACTGCCTTGATGATATTGATTTACTTGACTGTCAGCAAGATAAATCACTTCTTACAAAACTTTTATTTAAAGAATTTTCCAATTCTGCAAAAGAAAAAATACCTGTTATTTGCTTTTTGCTTGAACACTTTGTACAAAAAGATGAACTTATTGCAGGCTTGTGGGAATTAATGAAAAATACAACTCTGAATACAGACATTCGTGTAATGATTCTAAATATGCTCAGAGAACTTGATGCAGATTGGTCTTATGATAATTGTGCAGATTATATAGAAGATGCGGATGAAATTCTTGACGAAAACACAAAACAAATGCTCAAAAGTGCAATTATCAATCCTGAAATCCAAATAGATTTTATGGATTTTCTTGCAACAATAAAAACCGAAGACAAAATTACCCTGCTAAATTCTTTTGAAAAAGATTTTGAATCAGATGCACTTGCAAACATTCTTATCCCTGTTTTTGAATCAAACCCTGACAGCCCTGAAGGTCTTGAAGCACTCAAACTTTTAGGTAACACAAAATCACAATTGGCATTAAATTTACTTGAAAGAATGAATAAACACACATCAGGAGAACTTAATCAGAAAATCCGAAAAAGCCTTGCAACATTAAAAATGTCAGGAATACGAACAGACAAAACAAAAGAATTTTATAAAAAGATTTTAGCAGATACCAAACCGGACAAATTTTATCTTACATATCCTGACGGACACGGGGATGTTGCAATGATTTGCACCAGAATTACAAGCGAAGAAAGAATAAGGTTTATTTCAACGGTAATAAATATCGATTCAGGAATAAGAGATTGTTTCGGTTTTTTTGATATTTCAAAATTTGAATGTGACAAAATACTTGAAAAATTTTTAAAAGATGAAAAAGTTGTTTCTATTGCTCCTGAATATTTTAAAAATATTCTCTATAATGCAGAAGTAAAAACTATTAAAAATTCAAAATCAAACTGGAAACTTCCTTATGAGTATATTTGCTGGAGAAATCTGCTTATAGATATAGACTGCGAAGAAGAAAACATTGACAATGTGATAAAAAACCAAATTATACCCAAAGAAGCGGACCAAACAATAATAAAAAAATTAGGAGAAATGAAAATTTCTTCTCATTGGTTTTTAGATGCAGATTACAGTGATGAATTTGAAGAACTCCTTGCGGATTTAAAAGATGCACAAGATTTAAATAAACTGGTTTACGATTATAAAGATAAAATATTTTACCCTGCAGAAAAAAAATCATGGACAGATAAACTCATATTCTGCGCTTATATCAAATATGTAATAGGTAAAGATGATGAAGCCGGATATATTTACGGTTTGACTTTTAATGACGAGCTTTTCAATAAATTTTTGACAGAACTTTTAAAACGCAGTATTTATGAATATCTTATGCTGATAAAATATAATAAAGATTTGAATGTCGAAATGTTTACAGATGAGAATATTTCGGATAAAATAGCATATATAGAAAAGAACTGGGTGAACTCCTGATGTATAAAGTAATGGCTCTTGATATCGGAACAAAAAGAATAGGAATAGCATTAAGCGATTTTCTGTTAGTAACCGCAACAGGTCATTCATATATACCAAGAGTTCCCGAAACAAAAGCTCTTGAAACAATATACAAAATCGCAAAAGAAAACCATGTAGAAAAAATTGTGGCAGGGTTGCCTGTGAATATGGACGGAACAAAAGGATTTCAGGCAAAAAATTGCGAAGAATTTATTTCAAAAATAGAAGGTTATGAAATTATTTTTGAGGATGAAAGGCTCACTTCAGACACCGCAGAGCAAAACTTAAGAGAGCGAAAAATAGATTTCAGAAAAGATAAAGGACTTGTAGATATTGAAAGTGCCTGCATAATATTAGAGCAGTACCTTTCAAGAATAAATTAAAAAAGGAGTGAAAAATGGCAGAAGAAGAAAACAACCTGATTGAATTAACAGACGAAGACGGTAATGTAATCAAATGTGCGTTGTATGACATCATTGATTTTGAGGATAAACAGTATGCTATTCTTGCAGATATGTCAAATGCGGAAGATGAAGAATATGATACAATTATAACCGTTTACACAGAAGAGGACGGGACAAGTTATTTTGAAACAATTGAAGATGATGATGAATTTGACAGAGTTTCAGAATATGTTGACAAAATATTAGAAGAAGAATACAACGACGAAGACGAAGAATAACTATGTTTGAAAAATTTACCGAAAAAGCGCTTAATGTAATAGCAGAAGCGCAAAATATTGCTATATATGACCATTCCTCTAAAGTTCTATCTGAACATTTGCTTCTTGCGGTTGTAAAAGAGGCAAAAGGCTTTTGTGCAAGAATCTTTAACAATTATGATATTTCATACGAAAGACTTGCACAAGAAGTCTATTTGACACTGAATATTGCAGAATCTGATATGACTTCCTCCATCCCTTTCAGTGACGACTTCAAACGAATATTGCAAAGAACAATGGATTTGGTAAAAGAATCGGGCAACGCAACCGTTCACTATGAACACCTTGTACTTGCCATAATAAATGACAAGTATTCAAAAATTCCTACTTATCTTGAAACTTTGGGATTTGATATTGAAAAATCAAGACCGCTTATTGAAAAACTCGTTCAAAGAAAAGTCAAAAAAGATTTTCACCCCGAGGTTGAAGAAAATAAAGAACCTGAAATTGATTTAACAAAAGAGACTGATACTCTGTTTGACAACGACGAATCTTCAAAGGTTTTAGAACGTGCAGTATCAAAACTTTCAACTTCAGGCTATGAAATTTTGGGTACCGAACAAATTATTAGTTCAATACTTGAAGACAAAGACTCAAATTTATCAAAAATTCTTGCACAATTTGGGATTACTGATAGTGCTTTTGAGGATAAATTGTCTAAAATTCAATCAAGAAGTGCCGAATACGAAGGCAGACAAATTGTATTTACTCCTAACGCATTTATTGCAATGACTTTAGCTCAGCAAACAGCAAAAGAACTCGGTTCGTCAGAAGTTTTGCCTGAACACATGATTTTAGGACTTTTAAAATCAAAAAAAGGAGTTGCCTATAACATTTTAAAAGAATTCAAAATTAATGATGATGATTTGGCACATACAATTATTAAACCGATAGAAAAAGAAATGCCTGAAACATTGACTATATTACGACTTGCAAAACAAGAAGCAAGAAATATGGGCAAAAGCGTTGTCGGAACAGAAATGTTTTTGCTCGGCATAATCGGAGAAGCAACAGGAATTGGTGCAGTTGTATTAAATGAGCTTGAAATAAACATAAAAGATGCCCGAACAGTTGTCGCACAAATGGTGGGGAAAAATAATGATTATTTTGAGAGCGAAATAATATTTACCAAGCGTGCAAAACGTGTACTTGAAACAGCATGGGAAATTGCAAAAAAAGCAAATAAAACAAAAATTGAATCATCCGATTTGTTGTGGGCAATCACAACTGAACCTGAATCAACCGCAATGCAGGTTTTGGAGCAACTTGGAACGGATGTTTTGGAAATTCGAGAAGGAATAAAAAAACATTTGATTAAACAATAATGAATAATATTGAACAAACTGTCAAAACTTTTTTAGAAAAATATAATATTGATAAACCTGAAAAGGTTTATCTTGTTGCTTTTTCCGGAGGTTTTGATTCGATGTGTCTTTTAAATGCATTAAAAAATTCAGTCAAAAATAAAATCGTCGCAATTCACTTAAACCACAACTGGCGGGGAGAAGAAAGCGACGAAGAAGAACAAAATTGCAAAAACTTTTGTCAAAAAATCCGTGTAGATTTTTACGGTGAAAAATTGCCTGATAACACTCCCAAAACAGAAACTGAAGCAAGAAACGCCCGCTATGAGTTTTTTGAAAAATGTGCTAAGAAATTTGGAACAGATATCATTTTTACCGCTCACAATAAAAATGATAACTCAGAAACTCTTATTTACAGAATAACAAAAGGAACGGGAATTTCAGGACTTTGCTCAATTGCTCCCCAAAGAGGTATTTATTACCGCCCACTGCTTGAAACCGAAAGAAAATATATTGAAAAATATTGCTTTGATAATAATTTAACCCCGAATAATGACAGTTCAAATTCCGACAAAATACACAAAAGAAACCTTATAAGAAGTGATATCTTACCTTTATTATCGAAGATTAATCCAAACATTACCGATAGTTTAAATTCACTTATACATTGTGCCAAAGAAGAAGAACATATTATCTCGGAGTACATCAAACTGATTGAAAATAAAATTTTAAAAGAAGGGAAATATAAAACAAAAGACTTTTTAAAATTATCAGAACCTGTGCAGATGCGAATCATTTATAATCTTGTAACGCCGCTTGTGCCACAGGATTATGACAGACTGCGCATACAAACTCTTTTGAATTTTATAAAAGATAACAATACTTCAAAATCCGGAAAAATTTGTTCTGTTACAACAGGATATAACCTTTATGTATGCGAAAAATATTTTGAGCTCATACAAGAAAAAAAATCAGAAAACATTTCGATAAAAATAAATAAAACCGGAGAGTATAAAAATGGAAGAGTTACTGTCGATATTCGGGAATGTAACAGCATTTCTGACAAAACTTATAAGCCTTCTGGCAGGGTTGTTTTCGTGGATTTGTCCGCCGTAGATTTTGATTTTGAACTAAGAACACGCAAAGACGGTGATGTTATTCAGCCATACGGCATGAGCGGACATCAAAAACTAAAAAAATACCTGAATGCAAAAAAAATACCCAACCATAAAAAAGACGAATTATTATTTCTTGCTCAGGGAAATGAAATTTTGTGGTCTGTTGGTTTGGGTTTAAGTGATAAAATAAAAGTGAAAACAAAACCTACACACAAAATTGAGGTAAAAATTTATGGAAATTAAATTAGAAGATTTGAAAGTTTTATACAGCGAAGAACAGTTACAAACACGAATAAAAGAACTTGGACAGGAATTGAACAGTTTTTATAAAGGCGAAGAAGTAATTGCAATATGCGTATTGAAAGGGGCTGTTGTTTTTGCAGTCGATTTGGTAAGACATTTAGATATGCCGTTAAAAATGGAATTTATTCGCTTGTCAAGTTACGGTTCATCAACTACAACTTCAGGCAAAGTTAATGCGGTGGATATAAAACTTCCGGATTTGAACGGAAAAAATGTTCTCATTATAGAAGATATTGTTGATACCGGTCTTACGGCTAAATTTTTGGTCGATTTTATAAATATGAATTTTCATGTCAAAACTTTGAAATTTTGTTCGCTTCTGGATAAAAAAATTACGAGAAAAGTTGATATTGAACCTGATTATTACTGTTTTGAAATTGATGATAAATTCGTAGTCGGATACGGATTGGATTACAATCAAAAATTCAGAAATTTACCATATATCGGATATAAAAAATAATATTTCATACTTTACAAATTTAATCATAAAATGATAAAATTAGCAAAAAATAGGGTGATTTATGAAAACTGTGGAAAACAAAGCATTTACATTAGCAGAGATTTTAATAACTATAGGTATAGTTGGAATTGTAGCAGCTTTAACGATTCCCACACTAATACAAAATTCAAACTCAAAGAAATTTGTTACACAGTATAAAAAATCTTTATCTACACTAAATCAGGCTGCAATCAGTGCTCAGGCTCAATACGATATGGATTATTCTAATCTTATAAAAATTAATGAAGATTCGACCTGCAAAAGTGATACACTTTCAGGAGGTCAATATTCTCTATGCGGATTATTCAATAATACGCTCTCAGCACAAACATACATAGGGCAATATGGAAATGTAAAAGGAATTAACGACACAACTCCTTATAATGCTACTGTTACAAGTTTTAGCATAAGCAATTTTCTTTTCTTTTCTTTCGCAGACGGTGCTTTTGTTGCGTTTAACCCAAATGCAAAAGACTGCGGTGTCGGAGCAGGGAATATCATTACAACAGAAATGCTGACAAACGGGAAGCTTGCAAATTGTTTAGGCTTTATTGATGTAAACGGACCAAATCCGCCAAATAATGAAGTCAGTTGTGCTGACGAAACAACAACGATTTCAACAAATATAACTTGCAAAGTGACAAATGGAAGTATGGGAGACATTTTTCCTATCGTATTTCATGACGGAATGATTGAGCCTGCGACAAATGCTTCTTTATCTGCATTTTTGGGCGGAAACGGGAAAGAAGAAGCGGCTCCGCAGTCAAAATACGATTTATCTACTCCCGAAGGTCGTAAGCGAGCCGATGTTGATAATATGGAAAATATAGCAGATGCTTTTGATAAGGCTTTCAAAGATGGTAAATTAGAATTTGAAAAAAACTTTATCCAATTTACTGTATATGGAGATGGAGAAGGAAATGTCCGTGCGACCAAGACTTTTATTGACAGTTATTGGTCTCAAACAGGTGAGCGAATGGATAGGCAAAGAGAAAAAATTAATCAAATTATAAAAGATTCAGGAATAGATTTTGATAACATAAAAGTAAATTCTACTGATGATAAATGGAAATACGGATATACAATTAATATAAATAAAGAGGGAGTTGTAGAAATTTGGGCGAGAAATAAAAATGATTCTCCAAGTGATTACAATTATTGGTATCGCCAAAATGTAATTACTGAAGAAGAAAGGAAATAAAATTAGGCAATTATATATTATTTACCACAAAATTTTGGTAAAACGGATATCCCTTACGGGGAATCACCCCCACCCAAATTTCTAAATTTCACATTCTGTTCAATTTGAAATTTCTCCCTCCCTCACGAGGGAGGGTTGGGGTGGGTGCTGATTTTAACTTATTTTTGTAGTAACTCCTATATAGTTCCTAAAATTATTAAACCCAAACTCTGATAAGGCTGTTGACACCCCAGATGTTATCATTATTTTCTAATTCTTCAATTAGCTTGAGCATAGATTTTTCTTTGCAAATTTCAGTGATAACCGTTATTTGCGCATAATCTTCTTTGAGTTCTTTTTGAACAATACTTTCTACGCTTATATGGTTATTTCCGCAAGCGGTGCCGATTAAACCGATTACCCCCATTCTGTTTTTTGCTTTTATGGATAAATAATATTTATTTTTAGTTTCGGTTATATCAATCATCTGTGCGTATTCATTGTGATTACAACGCATCATAGGCAAAATGTAATCACTTTTGTCAATTTCAGATACAATTGCCAGAATATCACCCACAACCGAACTTGCAGTCGGAAATTCTCCGGCTCCCGGACCTGACAGAGTAATCTCACCTACAGGATGACCGCTTAAAGTAACTGCATTTGTTACATAATCAATATGCGCCAATGTTTTATATTTTGGTACAAGCATAGGGTGAACTCTGACATCAGCCTGACCTTCATCATTTAATTCCGCAGAAGCAATCAGTTTGATTTTATACCCCATTTCATTTGCAGCTTTCATATCTTCGGGGAGAATTTTTGTAATCCCTTCACGATAAACATTTTCAAACTTAATTCTTTTCCCGAATGCAATAGTAGCAAGAGTAGTGATTTTGTACGCAGCATCAAAACCTTCAACATCACCCGTCGGGTTTGTTTCGGCATACCCCAAATCTTGTGCTTCAACCAAAACATCATTATAAGAAGCACCCAAAACATCCATTTTTGTTAAAATATAATTTGTTGTACCATTTAAAATCGCTTTAATTTTATTGATTTTATTACCGGCAAGAATTGTTTTCACAGGCATAATTAAAGGTATCCCGCCTGCAATTGCAGCTTCGTACAGAACAACTCTGTTGTGCTCCTGCGCAAAATTAAAAAGTTCTTCCCCATGTTTTGCAAGAAGCTCTTTATTTGCAGTAACAATATGTTTACCGGTTTTTATTGCAGTTTTAATAAGGTCAAAAGCAGGTTCTGTTCCGCCAATGAGCTCAGCGACAATTTGTATTTGCGGGTCATTGACCACTTCATAGGCATCATCTGTTATGATACTTTCATCAAGATTTTCAATATTTCTTTTTTTCTTTTTATTGTGGACAGCAATTTTCACAATTTCAATATTGTCAAAGTTTTGCAGTGTTTTATAAACTCCGCTTCCTACCGTACCTAAACCAATTAACCCGATTTTAATTTTATTTTCCATATGTTTAGTATAACATAAGAACTAAAAAATTAGCAAAAAATAACATGTTTGAATTTTAAAAGTAGTGCATGCAAGTAAATAACAACTATAATTCAATATCATTTTCATCCCGCAATTGCCCCATAAAGCCATTTACAATAAAGACTTCTAAAGGCACTCTTTATTGCAATGAAATAAATTACAACGAAAGATATAAAAAAACTATTTACAAGCAAATCGGAGAATTTTTTCTGGATATTTTTGCAAACACATCCTCGCATCCGTTCTGGGTAAAATGTCGTAAACCGACTCTGGATCAAAAAGTTTATGATGATTACATAAAATCAAGTATAAAAGAATACAAAAAATTTTTTAAAGAAAAAGATACAACAGTTTTAATTGCAAAAGATGAAAACAACAATATTGCGGGAGCAATATATACAAGAAAATTAAATCTTGGAAAACGTTTGAAAGATGATAATACTCTTTATATTGATGGACTTGCGGTATTACCCGAATACAGAGGTCAAAATTTAGGTAAGAAATTACTGAAAAAGGTTCTCAGCGAATCAAAAGAGAGATTTTCGCAAGCATTTCTTGTTGCTTATAAAGAATCAACCGCTTTTTATGAAAAATTAAAATTTCAAAAAATGAATCCAAAAAATAATGCACAAAAATATGCAATAAAACAACTTTCGGATATAAGGATAGATTATCCGGAATATGTTGATCTTATGCAAAAAAATTTGGGCAAAAAACTTACTGATAACTGGTACGAACGAGTAGGAAAACAATAAACAATATTTTATATAAATAATGATTTGTAATATAATTTATATATGAATAATTTATTTAGTTTTGACAAAAAATTAGGAGTAATCATCGGTACGGACGAGGCAGGCAGAGGACCTGCCGCAGGCGGAGTTTTTGCATCCTGCGTTTATTTCCCGGGGATTAATTCCAAACTAAAAAAAGAACTTGAAAAACTTAATGATTCAAAAAAGCTTTCAAAAAACGCAAGAGAAGATTTATACGAGATAATCCTTAATAATTCTGTTAATTCAACAGTTTGTATTGAAGTCGAAGAAATTGAAAAAATAAATATCTTAAATTCTTCTCTCAAAGCAATGAAACTTGCCTGTGAAAATGTTATAAAACAGTCCGAATTAATTGATTTTTTAACAATAATAGATGGTAACAGACTGATAAAAAATTACAATTACCCTCAGAAATTTATTATAAAAGGCGACGGGAAATCCGCATCCATAGCCGCGGCAAGCATTCTTGCGAAGGTCTCAAGAGACAGATATATGGAAGAACTTGACAGAGAGTTTCCTCAATACGGGTGGGAACATAATGCAGGTTATTTAACAAAAGAACACCTTGAAGCCATTGACAGATACGGACTTTGTAAATACCATCGTCCTTCATTCCTGAAAAAACATTTTGAGAAACAACTGACTCTGTTTTAATTAAAAAAGTTGCGATATATTACGAATTTTCCTCTTTGTAAATAATCTGCTAAAATTTTGATGGAGGAATGTGACTTTTTTGCCAAAATCATTAAAAGTTTAATGCGGCAGGGTGAAGAAGTTTAGTCTTAAAGGGTAGTATGTCGGTAAATACCAATAATATACAAGACTCAATATCAACAAAAGAGTTGTTAAGAGAATACAGCTGGTATCGAAATTCGTTTTCTAAACTTTTACAGGAAGCAAGCGATGATTTCTTTACGGAAAATTTCCAGATAAAATTTATTGGGTTAAGTAAAAATATCAATTGCCTTTTAAATAATGAGTCCTGCTTTGTTACAAAAATCAAAATAGACGAAGAACACGATATGTTCTTCCGTTTAACGGAAAAAACTATTGATGTCATTTTAGAAAAAGTTTTGGGCAAATCAAAAAATAAGTTTAACATTAATAAAATATCCGAACTTGAAGCAAAAATTATAACTGCATTTAACGGTTTTATTTTTGATGAAATAAAACCAAAAATGAACAAACCTGACCCCAAACTTTTGAAACGCACTAATTTCGATATGATAAATATGACATTTATTCTGAGAGATATTGACCCTGAAAATAAATCTGCAGGAAAAATAATCGTAACACTACCATTGGCTCTTTTGTCCCCCCAACAAATTAAGTCCTCGGGAAAAACATTTGCCAATACGGATTTCCCGGACAGTGAAATTTTTGTGAAAGTTATTATGGGAAAAATGAAATTCCCGTTATATGAAATAAAAAGTCTTGAACAGGATGACGTTGTCGTTTTTGAAAACAGTGATATTCATAAAATGCAACTGTCAATTCAGGATGAACTTATAGATTTAAATCTTAATCCGAATATGGATTTACTAATACCTCAGGAAGATGATACGGAAGGAGAAAATATGGCTGCTCGTAATATATGGGACAGTATAGAAGTTGAGATGAATGCGGAATTTGATGCTGTAAAAGTCAGTCTTGCAGAGCTTAAAAGCATAGAAGACGGACTTGTTGTAGATTTAACTTCTCTTTATGACAATAACGTAACCCTAAAAGTTGAGGGCAAACCAATAGCAAGCGGAACACTTGTTATTGTAAATGACCGCTACGGAGTAAAAATCAATAACGTAATTGCAAAGAGTAAACCATCCGCTCCGCAAGGAGAAGAATCGGGGAACGAAGAAAGTGAACAATCTTTTGAAGAAAACGAAAATTATGAAGAAGAAACTTCAACAACCCAAAGTTCCACCCAACCAACCGGAGAGGAAGGGGAAGGTGAAGAAGACTTTGACTACAGCGACTTTGAACTTGATGATGATAATTTATAAAAATTTAACGAGGTACAAATATTATGGCACATTATATAATTAGTTTTGTTGTTTATACTCTCGCAATGTCCGGGCTGATAGGACTGGCACTGATTGTTTATAAAAAAGTGACAAATATCAGCACTTCAACAAAAAAAACAAAAGAATTAAGTATTGAAGAAACTATGAGCATAAGCCCAAGAAAAACTCTTATGATTGTCAAAGCGGGTAATGAAAGATTTTTAATTGCATCAGATGTTGATAAAACAACCCTTATTTCAAAACTCGGGCAAAATGAAACCATCTCTGATAAAACAGAAAATAACAAGGCAGTACAACTACCCCAAAATTCTGTTGTTAATTTAGAAAAGGTAAAAAATTCTATTGATAATAAAAATATGGATGTATTATTTCCAAAAAAATTAAAAAATGGAAATAAAAAAAATCCTGAACCTGCAAAAAAATCCTCTCCTCAAAAAATAGAAGGGGGAAAAGACAAAACTGTACATCTTGAAGTTATACGTAATAAAAATCCAAAAGGCGGAGAACTTCGCAGACAACGCTCATATATGCAGACCCGAAGAAGAAATGTAACCATTGAAGTCGGAGAAATCAAAAATCATGGATTTTCGACAATAAAAGAATTAGTACATAAAGTAAACGAAATTTAACAGGAAAAATAAATGGATCAATCAAACGCATTAAATCCGATACTTCAAATATTACTTGTTATGACGGTATTTTCGCTATTACCGTTTATGTTCTGTGCGATGACAAGTTTTCTGAGATTTGTAATTGTATTTTCAATGCTTAAAACTGCAATGGGAACACAACAAGTTCCACCGGCAATGGTAATTATAGGTCTTTCAATGATTCTGACCTTCTATACAATGGGCTCAACATTCCAAAAAATGTATGATATGGGCTCTGTGCCGTATCAGGAAAAACACGATATGGTACTTGCACTCAATGAGGGCTCAAAACCATTGAAAGAATTTATGTTAAAACAAACCAGAGAAGGAGACTTGGAATTTTTTGTCAATATGACACACAAAGTACGTCCAAAATCACCTGATGATTTGTCTATCTGGGAAGTTGCACCCGCATACATCATAAGCGAACTCAAAACTTCATTTGAAATAAGCTTTATAATTTTTGTACCATTTATAATATTAGACCTTGTCGTCGCAAATATATTATTGGCTTTAGGTATGTTTATGCTGTCCCCGACGATTATTTCAATGCCGTTTAAGCTGCTGATATTTATTGCGGTTGACGGATGGGCACTTATAGTACAGGGATTAGTATCAAGTTACAACTGACGATAATGGAATTGTCTTTCTGAGTAGGTTTTAATGAGATTCTTCAGCTTGCTCGGGAGTGTAAATCAGCGAAGAATCTCACCGATAGCAAGCCTCAGAATGACGGAGAGATAAATGTTAGAAGTTTTACTTGAATATATGGCAAAAGGATTTTTAATAATGTTAGCAATTTCAATGCCTTGTGTACTTTGTGCTGCAGGCATCGGTCTTGTTGTCGGTATTTTGCAGGCTGTAACCCAGGTTCAGGAACAAACAATTGCCGCAGCTCCAAAAATTTTGGGTGTTTTTCTTGTCATCTGCATTGGCGGAGTCGGATTTGTCAAACTTTTGACTAATTTATTCCAAGAAGGAGTGGTACTCGCTTTTAACACGGTTCCGCACAACGAAAAATTTGTTCTTGATTCAAATTATCATCACTATACAACTCCGTTTGCGAAAGAAATGCACGACAGATTTAAAGATGTCGATTCTGTTGATTATATTATGAAGCACCCGGGAAAATTACCTTATATCGACCAATATAAAAGAGAAAGGTATACTCCGGCTCAAAAAACACCTATGCCAAAGACAGATTTTGTTGAAACAAAAAGAATTATGGGGCAATAGTCTGAATGGATAATTTACTCAATGAATTAATGAAACTTTTCCCACAGGTAAATGCCTATTTTATGACCGGCTTTTTAGTATTCTGCCGTTTAATCGGATTTTTCAGATTTGCGCCAATATTTTGCAGAAAAGAAATTCCCGGGATGGTCAAGATATCATTTGCCATTCTATTGACATTTGTTTTTGCCCCCTTATTATCCCCCGAACAGGTAATAGAAAACACTGATTCTTTTATACTTTCGGTATTTTTAAATTTTGTTGTCGGAGCAATAATTGGCTATATGGCAAGATTAATTGTAATTGCCGTTGATTGCGGTGCCGAAATGATAAATATGCAGATGGGATTAACATCCGCAACAACTCTTGATCCGTCAAGTTCCGGGCAGGTATCAATTTTGTCTAACATAATCGCTCTTATGGGGATTTTGATATTTATAAACGTAGGAGGAGTATATTGGCTTTTCAAAGCCGTCATGAGGAGTTTTGAGATTTTTCCGTTGTACGCTGTCCATATTCCTCTTGCAAAAATCGCTAACATGGATTTACTAATAAAATTATCCTCAAACACTCTTTATATGGGATTACAAATTGCATCGCCAATATTACTTGCAACACTTGCGCAGGATATTATTCTTGGCGTAATTTCAAGAACTGCACCACAGGTAAACGTATTTCAACTGAGTTTCTTATTCAAACCTGTTTTGGGCGCCGCAATTATGGTATGGATTTTGCCAATGTTTATGAATGTTATTGAACAATATTTTATGAGTTTTGCTAATATTATTTAATAAAATAAGAAAATTATTTTCCTATTTTATAATACTCAAATTCCTTTTGTTCAAGCTCTGCACAGTCATACTGATTTCTGCCGTCAAAAATAACAGGGGATTTCATCAGCAACTTCATTTTGTCAAAATCAGGGCGTTTAAATTCATTCCATTCGGTAAGTAAAAGCAGCGCATCAGCATCTTTAAGAGCAATATAAGAATTTGAAGCATAATTAATTTTATCTGCAAAAATCTTTTTTGCAGTACCAATTGCTCTTGGATCATAGGCTTTAACACTCGCACCACACTCTAAAAGTCCGTTAACAATACCTATAGACGGAGCATCACGCATATCATCCGTTTGTGGTTTATACGATAATCCCCAAAGAGCAAAGGTTTTACCTGATAAATCATTCCCGAATTTATTTATAATTTTTTCCAAAAATAATTTTTTTTGAGCGGTATTTACAGCATCAACAGACTTCAATATTTTCATTTCACAATTATTGTTATCTCCGGTCTTTATAATTGCCTTTACATCTTTTGGAAAGCAACTCCCGCCATACCCTATTCCCGGATATAAAAACTGATTACCGATTCTTGAATCAGATATGATTCCAAGTCTTATTTTTTCAATATCAGCACCGGTTTTTTCGCATAAATTTGCAATTTCATTTATAAAAGATATTTTTGTTGCAAGAAAAGAATTAGCAACATATTTAGTCATTTCCGCAGATTTTATATCCATAACTATAAATCTGTCATCCGTTTTGAAAAAAGGAGTATACAATTCTTTTAAAGCCTTTACGGATTCAATACTATCTGCCCCGACAATAACTCTGTCGGGATTAATAAAATCATCCACCGCATTTCCCTGCTTTAAAAACTCAGGATTTGAAATAACATCAAAAGAATACTTAGTATTTTCAGATATAATTTCTTTCAATTTATCGATAGTTCCGACAGGAACAGTCGATTTTTGAACAATTATTTTGTGACCGTTCATTGATTTTGCTATTTGCTCTGCAACTTCAAAAACATAATGCAAATTCGCTGAACCATCTTCATGCTGAGGAGTTCCGACTGCAATGAAACAAATTTCGGACTCTTTTACTGCATTTTCTAAATCTGATGTGAATTTTAAACGTTTTTTTTCTAAATTTGATTTTACAAGTTCATCAAGCAGAGGCTCATAAATAGGAACAATACCCTGTGATAATAAATTCAGCTTGTCATTATCATTATCCACACATATTACATTGTTACCCATATCCGCAAAACACGCTCCGGCAACTAATCCTACATAACCCGTTCCTATAACACAAATTCTCATCAGATAATATCCTTTTATTAGAAAATCTTAGCATAAAAGATTATTTAATTCTTTTTTTATATACTTCGTTACATAAATAAGTATTCAAAAATGTAAATGTGCAGCCGTCACAATTCTTGTAATTTAACTCTGTGTTATAATATTTTCATGTGGGTTAATTTTGTATCATATGAATGCATATCCGAGGTTTATTTATGAACAAAATTGTTATTTTTATTATATTTTTTTGCTTAATTATATCGAATGCTGTTTTTGCAGGAGCGAAACAAGGTACATCTGATGACATGCAAATCAAAGATAATTATAATCCCCAAAAAGATTATTTTGACTATTCCGTTGTTTTAGAAGAATTCCCAAAAAATTACTACTATACAACAGTTAAAATTAATAAGTCAAAAGAACGTATTTTGATAATTACCGATTGGGCGAATGAAAATAAAAATTCATACCACGGCTTATTTTACTATTTTGCAAAAAATGGATTTGTGTATCCTCTCGGATATTTAAAGAGTGAAAAACCATTCTCTCAATCCGCAAATTACCTCTACTTAATTGCTAAAAATGAAATTACAAAATTTTATATGTCTGATAAAAAGTTTGAAATCATAAAATCCGGGGTTTCAAAAATCAGAGAAAATACAAATAATATTAAATTTGAAACAATAGAAAGTGCTGACAGATTTGCCGGAGATTTTGGTTCTGCTGCCGGTAATGATGTCGTAAGAGCAACCGTTGACGGATTCTATTTTGAATATCATAGACCGCAATACAAAAAGAAATATATAAAAAGCTTAATGAATGAATGTATAAAAGACGGAGTAAAAACACAGGTTCAAATGTATTGCTGCACGGTAAAAAAATTGCATCCGTAATTTGAATTTATTAAAGGAGGTTTAAATGAAAAAGATATTACTTTTGATTATGATTTGCTCTATGTTTACAATTTATAATAAAGTTTTTGCACTCCCAAACCCATGGATTGAATGCGGAAATGATATTTCTTGTGGTGCCAATAAGGCCGGTTTTAATTTCCCTTTGAGAGTAGAAAAATACTCTGTAAGAGCAATGGATGATATGATTGAGATAACTTTTCCACTCGATAGCAAACGTATAGTTAAAGTCAGAAAATCACAAGTTTATAACGGTCAAGCAGATGAAAACGGTATTAAAGATATATCCGGAGATTACAATAATTACCCTGTAAATAAAATTATCAAAATTAATAATGGAATTAACTTTGATGTCAGAGGGAAGAAAAATAAATTTTATGTAGTAAATTTTGCTGCTGAAACAGGTTATTATAGTATTAGCTGTAACAAAGGATTAACAATAAATGATATTAAATATTTATATAAATTGCTTGAAGAAGCAGAAGCACCAAGACATATTATGGATGAAACAAATAATTATACAATTGAGCAACTAAAAGATTTAAGAAAAGTTGACGAAATAGTTGAACCTGTTTATACGCAGGATTGTTTCCCAAGAACTTTGCAGAAAAAAGGTGTAACTAAAGAATGTTTTGAAAGAGCAAATTTAGGACAGGATGATTTTTGCTCAGCCTCAGAGGTAAAGATGATAAAAGAGTACTATAAAAAAGGACAAAACAAAGATCCATTAAATAATGGCAGTGGAGAATTCTGTGCAAATTAAAATAAATAACTTAAATTTATAAAGTTTGTCATATTAAATTTTTAGTACAATTTGTAATATTTATTAGTTGGTAGGGTAGACTTCAGTCTACCGTTATATTTTGGTTGACTAAAGTCAACCCTACTTTTGAATGCAAATATTTGGGTAAAAGTGCAAATAAGCTTGTAGAGTGCGTTCATACGCACCAAAGTAGTTGGTAGGGTAGACTTCAGTCTACCACTATTAATAGAAAGTAGCCGACCGGTGAGAGTAAATAATGAGTAAATATGAGTAAATCGGTTTTTGGGGTATAGTAAGTAGGGTAGACTTCAGTCTACCAACATATTTTGGTTGACTAAAGTCAACCCTACTTATTAGTGCAAATATGGTGCAAAAAAGTGGACATTTTTGTTACTAAAACCGGACATTTCGGACATTTTAACTCAACCGACTTCCGACCAAACAAAATCGCTAATGTTTACTAAAATTAGCAACATTGCCGATTAAATATATTTGCCTTTTCCGACCAAATGTCCTGTTAAAAGGTACTTATTAAAATTCAATAATAACAAAATTAGCCATAAACACACACTATAAAACGAAAGCAGACGCATTAAAAAAGTCCCGTAATAACAGGACTTCTAAGTAAATGGCGGGAACGACGAGGCTGTCTTGGATTATTGGCAGTTCGTAAACTTTCATTCGTTTTATTTCTCTTACGAGAAATAACCACTCATTACAGTTTCCTCACTTGGACGGCGTTCCGTTCACTGTCGTTCACTTCAGCCTTGCCAAAATCCGCCGAACTCGCAAAGGCGATTCTCACCACTATCAATTCTGCCATTAAAAAAAGAGTCCTTGCGGACTCTCTTTTTAATGGCGGGAACGACGAGGCTCATCACACCTTCGGCACTTTGTGCCTACGGATACAGGCTCAATCTCCTCACTTCGTTACGTCGTTTCGCTTTGTATCGCGACTGAGGTCGCTCGTTGCAAACCTCTTTATTCCACAATTTTTGCAAAAAATAAGTCCGGCAAGCGGACTTTATTTTTAAGTAAATGGCGGGAACGACGAGGCTCGAACTCGCGACCTCATGCGTGACAGGCATGCGCTCTAACCAAACTGAGCTACGCTCCCATATATTTAACTATATATTCATTATATTTGCTGATTTTTTAATTGCAAGAGTTTTATAAAAAAATAAAAGCCCTGATATAAATCAAGGCTCTGTAATATAAAATGAATTGTAAATACTTTCTTTGTTTCCCTCATCAGGATTTTATATTCTTAATCCGTATACAACGGAGCAAGTTTCTTTGACTGTTGAGGAATTACACCATCTTCAATTGACATATAGACTCTGTAATCAATATCAGTAAAGCAATTGTCTATGCTTTCAATTTCTTTGAGTTTAGCATCGTCGATATTGCCTGAATCTATCATATCTGCGATAAATTCAAATCTGTCAACGTGTTCTCTGAATCTGTCGGTTGCATAATCCTTAGCTTGCCAAGTTGTAATCAAAAACGGCCAATCTGAACTTTGTAATAATAAGTTTTCTCTTGCCAACTGGTTCAATGCTCTGTGTAAAAGTTTATCTTCAGGAATTGTTTGATATCTGTCAGCAATGTCAGTTATACGTTTTTCACAAGAGTGAATAATCGGCCACATCCATTCAGTAAGGTGATTATTCCAAACATAGAAGTGTCCGCCTTGCCCCCAGGAAGATTCAGGAATCTGAATGGCTTCTACAGGAGGATGTGCCTGCAAATATTCACCTGCAGTCATTCTTTCAATTTGCGGTAAGAAATTATTCAATTTTCTGATTACCTGTTTAATAAACTCAATACCTTCAAACCACCAGTGCCCGTAAAGTTCGGTATCGAATGAAACCATTACCAAACCTTCTTTCCCGCCATGTGATTGTTTGTAATCATTTAACAAGTGGTAAAGCATTGTTGTATAGTGATCAGAATTTGAATTAACCTGATTCAAAGCTAACACCGGATCATATAGCATCTTGTCACCCAAATCGGTTGTAGGAGATGTAATTCTCCAGTAATTCATACCTGATTTATCATCTTTTTTATGGAATTCTCTGTAACAACCATCACCTGGATAACCGTCAGCAGCAGACCATACCTGATAACCTGCTCGGTCATTTCTGCCCATAACCGCAACCTGTGCATCAGGTAACCAGTATGCACTGTATGTATCATATCCGGTAGGTTCTCTTTCAGGTAACGGAATATATTCTATGTTACCGTAAATACCAACTACACGTCTGCATCCTATTGAATTACCTCCCTCAATAACGTGAGATTCTGTAAAGAAATACTCAATATCATTGTTTTGTAAAGTAACTTCAATAGCAGGTCTCCAGTGTTTTTGACCATCCTTGCCAACATATTCGTAACCCTGGCGATATGCACACTCCGGAAGCCACGCACCTTTTGCCTTTTTACCGAAAAGGCGTTTTGTCGTATCAGAACCAACTTTGAACTGTGCGTTCAAATTGTTGTCAGTAGCGAGCAATGGAGAAAAACCGTGTGTTGCTCCGGACGTTGTAATTTCAATACATCCCAAATCCTGTAGATTTTTGAACGCTGAAATTAAATCTTTATTATATTTATTTACAAAAGAATCTCTTATATGTGAATACCAGTCAAAATAGTATTTTGCAAGATATTTCAAATGCTGAGAATGAGGAACTTTTTCATCAGGATATCTTTCCAAATCTTTAGAAACACTCTTGATTTTTTCGTCCAAATACTCAACAAAACCATTTTGCAGATATTCATCATTTAATTGTTCTGCCAAAATCGGAGTGATGCCGACAGTCAATTTAGCCTTAATTCCTTCATCGTAATACAATTCAGAAATCGCATTAACCAAAGGAACATAAGTTTCTGCCATACATTCGTAAAGGTTTTCTTCACCAAAGGGCCACATACCTGCCTTACGGTAATACGGTAAATGTGAGTGTAACATAAATACAAATTGACCTGTTGCCATTTATTGCCTCCAATCTTTTGAATTACATTTAGTATAATCCAATTATTTACACAATATATATAGCACAAATTGATAAAAAATATAATACTTTTTAACTAATCCTATTGAATAATTTTACAAATAGTAATAATTTTTTGGATTTTGAATAAATTTATTGAATTAAAAATCCATCTGCATAAAATCTTCGTCTTTTTTATAATTTTTTCTCGCTTTTGAATTGCGAACTTTATCATTTTTCTTTTTGGTGCGTTTTGACACTTTTTTATAAGCATTATCGACAGAGATTTTTGTAATTGGCTCTCCTGTTCTTCTGTCAAAAAATACAAGCCAAAAATCTCTGTTAAGATTATCAACTGAAAAAGAAACATCCGCAATTAGCCTGTCTCCCGGCTTTATCTGTCTGAACATCAATTTTGTATTTCCGAAGATTGAAGGACTGAATTTTATCCCATAATCATTTTCCAAAGCCATATCAAATCCGGATAGAGTTTTGTCTGTTGACATATTTGAAATAAGTAAAGATAAAGTTATTGTATTTGCATTTCCAAACGGATCTTTTTCATGTTTAACATTATTAATGTTTATATTTATGCCTTTATAAATAAGTTCTTCTTTCTTGAGAGCTTCTTCTTTATAAACAGGCAAATCTACAGACGTACTGATTTTAACTTTTATCTGATCCCCCGGAGCAATCAAAACTTCTCCGCCTTTTCTTATTAAAGCTGCGCCCAAACCTACAACTCCGCCGATTGCCGCACCGCCTGCTACTGTATATCCATGAGAAGCTATAGCAGCTTCCAGCCCGAGGAGCTGAATTGCCATAACTCCTCCAACTGCACCTCCGGCAACCGTATAGCCCACATCCTGAGCAACTATTTTTGCAGTTTCTGCAACGGGATTGAGTTTTGTACTCATTTTGCCCTCTATAGGAATTTCACGTCCGTCAGGTGTCACGAGATAATCAAACGATAATGTCAGTGTTGCCATCCTGCCAAGACGTTTATTCCCTCCGATTAAATCAATTCTTCCATGAGCTTTTGTTCCTTTTGGAATAATAATACCTTTATCGCCATAGACATCTGAAGTAACTTCCGCAAAAAATTCATCGCCCTCCATAGAAATTGAAGAATCTAATACCTGAGAAACGGTCATATTAATAACATCCTTGCGGTCAAGGGTCTCAATTTTGCCTGTAAATAATTTACTTGATTCATCCTGATAGTTACCTGTTTCAACAACAGAACCTTTCAAAGGCTCCTGCGCAGATACAGGGTAAAAACCTAACATAGAAATAATTAACAAAGCACTCAAAAATCTTCTCATATTGCGATTATACTCTATTATTCATGTTCGGGCAAATCTGGACTCTGCTCCTGATTTTCTGCAACTTCCTGTGCTAACTGCTCTATAAAACTATTAATCTTTGCAGGTTCAAAACAATTACAGGTATTCCAGATTAAAGTTGTAGGCGGTTCTGATAACAATGGACTCGGATATTCATTGAGGCATTTACCTTTTAACATATTTGCAGAACCGTCAACCTGAGAGCGGAAATTTGCGCAACAACTGCAGATTTTTAAAGTCAGACCGTAATCATTCATTTTAGACTTTAACTGCTGGAGCGCATATATCATACCCAAATGAGAATCGGTTGTATATTTTTTATTTTTATAAATAAATCTTATTTTTGCAAGCCCTGATTCTGTTGAAATAAATTCTAATTTACAAGGTCTTTCACCATGTTTTGTCAAAATACCGGCATCAATGGTTAACTTATCAGCATCTTTATCCGAACCTGACCATATTTTTTTCAATAAACTTCTGATTGGCGGGAAATTCTTTATAATGTGACAAATAGAATAAAGAGGATGGAAAATCAAAAGTCCGATTTCCTTTTTACTCATTTTTGCATTAACAAGACTTAGCAAAAATACCCCAAAAAGAACAACAGCACTAATTAAAACCGTACTGAAACTTATTAAAAATTTATGATTGTGTGCAAACCATAATATAAGTCCGTAACCGAAAATAATAAGCCAGAAATTAGGATTTAAAAATGAACAGATTTGTTCTATAAACGAAAAATTTAATGTTAAGAGATCTTTCAAATTATTTTGAATTAATTCAAATTTCTTTGTCAGTCTCGGTCTTTTAAAAGAACAGTCCTGACCGTATACATAAGATTGAATATTGGGGTTATAAATACATTTGTGACCGGATTTTGTAAGTTCAATGCTAAATTCAAGTTCTGAATTTGCATCTTTAAAATTAAGTTGTTCAAATTCATTAATTACTTCTTTTTTTACAACAAATAAACCCGAATCAACAATAGTTGCAAGACCGCAGAGTGTTCTTGCCTGCTTAAAAAAGTTGGCAATATATTTTTTATAAACCGCCTTTGATTTATCAATAATATCAAGATTTTCTCTGCTGATATTAACTTCACCGGTTACGGCATCATTTTTATTTATTGCAACATTGGCTAATGTCAAAAAATTAGAATCCACTCGTCTGATTGCATCAATAAAAACATACGCATCAATATCCTTATCCGCTTTTATACTGTCAATCAGCATCGAAATTGCCTGAGTTTTACCTAATGTACCTACATCCTGAATATTTAACACATGGACAAAGCGGTCATTTTCAAACATTTTTTCGGAACCGTCATTACAATTATCCAAAACTGCATAAACCTTGAAATCAGCCAGCGGATAATCCTGCATTTTAAGCTCGTTTATAAGTTCTTCAAGACCTGCCTTATTATTATGCGCATAAATAACAACCGCAAGATTGTTTTTAATTGAATCATAAAGCGAATACTTTTTTTCAAGTACAAAAAATCTGTCTTTAAGATTTCTGCATGCAAGCACAAACATATAAAAGGTATAAATTATTAAATATATATACAGACCGAATAAAATATATTTCATAATATCCTCTCTGAGTATAAATTTTAATAAAAACACAATAAAATTTCAAATAGAGTAATTTTATAACTTCTCATAAATAATATTATATGTAGTTCATTTCTTTTCTTTTGTTTGCGAGGCAAAAGAAAAGAAATGAACCAAAGAAAAGAAAACTTCGCTGATTATAAT
>CACYVN010000007.1:0-156331 GCA_902777855.1 uncultured bacterium | reverse complement strand
AGCGCGGCTAAAACTACGCCGCGCGTTTGAAAGATTATTATCAAAGGCGCCGTTTTTTAGGCGCCTGATTGATTTTTGTCCGTTAGGACAAAAACGTATAAACGTAATAGACTTATATCTGGGGGCGGAGCGATGCCGTCAGGCATTGCAGTGAAACAGCGTATTTTCTCTTTCTTGGTTCGTTCTTTCTCTTTTCATCGCAAGAAAAGAGAAAGAATGAACATGTTCTTATAATATTATTTATGATTTACCCCGTAGCCAAACATTGCAAAATCATATTTGACAGGGTCATCTGGACAAAATTCTTTGAGCTTATTTGTAAGCTCAACAACTGCCTTAAAATCGTTTGAATTACGTTTTAATAACCCCATTTGTCTTGAAATTCTGCCGACATGAACATCCAAGGGAATGTATAATTCAGATGGTTTCATAAACTTCCATATACCGACATCTATACTTGATTTTCTGACCATCCAACGCAAATACATACACATCCTTTTCATTGCTCCGCCATTATGAGGATTCGGTATCATATGGTAAAATCCCTGACCTACATTTTTATCCGCTCTTGCATAAAAATAATCTACAACCGTTTCAAACATTTTATTTTGCTCGTAGCCATGTCTGAAAAGTTCTTCAAGACCTTCTGTAGTTGAATATAATTCTCTTAAAATATTAAAAATTGAAATAAAATCATTTGGTTTTCCGAAACGATAATTAAAATCACCTATCATTTCAGGTTCAAAATTCAATACAAAATTGAGAGGTTCATTCTGTGCCCTATTTATTAGCAAATCATCAAGTTTTTTAATAAACTGAGTTCTGCTCCCATAAGCAAGCAACGATGCTATAAATCCTGCAAGTTCCGTATCTTTTTTAGTTTTAAACCTGTGAATAAACTGAACAGGATCATCCTTTATAAAATCTTCATTTTCATATTTTAAAACAAGCGCATCAAGTTCAGATTTTGTAATCATAATTAAGAAATCTCTCTTATAAGTTCCTGCGCTTCTTCACATTCAGGGAATGTATCAACAATTTTGTCAAGATATTCAAGTGCTTGGTCAATTTCTTTTAACTCTATACAGCATTTTGCAATGTTTAATAAAGTGTTAATATTGAGCGGAGATTTTTCAAGCATATTGTTAAAAATAATTTTTGCCTGTTTAAAATCTTTTAAATTGAAATAACACAGCGCAAGTAAATTCTGTGTTTCGGGCATCTGCTCCATTTCAAAAGACTTGATAAGATAATCTTTTGCACAATCAAAATCATTTGAAAGAAAATAAATTCTCCCTGCAATAAAAAACATAAATGCCGAAGCCGGCGATTTTGAAATCGCACTTTTGATTTGTTCCAATGCGACATCAATTTGTTTTAAATGAGTTTTGTTCAATGCCGAAAAAGCAAGAGCGTTGGGATTTTCCGGTTTTAATTCCAATGCTTTCTGGTACATTTGATCAGCTTTTTCAAAATCCGATGTTGCATGAAAATAATTTGCATATTCTAAAACTATCGAAAAATCTTTGCTCCCGTATTCATATGCTTTTTCAAATTCATCTTTTGCATAATCAAAAAGTCTTTTATTAAGATAAATCACCGCCAAATCTTTATGAGCATTTGCAAAATCAGGTTTAAGTTTGCATACTTTTTTGAGCATATTTTCTGCCCTGTCCGTATCACCTGTTTTTATACAAAGCATTGAAAGTTCATAGTAAGGCATAAAATCAGTTCCGCCATGTTTTATTATTCTTTCATAAATTTCTTTTGCTTTTGAAACTTGTCCGGTTATCAGATAAATAGCAGCAAGCTTTTTTAAAATATTGACCGATTTTGGATTCATCATACTCAATTGAACAAGTATTGAAATGGCTGCCTCATATTGACCTATAATCTGCAAACAACTTGCCAGATTAAATTTATAAGTCGTTTTTTGAGGATAAGCGGCAGAAAGATATTTATAGTGTTCAATAGCTTCAGGGATTCTGTTTGCTTTCACTTCTGATACTGCCCACGCAATAATATAGCTGTCATCATCAGGTTCAAGTTCGTGAGCTTTTTCAAAATATTCACAGGCTTTTTCGTGTTCATCCTGCATTTGTAATATTGATGCAATATTAAAATATGCAAGCGAATCAGTCGGTTCAAGTTCTATTGATTTTTCATAAGTTTCACGGGCCTTATCAAGTTGACCTGTTGTAAGATATGCCGTACCCAAATTGTTATACAACTGAACATTATTAGGAGCAAGTTCTATTGCGTTTTCAATGTATTTTATGCTTCCTTCAAAATTTTGAGCAGCCATACATGCAGTTCCTGCTATATAATAAAACGCATAATCATCTTTATCTGCATATTTTAATCCCTGTTCAATATAATCAATTGCTTTTTCAGGTTCCTGTGCTTTTATTTGCACAATAGCCATACTTTTATAGACATCAACATATTCGGGGCGAAGTTTCATTACTGTAGTATATGCATGTTTTGCTTCAACAAGCTGACCCAAATTATCGTAACAACATCCTAAATAATACCAGCAAATTGCATCATTCTGCTTGAATTTGATTATATCTTCAAGGATTTTTCTTGCTTCTTCATAATTTTCAACATTAACTTCACACAATGCAACAAGCTTTAAGGCATCAATATCATTTTCATTTTCAGTGGTTATATCAGCCAAAAGTTCTTTTGCTTTTGCATAGTCACCTTTCTCTATAAGGTTGTAAATTTTATCAATCTCTTTATCTTTCATAACTACAATATTATATCACAAGTCCATTCTGTATTTCATTCCGAATTTTATAATTTTATTAATCAATTCCTGAGGAAAAAGAGACAAAATTTGTGCGAATTTAGCATCTTTCCCGACTGTGTATGAGGATTTTGGATTATTAGAATTGGCAATTTTTACGATTAAATTCGCTACTTTTGAAACAGGCAGACCATTTTGAGTATTTTTAAGTGCATTATTTTTAACAAATTCTAATTCTTTTTCATATCCGTCGCAGTTATCGAGGTATTCAAGATTGGAGTTAACGGATGTTTCCCAGATAGGTGTTGCAATTACCCCCGGTTTAACCGAAATTACACGAATATTTTTATGATTTTCAAGTTCAAGAGCATTAAAAAATATGTCTAAAGCACGCTTTGAAGCACAATAAGGACTGATAAACGGGAAATTCCCAAAACTCGACATTGAACTCACATTGATAATTTTTGAATTATCCAAGATTCCCATAAGATTTTGCGTTAACTCAATATGTGAGAATGTATTTACATCAAACTGTTGTCTTAATCTTTGAGTATCAATTTTTTCAATAGGTCCCGCAACAACATTACCTGCAACATTTATCAGAGTATCAATGTGATTTGCTTGAGATTTAATTTGCTCGCAGGCGTTTATAATTGATTTTCTGTCCGTCATATCAATATAAAAATATTTGATATTATCGGGGATATTCTGCGGTAATTTTTTTTCGTTTCTGTAACCTGCAAAAATAAGATTCTCTTTGTTTGCAGCTAATTTTTCAAGCACCGCCTTGCCTATACCAGAAGTTGAGCCCGTGATTACGTATGTCTTTTCCATAAAATTATCTTTCTTTATACTCAATATCAAAACCAAGAATGTCCATAATTTTACGGACTTCTTCAAATTTTATGGTTTGTCTTGACAATTTGTTGGATAAACTTTTAATAGATGATTTTATTCCGTTATCCGTCAGACATTTTGCCAATTCGGTCATTGTCATTGCTTTCTTTGCAAGTAACATTTTTATATCTTCTTTAATACTCATAGTTTCATAATATTATTAAAGCAATCTATTGACAATTTTCTATAAATACGATACAAGTTTCTATGTTATTGTAGATATTTCTATGTGTAAGGGAATTATTATGAAAGAACAGGAAATTCGAAGCAAACTTCACAAAAATTAGAAATTATTTGATTTCATAAATGAATTACGGTCAACAATTTTAAACCTATTGTGTAAATATCATACTTTTAAAGGGCAAAAAAATTTTTTTGACGGTTTATAATGTAGGTATGGACAATAATACCCAAAAGAATAGCATAAATACAAATATTTTTTCCAGAGAATTCGGATTTTCTCCGGTAAATCCTTTCAATTCAAAAAATCAAATTTCTTTTACTCAAAACCCAAAAAGATTAAACGGATATGATTCGACAATTTTAAATAATTCAAAATTTGACCAGGCAGAAGAACAGGAATTGAGTATTGATTATCGCATAAAAGAAAAAGAACAATCAATAAAAGATTTAGACGAAAAAATAAAACTTGCCGATAATTACGGGACACAAAACGAAGCATTAGGCTTAAAAGCAAAACGTCAAAGATATATGCAGGAACTTTCTTCCCTTGAAAAACAACGCGCATACGGCGGACGTGTATTAGGTGACAAAGAAAAAACTCTGCAATCCACTCTCAAAGAAAAAATGCCTGTAATGTACAAAGTACAGTCATTTGTTTCAAGAAACATTCTTGCAAAAATTTCAAAAAAAGTTAATTCCGTTGTTACATTAAGCGATTCATTGGAACAGTTATCCAAAATCAGCCGAAGTGTTGATGAACTTATGGATATGAATATTCCGTACGGTGAAAAAGTACAGAATTACGATAAACTTACCCAATATCTGAGCAAAGCAAATGCTATTCATTCAAAGATTTCTAAATCGTTAAGATACTAATTTATTAATTAATGCCCTTTATTAAATCTTTGATATGTTTTTTTACAGCCGGAGTTATAATCAAATCGGGTTCGGACATAGCAAAATCATCTAATATTGTTATTGCCTGCTTTTTGTTTCCTTTTTGTTCCTGTAAAAGACCTATCATTACTTTTGCAAGCGGATTTTTATCAATTTCGCCCTGATATTTTGAAAGTTGTTCATTTGTTTTGCCCAACTGTTCATAACACTTTGCAAGATTCTCATAAAATTCAAAATTCAGACTATATTGTTTTAAGGCATCTTCAAAACATCCCAAAGCAAGCTCCGGATAACCTATAACCAAATATGCCTTACCCAAATTATTCATATAAATTGCCGTAGACTGAGCCTTTGGATTAAGACTTATTGCAATTTTAAATTCCTGTATTGCAGCATAATAGCATTTTTCTTCCATATAATTTATCCCTACATTATTGTGCTGCCAGGCATTTTTTTCAGGATCAATAGTATATGTCACGATTGTACCCGGAGCTGCAAATGCGGGAATTGCTATTAAAATAAGTGCAATTATGAATAACTTTTTCATATAAACCTTTTAATAATTATTTTTATTTATTCAATATTTAATTCCAGACCCTCATAAGCCATATATACATTTTTGTTATTTGAAGTATATAATTCTTTTATTTTATCAAGTTTATAATCATCGTAAGATGGCTCGTAGTGGAAAAATACAAGATTTTTTGCCCCGGTCTGATGCATAGCTTCAATTGCCATATCATAAGTTGAATGCCCAAATCCCTGTTTGGGAGAATGAGGATTTAAGTAATCCTCGGATGTGTATTGCGCATCATGAATTAAAATGTCACAATTCTTTGAAAAACGGACAAATTTTTTATCCCCGCCAAAATAACTTTCTTTATCAGTCGCATAAACCAAACTTTTTCCTTTATAACTGATTTTATAAATCATAACACCGCTTTGCGGATGAACATAAGACTTATAATAAGTAACCAAAACATCATTTTCATCCTGAAAAATTTCATTTTTTGGTACAAGAATCGGTTCACTGTCTGGTTTGAATAAAATTGCATAATCCTCTGATAAATTATGAATATTTAATTTACATTGAATATCTACCAAATCAAGCGGAAAAGTTTTGCCAAAAACCAAATTAGATAAATTTTCTTTTAAATCACTACTTGGATTTCCGTCACCAAAGATGTTTATTTGTGCATTCTGAAGATGCATCGGTTTAAAAAACGTGAGGCCAAGCAGATGATCCTGATGAATGTGAGAAATCAAAACAGAAGCACTGACAGGGGTTCTGTCTTTTGTTTCCATTCCTGATTTAATATATTTTTCAAGCAGCTTGTCACCTATTTTTACAATACCGGTTCCCGCATCAAGAATTATTGTATGTCCACCAACCTGAACTTCAACACAAGAAGTATTCCCGCCGTATTGTAAAAATTTCTTATCAGCAACAGGAAAACTGCCTCGCACACCTCTGAATTTTACTTTAAAATCTTCCATATTATTAACCTTTATTTTTGTATTTCATATACTCCGTTGCGTTCTTTATCTTCTCCGGTATAGATTGAAGATGCAATAACAAGGAGTTTTGCCATTTTTTGAATTGTTTTTTCTCTTGTTTCAAACCATTTGAGTTCAAAAACGGTTTTGTCTTTATAATTCTGCACCGTAATTAGTCTGAACGCATCAGGATATGATACTAAAGCCGGAGTGTTTACATACAAAACATTGTCGTGCTGAACAACTCTTGTTGCATGATAATGTCCCTGAAATACCCCGATTGGATTTTTATAACTCTCAATCAGACCCATAACAGCAGATGCATTACGTAATCTGTGATTTGGACTTGCAAAAGGTTCAATAAGAGGTACATGCATAAAAATTAATGCAGTATCATTTTTTGCTTTATCAAGTTCTTTTTTTAGCCATTTTAATTGTTTTTCATCAACATAGCCCTGAGAGGTGATTTCACTTGTTATAATATCATCTAAAACTATCACCCTGTAACCCTTTTTAGGTACAAATGAATAATACGGATTGTCAAAATCAAAATCAGGATTAGCTTCTCTGAGCATTTTCAGATACAAATCCGTCTGCAAATATCCGCCGACACATCTGTCGTGATTGCCAAAAGCAAAATACCACGGATAATTCAGATTTTGAAGATGCGGTAAAACAGCTTTTAATTCTTTTTCAAGAGGTTTATCTATCAAATCACCTGTAATCATGACAAAATCAAGGTCTTTTTGCTCATTAATCTGTGCTACTGCATCATCTAATAAACGGGGAGATTCTCCAATCATCTTGAATGTTGTATTAGAACCGTTTTCCAAAAAATGCACATCACTTAGCTGAACAAAACGCAAGGCAGAAACATTGCTGCATGCCTGCAAACCCCACATCAAAGCAACAGTCATGCAAATTGTCACAAAAGTATTTGACAATTTTGACCAAAAACCATTTGGCTTAGTATGGAAATGCTGTCTGTTGTGATGCCTCATTATTCTTGTTTTCCAATAGTTGTTTTGCTTCATTATATTTCATTTCAAGATATTCGTCATCATTAGTTAAGAGGATTGCTCTGTCAAAATTTGTCAGTGCTCCTGAATAATCTTTGAGGGCTAAATCACAAAGCCCCATATATTCATAAATTTTTGAGGTTTGTATGTTATTCAGCAATGATTTAAAAAGTTCTTTTGATTCTTTATATTCACCCTGTCTGTACAAAATTTTTGCTCTGTCAAATTGATACTCAGGACAATCATTAATTCCTATCGCAATATCATTATCATCCTTTGCCTGAGTGAGCATTCCGAGCTCAAATTCTGCCCTTGATTTCATTGCATAAGCCAAATCATCTTCAGGATTAAAAGACAAATATTTATCAATAGGATTAATTGCGCTGTTATACTGACCTGTTTCAAAAAGAACAATAGCAGTCGCTAAATATGCCGGAGCAAAATCGGTTCTTGCCGAAGACGAGGCACTGTATGCATTCAAAGCATTTTTGTATTCTTTTTTTGAACGGTAAAAATTTCCTAAATAATAGTATGCAATATAAGCATTTGAATCTTCGGTCGCTTTTACAAGAGTATTCCATTCTCTTGTTTCATCTCCGTTTCTTTTGTATTCCATAGCATCTCTAACAAGCGGGGAAACATTATCTATAAAAGATTTGTTATCCTTGGAAATTACATGATTTAATCCGTTTTTTAAATCCATTGCACGCTTATTCGAAGGATTTATTTGAAGAATTTTATCAAGATATTCCATTGCAGATTTATAATCCCCGGTCACACAATAATTTCCCGCAATATCAAAATAATCGTCTTCTATTTCACTTGCCAAAACAGGAGATAACACAAAAAAGGCTAAAATTAAGGATAATAAAATCTTTTTCATAGCGATATTATAACATAGATTTGTAAAAAGATTAAATTCATGATACTATGGATGTGTATGGAAGATTTTTAAGGAGATTTATTATGCGACCGGAAGAGAGAACATTCGTAGCCGTAAAGCCTGACGGAGTACAAAGAGGACTTGTCGGTGAAGTTATTAAAAGATTTGAAACTAAAGGATACAAAGTAACTGCATTAAAAATGCTTCAAGTAACGGATGCTCAGGCAAAAGCACACTACGCAGAGCATGAAGGCAAACCGTTTTACCCAAGACTTATCCGATATATTCAAAGTGGCCCTATTGTTGCGATGGTTGTTGAAGGTTACAATGCGGTTGCCGGAGTAAGACACTTGATGGGAGCAACAGATCCTGACAAAGCAGAAGTCGGAACAATCCGTGCAGATTTTGCACAAGTTATGGAATATAACGTTGTTCATGGATCTGACAGCGTTGAAAGTGCTGAAAGAGAAATCGCAATTTATTTCAATGAAAATGAAATTTTTGACGAACGCAAATGCATGTCAGAACTCGTAACAGAATATCTTGATGCCGACTAATCAAAGTTTTACAAAAGTTCTTGCGGAATGTGCGGGAATTCTTTTTGGATTTCCGCTCTTTCATAATCATATAAAACTTTTGCCTTTTCTCCCTGCTCGTTTGCACGCTTTTCAATAAAATTTTGTCTGTATTGTTCTCTGTTTTCGGCTATTGTTACATAGCTGCGAATTGAAGCCGTATATTCTTGCGCTTCCTTTTTCCTTGATTTTGGTAAATCTTTAAAAATATTATACATTTTTTCTTCCCAGAGAGTTGTTCCACCCTGTGTATTTCGAGCATGAAGATAAAATTGCCAGCCATGCTCGGTTTCGTGGCGTGAAGTTGCACACACTTCAGATTTTGAAATAAATTTGTGTCCTCTGACAAAATTAATACTGCCTTCATTGGGGTCAAACAAAGCTTTTGCAAGTTCCTCCCTGTCATCAGCAGGGAGATATTCAGGATTAATTTTTATTTTCTTATTTTTCAAACCTCTTTCTTCAATAAATTTTTCACAAAAAGCAGTTTTAGATTCATTAATATCCAATGCTCTTATCCCTAAATATGAATCATTTTGCGGGAGTTTTGTTCCCTGTTCAAAAGCATTTTTTTTGTTAACTTTATACCCGTTAAAGGTATTAACGCTGAATTTCAAAATCTTTTTTACTTTATTTTCAATTTTACCTTTTATAATATGAGGATATTCAATGAAAGTATGAGTTTCTTTTTGCGGTTTCATAAGATTTGTCTGGTATGTCTGCGACAATACTTTTTCGCCGGTATTAATATTTTCACTAAGATGATTTGTAAAAAATTTAACAGGAGTCCAGAAAAGTGTTCTGCTAAAGCCGTCACTAACAGAATCAATATGAGTTTGTTTTAAGGCTCTTGGCATAGTGTATTCTCTAACATGCGTGGAAATAACAAATTCATCCTGACCTATAACATTATCACGCTTTTTATAAATTCTGTTTCTGTACGGTTTATCGGAAAAATCCAAAACACGTTCTATTATATCTCCGTTGGAATTGTAAAAAGTGGTAATTTTTCTTTCAAGTTTGGAATTGTTTTTTGAACGGACAACAACTTCATTAACCGTTCTCGCTGTTTGATTAATGAGTCGCAACGGGTTTCCCTTATACTTGTAATAAGGCAATTTAGTGATTTTTGAAACTAAATAATATCCGCTCGTCATGGATATTTAAAAACCTGTAAAAATATTTTTTGCTGATTAAAACGGTTTTGTTTGGTTCAGTTTTGCTCTCAAATCTCTGAAACGTGCAATATCTTCCTGAGTTTTGCCTGAATCCCGGAATACCGCTTGTGTTGTAGGATGAACCATCAAAACATAATCCATGTGAATTTCTAAGAAATTATATCTTCTTGGAGACTGGTTGCCCGTACGGGGATAAATTTCCGCATTTGTTACGGCTAAAAATCGTCTTTCTCTGTCGTTTAAAAGATCTGTGAGTTCTCTGTTTGTATTTGTATATTTTGAAACATGCACAACCCCTTTGATATCATGGTCAGATGTCAAAATAGTAACCTCTATTGGAACCGTATCATTATTTTTAGCCATTTTATATCCTCTTTTTCTGAAATAAGTATATAATATTTTTTTTTACTTGTCTATAATTTAACGTTTTCTGAAACTTCCCCCGTAAACTTCGTGGACATCTACAACAGAAACAAACGCTTTCGGGTCAATTTCTTTTACCAAATCAAGCATTTTGGGCAGTTCAATACGGGAAATTACGCAGTAAATAAGTTCTTTGTTTAACCCGGAATATCCGCCAACACCTTCAAGATAAGTTACGCTGATATCAAGTTTTTCAATGAGTTCCTCACCGATTTGAGCGGATTTTTCGCTGATAATTCTGACGGATTTAGAACTGTTAAAACCTTCCATTACGCTGTCAATAACTTTTGAGCCGATAAAGTAGGTCAAAACCGAATACATTGCGCTTTCCCAGCCAAAAACCAAACCTGCAACAGCATATATAAATACATTAATAAATAATATAAATTCCCCGACACTAAACCCGAATCTGCGGGAGACAATAAGCGAAAGCATTTCAGTTCCGTCAAGTGAGGCTTCGCTTTTTAGAATTGTTCCAACGCCGACCCCAAGTATTATGCCGCCAAATACCGTTGCCAACAATAAATCGTTTGTTGCATGTATGTCGTGAAAATAGTTTGTAGCAAGTGCAAGTACAATATTTGCATAACCTGTTAAAAGAACAAATCTTGTACCCATTTTTTTCCACGCCATAAGAATAAACGGCAGATTCAAAATCATAATGAGTAAACCTAAATTAAGTTTGAATACATTACTCAAAATCATTGAAACACCAATGACTCCGCCGTCAATAATATCGTTTGGCGAAAGGAATGACCCGAGCGCAAACCCTGTTATTATTGCGCCAAAAGTGATTAAAAATAATTTTCTTACAATTTTTAAAATTTTAGATTTTTTCATTTTATTTTTCTGACTTTTTATTCTGACTGATAAGTTTTTCTAAACTGAATTTGCGACTGTCATTATCTTCTTCGGATTTTCTTATTCCGAGAATATTTTCCAAATCAGCTTTTAATGTCGGAATATCATCATATTTTTTGAGACTGCCATCCATTGTAACAGAAACATCTCCTGTTTCTTCAGATACAACAAGACACGCAGCATCTGTGTTTTCGGTCATTCCTATTGCTGCCCTGTGACGTGTTCCGTATTTCCAACTGAGTTTTGGATCTTCAGTCAAAGGAAGTAAAACTCCAGCTGAAATTATTTTATCACCGTTAATTACGATGGCACCGTCATGCAGCGGAGTATTAACATGGAAAATCGTCAAAATCAGTTCCGTTGAAACATCCGCATTGAGAATTGTTCCAACATCTTTGAAAGTATTACTCAAATCTTTCTGAAATACCATTAGCGCACCGGTGTGAGTTTTGGATAAATATTTTACGGCTTCAATTACCTCTTTTATAACATCAACAGTTTTACCTGCTTTTGCATTTTTATTCCCGGACAATAATCGATTAATGAAACCCACCTGCCCTAAGTAACCAAGTAACTTGCGAAGTTCCGGCTGAAATATTACAATTAAACTTAATGAAACAAATAATACAACCGAACGCAAAAATACACCCAATATCGGTAAATCAATTGCGATTAAAATTTCGCTCAAAATCCAGATAAATACAAGCGCGAACGCACCTTTTACAAATTTCTCAGATTGCGAATTTTTAATAAATTTCTGATAGGTCAGCATAAGTATTGATATTATAATCAATACTTCAAAGACATTTTTCAAGTCAAATACATCTTTAAAACTTGTGTGCCAACCTACTATTGCATTTTGCAGACCAATTAAAATACTATCCATACTATTTCCTCAACCTATCAGGAATTACATCACAACTTATTAAATCATCCAAAGTTTCACGTTTAACAATTACTTCTGACTCGCCATCGTTTAAAAGCACCATTGCGGGCTTTTCAACCCTGTTATAATTTGATGCCATTGAATAATTATATGCACCCGTATTGTAAACACACAAAATATCACCTTCATCAAGTTTTGGTAGAGTAATACTTTCAATTAAAATATCACCTGATTCACAGAAACGACCGCCTATAGTAACTCTTTCAGTTTCATCCGTTTCTTTTTTGTTAGCAATTTGAGCAAAATATTTTGCCTGATAAAGACTCGGACGCGGGTTATCAGCCATTCCGCCATCGACTGATACGTATTTTTTACCTTGGGGAACCTGTTTTGAACTTCCTATTGTGTATAATGTCACTCCGGTCATGGAAATTATACTTCTGCCCGGCTCTAAAAATATTGCAGGCGGCTCAATATTATACTTTTCTACCGCTTTATTAAGCGAATTTATTATAATTTCGGCGATTTCGTAGGTCGATGGAGGAACATCTTCATCGGTATATTTTACTCCAAGACCACCACCGATATTGATTTCGTCAAGTTTTAAACAGAATTTTTCGTCAAGACGGGCAAGTTCTCTGCACAAAATATCAATTTCATCGGAATAAATACTCGTTTCAAAAATCTGTGATCCGATATGAGCATGCAGACCGTGAAGTTTTAAATTTGTATATTCGGTCAAAATAAGTTCAACAGCCTCATCAATCTGCGTTAAATCAAATCCGAATTTTGAATCCAAATGCCCGGTTTGAATATAATGATGCGTATGGCATTCAATCCCCGGAGTAACTCTCAAGAGAATATTTACAGTTTTATTTTTATTTTCTGCAATAGTATTTAGCAAAGCAAGTTCATAAAAATTATCAACTGATATTCTGCCAACCCCCAAATCTATTGCCAGATTAAGTTCATCAAAAGATTTGTTGTTACCGTTAAACAAAACTTTGTTCATATCCGCACCCGCTTTGTAAACGGTATAAATTTCTCCGCCTGATACAGTATCAAATCCCAAACCTTCCTGTGAAAGTATAGTGCTGACAGCACTTGTACAAAGAGCTTTTGATGCGTACATAATATTGGTTTTGGGGTAATTTTCAAATGCTTTTTTATAATCTTTGCAGATAGATCTTAAAGTTACCTCGTCAATAACATATAACGGAGTACCATATTTTTCGGCAATTTCAACCAAATCACACCCGCCGATTTCTATGTTGCCGTGCGAATTTATTTTAGTTGTTAAAGGTTTTTGTGACTGGTTTGCCGAATTTGTCATTAATTCTCCTTCTGCCCTTATGGGATGTGTCACGAAGTGCTGTAGGGTTTGTTTTTATCTTATCATATTCAATTTTAAAAATATAGGCTTTTTTGCGTTTTAATAAGCAAAGAATTTGTCAAAATCTACATCATCAAAACTGCACAAAAGCAGGAATATATCGTCATCATCAGGTAATCTTTGAAAATTATACTGATCAAAAGTCCAGTATTTCGGATTTATTCCTTTAACTATTGCAATATTTTTATCCTTTAGGATATTAAGTTTCTTTTTTACTATTTCAACAGGTATGTTAACTCTTTTCGATAATTCAACTGCCGTAATCCCGTCTTTTGATGAGTATTTTTCGGGAGTCAGAAACATAAGTTCCAAACCGACAGCTTTTAGTTCCTTATCCTCATTTTCTAATGATGCATAGTATTCCATATTCATATTTTAAGAAAAATTATAAATATAGTATATCCGTTATTTATAGGATTTTGTAGTTAAATTTATACCTGAGATCTGCGTTCCAGAATTTTTAAAATTTTTATCATTTTATCAATGCCGGTTGCATTTCTTATAGTTTTATACCAAAAACTTATTTTTTCTTTTGGGAACGATACAGGATATGCCACTGTATTGTTATTTCCATTTTTCATTCGGACAATAAACTGCCCTTTTGAAAAATTCCTTTTTACACTAAATGGTCCATTATATGATTGTTTAGTAGTAGGATTGTATAACTGATATCCGTCAGAATTTATATCAAGATGCCATAAAAATTTTTCACATGTATGCAGTTCTTCATTAAAAATTTCTAAAGCTTGTGTTCCTTCTTTTTGTAAATGTTCCAAACCTCCGGCTTTCAGGCGAATACAGCCAAAATTTAATGACGGATTACTGTTATTAATTTGCATATTATTTGCTCCTTTATCCGATATAAAAACCATAAAAAATATTTTTTGCGTATTTGTGGTAACATGTTTTGGGAAATTAAATAAGAAAGGACAAATATGTTGACTAAAAGTTCAAGTTTAACTGCTAATTTCTACGGAACAGATTTTAGCACCTACACATCAAAAGTTTCCGAATTTGTAAATGAGTTTTCTTCCCGTGCAAATCAGCAGGGACAATTTTTAAACTGGGTTGATTTGCCATCAAAACAAGCTCAAAGAATTGACGATATTTATTCAATGGTATCGGCGCTTAAAAATGCAACAGGCGCAAAAACGTTAAGTGTTATGGGTATTGGCGGGTCAAAACACACCGTTGAACACATGCTGTCTATTAATGGTTTGAATATTAACAGAACCGATATTGAATTTTATTCTGATATTGATTCTTCAAGCTTTACAAGATTTTTGTACCGTTTAGGCGGAGATGTTACAAGTTCAAATTACCTTATTGCATCAAAATCCGGTTCAACATTTGAAACAAAAGACGGATTTTTGAGAATTTTGAACAGACTTATTGAAGCATATAAATCTCAGGGGAAATCTGAAGATGAAGCCAAAATTCTCGCAAATAAACACTTTATTGCGGTAACTGATGCTAACGCTGAAAAATCAGAATTACGCAGAACTTCAAACGAAAACAACTGGATAGGCGATTTATATATACACGATGATGTTGGCGGAAGATTTAGTGCATTTGACGATCATGCACTTTTCACACTTGCTTATGCAGGGATGAGAAAAGAAGATATGCTTACAATGTTAAATGCCGCACAAACTGTTTCGCAAGAATCTTTGAGTGCAGATTTAGATATCAATGATGCATTAAAAGAAGGTATTTTCTGGGCTGATGCAAAATCTAACGGTATTGATGCTTCAGTTCATCAATATATGGGGGCAATCTTTGAAAATACAGTTTACTGGCATGCTCAAATGCAAAATGAATCAGTAAAAGACACTTTAAAACAGGTTGCAAAAGTACCTGATGCAATGCACCACAGTGCAGAAGCACACTTCAACCCCGCAAACAAACTTGTGTTTGCTCTGACTGTTCCCGTTGATAAGGGCGAATGCAGTGAAAATTCCGAAAGCTACATTGATGCTTTAACAAAATCATACTCAGTAACTGGTTCACTTTTTGTTGAAAGAGTCGAAACCAAGGAAATGGGCTTAACCCCTGAAGCAGCAGGAAGATTAACTCAGTTAAGAGCATTTGCTACAGTTTATCAGGAAATCGTAACAAGAATAATGAACGGTTCGGACTTCCCTGAAGTTCTTGATAGTGTACTTCAACCGCATGTTGAATTTTATAAAAAGAATTTAAAAGGCGGAGTTGTAGTTCCGGGCAGAATTTCTAAGTAATTTTTAATACAATTTATGAAAAGGACTACTTTTTAAGTAGTCCTTTTTTTGTAACAAAATCTTAATATTATTCAAAAATTATTAAAGTTCGGGTGAAAGTGTACCGATGAATATTATGTAACTAAAACATAATAAATTTCCTCCTTTTCCCCTACTACAAATAACGGAACCTTCAAATATATGTAGTTCATTTCTTTTCTTTTGTTTGCGAGGCAAAAGAAAAGAAATGAACCAAAGAAAAGAAAACTTCGCTGATTATAATACCGCCTTCGGCGGTATAAGACCGCTACGCGGTAATATGTGTTTTTGCCTTTCAGGCAAAAATCTCTTAGCGCGGCTAAAACTACGCCGCGCGCTTGTAAGATTATTATCAAAGGCGCCGTTTTTTAGGCGCCTGATTGATTTTTGTCCGTTAGGACAAAAACGTATGAACGTAATAGACTTATATCTGGGGGGCGGAGCGATGCCGTCAGGCATTGCAGTGAGACAGCGTATTTTCTCTTTCTTGGTTCGTTCTTTCTCTTTTCATCGCAAGAAAAGAGAAAGAATGAACATGTTCTTATAATATTATTTATACAAAATTTACGAAATTGTATAAACTTTTCTGTAGTATAAAATGCTTCCCAAAAATGCAAGAGTTGCATCAGGAACCCATGCAGCAAGCGCAGGCGGAATTGTTCCAGCTTCACCCATAGAAATCGACAGCGCTCTTAAAACATAAAAAGCAAATATAATTAAAATTGTGAATAAAAATCCTCTGTTATACCGTACCCTCGGCGGAGTAATCGCAAGCGGAACCCCTATAAGTACAAAAACTATAGTCGCAATCGGAAGTGCAAGCTTATCATAAAGCTGGACAGTCAAAGCTCTTTTATCTTCATCCGAAATATCTTTTTTCCCAAGATACTTTGATAATTTAACAAAATTCATTTCACTTGCAATATCTTCGTCCATCGCTTTTGTCATATCAAAACCAAATTGAACGGTAGAAGTATCAAATAATGTTGTATTTAAAACCTGTCCGTTTTTATCTATTGTATAAATAGCACCTTTATCAAATACCCAGCCCTTAGGAGAAGTTTTACCTTCTCTTGCCTGTAATACCTGTAAAGTTTCCTCTTTTGAGTTATCCAATACCGTTACATTGTACAAAGTATTTCCCGTACTTTTCCCAACATAAAACAATCTGCGCAAATATGAACCCGAGCCGAGTTCTTTAAACACAAAATTTTCTTTTCCGTCAGGAATATTTTTTTGACTTAATGACCACAATGCCAAATCTTTTGATGTCTTTCTCATTATTGGTGCAACATTTTCATTTATCGCAAAAGTCAAAAGAGCCATAAATATTGAAAAAATAAAAATCGGTTTTGCAATTCTGTTAAGTCCGATACCGCATGAACGCATAACTGTAATTTCGGAGGACAAGCTCAATTTATTCAAAACCATTACTGTTGATAATAATACACCCATCGGAATTGATAATACAATTACTGCAGGAAGATTTAATAAAATCATAATCAAAGCAATTTTAAACGGGATACCAAACTGAGAAATCTGCTTAATCAACGTTATAAACGTATCAGATGCAAAGATAATAGTAGTAAAAATAAATACCCCCATCAAAAAAGTCAGTATAATTTGTTTAAGCAAAAATCTGTCAAGAATTTTTACTTTTTTATACTTCTCTCTGCAATATTCCAAAATCTTTGACCACATAAGTTGATTTTAATCTAAAAAAATATTTTTATCAAATAAATATTGTTTATCACTACACAAAAAAGCCGGAAATAATTTCCGGCTTTTTTATTTATGAAAATAAAACATCTGTTACAACTGACTGCCAACAGCCTTATAAAGACCTATATAATCCACAAGGCAATTAATTTTTTGGTCTGCAACAAGTTTGTCAGTTGAAAGTACATTTTCTCTTAATTGTGTCAAATCAAGTTTGGAGATAATGCCCTGTTCATATTTTGAACTGCTCAAACCAAAATCTTTTCTTTCTAATTCTGACTGTAGTTTTGTGTCTTCATATTTTTTATCGTCATGTGCGATAGTTGTCAGAGAATCATTGATTTCTTGAATCGCAGTCAGATTAGTCTGATAATAATTATTCAAAAGTCTTTGATAAGTTGCTTTTTTAAGTCTTAAATTTGCAATTCTTTTACCGCCTGTGAATAACGGTAAATTTATTGCTCCTGCAAGAGCCGCAAGCGCACCTTTTGTAGTAAAAATACTGCCAAAATCACTGTTCATAAACAGTGCAACACCTGTTAAATTAATAGTCGGTAAAAATTCTTTTTTGGCAACTCTGACATCAATTCCCGCTTTTTCAATCATTTTCTCCGCAGTAATATAATCAGGTCTTTGGACTATAATATCAGTTGAAATTTCTTTTGGAATAACCCCGCTAAAATTAAGGTTATCGTAAGAAATTCTTTCAATTTCTGCTGATTTTTCAGGACTTTCACCTGTCAGAACACACAACTGATTTAACAAAATATTTCTCTGCTTTTTGTATTCGGTTAAAGATGTCTGACCTGCAATATATGCTTTGTTTGCTTTTACTGTATCAGAAGTTGAGGTCAAACCTTCTTTGTTTCTTAACAGCATCAAATCATAAATAACTTTTCTGTCAGCAACGATTTGTTCCTGAAGTTCTATCATTTTATCAAGTTTTACAATATTAAGATAAGTTGCACCGACTGCAGATGCTATTGCAATATAGGCTGTTCTTTCATCTTGCAGGGCTTTTTCGTAATCTTTTTTAGCCATTTTTGTCTTGTCGTGATTTTTCAAGAAAATATCTGCTTCATAATTAACAAGTGCCGGAACGGCAAAACTTGAATTGGTATTGGTAAATCCCGGTTGTTTTACAAGTGCAGGTGCAAATCCTATGCCTGCCATCGGAAGTTCATTCCCAAAATTAATTTTCACTACCTGATAGTATTCATCAACCGCAATAGTTGCCATTTTTAAAGAGTAGTTCTTTTTAATTGCTTTATCAATATAACTTTTAAGAATATCGTCATTAAAATTTGACCACCATTCGTAGTTTATATAATCATATTTAAACTGTTCGCTTTTCTTTCTCATTTTCTGCGTTTTTGAAATTGAAACCTTTTGAGGTTCGGAGGTCTTTTTAACGCTTTTTGCCATACAAACAGCAGGGGTAATATCGGCCATAACAAATCCTGCTAAAAGTAGTGTAATAAGTATCTTTTTCAATGTTTATTCCTTCTTTAAAATATCTGCTTGCAAATTTTATGACAATATGATAGCATATTACTGTTGTAAATGCAACACATTATTTTTGTAACACAACCAAGAAATATAATATGCAGGAAGAAAAACACTATATAAATTCAATATATTATCAGTTTGAACTTACGGCAAAATATTGCAAATATCTTGCATCTCAGTTGTTAAAAAAATTTGAATGTATTATTTCCCTTGATGAAGTAGTTACTTTAGATACCCTTGCTATTAACGGTGAAATGTGCCAAAGAGATTTAGCGAAAATTATTCTGAAAGACCGCCCTTCTACAGGCAGAATTCTAAGTTCACTTGAACAAAAAGGTTACATTAAGAGAATTGCAGGTACAAAAAATAACAGACTTGTACGAAAAATAATTTTGACAGAGGATGGCAAAATTATCTTATCTGACATAACATTAAAAATAAAAGAGTATCTTCAAAATATCCCCCGGGCTTTTTCTACCGAAAAAATTGAAGATATGAAGTCGTTGATGCAGGGGTTTAGAGAAATTTTAAAAAACGAAGTAGAACTTAATATATAAAATATAAGAGGTATAAAACATGGAAGAACATCAAGAACAACAGATTGTCGATACAGAACAGGAGCAACCTTCTAAAAAAGGACTTAAAAGAAAAATTGCCGCAGTGCTGATTACAATATTGTTAATTTGTGCAGGCATTTATGTTATTAACGAAATGAAATATGAATCAACTGATGATGCTTATGTAGAAAATATTTCCGTTAATATTTCCCCAAAAGTTTCAGGACAAATTGAAAATGTATTTATCCGCGACAACCAATATGTCAGCGCGGGAGAACTTGTTGCAACAATTGACAGTGCCGATTATCAGGTAAAACTGGATCAGGCAAATGCAAATTATGAAAGAATAAAATATGACCAGGCAAATGCAAAAGCTAACCTTATAGCATCCGAATCAAATATTGAACTTGCCAAAAAAGATTTGGAAAGATACAGAAATCTTTATGAACAAGGCGCAGTATCAAAACAAACTCTTGATATGGCTGAAGTAAAATATAACAGTGCAAAAGCCGGTTTAACTCAGGCTCAGCAATCCATTTTAACTGAAGATAATAACAAAACCGTAGCCGATGCAAATTTGGCTAATGCTAAATCTGCAAAAGACAAAGCAGAACTTGAATTATCATATACAAAAATATATTCTCCGCAATCAGGAACGGTTGCCTCAAGACGAGTCGAAAAAGGTATGTATGTAAATGTCGGGTCTCCACTGTTTACTCTTGTACCTGAAGAAGTCTGGGTAGTTGCAAACTTTAAAGAAAATCAGTTAAGAAACATGAAACCGGGGCAACCTGTTGATATTAAAATTGATACTTATCCAAACCATGTATTTAAAGGTAAAATTGACAGTATTCAGAGAGCATCAGGCGCAAAATCAAGCCTTTTCCCTCCTGAAAACGCAGTTGGTTCATTTGTAAAAATCGTACAAAGAATCCCTGTTAAAATCGTATTTACAGAAAAAATTGATAAAGAAAAATATAATATTGTACCGGGTATGTCTGTTGTACCAAAAGTCAGAGTAAAATAAAAGGTAAACAATGTCCGCACAATCAACACAAATAGAAGAAGATGAAAATAAATATCTGCCCGAGAATCCCTGGCTTGCTTGTCTGCCAGTATTACTTGCCGTTTTTGTGTATGTTATGGACGGTACAATTGCAAATGTTGCTCTGCCCCACATGGCAGGAAGTTTCTCTGCAACAAGGGATGAAAGTATCTGGATTTTGACAAGTTACTTAATCGCTTCAGGTATTGTAATTCCGTCTGTAGGATATTTTAGTAAACTGTTTGGACGTAAAAATTTCTATGTAATAAGTATATTACTTTTTGCCTTTGCATCTTTATTATGCGGTATGGCAAAATCTCTCGGGCAAATGGTAATATTCAGAATTTTGCAGGGTGCAGGCGGAGGTGGTATTGTTCCTCTATCACAAGCAATCATGATGGAAAGTTTCCCTAAGGAAAAAAGAGGAACGGCGATGGCAATTTTCGGTATGGGGGTTATTATTGCTCCTATTATCGGACCTGTTTTAGGCGGTTGGATTACTGATAACTGGACTTGGCCGTGGATATTCTTTATAAATGTTCCTTTGGGATGTATTGCAGCGGTTATGGCAAAAAATTTGCTTTTCAATCCGCCTTATGCAAGACGCGTTAAAGGTGTAAAATTAGACGGTGTAGGTTTTTTCTTCCTATTTTTATGGTTGTTATGCCTGCAGGTATTTTTTGACAAAGGGAATAATGCGGACTGGTTTAATGCAACATGGATAAGATGGATTTTTTCTATCTCCTGTATTTCTGCGGTTTGCTTTTTTGTTTCACAGGCAAAAAGAAAAGACTCTCTCATTGATTTGAGTGTATTTAAAAATAAAGAATTTGTTGTCGGTACTTTTATTCAGGTTGTTATGCAATCTGTTTTATATGCATCAATCGCAATTTTACCGCAATTTTTGCAAAGTATGATGGGTTATACCGCATATTTAAGCGGTTTATCCATGATGCCCCGAGGAATTGGAAGTTTAAGTGCAACTATTATTTGTGCTTTCATTGCAGACAGGGTTGATAAAAGAAAACTTGTCATTGTCGGTTTGGCATGTATTGGTACGGCAAGTTTGATGTTCGGATTTTTGAATTTGCAAATTGCCCAAATGAATATTATGATACCAAACTGCCTGATGGGTTTTGGCTTAGGAATGTCAATGGTTCCTATTATCAATTTGTCTCTTGAAACTCTGTCTAATGAACAAATGACCAATGCTTCAGGAATACAAAACCTGTTCAAAAATATCGGCGGAGCGATAGGAACATCTTTGGTTGCAACATTTTTAACCAGATTTGCACAAATGCATCAATATATGATGGTAGGTAAATTAAGTGAACTCAATCCTATATTTGTCCAAAAAGTTCAAATGACTGCCGCTGCTATATCACAATATACAAGTATTGATATGGCAAAATATATGGCAATGTACACCCAATACGGAACACTTATTAAGCAATCAACCTTATGGGCATTTATGGATTCATTCAGAATCTTTGGGGTTGCATGCTTTGTTCTCATACCGCTTTTATTCTTATTCAAAAAGAGCAAAAGCAGGGGGTAAATATTTCGTCGGTGTAGGTCAAAATTTACCTACTTGTTTTCCTTGACAAATTGTACATCATAGCCCAAAATTTCTGCGATAGTCATGACTTCATTGTAGGTGAAAGACCCGCGTCCTAAACGCTGAGATAAACTTGTCGTAGAATATTTTTTACCCATACTGTTAAGTTTTGCAACTAATTCCTTTTGAGTTACATTTTCTTGCGATAATAGTGCTTTTATTTGTTCTCTTACATTTAATCTCATATATTAATTATATTTATTTCGTAATATATTGACAAATATAGCAATTAATATTATATTATTTATGAATATAGCAATAAATTTCTATTATTAGAAATTATAATAAAATAAAACTTAATAAAGGCTGGATTGCTTCGCTTCGCTCGCAATGACATGCAAATTTATTTGTAGGTCGGCATTACCATGCCAATATTATAGGAGCAAATAATGCAAGAAGAACTTATTAGATACGAAAAAGAAATGATAAAAGCGAATGTGAAACTCTTTACACGAAGATTAAATTATCTGATGAATTATTGCAAAACAGATAACATTGAAAAAGAAATATTCATAGAATTGATAGAAGAAATAAGTGACAATATTAAAACCGAAACACAAAATTATATTTTAAATTATAAAAAGCGAGAATTTTGTCATTCTGAAAAGACAGCTTTGCCGTCACCCTGAACTTGTTTCAGGGTCTCACCCCGATTATATAATATGGTAATTTTAACGGAGTGATTCAGAATCTTAAAATTCTCGCTTTTAAATTAAGGTGGCAATTACTTGCCGATATTCAATATTTATACCTTAGCGGTTTTCTTACATTCGATTACTGCCTGTGCTGCAGCAAGTCTTGCTTGCGGAACTCTGTATGGAGAGCAAGAAACATAATTCAAACCGATTTTGTGAGCATATTTCACAGAATCCGGATCTCCGCCGTGTTCACCGCAGATACCGCCGACTAAGCTTGAATTAACTTCTCTGCCTTCGTTAATTGACATTTCAATAAGTCTGCCAACGCCGTTGAAGTCTAAAGTTACAAACGGGTTCCAAGGTAAAATTTTCTGTTCTACATAGTTTTTGAGGAACTTACCTTCAGCATCATCTCTTGAGTAACCAAATGTCATCTGAGTTAAGTCATTTGTACCATAAGAGAAGAATTCAGCTTCGGTTGCAACTTCTTTTGCCGTTAATGCAGCACGAGGAATTTCAATCATTGTACCGAATTTATATTCTAATTTAATTCCTTTTTCCTGCATAACTTGTTCTGCGACTCTTACCAATGTAGCCTTAGCAGTCTTTAATTCGTTGATATGACCGATAAGAGGAATCATGATCCAAGGTTGGATTTTGTGACCTTCTTTTGTTAAATCACAGCAAGCTTCAAAGATAGCTCTAACCTGCATTTCGTTGATTTCAGGGTAGGTTAAACCTAAACGGCATCCTCTAAGACCCATCATCGGGTTAGATTCTGACAAGTTTTCAACAATTTCAAGCATTTTTTCATCTTCTGCATAGTCCTGACCTAAAGCCTTCTTAGTTGCGACTTTTTCAACTAATTCAATCTTAGAAGGTAAAAATTCGTGCAAAGGCGGATCAAGTAAACGAACCGTAAGAGGTTTGTCACCTAATGCCTTGAACATTGCATAGAAATCTGAATACTGCATAGGAAGTAAGTGAGCAAGTGCTTCTTTTCTTGCTTCAGTTGTGCCTGCAATAATCATTTTCTGTACCCAAGGAAGTCTATCAGGATCCATGAACATATGTTCAGTTCTGCAAAGACCTACACCTTCAGCACCGAATTTGATAGCGTTTTCAATATCTTTAGGAGTATCAGCGTTTGCTTCAACATGAAGTTCTTTGATTTCGTTAACCCAGTTAAAGAATGTTTCAAAGTCTGCATCAATACCGGCATCAACAAGTTCTATAGCACCTTCCATAACCTCACCGGTTCCACCGTCTAATGAGATAACATCATTCTTATGGAATACGGTTCCGTCTGAACAAGTAATAGTTTCAGCTTTAAGATCGATAGTTAAATCTTCACAACCTGAAACGCAGGGTTTACCCATACCTTTAGCAACAACTGCAGCGTGAGAAGTAGCACCGCCTCTGAGAGTTAAAACACCCTGAGAAACGGCCATACCGTGAATGTCATCCGGACAGGTTTCAATTCTGACCAAAATAACTTTTTCACCCTTTGCACCACGCTGTGCAGCTTCTTCGGTATCAAATACGATTTTACCAACTGCAGCACCCGGAGATGCGTTTACACCTTTAGAAACTTTGTGTGAATGTTTAACTTTATCAGGATTGAAACAAGGTAACAATACTTGATAAACTGAATATGGATCAACCTGCATAATAGCTTCTTCTTTAGAAATAATGCCTTCGTTATACATATCAACGGCAATTTTGATAGCTGCTTTTGCAGTTCTCTTACCGTTACGAGTTTGAAGAATCCATAATTTACCTCTTTCAACGGTAAATTCCATATCCTGAACATCGTGATAGCCTTTTTCAAGTTGTTTTGCTATGTTTACATATTGTTCGTATATGTCAGGCATATCTGTTTCAAGTTCACTGATTTGTTTTGGAGTTCTGATACCTGCAACAACGTCCTCACCTTGAGCGTTTACAAGATATTCACCGTAGAATTTGTTTTCACCTGTAGCAGGGTTACGGGTGAATGAAACACCTGTAGCGCAATCGTTACCCATATTACCAAATACCATTGTCTGAACGTTAACCGCAGTACCAAAGTTGTGATCGATTTTGTTCATATTTCTGTATGCAACAGCACGAGGAATATTCCAAGAACGGAATACAGCTTCAATTGCTTCCTGCAACTGAACATATGGATCTTGCGGGAACTCTTTGCCTGTTACTTCTTTAATAACTTGTTTATATACAGGGATTAAAGATTTCCAACCCTCTGCAGAGATTTGAGTATCTTCTGTTACACCTTCTCTTGCTTTAACTTTTTCAACTTCTGATTCAAAGTATTTTTGTCTGTCCATTTCCCAGGCAACAGACCCAAACATTGTTAAAAATCTTCTGTATGAATCATAGCAGAAACGAGGATTGTTAGTTAATTTAACCATTGCTTCAACCGTTTCATCATTTAAACCTAAGTTTAGTATAGTTTCCATCATACCCGGCATTGAAACTCTGGCACCTGATCTAACAGAAACCAATAACGGATTTGTAGCATCGCCGAATTTCTTTCCTGCCTGTTGTTCAACTTCTTTTAAATAGTATTTTACTTCGTCCATCAAACCATCAGGCATTTTGTTGCCGTTGTTGATGTATTCCATACAGGTTGCAGTAGTAATTGTAAGTCCCGGCGGAACAGGAAGCCCTAAATTGGTCATTTCAGCAAGGTTAGCACCTTTACCGCCTAATTCGGCACGCATGTGAGCATTTCCTTCTCTGAAAAGCCATACTCTTTTTTCTGTCATAATTTTCTTTCTCCTTTTAAATATTTAAAAAGTGTTACGTAATATTCTTTTCTGACAAAATCGTAACATAAACACAGTATATAAAAAATATTTCAACAAAAATATTTACATAATATTTGTTATTGGTAGTTTATGTTTGTAAACTACCCTGCCCCATTTCTTTGACCGCAAAGAAACGGGGCGCAAAGAAACTCCCCGACCTGCACTCCGTTCGCTAATAAATTGTACGCCCTCGTGTAGTTTCTCCCTAACGAGAAAGGTCAGGATAGATGAGTTCGGGCTTATGCTCGAGTATAAGGCGGATAACTCGCTAAACGCTCAAACAAATCCGCCTTTGACGTCCTCTCGCATAACATTTATTGCTCACTACGTAAAGGTCGGACAGGCTTTGCGAAGTGAATTAAACATTGTTTGTGACTCCCGCCTTTTTGTGGAACAATTACAATGTTTTATGAACACAGCATCAGCCTGCGGGTTTCTTTCTGACCGCTTTCTTTGCCCGCTCAAAGAAAGCGGTCATGGCAATATAAAAGAAATGCGAACAAGAAAAAAAATAAATTTATCAAACAAATACCAATAACAAATATTATGTATTTAAGATAAAAAATTCCAAAATTTTATCGTTATAGCGGTTATTATTTGCACTGAACGGAAAAACTTCTCCTCCGAACTCTTTTTTAACATGTGAAATTGCTTGTGTAACCTTGTTATGAGAAGATATGTAATCCGTTTTTGTAACAACAGTTATTATTGGCAAATTATACGCACTTACCCATTCTCTCATTTGATAATCGTTTTTCTGAATCTCATGTCTGCCGTCAATTAACTGAACCAAATATTTTATATCCTCTCGTTTGAGCAAATATTCTTCCAAGTTTTTCTGCCAACGGTTCTGAACATCTTTTGAAACTTTAGCATAACCGTATCCTGGCAAATCGGCAATCATAAATTTATCGCTGAAATTAAAAAAGTTGATCAGCCGTGTTTTTCCGGGAGTATTTGATGTCTTTGCAAGTTTTTTATTATTTGCAAGCCCGTTTATGAATGACGATTTTCCGACATTTGAACGCCCCAAAAGCGGAAATTCACTCAAGTTAAAATTCGGGCACTGTGAAAGTTTTTCCGCACTTATAACAAATTTTGCCGGCATAAAATTTGTCATTTCCCCGCCTTTTCTTTTTGTTCCAAAAGTTTCTTCTTATACAAAACCGTTTGGAAAAGATTATACATCTTTGGATTATTTACCAGTGTTAACTGAGTTTTACCATTTACGAAATCAATATTAAACGATTTTTCTTTTGCGAAAAAATTCTCACCCTCAATGTTAACAATCTGAAACAAACCGCTTGTTATAACGCTAAGCGGTTCCCTTAAAAAAGTTTCAAATGTTTTTCTGATGTCAAATTTTTTCTTTTTCATATCCCTATTTTAAATAAAAGGCCGGATTGTTTCAATAACATAACAATACCAGCCCTCTATTCTTTATTTTATTTTTAATTTATTACATCTGTTGAGAGAATACTTGAATTCTTTGTTCAACAGCCGCTTTATCTGAAGCATTAGGTGCTAAAGATAAATATTGTCTGTAGTATTTAACTGCGCCTTCGTAGTTCTTCTCTGCTTCGTAAGCCTGCGCTTTAAGTTTTGCAATTGACGGAGCATTGTGATAGAAATCAATAGCTCTGTTGCAGTATTCAATAGTTGATGCATAATTACCTTCTTTGAACTGTCTTAAAGCGATTTCAAAGAATTCGTTTGATTTCATTTCACATAAGTCGATATAATGCAAACCGTTAAGCGCAATTTTATTATCAGGATCAGACATCAGGACTTTTTCAAGCGCCTTTCTTGCTGTTCTAAACTGTTTATGCTGAACAAGAATTTCTGATAAGTATAATTCATCATCAATACTGTTTGCAAAATTGATTGCATTTTCAAATGTATAAACCGCATCGGATTCACGACCGAGTGACAAATATGCTTCACCCTTAATTACGGTATCAACAAGGCTGTTTGATGCTGACTGAACAATGTAATTTAAATTATCTTCAGTCATTTCAACCTGGTGAGTTAATTTAGCTAATTTGATTTTTGCAAGATGAAGTTTCAAATCGTTAGGAGTTCTCTGAATAGCTTCATTTACATAGTCATAAGCCAAATATACATCTTTGTTGGTTGTAAAATCTCTTGAATCCGCTGTATCTCTTGCCATTTCATAATATGTATTCGCAAGACCTACAATAGCTGCATTGTTATAAGTCTGGTCACCTAATAATCTTGAATAATATTCCAAAGCTTGTTGATACTTCTTTGTTTCCAAAGACATATTGCCGACTCTGTAGATACCTTCTTTATAGTTCGGATTCAAGATAATTGCGGTTTTTAATTCTTCCATAGCAAATTCGTGGTCTGCTCGACGTTCGTATACACCTGCCAAATTTACATAAGGTCTGAAGTTTTCAGGTTTTACATATTTTGCTTTTTTGAAAGAATTGATAGCAGCAGCCTGGTTACCTTGTTTGAGGTACAACTCACCCTGCAAATTCCATCCCGGTGATGATTGCGGATTGATGTGAAGTGAGTGGTTCAACCAAGTGAGCGCTTTCGTATAATCTCCTCTGCGAGCTTCAACTTGTCCCATATGGTACATTGAAGTCGCGTTGTGAGAATTGCATTTAATTGATTGCAAATAATATTTTTCTGCCTGATCCAAATCACCGTCAAGCATTGCAATATTACCCAAATTATCATAAGCAGGCGCAAACTGAGGGTTGATTTTTAAAGCAACTTTAAATAAATCAGCGGCATCTTTCTTGTTACCGAGTTTTAAAGTTGCAACACCCATTGCGTTGTACGCTTCAAAATACGTACTGTCTAAATCAACTGCCTTTACAAATTCCTGAATTGCGGCATTTGAAAGGTTTGTAATATTTTTAATATATTCAACGTCAGAAGATGTTTCTCTCATTAAATATACCAAACCCTGAGCATAGTGGAACTGAGGGTTATTCGGATATTTTTCAAGTAATTTGTCTAATTCCGACTGAGCCGGAGCAAGTTTCCACTGTTTTGCAAAAGACATCAACTGTAATGCCTTTGCTTCCAAATCATTAGGGTTCTTTTGTAAAATCTCTTTTAACTTCGCATCAGCTTCTGCGTAGTTAGTATATTCAATCATTCTGCCTATATCAACATAATTTTTAGATATCCCCGCTTTCAGAGGTTCTGCAGAAAATGACGAAGGAGCAAAAAGAACACATGAAGTCAAAATCATTGATGTGACTAACAATTTTTTACAATTCATTGTTTTCTCCTAACCTTTTATCGCTTAATATTATTCCAAAACTTATGAGGATATTGTATAATAGTTATGATAAAAAAGCAATAGAGTTAACAAATGGGAATAAATTCAAAATCAAAACAAGATTTAGATGATTTTAAAGGGTATCTTTTAGCAGAAAAAAACTTTTCTGAACATACCGCAAAAGCGTACTATTCAGACATTTTGAGCTATCTCATATGGCTCGGGGATGAGGGGTGTGAAGGGGCAGATTTTTCAAAAATACGTGACTACTTACACTTTATACAAAAGTTTGATTATAAAAAAACAACAATCGCCCGAAAGATAGCATCCATAAGAACTTTCTATAAATATTTGGCAAGAGAAAGAAAAATTGACAACAATCCGGCGCAAAATATAATTTCCCCCAAACGACCGAAATCTTTGCCAAAATTCCTCTCATCGGAGGAGATAGAAGAAATTTTAAACAATATTAATATTTCAACTCCCGCAGGCTACCGCAACCGGGCTATACTTGAACTACTTTGGGCAAGCGGGATGCGCGTTTCGGAGTTAAGTAACCTGAATTTCGGCAATCTTAATCTTGAAAATAACGAAATTACGGTATTTGGCAAAGGAGCAAAAGAGCGTATTATTCTTATAACAGACAGAGCAAAAACTTATCTGCAAAAATATATTGAAATCGCAAGACCGCTTGTTGCAAAGGGTTATGACATTCCACCAGTTACGGACAATTCGCCGGTATTTATCAACAAAACAGGCTACCGGCTCCAAACACGTATGGTCAGAAACGTTATAAACGAAACAGTTGAAAAAATTGAATTACCCAAAAAAGTTACACCGCATATGTTTCGCCACAGTTTTGCAACACATCTGATTGAAAACGGTGCGGATTTGAGAGTTGTTCAGGAACTTCTCGGTCACGCAAGCATCTCAAATACCCAAATTTACACCCACATTTCTATGCAGCACATGAAAAAAGTTTACGACCAAACTCATCCCAGAGCGTAAAGGTCTTAATATATCTTAATATAGGCGCAATCATTTTAGTATGTAGGGTGCGTTTATACGCACCAAGATGCTGGTACTATTATTGAAAGTAAGTAGGGTAGACTTCAGTCTACCGCCATATTTTGGTTGACTAAAGTCAACCCTACTTATTAGTGCAAATATGTGCAAATATGGTGCAAAAAAGTGGACATTTTTGTTCCTAAAATCGGACATTTCGGACTTTTTAATCAAGCAACTTCCGACCATAATGTCACCCTGAATTTATTTCAGGGTCTTAACGAAATATAGTAAACACGCCACTTTTGTTAGATGCTGAAACAAGTTCAGCATGACAGCAAGCTTATTTCTTTCCGACCAAATGTCCTGAAAAAGGGTACCAGCCTCTGCTCGCAGGTCGCCGAACTTGATATTACAAGTTCTCGCCAAAGTATCGCATTATAAAACCCCCGATTCTCTCAGAGGTTCTATGGTGGGCGATACAAGGCTCGAACTTGTGACCCCTTGAATGTCGTTCAAGTGCGCTACCAACTGCGCCAATCGCCCATATATTATTTAATTGTAGTTGAGAACTGTCGTTCTCAACGGTGCGCTACCCCTCTCAAAAAAATGATACTTAATCATTTTTTCTCGGCAGAGTGCCAATCGCCCATAAAATTATTTAATTGTTTTGCGCCCTTACCGAAACGCTTCGCTTTTTCGGGATTGCGCTACCCCTCTCGTTCCCTCACCCGAATTTCTAAATTCGCTGACGCTTATTAAGAAATTCTGCCCTCTCCCGCTCACAAACACTGCGGGCGAGGGGAATAAGATTGAGTGCCAATCGCCCATAAAAAAGGAGACACCCGGATTTGAACCGGGGATAAAAGCTTTGCAGGCTTCTGCCTTACCACTTGGCCATGTCTCCAATTTCCGTATTTCTAATATACGAAAGACATAATCTGATGTCAAGAAAGTTTATTGAGCCCTGCTGACAAGCATTTTGTTTAAAATATCCTTTGCTTTTTCAAGCTGACTGTCAGTTCTTGTTTCCAAGTCACTCTTGGTAAAATTCACACGCAAATCAGGACTTATCCCCCGCTTATTAATATCCGAACCATGCGGAGTCAAATATTTTGCAATAGTCAAATTCAGCCCCGTTTCATTTGGCATCGGAATAATTTTTTGCACCATTCCTTTCCCGTAAGTCCTTGTACCGACAAGTTTTGCCCTGTGATAATCCTTCATGGCACCTGCAAGAATTTCCGTGGCGCTCGCACTTGTATTATCAACCAAAATCACAACAGGCTTATTTATATCAACATTTGTATTCTGCGCCATAACATCATACCGGTAGCCGTTTCGCCCGACAATACTTACAAGTCTGCCGTTGTCAATAAACAAATTTGCTATAAATACGGCATTTGATAATAACCCGCCTGTGTTACCCCGTAAATCAATTATCAAACCTTTTGCCTTAGATGTATTTTCCAACGCCTCCAAAAATTCATTCGGAACCGTAGAGCTAATAAAACTTGATATCTGAATGTAGCCGATTTCATCTTCAATTGAACTTTTTATACTCTTTAGTGCTATTTCTTTTCTTATTATCTGTTTGGTTAATTTTAAATCTCCACGCAAAATGTCAATACTTACAAGGGTATTTTGCGGACCTTTGACTATATTTGAAACCTGTGAGATTGAAAATCCGTTAATGTCTTTCCCGTTAACTGCAAGAATAATATCTCCGTTTTTTAAATCAGCAAACTGAGCAGGAGACTGTTCTATTACATTAATAATTTTTATTTTTCCGCCGTCATTTACAATGCTCACGCCGATTCCGTATATTTTTGAAGAAATATTTGTATTCTGTTTTGCAAATTCTTCTTTTGATAAAAATCTTGAATACGGATCATTTAAACTCGCAAGCATAGTTTCAGTCGCAACTTTTACATCATCTGCCGTTTTTATTTTATTTTGATAATGATTTTTCCATCTGTTCCAGTGCTGACGATTAAATCCCGAATCATAATATTCATTTTTTATTGTCTGCCAGTTTTTTTCAAAAAGTTTTTGAGGAGTAAACACTCTTGTATCAACTGTCTGAATATTATCTGCTATCAGCGGGTTTTGGTTAACAACATAAAACATATGCCCTCCATACATTATAAGGGCTATACCCGCAACCAAAATTAAAGCCGTAATCCTCCGTTTCATATTTGTAATTTAACATCAACGGAATTTTATAATCAATATACTTTTTGCGTAATATTAGTATTTATTCAAGAATTATTACAAATCCTCAAACCCCGGAGAATAAGACGGCAGATTTTTGTAACCGGAATTTTGCATAACTGATTTTTTAATATATTTATTTGTATAATTTCCTTTTTCAAGGAGCTTTTTGAGGGTATTTTCTCTTTTTACAAGCGAGGAGCTTTCGTCATTACATTCAGGATAAAGTTTTAAAATTTCATCCCAGACAACTGCTTCCATAGTCCACGCATAAGTTTCTTCGGCAAGTGAATTAAATTCATCCTGATGCAAAGCTTCATGTGCCAAAAGCGCAGCAAGTGCACCGGCAGGAGCATTTCTGTGTTTCTGATTAATATAAATGTATAATTTTTTACCTCTTTTCCAGCCTAAAGCGTCAAACGTTGCGTAATCCGCACTGATTTGACTCAAATCCCTGAATTCTATTTTGACAGGGCGTTGAGAAAGATTGCTGCCTAAAATTGCATTGCGGGAAAACATGCCTGTAGTGTCTTTGAGCATATCGAGTGCGACGTAGAAAATTTCGTCCTGCCCGATACTTTTATATCCTGGCGCAATTTGTTTTATATATACAGGGGTATATTTTGCGGGGTACTGTTTCGGAACAATCTGACTTGTAATATCTTTGTCTTCTGCAAAAGCAAAACTTCCGATATTAACAAAAAGTATCGCTCCTATTAAAAATTTTGCTAATATATTTCTTGGTTTCAAATTCATACTTTATGCATATCCCTCATTAATCTCTGATATAATTATTATATTTATGTTTTTGCAAAAGGCAAATTTATTGTTATTTTTTTTATAAATATGGTGCAAAAAATTGCACCCTACAAATCTTGCAATAACACAACTTACTTTTTTCGGTTAAGTTTTACGAGTTCGGTGTATCTATACTTGTATTCGTTTGAATTATCGAGATTTTGGGCTTCAGACATGTATTCAAGTGCGGATTTGTAATCTTCCTTTGCCTGATAAAATTCGCTCATTTTTGCATAATATTTAGGGTTATTCAAATCGTACAGAATTGCGCGTTTCATACACTCAATAGCTTCCTCGGGGTCATTTGTACTCTGCCTTGAAAGCCCGAGATAATAATAACCCGCAGCACAATTGATATCCAAGTTTAGGGCATCCTGCGCAAACTCTTTTGTTTTTTCATAATCCTCTTTTAAATAAGAAGCCTTTGCACCGATAATATAAGCACTGATATAGTTTTCGTTCGCTTTTATAATTTCAGTAACAAGTTCAAATGCTTTATCATAATCCTTTTTCAGAATGTAGATTTCAGCTAAATCGCACAATACAGACGGTGTTTTTTGTTTTACACCGTTTGTTTGTTCAAGAATTTTTTGTGCTTTATCATAATTCCCGAGCTGAGAATATATTGAACTCAATGAGGTTTTTGCAAAATCATCATCAGGATTTTTATCCATACAATTTTCAAGAATTTCAACACTTTCGATATAATTTTTATTATGTGCAAGTAAGAGTGCCTTTATGACAAGGGTTCCGATGTGTTCAGGATTAATTCCCAAAATTGCATCCGCTTCATTTTGAGATTTTTGATAGTCTTTGTTTTCATAATATAGATAAGCAAGAGAATAACGATAGTCGACATTATCCGGAGATAAATAGATTGCCTGAGAATAAGCTCTTTGAGCTTCTTTTATCCAACCATTGTAGAAATATGCATTCCCAAGGTTATAATAATATTTCGGATTATTTTTATCAAGTTCTATAGCTTTTGAAAAATGCTTAATCCCCTCGACAAAATTTATATTTTCCAAATCAAATAAACCTAAAAAGTTCAGGATTTCAGGATTTTGGCTGTTCGAAGATATTCTGTTAAAAATTTCTTTTGAAGCTTCAAAATCGCCTTCGTCAAATTTCATTTTACCTTTTAAAAGCAACACTTTTTCATCGTTTCCGTCACAAGAAGAAATAAGTTCATTTGCTTTTTTTATTTCCCCATTGGAATAAAGAGCATCTGCACATTCAATTTTTACATCATTATCAAAATATTCACTGTCTTCATACTTTTCTATTTCAGTAAATAATTTTAAATCAATAAGAATATTTATAAGCCTTTTTAAATTTTTACTGTTATGATTTTTATCAAAAAGTCCCTGTGCAACGGATAATGCAGAATTTAAATCCCCTGTTCTTTTATAAATTTCACAAATTAATTCAAGAGAAGTTTCATGATTTTTATTTAAACCCAATGCTTTTTCAAGATATCCGAGTGAACGTTCATAATTTCCCATTTCAAAATATAAATCCCCGATTTGATAAAGAATTTCTATATTATCATTTTCAATTTCAAGAGCCTTATAAAGCATTTCAATTGCGGGTTTGAAATATTTTTGTTCTTTTAATTCGAACGCCTGTTTTATATAGCCTATAACTTGATTATCTTCCATTATTTCTATTCCTCTTCCATTGTCTGCGGAATATCCGGTATCTGATTTATATTACTCTGTACATTTTTTTGTTTGGGTTTAAATATTTCTTCAAAATCAAATTTTTTCTTCTTTTTAACAGGTTTTTCTACTTTTTTATTAATAATTATCAAAACTTCATCCTGTTGTGCCATTTTAAGATTATTTCTTGCAATACCTTCAAGACTGTTATCGGAAGTTATCATCTTTTTTTGTGCTTTTAAATCTTTATTGTGCAATTTGGTTTGTTTTAATACCCTTTCAAGAGTAATTACTTTTGCTTTATACGAAACAATCTTTCCTATATTTAATATCGCACCGTAACCGATTTGGATTAAACAGAAAACAAGAACAAGAGTCAAAAACGAATAATAAAAGCCTGTTTTACGACCTTTTCGTTTGTTTTCTTCATAATTATTCAAATTTCCCTGTTTAATTTTGACCATACAATCCCTACACTCTGATTATAAACAAAGTTTATCCCAAAAACAAAAATATTTTACAAATTTTACAGTTAAAATATAAAGCAGAAATTTTGTCATTCTGACTGACAGTTATACTGCCATCCTGAACTTGTTTCAGAATCTCTACTCAACCATAAAATATAGTAATGATGGAGTACTTCAGAATCTTAGAATTTCTGCTTTTATATTTTATTTTTATTGATTATTCTTCGTCTTTTTTCGCAAAAGATTGATTTGCTCTTGTTTTGATTTCTTCCGAAATCTTTTCAATGAATTCATCTACAGTGAAAGTGCCGATTTGACCGATACCTCTTGCACGAACGGCAACCGTACCTTCCTGTGCTTCTCTGTCACCGACTACGCAAACATAAGGAATCTTTTTATCCTGCAAAGATTCTCTGATTTTGTAGTTCATTGATTCCGAGCGGTCATCTAAAGATGCTCTTATGCCCACTTGGCGAAGTTTTTTGTACACGCTTTCTGCATAATCAGTATGTTTATCGTTAGAAATCGGAACAACATTAACCTGTGTCGGAGCAAGCCATGTCGGGAATGCACCCGCATAGTGTTCAATTAAAATGCCATGGAATCTTTCCATTGACCCGAAAATTACTCTGTGCAACATCAACGGAGTCTTTAACTGACCGTCTTTGTCCTGATATTTAATATCAAATCTTGCCGGTAAATTGAAGTCTAACTGAATTGTCGCACATTGCCACGTTCTTCCGATTGCGTCTTTAACTTTGAAGTCAATTTTCGGTCCGTAGAATGCTCCGTCGCCTTCATTGATGTCGTATTTCATCCCTCGGCGTTCCATCGCTTCTTTCAATCCCGCTTCAGCCTTATTCCAGTTTTCTATTTCACCTACAAAACTTTCCGGTCTTGTTGAAAGTTCAACTTCAAATTCCATATTAAATATCGCCATTGTATCAGCGACAAAATCAATAATAGCATTGATTTCATCAACCAACTGTTCCGGCGTACAAAAGATATGCGCATCGTCTTGTGTGAAGCCCTGTACTCTTGTCAAACCTGAAAGTGCTCCGGATTTTTCTTTACGGTAAACCGTACCGAGTTCTGCCATACGAAGCGGCAGCGAACGGTATGAATAGCGGTTTGCCTGATAGATAAGAATGTGGAACGGACAATTCATTGGTTTTACAACGTATTGGTCATCGCTATCCTCATCTTTTTGCACAAAGAACATATTTTCTTTGTAGTGATCCATGTGCCCTGAGATTTCCCACAGAGTTGATTTTGCAATTTGCGGAGTATTAACAATTACATACCCTCTTTTGCGGTGTTCTTCTCTCCAGTAATTCTCAATTTGTTCACGGACACAAGCCAAATTCGGGTGCCACAAAACAAGCCCTCCGCCCATTTCCTCACGGGTCGAGAACAGGTCTAACTGTTTGCCCAGTTTTCTGTGGTCACGTTTTTCTGCTTCTTCCAAGAAGGTCAAATATGCCTGCAAATCTTCTTTATTCCAGTATGCAGTAGCATAAATTCTTTGTAACATTTTATTTTTTTCATTGCCTCGCCAGTATGCGCCTGCAACTTTTAACAGTTTGAATGCATTTGCTTTGATATATGATGTGTTTGGCAGGTGAGGACCTGCGCAAAGGTCGTTAAACAATGCGTTTCCGTCTTTGTCTTTTGTGATATACAATGTCGGGTTATCGTTGCGGTGTTCCTCTAACAGTTCAGCTTTGTAGATTTCACCCTGCGATTTAAATTCGTCAATTTGCGCCTGGACATCAGGTATTTCGTATTTTTCAAAGGTGAGATTTTGTTTAACAATCTCTTTCATTTTTTCTTCAATTTTATCTAAATCTTCCTGAGTGAAAGCATGACCGTCTGTTAAATCAAAGTCATAGTAAAACCCTTCAGCGGTAGATGGTCCGATAGCCAATTTTGCATTCGGGAATAAACTTTGAACAGCCTGTGCCATAATGTGAGATGTCGAGTGTCTTAAAATCGACAAAGTTTCGTTGTTCTTTTCCATATTCAATTTTCCTTTCGTATCCTTTTTGGGTAAACTTAATACGGCAATCGTTACATCGAAAAACCTAAACTTACCCTCAGGGTGGATCCCCTTAACAAGTACAAGAATATTATATAGCAAAAAAAATTTTTAGGTGTTTTGTAAATAAAAAAGGAGTATAAATCATGCAAACAAATTTAAGTGTTAATAATCAACCTGCTTTCAGAGCAACAGTTTCAGATCAGTTTATTAAGGCTGCGCATAATTATTTCAATGGTGTTGAATATAATCCAAAAAAGACAAAACTCTTTGATGAAAAAGTATCTGAAGTTTTTAATGAATTTGGATACGATGAATTTAAAATAAGTTATAAAAAAGAAAAAGTTGACGGTAAAACGATGCATTGTTTATATGCCGGTAATGAAGAATATAAAGTTCCGCTTACCCAAAAAGATAAATTGAGAAAAGCAATAGAAAAATTTATGCATATGAATAAATATGAACTCTATATCAAAATTAAACAATTTCGCCACGCCCATCCGGAAATAAAACAAATTAAAGCAGACACAAAAACTCCAGAAATATAAAATTGTTAAGTACAATTTTTGCACCGGCAAATTCTAATCCCTTGCCCGCCTTCGGCATACTTCCCACTTAAAAAGGGAAAATAAATTATTAAAACCTGAAATCACGCTGACCGTGTTCAATTTTTTCAAGATATTCTTTTGTTTTGTCTTTTACGGCTTGAGTGGTTTCAAGAGTTGCGCATTCTTTTTCAATAAGTTCATAACCGATTTTTTTAGTTTCATCTGAAGCGTAATCTTCCAAATATTCTTTTAAAGTAATAAGTGCATTCGGGTGACAAAAGTTGTGAATTTGTTTATCTTTGCAGATTTCCATAAACCTGTCGCCCGTTCTGCCAGCCCTGTAACAAGCGGTACAAAAGCTCGGAACATAGCCAATTTGCATAAGCCATTTTATCACTTCATCCAAAGTTCTTCTATCCTCAACATCAAACTGTGCCGTTTCTTCCTCGCTTTTATCTTCAGGATGGGCATAACCCCCGACACTTGTTTTTGAGCCACCGGAAATTTGAGAAATCCCCAAATCCAAAACTCTTTTTCTTGTTTTTTCTGATTCTCTTGTAGATATAATCATACCCGTATAAGGTACGGCTATTCTTATACAGGCAACAATCTTTGCAAATGTATCATCGTCAATTCCGTTTTCAAAAGCGCTTGGGTCAATGTCATCGGCTTTTCTGATTCTCGGAACGGAAATTGTGTGAGGTCCAACACCGAAAACCGCTTCCAGATGCTCTGCATGCATCAGCAAAGCCGCAAATTCATACTTGTAGGTAGAAAGTCCGAATAAAACTCCCATTCCGACATCATCAATTCCGCCCTGCATTGCTCTGTCCATTGCTTCCGTATGGTAGGCGTAATTATGCTTAGGACCTGTCGGGTGAAGTCTTTCATAACGCTCTTTGTCATATGTTTCCTGAAACAAAATGTATGTGCCTATCCCTGCATCTTTTAATTTTCGGTAATTTTCAACCGTAGTTGCAGCAATATTGACATTCACCCTGCGGATTGCACCATTTTTGTGATTAATTGAATAAATCGTTTTAATAGACTCCAAAACATATTCAATCGGGTTATTAACAGGGTCTTCGCCTGTTTCAAGCGCAAGACGTTTGTGCCCCATATCCTGCAAGGCAATAACTTCCTGTCTTATTTCATCCTGAGTCATTTTTTTACGAGGAATATGAGTGTTTTTGGCATGATACGGACAGTAAACACACCCGTTTACACAGTAATTAGACAGATAAAGCGGTGCAAAAAGCACAATTCTGTTTCCGTAATATTCCTGCTTAATTTTTTTTGCAAGCGAATATATTTCTTCGTTCTTTTCTTCTATTTCACACGCAAGCAAAACTGAAGCCTCATTATGAGTCAACCCATTGCCAAGTTTGGCTTTTTCTAAAATTTTATCAATCAACTCAGCATTATTTTTGTTTTCATCGGCATATTTTAAAGTCGATAAAACTTCATTGTTATCAATAAATTCAGTTGCATGGGGTGATTTTACGTTATACATTTGTATCTTTTAATCTCCGAATTATTCATCAATAAGCATGCTTGCGCCGATTACGCCTGCACTGTTGCCTAACTGTGCGGGAACTATTTCAACCGCAGAACCAGCAACAACCATTGCACGTTTTTTGACGGTTTTCCTTATCGGCTCTAACAAAAGGTCGCCGCATTCAGCAACTCCGCCGCCAACGATTATTTTTTCAGGGTTTAATAAATTAATAACACTTGTTAATCCGAGCCCGATGTATTCGCCCATAATTTCAAAGATACGTTTTGCAACGGGGTCACCTGCTTCTGCAGCTTTGGCAACGATATATGGTGTAATTTCGCCATCTGATGCCATTTCGGCAAATTTAGCGGATTTACCGCCTCTGATATAGTCCTGCGCCATAGCAACGATACATGGACCTGATGCATAAGCCTCCAAGCAGCCCGTATCTCCGCAACCGCAGATTGCACCGTCTTTTGCAACAAGTTTGATATGTCCGATTTCGCCTGCTGCATTTGATGCTCCGCGGACAAGTTTGCCGTTTATAACAAGTCCAGAGCCAATACCTGTTCCGACAGTAATACAAACAAAATTTTCACATCCTTTACCGGCTCCGAATTTCAGTTCACCCAATGCAGCACATCTTACATCATTATCAATTTTTGTTTTGATATGAAATTCATCTTCTATCATTTTGGCAATAGGAACATCTACCCATCCGGGGATATTCGGAGCAAGTTTAACAATACCGTTTTTGTAATCAATTTGTCCCGGGAAATCAAATCCGATACCCTCAATTGATTTTTCATCCGTGCGGGTTTCTTTCATCAAATCTCTTATAGACTGTTTGATATTATTAACAGTATATTCAAACCCCATTTTTGCATATGTCGGTACACTGTTTGAATAAATTATTTTTCCTTTTTCATCAACAAGAGCGATTTTTACATTCGTTCCGCCAACGTCTATTCCGATTCTTTTTCCCATAAGTATCCCCTTCTTAAAAACTACTTGCATTTTTATGATAGCACAAAATTATTTTTAGACGTTAAGACAATAAAAACTTAACATCTTTTAATTTGTAAACATTTGTAACAAAACACCTTATAACTTAAAGTTTACATTAAAAAATGCCGTCAAACCACATGATAGAACATGTCTAAAACCGATTTTTAGAAAGGAAAAAAATGGGATTAGCGGCATCACAAGCGAGATTACTAACTATCACATCCAGAAAAGCGGACTGTGAGTTTGAATCTATGAGATTATCTCATGAGAAAATTGCTCTGTCACGTGATATGGAGCGAATTTCTGATGAGTATCAAAACGCTATGAACCAGACCAAACTTATCTATGACTATTATGGAACAGGTACAAGTGACATGGCTTTAACATACGGATTATTGATGACTCCGTCTGTTTATAATGATTATTATCCGAGACTTTTGACTGATAAATCAAACAGAGTTGTACTATCAAGCGTGTATGCATCAGCAGCAAAAGCAGCGGGTATTCCTGTTGAAGGTTATAACGGAACTCCGTCTTCTGAAGTACGTAACAAATTTATTGAAGCTTTGAGAGACAGAGGTGTAATATCCGCAGCATCAGCAGCAAGCATTGAAAGTGTATCCTATAACAATGCAGTAGGCTTAGGTGCAACGTTCTCTGCTACAGCAGCAACACAGGATATTACATATAATGAATTTTTGGATTTAATTAAAGCAAAATGCGTTGACACATCGGATTACGGCGATACATTACCGTTGAATGGAAGTTATAAAGCTATCAGTTATCCGAACACAGTATATGAGTCTGACGGAGCCAACGGTGATTACTGGAATATCATGGTATATGACAGTGAATACGGTGGGAACTATTCTCTGATAACAAATACATATAAAGCATCAATTTCTTTATATGATTTATTAACTACTGATAAACAATACATATATCAAATGACAACGACAAGAGGCCCGACGATTCCGGTAACAGAAGCAGCATTAATGCAGCAGGTATTAGTCGGAAACGAACAATCCCCTTCATTCTTGAACTGGATAACGGATCAATTCAGTGCAATTTTAGGTGGAGTTACAGAAAATGACTTAGCACTCCAATATGCATACGACCGTGTTAGTGAATTGATATATCCGTCAGAAAAAATACAAGACACTGCAGCAAGATGGTATGACTATGGATATGCAGAATGGGATAATGCTGACTGGTCAAGAACCAACTATGGTCATAATACAGAGGGCAGTGAATGGCACGATTTGCTTCCCGAAATTGCAACCAAAGCAGCTCACGCATACGAATGCGAAGGTGTAAACGGAGAATGTACCTCTAATGCATGTAACTATTTAGGTGTTGTATACAGTTCCTGCGGTTCAGGTTCAAGAAACGGTAAAAACAGAAGACAGACTATTGCAGTCGACTTAAATACTGTTGTACAAACATTCTTGACAGCATTTATGGAATATCAGCAAGGTCTTGAAAATTCAAAATATTCCTATGAAAATGGTCAGGTTAAACATGAACAGGACGGAAGAACAATCGCAAACCTGTACGAGGCAAACAGTGAAGATATTTTCAAAATTAAAGCGCCTACAGATGTTGCAGATGGTACAGACAATTTACTTGCAGGCTTCTACGATACACTGTTCAACAGAATTTGCATGTCAGGATGGACAGAAAATGAAAATATTGAAAATCTTGAATATATGCAGGAGCTTATGAAAAGCGGTGCCGTATATATCTCCTCAATGGCAAATGACGGAAACTACTATCAAAGCAGTTACTCTACAGACACATATATTTCCGAAGTTTCCGATCTCGAGGGTATTGCTCAGGCAGAAGCAAGATATAATGCCGCCAAAGCCCGAATAGAAAACAAAGAAAATACTATTGACTTAAAGATAAAAAACCTTGATACCGAAATATCCTCACTTACAACAGAGTACGATACAATGAAAGGTTTAATTTCAAAAACAATAGAAAAATCGTTTAAACGATACGAAGCATAAAAAACGACCCACACGGGTCGTTTCTTTTATATGTCTTACGAAATTACATAAACAATTTTATCGGTATCAGATAATATTGTTTAATATTCAAAATAAATATGCCCCATTTCTTTGCCCGCTCAAAGAAAGCGGTCATGGCAATCAAAAAGAAAAGTGAACAAGAAAAAAATATCCCTGCGAGATATTCTCATAATATAGCTTATGTAGTTTATTTTATCTTATACAAAGATGACAAAAAGTTGTTTTCAACAATATCGCCGTCAACTTTTGTTAAAAATATCTGGGTATCTTTATCATCAGCATCAATTTTCGGGATTTCTTTTATTTCTGCCTCATAATAATTGTTATTATTACGACTGCTAAACGGTATTCTGTTTGCAAGACTGTTTAGAGATATGCTTCTTAAAAATCCGAATGCACCCTTTTTACGGTTTGAAAATCTTGTATAAACTCTCAAAATTGCATCCTGATTTTCAAGATTATATCTGCCGACAATAAATGTACTTAACTGCGGAGAAACAGATTTTATAACCATTTGACGTATGACGTTTCTTTCAAGCTTTAGTGTTCCGTTAATGGTGTCAAACTTGCCTTCAGGAACATCTATCAAATCTGAGATAACACTTGGTGTAATCATTACAACAGGATTTCTGAAAAGTGAAGCGACTTTCATAGCATATTCAACAAGTCCGATTTTTGCAATTTCACCGTTTTGGATAACAAATTTTATTGTTCCGTTTATTTTAAGTGTTTTATCAGTGTTTATATCAACAATTCCGCTTGCTTTACCCTTAATTTCTTTTGGCAGATTAACAAGTTCCGTCGCAATAGTATCGGAATTCACTCTCATTAGCGCAAGCGTAAGATTATAAAGATGTTTTTTAAAATCACATTTAACTTTTGCTTCCGCATTTCCGTCAGCTATTTCAAATCTGTTTGAATTGAGATTTAATATACTGTTTTTGTCTAATGTCAAATTCCCGATAGCGTTGGCAAAATGTATATTTTTGTAATGCCCTTTCAAAACTTTGAGAGTACATTTTTCAACTATCAAATTGGCAAGGTCAAAGGTTTGGGTATCATCATTTTCATCAACTTCCTGCTCAACAGATTTTGATATTGCAGAATGAACATCACCCGAGGCCTGCTCACTTGGAGTTTGTTGATTAAATGCCTGCAAATATCTTTCCACATCCATATCGTCAACTGTCAAATTTGCATCACGAACAATTATAGGTAAAATTATTTCGTTTTTGATTTTTGCATCAACATTATATGTCGAACGACGATACCTTCCTTCTGCAACAATAAGCATATTGCCGTTTTCAGTTTTCACCTGCCCTTTTCTTATGTACAATCTCTGACTTGGAATCCCGACTTCATTAATCCGGAAATCCCCGTCTAAAACGGGATTTTTACCGGTATTAATATATTTCATTCGGCCTGTAAATGTCCCATGCCTGAAAAGATTTTGACCAATAATCAAATTTACAAAAGTACTTGGTATAGGCTTTGTAAGTGTCATTCCCAAATCTCTGATTTTTCCTGTCAGTTCAATATTACCGTTCAAACTCAATATCGGAGTATGTCTTTCTTCTTTTGAATCAGGTCTTTTTTCTGCAAAATGATAATCAAGTGATTTTATGGCAAGCAGACCGTCAGCAAGGTGCATTTTAGCTGCCATAACTCTTATCCCTGCATCATTTATAGTGCTTTTTTCTCCGTTTAGGATAAAACCGTTTCCTTTTTCAAATTTGTACAGCCAGGTTATATCCATCTTGCCGTATTTTGATTTGAGCATAATTCTTGTATCTGCCTGACCGGTAATTTCAACAGGGTAATTTACAATCTTTGATAAATATTTTTTAGCAAAATCATTCGTAACAACGGCATTCCCCAAGATATCGGTATCAACGGATTTTAAGTAATCTTTTACGGTTCCTTCAAAATCTATTTTGTTATGTCTTTTCCCGTCATAATATCCTTTGAAATCTTTGATATTTACATTGTTACTGTCAAAAGTAATTTTACCGTTTTCTATAATTACAGGCAGTTTTGCAAGCGGATTAAGTTTAAACGACAATTTATTGAGATTGACTTTACCATTCATACCTTTAGATTTCAAATTAACATCAAAATCAAAATTCCCGTCGAGATTGTCAAAATATACAAGATAATCTCCGATATTATTTTTTACGATTTGGCTGTTCATTATATCAACAGCATCTTTGATTTTGAAATTTTTTGATTTGAAATGTAAATCATAATTATTCGAATCAATTTCTCCATTAAATAAAATATCTGTTCCTGCAACTTTAAGCGGAGAATTTTTTACAATAAGTTTCTGCTTATTCTCAATTAAAGTATTTTCCCCTGTTTCTTTTGCAAGAATATCAAGTTTGCTTTTGTCCCGCATCAAAACAGCGTGCATATCATAGCCAAGAGTTTTTTTATCCGGATTATCAGAAATTTTTATATCTTTTGCATTAATTTTTACTGAATTTTCTTTGTCTATCTGATAAAATGCTTTTAAATTTTTTATATCGGCAACAGATTTGAATATATTAACACTTAAACCCTTTTTCCCTGTTGAAGTCTTTTTAAACGGGGGGAGATTTAATATTCCGCTAATATCGGCATATGCATCGTCAACTTTTATAGTTTTTATATCAATTTCTTTATTTGTACGCACTTTCCATAGTGACAACTCTGAATCAAAATTTTCAATATTAAGAAGTTTTTTATTTTTGTCTTTAAGTGAAAGTTTTTTGAGTTTTATTCTTGCGTATGGAGTCCAATCGGTTTGCAAATACGGTTTTTCAATTTTTAATTCCGCACCGAGCGCTTCTGAACCGATTTTTTCTATATAACCAATAACTTTTGGGTTTTGAACTGCAGCGGGCAAAACTTTCAGATACAGAACAGCCGTAATTACAGGCAAAATCGCCAAAATACAAACCAATCCAAAAATAAACTTCAATACTCTCATAAATCGATTATATCATATAAAAATGAAATAAATTTGTTAAATAGGGCAATTAATGATATTGTTAACTTATGATAGATTTAATAATTTTATTTGTACTAATGAAGCGGGATTTGACAATGTATGCTATTAAAAAACACATTGCAGACAAATTTGCACCGTTTACAAACCCGAGTTTCGGGGCATTAAAACCCGCTTTGGTAAGACTTGAAAAATTAAAATTTATTACATCTTCAAAAATTATGTCTGAGGGCGGAAAATTATCCGGATTATACTCTATAACCGATGAGGGTATTAAAGCTTTGAAAAATCTTTTACTTGAACCGTTTTCAAAAAATCCGCTTCAATTTATTTCTGATGCAAAAGTAAAACTTTGCTGTACATCATTTTTATCTTCTCAGGATGCAAAAAAGATGTTCGAAAATATTAAAGCCGGAGCTTATTTGCATCGTATGAATGCTCAAAAAATTCTTGAAGATGAATACAATCAGTCTGATTTTTATCAAAAAATAGTTCTTGATAACACTATTTGCGAATATAATAATTTTATTTCAATGGTAGAGGGTTTTGAAAAAGAAAATGGGCGCAATAGTTGATAGTGTTTTAAAAAATTCAATTGCACAAGAACTTGAAATTGAAAAAGGAGACGAAATTTTATCCGTTGACGGTCAAAAAATGACCGATATGATTGACTATAATTTTTATATGAAATCAGAACTTGTCACTATTGAATTAAAACGCAAAAACGGTGAAATTGAAGAAATAGAAATTGAAAAAGATTTTGACGAAGATTTGGGTATAGTTTTTGAGAGTGCGATTTTTGATAAAATTAAACCTTGTTTAAATCATTGTATTTTTTGTTTTGTTGATCAGCAGCCAAAAGGTTTAAGAGATACACTCTATATCAAAGACGACGATTACCGCCTGTCGTATTTGCAGGGAACATATATAACTCTTACCAATTTGACCGAAAAAGATAAAGAGCGAATAAAAAGACTTCATTTAGGACCTTTTTATGTATCTGTTCATACAACTAATCCTGAGCTTCGTGTAAAAATGCTCCGCAATCCAAACGCAGGCAAGGCTTTAGAGAATTTAAAATGGCTAAGAAAAAATAAAATTCCGTTTCATGCGCAAATTGTTCTTTGCCCCGGAATAAATGACGGCAAAGAATTGGAACGAACTCTGACAGATTTGGCGCAGTTAAAAAATACTGTTTTATCTACCGCTATAGTTCCTGTCGGAATAACACAGTTTAGAGAAGAAAAATTAAAACGGGTTGATAGTAAGTGTGCAAAAGAAACCATAAAAATTGCCTCGAAATTCAAGCGTGTATGTTGTAGTGACGAATTTTTCCTTTTGGCAGATGAACCTATACCACCTGCGAAATATTACGGGAATTTTTGTCAGTTAGATGATGGCGTAGGGGCATTAAGACTTACTTATGATGATTTTAAAAAATTAAATCTGCCAAAATCCGTATCTAAACCTTACAAAATCATTTTTGCCTGTTCATATGCTGCAAAAAAAATGCTTGAAAAAGTTGCAAAAAAATTATCTAAAATAAAAAATCTGACAGTTGAAGCCCATCCTGTCAAATCGAATTATTGGGGTGAAGATATTACTGTCGCAGGGCTAATTACAAGTGACGATTTAATTGATACAGTAAAAAATGTTAATTGCGATACCGTTATAATTCCTACTGTAATGCTAAGACCATACAGTGAAGATTTTTTAGACGGTAAAAACCTTGATTATGTCCGTAAAAAATCGGGTAAGAATTTCTTTGTACAAAATAATATTTATTCACTGAAAGAAGTTGTTGAGTTTATCGAAAAATTATAGATTTTCGGCTTTTTATTGTACAATATTTATTTTATGTTACAATAAATATTGTGGTAAGTATTGCAATCAATGGTAGCAATATTTACCCCTCGGGATGCAGCAATCTGCCGAGCAAAAAACTGACTAAATGTCAGGTTTTTGCGAGATGGACTCTGCCGACGAGGACAATTAATTATTGTCCGAGGAGAGGAAGCACCCGCCGAAACGACAGTTTCGGTGTATAATATTCATATCGGGATGTAGCGCAGTTTGGTAGCGCACTATCATGGGGTGGTAGGGGTCGCAAGTTCGAATCTTGTCATCCCGATTTTTTGCAAAAATCGGACTTCCAAGATTACATCTTGAGCACGCACGCTGTTTTTTACGCACCTAAAGGTGCTCAAAAACTAAGCTGGCTGCAAACCTTTCTTGTACGGCTCGTTCCTCGCCTACAATCTCGGTTTCATCCCGATTTTTTGCAAAAATCGGACTTCCAAGATTACATCTTGAGCACGCACGCTGTTTTTTAAATTTCAACATCCTGCATCATTTCAATAAGTTGGTTGATTGTACCTTCCATTGTTACACTTTCATCGGTACGTTGCTGCAGAAAACCATTGATTTTAGGCATCATTTCAATGGCAGTATCGAGACGGGGATTTGACCCGGGCTGATACATACCTACATCAATTAAGTCTTTATTTTCACGATATAATGACATTATAGTCCTTAATTTCGCCGCAGCCTGTTTGTGTTCGGGAGATGCAATGGCACTCATAAGACGGGAAATACTGCCTAAAACATCAATAGCAGGGTAATGGTTTGATTCTGCAACTTTTCTTGATAAGAAAATATGCCCGTCAACAATACCACGAACAATATCAACAATCGGATCATTAATATCATCCCCTTCCATTAAAACGGTATATAATGCGGTTATAGAGCCTCTCTCACTGTTGCCCGCCCGTTCCAAAACTTTTTGCAGCCATGAGAAAATTGATGGAGGATAACCTTTCATTGTCGGCGGTTCACCTAAGGACAATCCGACTTCACGCCCTGCCATTGCACAACGTGTGACAGTATCGGTCATTAAGAAAACTTTTTTGCCCTGATCTCTGAAATATTCACAAACCGCAGTTGCTGCAAGCAGACATTTTTGACGAATCAAGGGCGGTTTATCTCCTGTTGAACATACAAGTACAGAACGACTCATCCCGAGTTCGCCCAATGCATCCTCTACAAATTCTTTAACCTCTCTGCCACGTTCCCCAATTAGTGCAACAACGTTAACATCCGCATCAGAATTTCTTGCAATCATACCTAATAAAGTACTTTTACCAACCCCGGAACCTGCAAATAACCCTAAACGCTGACCTGCACCCATTGTCATACAACCGTCAATCGCTCTTACACCTGTTGAAAACTGTTCCGTTATAATCGGTCTTTCAAACGGACCCGGAGGAGGACCTTCAATGGGTCTGTACTCTGCATTTTCCAAATCAAGAGGACGTCCGTCAATAGGGTTACCCATAGGATCAATCAATCTGCCTAACAAAAAATCCCCAACAGGGATAATAATCGGCTTACCGGTTGAAGTTACAAGACTTCCCTGTCCTATACCTTCTCCGTCTAATAAAAGTGATAATTGAGCAACTTCACCCCTGAAAGCCTGAACCTCTGCAGGTTTTTGCTTGCCATCATAGGTCTCTATGTAGCATAAATCGCCAATTTTCAGTCCGGGGAGTTTAACCTCAACCGTTAAACCCAAAAGTTTTGAAACGGAACCACGATAAGTGAACAACTGAGTCTGGTCAAGTTTGTTTTTCACCCGCTGTTTTAAATCTTCTATTGAACTTTTATCTATCGCATTGCCCATCTTTCTACCATTATACTTTTTTTTCGGACAATATCAATTTGTTAAAATTTTATTTACCCCTAAAAATAGTTTGTTCTCTGTCGGGGCCGACTGATACTATTGAAATCGGGGTATCAAGAAGTTCTTCAAGTCGTTCAAGATACTTTCTTGCATTAAGCGGTAAATCTTCATATTTGCGAATACCTGTTATATCCTGCCCCCAGCCTTTGTGGGTTTCGTAAATCGGGTCTAAATACTTGTGAATATAGACATCTGTCGGATAAGAATTGTATATTTTCCCGTCACGTCTGTCTTTGTATGCTGTGCAGATTTTTATTTCATCAAATGAATCAAAAACATCAATTTTTGTGAGTGCAACAGAAGTTAAACCGCCAACAAGGCATGCATATCTCATTGTTACGGCATCAAACCATCCGCAGCGTCTTGGACGTCCTGTTGTGACCCCAAATTCATGCCCGACTTCTCTTATTGTATCACCTGTATTGTCTGTTAATTCAGTCACAAAAGGTCCTTCACCCACTCTTGTTACATAAGCTTTTGCAACCCCGATGACTTCATCTATCATTTTCGGTCCGTAGCCTGAACCTGTGCAAGCTCCGCCGCCAACGGGGTTTGAACTGGTGACAAACGGGTATGTACCGTAATCAACATCAAGCATTACTCCCTGTGCGCCCTCAAACAAAACTTTTTTGCCATCTTTTTTGAATTGATGTAACATTTCCTGCCAGTTGAAGCAAACATAAGGTTCAAAAATCTTTGCATATTTTTCGCACAAAGCCAAAACTTCTTCTTTTGAATATGTCTTCAGCCCGTAAACTTCTTTTAACTGTTTATTTTTTAAAGGTAAAATTACATCTAATTTCTCATTTAAAGCCTCTTTTGAGTACAAATCCTCAATTTTTAGTGCAATTCTTGCCATTTTGTCAGTGTAAGTCGGACCGATACCTTTTTTAGTCGTACCGATTTTACCTTTTTTTGCGTTATCTTCGCTGTAGCCGTCAACTTCAGTGTGCCAAGGCATAGTTATTGTCGCAAGCGGACTGACTTTGAGTCCTGAAAGGTCAATATTTTCTTTTTTCAGACCTTCAATTTCCTGTTCAAAATATTCAGGCAAGATAACCGTACCGTTACCGATTAAACAGGTTTTGCCCTTGTATAAAATTCCTGACGGAATAAGGTGAAATTTGAAGGTTTTTCCGTGCGCAACAACAGTATGACCTGCGTTGCATCCACCCTGATATCTTATAATCAAATCCGCATCCTGCGCTAATAAATCGGTGATTTTTGCTTTACCCTCATCACCCCACTGCGCACCTATTACAACCTTATTCTCCATAATTATATCCCTCTTTTCCTATGTTCATGCAAATTAATTTTAGCATGAACATAGAAGCAAATGGGGGGTACATTTATTTTTTCTTTGGTTTTTTCAGGGCATCAAATTTTGCCTGCATTGTAGGATTGTTTTTGGTTAATTTCTTGATACTCAAATCATCAGCTTTACTGCTTGCAAGACGTAAATTGTTCCCTGAAGAAATCAATGCATCTTTAATTTTTAGAAGATGACTGATGGATTTATCAATTTCGTCAATGGCAGTTTTAAATTTTTTATCTGCAATTTCGTAATTTCTGAAAATCTTATCTTTAACATCAATCAAAGCTTTTTCAAAATTTGAAACATCTATATTTTGGTTTCGCATACGTTCAATTTCATTTTTATACTCGAGAGAATTTAATGCCGCATTGCGCAAAATTGTTATCATAGGAATAAAAAACTGCGGGCGGATGACATACATTTTTTCGTAATAATGCGACATGTCGACTATCCCGCCGTTATAAAGTTCATTGTCGGCTTCAAGCATTGAAACAAGAACTGCATACTCACATCCTTTTTCTTCACGGTCTTTATTGAGTTCTTTTAGAAAATCGGTGTTCTTTTTCTTTGTTGCAGTCGTATCTGCCTCGTTTTTCATATCAAACATAATCGATATGAGTTCATTTCCGTTGGAGTCGTAATCTCTGTATATGTAATCACCTTTGCTGCCTGATTTTGCATCGTTATCTTTGCCGAAATATGCACTTTTAAAACCTGTGGCTCTTAATTGTTCAAAAGACAATTCACAGTGCTGTTCTAAAGTTTCGCCGAGCATTTTGGTAGATAATCTTGCTTTAAAATCTTTATATCGTTCTATTTCTTCATCTTTAAATCTTAATTGCTGTTCATATTGGTCTTTCATAGACTGCTCTTTTAACTGACATTCTTTTTCGGTTAGGGCAATATCATTTTTTAATTTGTCAATTTTGTTGTCTTTTTCTGACAATTGTGCATTTTTATCAGCCAAAAGTTTGGTCATTTCAATTTCTTTGTCTTTGTTAAAAGACTCTATTTTATTTTTAAGTTCGGCAATTTCAGCCTCTTTTTTATTCAGTTTTTCATTCAATTCTTTTTCCGTTTCAAATTTTGCTATTTCAACGGCATTTTTCTTTTCGGATTCAAACTGAATTTGTCTGCTTTCGAGTTCTTTTGAAAATTCGTCATCTCTGACCTGTTTTACAATAGCGGCATATCCCGATTCATCAACTTTGAAAACTTCACCGCATTTAGGACATTTAATTTCCTGCATAGGTTTTTCCTTTCGATTAATACTTATTAAATATAAGTATAATGTACACTTACACATCCCGTCAACCTGGCTTGTACCGGAGTGCATTTTTAGTATAAAACTACCCTGTGTCAAATTTGGACACAATGGGATTTTTTCTGTTAGTGTCGCAAAATTGGCGCAAATTGTTAAATATAACAAATTCAATATGAATATAAATATCGCTGAAAGTTAATAATAATCAAAAAAAAGTTGCCATTGAATAACGGCAACATTAAATAAACACGAGGATATTAAGAGAGAGAGTATAAAAAACTTGTTTTTGTTCTTAAATCCTTTTCACATATATTTGAGATTTAATCTTTATTTTCCCTGAGTTGAAATTTTGTATTTCCCTTACATTTATATAAAGTATTTTTGTTTTGAGAAATTGCCTTTTTGTTAAAATGTTGTTAACAATTCTTAAATATGCGGTATTTATATGTTTATCGTATATATTTCTTATATAAAAGATATAATTTTGTTCCCCAATTTGCTTAATAATTAATTCGCATGATAAAAATGAAACCCATGCGAAATATTAAATTTGGCATGGGTTATTGTGATTTTTATTAAAAATAATTTAGAATAAACCTTTTTTAATAACTTCCTTACAAATTCTTACGGTATTAAGTGCTGCGCCAATTCTTAAATTATCTGCTACGCACCAGAGCGTAATACCATTATTAAAGGCAAGATTTTTCCTGATTCTTCCGACATAAACAGGATCAACACCTGAAGAATCCTTTGTGGTCGGATATTCGAAATTGTCGGGGTTATCAATAACTTTAACCCCGAAAGTGTTTTTAAGAATTTCTCTTACTTCATCCGGTGTAACATTCTGTTCAAATTCAATATCAACGGCTTCTGAATGACTGTTAAATACCGGTACCCTTGCGGCAGTACACGAAATCGGAACATTTTTATCAAGGTGCAAAATCTTTTTGGTTTCGTTTACAACCTTCATTTCTTCTTTTGTGTAACCGTTTTCGCAGAACACATCAATTTGAGGTAACACATTAAACGCAATTTCTTTTTTGAATGCACTTGGTTCAAATTTTTCCCCGTTCAATGCAGCTTTTGTATTTTCCCGAAGTTCGTTTATTGCTTTTAAACCGGCTCCTGAAACAGCCTGATAAGTTGAAACAATAAGCCTTTTAATTTTAAATTTTTCATTGAGCGGTTTTAAAACAAGCATCAACTGCGAAGTTGAACAGTTCGGATTTGCAATAATACCTTTGTGCAACTTAATATCATCTTCATTTGCCCCTACAATAACCAAAGGTACATCTTCTTCCATTCTGAATGCGGAAGAATTATCAATCAAAACTCCGCCTCTTTTTACTATTTCAGGTGCAAAAAGCTTTGATGTTGAACCGCCTGCTGAAGCAAGTACTATGTTTACTCCGTCAAAACTTTCGGGTTTTGCTTCTTCTACGGTGTATTCTTTACCCTGAAAAGTCAGTTTTGTTCCCGCACTTTTTGCACTGGATAAAAATTTTATTGTATTGTATTCAATATTTAATTCATCAACTATTTTTGTAATCTCTCTGCCGACAACTCCGGTTGCACCCAATATGGCTATATTTGCTTTTCTTCCTGACATTATTTTATCCTCATAAATCTATCTTTTATGATATTACTACAACAATATATTTATTATGTTACAAGTTAATAAATATTTACCAATTACCATTGACAAAGTGATTCTTTTAATACAATATATCCTTGAAGATATACTAATTTTGAGGTATATAAAATGAAAATTGATGCTGTTAATGGTTTGAATGTTTACTCTGCAAAAAAGAATACGTATTTTACAGGTTATACTGAAGCATTAAAATTTGGGGCAAAATCTCCCGTTAAAACATTAAAAAATGCGGAAGGTTTATTCGGGGAGTTGATTAATGAAATTAGTATGGATGCCCAAATAACCAAAACACCGTTTTTTGCAACTATAAAAAATATCTTTGAAGAAAGAGGACTGAAAGGTTTGTTTGGTATATTAGGGAAATCAACAGACAGCAACATATCCGTTGAAAATTTAATTAAAAGGGTAAGAGAAGAAAATGTTGTTTCTGTTGCGAAAGAAAAAGGGAGTATTCTTGATATTGTAAGTTACGGAAGTAAACCTCACGATGTACATGTCGGCTTTAGCGCAGGATTAAGGAAAAATTATATAGAATTTTATACAAATAAAAAAGGCGATATCTTCGTTGAACAAACATCAGGTAATGATTATATAAATACCGGTTTTTATTCCGATACCGGTACTAAGAAACTTGAAATAGAATCTTATGCCGGCGGGAAACCTGATAAAACTTACTATAATAAAGACGGTTCAAAACCATTTTTCAAAAATTGGTTGTTCGGCGGAACACCGGTTGAACCGATATATTAGAAATTTTTATTTTTATAAACTAAAAAAGACCCCTCACGGAGCCTTTGAAAATCTGGGGTGGCTGGATTGTCTTGCTCGCTCGCAATAAACGGCATTTCAGGTCACGACCCTTGTCGTGCCCTTTCAGCCTCTGCTCGCTCGCGCTCGAACCAAGTCAATGCTTCGCATTGATGGTTCTCATCAAGCCACTAAAAAAGACCTGCTTTAGCGCAAGCCTTTGAAAATCTGGGGTGGCTGGATTCGAACCAACGAAATGGCGGTACCAAAAACCGCTGCCTTACCACTTGGCGACACCCCAATACAGAACTGTCACATCCTTAATTCTACATAGTCAAAAAAACTTGTCAATATTTTCTTTGAATTTACGGCAGTGCCGGATGTGAATTAAATCTGTATCCTTTTTTGATTTTATCTAACAATTTGTTTTTTATTTCAGGGTTATTTTTTACGTCCGGATTGTTTTTTATTTCGTCCATAAATTCATTTATAACCTCAGGATCTAAATGATATTCACCCAAAAGTTCATCGTTATAAGTTGAATAAATCTTGATTTTATTCATAATATTGCTTGTTGAAGCGTTTGAAAATGCATCAATAATATTGCTGTCATTTAATGTTTGGAGCATTACATATCCGCTTGCCATATCAAAATCAGCCATTTTTTCTTTGTAAGAAGAATTTGCCCATTTTTTAGGGTCAATATAAAACTTGTATTCGCCTGCCCCTAATTCAATTTTGTCAAACTTAGACACAGCTGCTTTAGATTCAGTATTTACATAATATTCAACAGCCTGCTTTGTAAAATCCGGATGCGATTTTGTGTAGCCCGATACAAATTTGTATACAAAAATACTCCCGAATATTATAAATACGAAAGATATTACAGGAAGTATTACAGTCCATATAATTGTCTGAATTTTTTGCTTTGAATGAAATGTTTGTATATCTTTGTTCTTTGATTTTTCATAAGCCCATTCATTCCCCTTTAAACCGCATACAATGTAAAACGGCAGAGCACCCATAGTAAAACTTAACGGCAAAGCCCATAGTGTTTTAAAACTTTTATTGAATAATCCCCAAATCCATGTTCCTATAAACGCACCCCAGTTAAATTCTGCAACCGGGCTTTTGGGCAGAAAACCCGTCACTTTGCCTCTTATACAGGCAAGAGAAATCAATATTATCAATCCGATAAATTTAAATGATGCAAGAAACATATCTTGGGTAAAACTTGCGGGAATACTTAATATAAGAATTATAAAAGTAAATATGGCAAATGATTTTACATCGTCTTTGCCAGAATTTCCCATAATATCTCTAAATCTGCGCACAATTGAGGGCATATACATAACAGAACTCAAAAAACTTGAAACACACATAACAAAATACCACCATTTTGGCATTGTACCGCCGCCCAAAATTGCACCTGTTAAATTGTTACTCATAAATACCGCAATCAGTAGCGGAGTGGCAATTAATGACTGCACGATTGCCTCTACAATCAATATATTTACAATATAATTTCTGCGGTTTAATATTCCGTCAAATCCGAATAATGAATTATTCTCATTAAAACTATACATATAAAATCCTTTTTAAATTGAACAATCTTATTTTACATTAAAAATTTCTTGCGTTACATGCGGGTTTAAATTAAAATATAAAAAAATATACATTATTAGAAGGGATAGTATTATGGCAGTTGACAGACAGAGAGTAAAAGAACAGGATAAAATAGAACGCCGTTCAAATTTTGATGCGGTAGAAAGTAATTTAACCCCCGAGCAGGTTAAACTTGAGGCATCACGTTGTCTGCACTGCAAAAATCCCCGCTGTGTTCAGGGTTGCCCTGTTAATATTAAAATCCCTGATTTTATTGAAGCCTTAAAAAATGATGAACTTGATAAGGCTGGCGATATAATTCGCCAGACGAGCATGCTTCCGTCTGTCTGCGGTCGTGTTTGCCCTCAGGAAAGACAATGTGAAGGCAATTGCGTTTTGGGGATTAAAGGCGAAAGTGTTGCCATAGGCGCTTTGGAAAGATATGTCGGGGATAATACAAAGGCTTCAGAAACTGAAATTATTCCAAGCGGCAAAAGGGTCGCTGTCGTCGGCTCCGGTTGCGCCGGAATTACCGCCGCAGCAGATTTAAGAAAAGCAGGACATGAAGTCGTTGTGTTTGAGGCTCTGCACAAGTTGGGCGGCGTTTTAAGATATGGTATTCCGCCATTCAGACTCCCAAGAACATTCTTAGACAGGGAAATTGACAACCTCAAAAAAATGGGAGTTGAATTTAAAACAAACGTAATTGTAGGAAAATCAATAACTTTGAAACAACTAAAAGAAGACGGTTTTGCTGCAATATTCATTTGTTCGGGCGCAGGCTTGCCAAAAATGATGCACATAAAAGGCGAAAACTTAAACGGAGTATATAGTGCAAATGAATTTTTGACAAGAGTAAATTTGATGGGTGCAGGCAGACAAGATTCACCTACACCTTTGCGTGTTGGCAAAAAAGCCGCAATAATCGGCGGAGGCAATGTTGCGATGGATGCCGCAAGAACTGCCGTTCGAGTAGGTTTTGAAGAAGTTTCTATTATGTATCGCCGTACGGAAAAAGAATTACCTGCAAGACTTGAAGAAATTCGTCATGCAAAAGAAGAAGGAATTGTTTTCAAATTTTTACACGCACCTGTTGAAATACTTGAAAAAGACGGATATGTTGACGGAATGAAATTTGAAAAAATGGAACTTGGCGAACCTGATGAATCGGGCAGACGCAGACCTGTGGGAACGGGTGAATTTACGGTTGAAGATGTTGATACCGTAATTGTTGCGTTAGGCACAAACCCGAACCCGATTATTCAGCGCAGTGCGCAATATGACGGACTGGAAATAGTTACGGATAAAAAAGGGTATATAACGGTTGACGGTGAAACAAGGGCGACAAATATTCCGTGTGTTTATGCGGGCGGTGACGTTGCACCTGTCGGAGAATCAAACGCAATTAATGCTATGGGAGCAGGTAAAAAAGCAGCTAAGGCCATTAATGAAATGTTAGCAAAATAATTATTTATGCCACTACAAAAATTGTCTACGATTTCGTGGCAATATCATCCTTTAATGCTGATGGTAATAGAATTATGAGATTACAACGCAAACTTTGTTTGCTCGTAATGACAATAAAATTACTTCCCTGTTGAACCAAATCCGCCTTCACCTCTGACTGTTTCAGACAGTTCTGTCACTACTTCAAGTTGTGCCTGCTCAACTTTTGCTATAATCATCTGAGCTATGCGCTCATCCGGAGTAATTGTGTATTCTTCGTTTGAAATATTAACAACAGGGACACAGACTTCCCCTCTGTAATCTTCATCAATCGTACCTACACAATTAATTAATGTTATGCCATGCTTTATTGATAATCCGGAACGAGGACGGATTTGAGCTTCATAACCATGCTCAAGTTCAATTTTAAGCCCGGTCGGAATAAGCTTGCGCTCTAATGGCTTCAATATAATCGGTTCTGATATTGCCGCACATAAATCCATTCCTGCAGCTCCGTCTGTTTTATATTCAGGTAAAATCCTGTTATTTTCCAAACGTTCGATTTTTAATACTGTCATAATTATCCCCTCATAATAATTTTATAATAATTAATAAATAAGTTATTTGCAAAATTAATATAAACTAATTTTTTATAACTTGTGCTAATATATATTAATAAAAGGAGAAATATTATGCAGGAGTTTAGCAAATACAGAATGATAACAGCGGGTTTTATATTAATGTTTATTTTTGTTGTTGCTGCAATTTATACAAATACAAAAGATGTTGCCGCTAAAAAAATGAATGCCGCCCAAACGGAAACAATAAATAACAATCCGTCTGTTGTTGCAGAACAGGGAAACAACATTGAATACTCCGGAGATTTTACAACTCAAAATGCAAATAATAATGAAACCGATACTAAAATTTTACAAATAACTGACAGATTAGATGAACTTGAAAGAAAAGTTTTTGCACCCGAAAATAATGAGACCGATAAATCCGTTAAATGCATGGTTCAGGGAATTTTAAACGACGGACACATAATTCCGTTATCAGCTCAGGAAGCCGTCAATGAGTCTCGTACCAACGGTAAAGAGGTTCTTATTACCTGCGTATTTAAATAACTTTGTAAAGAAATGTAACAAAAACATGCAAAACGCTGAATTTCATGGTGTTTCGTGCCGATAAGGTACATGTAAGAACAAAGAAACTAAGAAAGGACGTTACACACTATGGGAATGTCAGCATCACAAGCTAGATTTCTAACTTTGACGGCTCGCAAGACCAATGTTGAATACGAAGGTCAACAGATTAACCAACAGCGTACAACATTGTCTAACGAATCGGCTAACTACTATAGTCAGTTAACGTCTATGTCAGTTCCGATTCCTCCGTCAACAGACGATTACACAAAAATTACTTATACATTTGAAGACGGTACTGAAAAGAATACCGTAACTTCAATTGTTGCTACCAAAACAACCAAAAATGACGGTATCTACATGTTAAATTATGTTCAGGAAATTCCATCAAACAATATGGTCGTAAACGGTACTAACGTAATTTCAAACAAAGCAGGTACAGGAACAAAAATTGGTTCAAGCACTTCTCCTACAGCTTCAACTTATGCTATAGGACCGGTTATTTTGCAGTATTCAATGGGCAGCAAAAAAGATGATACAACGTTCACTGTTCCTGAATCATTGGACGATACATCAAGAGCACAATATCTTGCAAGATTTATTGATGCAGGTATCCCGGCAAATGTTGCTAACCAATATTCTAACAGTGAAATCCTCAACAAATTAAAAGTTGAAAATCAATACAGAGCAATGGCTGAAGAAAAATATGCTGAAAGCAACTGGCTTGTAAGATATGTTCAAAATTCTTCAACAGGCAATTTTGAAGCTGTATTCTACGGTGTATCAGAAACCGAAAATATTGATTACAATGAAAAAACAACTTTATCATTAGGTGGTATCAGAGCATATATGTTCGGCGAAACTACAGAAACAAGAGAAATCAAAAATGCGGAAGCAAAAGTTGAAAAAGATGCTTCAGGCAGATATCAGGCATTATACATATATGATGATGAAACACATACATCAGGTACAAGATATGAATTAACTACAACAACCGAAACTGATGATAATGCATACAACAACGCAATGAATCAATACTACTACGATAAAGCGGTATATGATCAGAAAATTGAAGAAATTAACGCTAAAATCGGTATCATTCAAGTTCAGGATAAGAATTTGGAACTCAAGCTTAAACAACTCGATACTGAAGAAAATGCAATCTCTACAGAAATGGATGCTGTTAAGAAAGTTATTTCTAAAAACGTTGAATCTTCATTCAAAACATTCAATGCATAATAACAAAAAACTCATAACAAAAAGCGGTAAGATTAAAATCTTATCGCTTTTTAGTTTATATATGCATCCTGAGTTAATTTTATTTCATAAACCGTACCTGACGGGAGCGAAATATTTTTACCCTTTTGGGTTAACCCTGTAACAGGGGATGCAACAGTACAAACAGCAGAGCCAAGCCATCCGGTTATTGTAGGTAATGGAGAAAGTATTGTTCCGAGCGGATTTGATGACATCTGGGAAGATAAATTTCTGGCTTTTTTGTAGAAATTTATACCCTGATTGATTTTGTTATCAATTCCCTGTAAATATTGTCTTGCCCCTTTTATATTGTTAAAAAATATATTCTTTGAGTTCGCTTTTGTTATTTTACCCTCAACAGGGATTGTTTTTCCGTTTAAGGTCATACTCGTAATTTTAATTTTGATTAAACCGCCGTTGCCTGTTATTTGCCCGCTGTGAGAAGCTGATATTACACCTTTAAACTGTGTTCCTGCAGGAATTGTGATTCCGGATTTATAAACAGCATTTGTTGAAGAAAAAGTCAGTAAAGAATTAACTCCGCTCCAGCCTGAAACTGCTGCATTAGATTTGACGGTAAATTTCGTACCGGAAGGTATTTTTGTACCAGTTTTTACGTTTGTAATATTAGAAATTTTATTTTTAACAGTGTTGGTAACCTTTGTTACCGTCGGTGTTGAATTGTCAAATACAGGAGTAGTTTTGGGAGGTTTGTTATTTAAATTTGTATCTGTTTGATTAACTTTCATATCTTTATTCAACTTATTTGAATCATATTTTTGTTCAATCTGAGAGTTAACCGATGTATCCAAATCATACGCAAAAACAGGCATACAACAATAAACTAAAATCAGCAGTGTTAAATAAAATATTTTATTCATCTTTGACAATTTTTCCACGAAATAAAATCAATATCAGGTAAATTATAACAGTTATCAAAGGAAAACCAATCATTCCGATAAACGAAATAATAAATAAAATAATGTTTGTTAAAATTCCAACCTTTTTACTTCCGGTAATATCCCAAAGCCGTTTCGAACATTGAATAAAATACAAATAAAATAATGGCAGTTCTATAAAAATAACAAACACAAAAGGAAACCAAAATATTGATTTCAGTCCAAAGACATCATTTGTCAAAAATATAAAAGTAAATGCAAATAGTGTTTGAAAAAATACAATAGCGATTGAATATTTAAAAAATTCAAATCTTCCAGACGGATTATTTATATTCAATAAGCTCTCAAATTTCATATTAGTATTATACAATAAATTGCTAAAAACTTGTATAGTCGATTTCAACAATCATTTTAACTAATGCTCATTCCTCTGCTCGGGCATTCCCCGCCTCGTAATAAACGTCAACGCCTTCACTCTCAACGCCATCACCCTTGTGATGCCGTTGCGGTGCCGGTCTCTCACTTCGTTCGTGGCTCTGCTCTTGCTACCGCCTCGCAGTAAACGCCACCACCTCCACTTCCAACGACGTCACAGTCGTGCCGCCGTTTCAGTGTCGGGTTCTCGCTTTCGCTCGTGGCTCTGCTCGGCGGGTAAAAAAAACCACTCAACAAGTGAGTGGGTCGTTTTCTGCATCCTAATGGTCTCTTTTAGTGTTTATTATTTAGGAGTTTATATGTTTTGGGGTTAATGAACTATTTATATTTAGTGTTTCGACTACACTTAAATCTTATGTAATTATTATTGCACGATAAAAATTTTCTGTCAACAATATTTATTTTTATTCTTGCAACATAGCTGGAAAGCAAGTAATAGTGTATAATTTACACTTTACAAAACTTAATACTTGGTGCTATCGTTGATTCTGTGAACCATCCAGACCGAAAGTTTGCGCTTCTCCGTAATATATCCGACCATTGTTGTTATTGTTGGTTTTATTATCGTTATTATTTGGTTCAATATACTGCTGAACTCGTTTAAATTGTTCTTCCCGCCCGCTTGCTTGTTGCTGAACCGGCTGAATATAAACTTCATTTTGTTTTGTTGCCGGGGTCTGCTCATGCCGGTACTGCGGATAAACTTCGTCCTGAACTTCTCCATCAGGAATCGCAGAACCGACATCTACTCTTTCTATATCTCTGTTACCGTTTATGAATGTTTCCATTCTCCCCTGATAAAAAATATCGTCGGAATTTTCTATTTCATCAAGCATTTTAGCAAGTTCATCTTTATACAGAGCAGTTTTACGACAAGATTTATAATTATCATACATATCAGACAGAGATTTTATATTTCCCTCTACAATGGATCTGCGTGATGAATCCTCATTTGCACTTTTGTAAATTAGTTTATAAAGCGATTTGATATTATGCTGAGCATAATCAAGATAAGCGCATGACATATTTTTCACAGGCAAATTCTTATTCTTTTCGAGCTTTTGATTTAAGGTATCCCAAATTGATAAGTGCTTGTAATACTTATCTGATGTAGATATATGAATATTATTATCAAGTTCGTCAAAGTCAATTTTATCGGTTACAAGCTTGATTTCTGAATAAGAAGTAATACAGTATATCAAAAGTGTGAGACCGGCGATAATTGACACAATACCAAAAGTTAATAGACCGTTGTAACTTTTTTTTCTGTTATACATAAAGCTCTCTTTTCTTAAATAAATTATACTATAAATTTTAAATAATTCTTTTTTGTAATAAAATTTAGTCAAATGGCTAAAACAAATTTCGATTATTTAAAAAATATTGACAAAAATCTTTTTGAAATAGTACTTGAAGCAGAAAGACTATACAGGGGAGAGTTTTTTGAACAATGTATGGGACAGACAAGACGCTTTGGCGAACACCTGTGCCGAAATGTTTTGGGTTCAAAACGCACAAATGAAGTTACTTTTGATGAGATGCTTTCGACTTTAAAAGATAAACCAAACCCAAATGAACTGGAAAAAGAATTTATTGACGATTTGTATTTTCTCAAAAAACAGGGCAATATTTCTGTTCATTCAGGCGAAGTTCAAAAAGATGCAACAACAGCGCTTGAATGTTTACAACGTGCTTTTGAGGCGGGTTTAAATTATTCCGTTTTTCATCAGAAAGCAAATACTGATATTTTAAAACTTAGATATGATACAGAACTTTTGATAACCGGCAGTTCTTCAAAAAAATCTTTATCGGATAAATACCTTGAAGCAAAAGAACAAGCTCAAAAAAAACCCAAGGAAAAAACAGCTAAAAAATCACAGGATCCAAAGTCTCAGGTTACATCAATGAATTCTGTTCCCAGAAGAACGGGGATTCCGCCATTTTGGATAGTAGTAGGAGTATTTTTTGTAATTGCTTTAATTACGCTTATTTATGTTCTTGTTTAAATTCAAGTGCCTTAATTGCCCCCCAGGCTTTAACATCTCCTCTTTCGTAGCGGATTAAAAAATATTTTCCGTCTTTATTGTATTCAATAGAGGCTTCTTGGTATATTTGTTCTTCTTCATTAATTGGAGGCATACCTTTGCGTTCACGTTTTCGGTTTGTTTTCATAATTTCTTTGTCTTTTTTTCGTTTTGCTTTTAAAGATTTATTATCGTGAACTTGCGGTTTTTCGTCCGTTGAAACCTCAAGCTTAAAAACAGGTATAATTGCCCAAAGTTTTTTGGCTTCAAGCAAAAGTAAGAACTGCCTGTCATCCGCCAGAGCAAGTTCATAATGTCCTGCAGGAATATAATTTCCCCTGTCGTCCTGAATTTCATCCACAATAACCAATGTAGGATATGAAGATTCCCGCAAGCCATAACGATATACAGCATCCGTACCCTCAACAAGTCCTGATGTTGCTGTCGGGAATTGCGGATATACTCTCGTTTCAGAGTGCATTATCTCGTTTTCAAAATACATGCCTTCAAGAATCATTGCAACTTCTCCAATGTTATTTTAACGGCATTTTTGATTTCGTCAAAATTTTTGCCAAGCGCATTTTCTCCGCCGACAAAAACCAAAGACAAATATTTATCCGAACCATACAAATTATTTTCTTTTAAAAGTTGCCTGTAACTCTCTCTCATTAAGCGTTTCAAACGATTTCTTTTAACCGCTCTTTTGTGAACTTTTTTGCTCACCACAAACCCGACTTTTGTAGGTGTTTCTTCTTTTTTTTCTATCCCCGCAAACAAAGTTACTCCACCCGAATGGGAGGAGTGCTTAACTTTATATGTTGCTTTGAAAGCGGTTCTTTTTTTTAAACGATATTGTTTTGGAATCATCCTGTACAATACCCTCACTTACCCTCACATAAAACCGGAGGGATCAATTTGACTATGCTCTTTCCTTAGCAGTGATAGCTAATTTATGACGACCTTTTGCACGGCGTCTGTTTAAAACTTCTCTGCCACCGGGGGTTGACATTCTTGCTCTGAATCCGCTTACATTTTGTCTTTTTCTTTTAGTTCCTTCTAGTGTACGTTTCATTTTTTATTTCCTTTGCTATTTTTATCGTATAATACAGATGTTATAGTAAAAAAAACTAATAGTCAACAAAACAAAAAAGGAATGGTTAAATATTATGAAGAAAATCGGTTTTATCGGATGCGGGAAAATGGCAGGTGCAATTATAAGCGCAATTAAAGGGGGCTACAATGTTATCGGTTCGGAAATCAATGAAGAATTTGCACAATCGGCTTCTGCTCGGCTGGGCATCGAGGTTTACTGTGATAACAAAAAGCTTGCAAGTGAATCCGATGTTGTTTTTATTGCGGTAAAACCGAATCAGGCAGTCGAGGTTTTGGAGGGCATTAAAGATTTAATAACCCCCGAAAAACTTGTTGTTTCAATTTGTGCAGGAGTGACAACCGCTAAGATTGAAAATATTTTGAAAAGCGCAAAAGTAGTAAGAATTATGCCAAACACTCCCGCACTTGTAAAACTGGGGATGTTCGGGATTTGTGCAGGCTCAAAGGCAACTGATGAAGATGTGAAATTTATAGAAAACCTGCTTTTTTCTATCGGCAAATGTATTGATGTGACCGAAAAACAAATGGATATTGTTACGGCAATTTCAGGTTCAGGTCCGGCATTTTTCTATCAGGTCATAGAAGATATGGCTCGTGCTGGCGAAAAACTCGGACTTGAATACGAAAAATCACTCACCCTTGCAACCCAGACGGCATTAGGTTCTGCACAAATGATATTTAACAGAGGGGAAACACCTGTCCAAACTCTGATTGATAATGTTGCAACCAAAGGCGGATGCACTTTTGTCGGGATTCAGGAGATGAAAAAATACAACAGTGCAAAAGTTTTTTATGATGTCATTGACAAAACCACCCAAAAAGCAAATGAATTGGGTAAATAAAAAAAAATCCCCGCTTGTGCGGGGTAAAATCTGTTAGGGAATTAGGAATAGGAATTAAAATGTTCTCTCTGCTATTTAAACGGAATGTAAATCTCTCTCTCTTAATATCTCGTGTGTTTAATGTTCTCTCATATATATAAAGTATATACTACTTTATATATTTCAATGGTAACTGAATTTGTAACAAAAATTAATAAATTCTTTCTGCTTTCGAAAGAAATTCAAGCAAACTCACTACTTTTGTCTTTTTATTTTTAATCAATTTCAACCCCTGTTTTAAGCCTAAAATACACGCAGGACAAGAAGTTATGACATAATCAGCATCCGTATTTTGAATATTTATTGCCTTGTTTTTTGATATTTCTTTTGAAAGTTCTCTGTTTTTGAGTGCAAAACTTCCCGCAAATCCGCAACATTCATCATAATCTGTCATTTTAACGTATTCAGCGTTTGTGCAATTTGAAATAATTTTTTCAAAAAAAGTATCGCTTTTCAAATGGCACGGCTTGTGAAAAGTCACTTTTACAGGCTTTTTAAACTCAAACTTCAAGCCTTTCAGCGCAATTATATCGCCCCAGTTTAGCAGTTTTTCCGGTGTTATATTACAGTCAAAATATTTATTATAAGAAAGCAGAGTGCTTTCACAACTTGCACAGTCGGTTACAAGATAGTCATAATTTGCGTTGAGCTTTTCGATATTAGCTTTTGCGCTTTGTTCAAAGCGTTCCATGTTTCCTTCAGATAAAAACGGCAGACCGCAGCAATCAAAATCGGGCGATATTATTTCAATATCACTATCTTTAAAAATTTTACCCAGATGTTTATCGGTATTTGACAGAATCTTATTTACGCAGCCTTTGAAATACATAACAGATAAAGTGCTCTCCCTCTCCATTTTTAAATGGGGTGTGGTGGGGTGAGGGTTAAATATCCTTGCCATCATCTTAATCATATTAGAAAACACCAATCTGCTTTGCAAAAAGTTAATAATCTTGCCCAAAACCGTATTTTTCATGTATTCGTGTTTTGCACAGGTGATAATTTCAAGCACATCAATTCCCGCAGGGCAAAAATCACTGCATTTGCCACATTTTAAACACATATCGAGATATTTATTTATGTTTTGTGAAAGTTTTAATTCCCCCTGTGTAACACCATGGAGCATAAGAAACTTCCCTCGGCTTACGGTGCAGTCATTTTTTGTTAGTTTATACACAGGGCAGGCAACCTGACATTGACCGCATTTTGAGCATTTAGACAGTTCTTTTTCGTAATCTTTAAGAGTTTTCATAATGAAATAATAACATGAATTGTAAACAATTTTTAATAAACAATAAAAATCATTAAACTTTTCTAAAAACATGTCCGACAGAGTAAATAGTTAATATTGAAAGAGGACTATATCATGGCAGAAAATTCACAATTCAGTTTTAACAGACCATATAAACCTTTCGGATTCAATATACAAGTTCCTGAAAGAACAATTCAACAAGCTGGTCAGTCTCTTGAAAATTTAATCAAAGCGCCGACAGAACCGCTGTTCAATTTCCTTGAAGAAAATGAAGAAGTCTTTAACGGGGATGTAGCGTTTGAAATCAATAAAACTGTTGCACAGAACTTTACAATAGGTTCATTGATGCGTATGGAAGACGAAAAAGTTAATGGTAAACAGTCTAAGATAGATATGCACTTCTAATGAAATATATGATAATAAAAAGTTTAGCCCTGAACAAGTTTCAGGGTTTTTTGTTATTTTTGGTCATTTTGTTGTAAAATAGTGGAAAAAGAAAAGAGGGGAAGTATGTATCAAGGATTAATTAACAAATACAGACAATATTTGCCTGTTAGTGATTCAACACCTGTGGTGACCTTAAACGAAGGCAATACACCGCTAATCAAGGCGGATAATTTAGCAAAAAAAATCGGACTTGATGCCGAAATTTATTTAAAATTTGAGGGTTGCAACCCGACAGGAAGTTTTAAAGACCGTGGAATGACAATGGCAGTTACAAAGGCAAAGGAATCAGGTTCAGGCGCGATTATTTGTGCTTCAACAGGAAACACATCGGCTTCTGCTGCGGCCTATGGCGCCAAAGCAGGTTTAAAAACTTTTGTGCTTATTCCTGACGGATATATTGCTTTAGGCAAACTTTCACAAGCAATGATGTATGGTGCTGAAATTATTGCAATTCAGGGTAATTTTGACAGAGCATTGGAAGTTGTTCGTGAAATTGCCGAAAAATACCCGATTACTCTTGTAAATTCGGTTAATCCGTACAGAATAGAGGGGCAAAAAACAGGAGCGTTTGAAATTTGCGAGGCATTAGGACAGGCTCCGGATTATCACTTTATACCTGTCGGGAACGCTGGTAATATCACTGCATACTGGAAAGGTTATAAAGAATTTTATGACTTGGGTAAAATTCCTGCTAAACCGAAAATGATGGGTTTTGAAGCAGAAGGTGCCGCAGCAATTGTAAAAGGCGAAAGAATTATGAATCCGGAAACTCTTGCAACGGCTATTCGAATCGGCAACCCTGCGAGCTGGGAAAAAGCCGAAGCAGCAAGAGATGAAAGCAACGGAATGATTAATTTTGTAACCGATGATGAAATTGTTAAGGCATACAAACTTATTGCATCAACTGAAGGTGTGCTTGCCGAACCTGCATCAGCTGCATCTGTTGCAGGACTCATTAAGGTTAAAGATCAGGTCAAAGAGGGTTCTAAAATTGTTTGTATACTGACAGGAAACGGTCTGAAAGATCCTGATAATGCGATAAAATATTCAAATGCGGATGTCAAAAAGACAACATCTGATATTACAGATATTTTGAAGGTTATGAATATTTAGTTTTATTGTAACAATTTGCAATAAAAAGCATATAAGGGATAATTTTCGGGTAAAATAGACATGACAACTTATTGTATTTTTTAATGAATTTAAGAGAGATTATAAATAAGGAGAAATATATGAGATCATTTACGGTAGATGAAATTACACAAATCGTAGGCGGGATGTTAACAAAGGTTGCAAGCCCGGAAATCACGCAGATAGCCCCTCCATTGTTGAGTGACGAACATACTCTTGCTCTTGCATTGGGAGAAGATGAAATTGCTAATCTTGCAAAATCTTCAGCAAAAGCAGCGTTGGTACCTTTAGGTGTCCAGATTGACGGTTTGACAACAATTGAAGTTGAAAGACCAAGACTTGCAATGATGAAATTGTTAAATCTTTTCTATGTTCCGCCGGTTGTAAATAAAGATGTACACCCAACAGCCGTTGTTGACCCGAGCGCAAAACTCGGCGCAAATGTCTGCATAGGACCGAATGTTGTAGTTTCTCCAAATGCCGTAATAGGTGATAATACAAAAATTTTGGCTAACTCTTATATCGGAAGCAACGTCAAAATAGGTAACAACTGTTTCTTCCATCCGGGTGTAAACATTGGTGACAGAGTACAAATCGGCAATGATGTAATCTTAAATCACGGTGTTTCACTTGGTGCTGACGGGTTCAGTTTTGTAACCGAAAATCCGAATAATATTGAAAATGCAAGACAAGACGGCGAAATCAAAAAAGACAATTCCGATCAGGTAATCTTTAAAATTCCGTCAATCGGTTCAGTTGTAATCGGTAACAATGTTGAAATCGGTGCAAATACCGCTATTGACAGAGGTACTATTGAAAACACCGTAATCGGTGATAATACAAAAATTGATGACCTTGTTATGATTGGTCATAACTGCAAAGTCGGTCAGGGATGTTTGATTGTTTCTCAGGTCGGTATTGCAGGAAGCTGCGTAATCGGTGACAGAGTTGTAATCGCAGGGCAGGCAGGTCTTGCAGACCACATTGAAATCGGTTCTGATACTATTATCACAGCAAAAGCAGGGGTTACAAAATCATTCCCTGAAAAATCAATTATTGTCGGTATTCCTGCTGTTCCGAGAAAAGATTTTATCAAACAACTCAAAACAATGAAAGATGCTCAGGAAATTTTTGCAAAATTCCGCAAATTTGAACCGTTATTGAAAGAATTTGAAGAATCACAGCAAGAGGCTAAATAGTAGTAATGACCATAACTTTAAAAAAAGAAGTTAAAATAAGCGGAAACGGTTTAATGAAAAACAAGCCGTGTGAGGTTACCCTGTTCCCGTCAAATTCAGGAGAAATCAGATATTACATCAAAGGTCAGGATGCTTTTAGCGCTAATGTTGATAATGTTCTTGCAACAGATCATTGTGTCGTATTAGGTAATAAAAAATCAAAAGCAATGCTGACAGAACACCTGACAGCGGCACTTGCATTCTGCCATATTGATTCTGTTGATATTTGCATGAGCGAGGAAGAAGTACCCATTTTAGACGGGAGTTCAAAACAATGGGTGGAAGCCTTTAAAAAAGCCGGAATTGATAAACCGCTTTTTGCTAAAGAAAAAAAATATACAGTAACAGAGCCTGTTTATTATTTAAACGGCAAAACAAGCCTTATAATCCTTCCCGACAAAGAACTTTTTATGTCTTATGCGGTCAATTATGATCACCCCAAAGAAGAACGCAGATTTGTAAATTATAATCCTAAAAATTCTGACGAAATTATTGAAGCAAGAACATTCGGATTTTATCGTGATTTAAGAAAATATCAGATGTTAGGATTTGCGCAGGGTGCAAATATTGATAATACTCTCGGGTTTATGGATGATGGAGGGTATTCAACTGATTTGAGGTCAGATTGTGAGCCTTTAAAACACAAAATACTTGATTTGGTTGGGGATTTATACTTAACAGGCATCAATCCGCTTGATTTAAAATGCCAAATTCTTGCAAAAGAAGCAGGGCATGCAGTTCATATTAAAGTCGCAAAAATTTTAAAAGATAAAATTGTAGAAATAAAATAAACACGAAAGGATAAATTAAAATGACAGAAGAAATGACTCAAGAAGCATTCAGCATGGATATTCAGCAAATTATGGATATGCTTCCGCACAGATACCCATTCTTATTGATAGACAGAATAACAGAATGCGTACCGGGCAAATATTGCAAAGGGTACAAGAATTTAACAATGAATGAAGAATTTTTCCAGGGACATTTCCCTGGGAATCCCGTTATGCCCGGCGTTTTACAACTTGAAGCGATGGCTCAGTGCTCAGCCCCAATTTTGCTGAAATTACCGCAATATCAGGGTAAACTTGCTCTTTACGCAGGTGTTGAAAATGCGAGATTCAAAAGTATTGTAAGACCGGGAGACAAATTTGAAATATCCGTTGAACTTACAAAATTAAAAGGGCCTATTTGCAAAGCTCACGGTGTCGGCTCAGTTGATGGTAAAATTTGTGTCGAAGCAGATATGACTTTTGCATTAACATAATGATTTATTAAAAAGTGTCAAAATTTTAAGATTCTGAAATAAATTTAGAATGAAAAAATTTTGGCACTTTTATTTTATATTTTTAATATTATTTTCTTCAAATTATCCGCTACGTCATCATAGAATTTTTGAGCATCAGGAAATACTTCCTTCCTTTTTAGTGCTTCTGCCCAGTTTGTGTTATTTGCTCTCAGCATTTTGTCAAATGTATCATCAATTTCATCTATTACATATACATTTTTTTCGTGGATTTTATACGAATGCGCACATTGATTGATAATTATTATATTATAACTATTTTTACTTCTGTACCTGTTTATTATACTTTTAAGTCTGTTTATTTGTGATAATTTTACTTCATTAAATGATGCAATTAAGAAATATAATTCATATCTTTCATCTTTCAGATATTCATAGAAATTTTCAATTCTTTTGTCATAACGGGACCTAAATTCCTCTTTGCTTGTCATCATATATTCGTGATTAAAGACCGCACTTAATTTTTCACTTACCCAATGTTTTGCCTGTGGGTTAAAATCAAATAGCACCTCTAAATCTCTTGTTTTATCATGGTTCAAATGACCAAGTTCTATATCATCATAAAAAGTTTTAAATTCATTATCCAGAGTATCAATAATACCGTCAATATTCCAAAAGAACCCCAAATCAAACGGCAGAGTCTTTTCGCCTGATGCTTTTCTTGGTTTTAGCATGCTTAACGTTGAAATAACTCTGGGCAGACAATATGAACCTAACGGAATTATCCTGTAACCGAGATTATGCCTTGTAGGCTTTTTATTCAAAAAGTTTTTGATTATCTTTAACATATTACTCCTGAAATCTATAAAACACAAAAACTGATTTTTTGCGCCAATATTTATATTTTTAATTTTATGTTAAGACATGTTAACAATCATGAACTTAAAAAGGCAATTCTCATAAAAAAAAATACTTTATATAAATGTATATAGGAAAGAGGATACTCGGTTATTATGAAAGAACAAGAATTAAATGCAATGATGTCAGTGGTTTCAGACCCTATTGAAAACGTATATAAAATTGATTCATTTAAAGATTTGGCAGAAATCCAGAGAATTATCAGAATTTTTGATATATCAGAAGAACAACACAATCGCCACGTTATGTTTTCAATTGAAAGTTTGGCCACATTAAGATTAGTTCTCAGCAATAACTAAGATTTAAGCCAAAATATAAAAATTTCAACCCTTACTTCAGCATCATGGGAAGTAAGGGTTTATTGTAGTTTAAGCCAGTTTGAAAAGATGTTAAGCGCCTGTTTTAATTTGTCAGGATTATTTCCATATCCGATACGCAAATATCCGTCAAGTTCCATAGTTTCGCCGGGGAGAATCATCACACCCGTATCAAGTTGAAGTTTCCTGCACAAATCGGCGGAATTTACCCCGATATCATAACCCACAAATGCGGTTGTTCCGCCCTGAGGAATAACACAATGACAATAGTTTTCAATTTCAAGCCAGTCTTTTAAAACTTTTTTCCCTTCCAAAATTTTATTTAGATTCCTTTTTATAATTTTGTCTTTATTTTCTATGGCAAGCGAAGCAAAATAATCATCTAAAATTCCAACGCTTATTGTATTATATTCTCTTTGATGATTAATGTCTTTTATAACTTCAGCAGGCGCTGTAATCCAGCCAAGACGCAGCCCGGCGAGTGAAAAAACTTTTGAAACACTTCCTGTTGAAATTCCTTTATCATAAATATCAGCTATGGACTTTGAAATTTGTCCGTTATGCTCAAGTCCTCTGTACACCTCATCACAAAGTATATATGAATTGGATTTTTTTGCTATTTGGGCAATTTTTTCAAGCATATCATACGGAATTACTGCTCCTGTTGGATTATTTGGGTTATTCATACAAATTATTTTTGTATCTGTTCCTACGAAATTTTCAAGTTCATCCAAATCAGGAAGCCAATCATTTTCTTCTTTCAGAAAAAGTGTTTTTACATTTGCACCAATGGATTTTGGGATAGAATAATGCTGCTGATATGTCGGGATAATTGAGACAACCTTATCTCCACGTTCTATTAAAGACAACATAACAAGTTGATTTGCCCCTATTGCCCCATGTGTAATTGTAATATTTTCCGGAATTTGGGACTTATAAAGAGTGCAAATTGCATTTTTTAATCTGTTTGAGCCATGAATATCTCCGTAGTTAAGTTTTCGGGAATAAATTTCTTTTGTATCAGAATCTGTAATTTTTAGAAGCTCATTTATAGAAAGAGATTCGACACAAGTATCTGCAAGGTCATAGATTGCCTTGCTCTCATACTTATTAAACCACTCTTCCACTTTAAATTTATCTATTTTCATAATTATATTTTATAATCAATTTCGTGTTTATCAAAAAGTTCATTGAGATAATCTCTGTTTCTTATTGTATCTATTGTCGAAAAATGCATGTGAGTATGGTTATACAAATCATCTCCATCAATTTTTTCCCCCTCTCTTGCAAGATTCCTTATATAATCACTTACAAGATTATTAGCCGTAGGAATATATTTTATTTTTTCTGCATCATTTGGTGCTTGCTGAACTTTATTAATTAAGAATTTTGCCGATTCTCTTGTATCAATGTATCTTTCATCTTTTAATTTTGTTAAAAATTTAAGATTATGCATAATCTCATTAAAATTCGATGATAACAAATTAAATCCGTATTTCGCATAAAACTGAATAGCGTTTCGCAATGCAAATACAGAATAATCAACAAAATTATTTTCTTTAAAGGTTATTATGGATGCCAAATTTAATACCTCTCCGATTCCTTTGTTTTTAGGTGTTGTAACAATAGAATCTCCTTTAAAATCATTTTTTGATTTATCTATTTTTATATTATAAATACTGATATCATCATTATATTTACTTTTTGCAGTTATTGAAGAAAAATCCGGTTTATGATTCCAAGAAAGTTCAAGAGGATTTTTATTTTTATCAACGGCTCTGAACGGTTTAAAAAAATTTATTCCGTTTTGGGTATAAAATGTAAGCGGTTGTTTTCTCAATATTTCAATAGCCATGCTAATATTAAAACAGAACAATATATTTTTTGCACCTTTTTATGAATAAAATTTAAGTTTTATTCTGCCGCTTTTTCTTCTTTTGATTCTGTTGAAGTTTCAGTTTTTGTTTCAGCAGGTGCGGTTTGTTCGGTTTTTGTTTGCGGAATTTCCATTTTTTTATTAGCGTTTGATGCGGCATTTTGAAGCAATTTGCCCAAATTTATTGCACTTTTGCCTGCATTTTGTTTTATGTTTTGAATATCTGTTTTTGCCTGTTCAACTGCTTGTTTCTCTGCCTGAACCTGTTGTTTTTGAGTTTCAACAATTTTATTTACATTATTTTTAATATTTTTTGCTTGTGTTTTTGTAGCCTCAACCTGATTTTTTACATTTTCTTTTACCGCAGTAACGGCATTTTTTGCCTCTTGTTTTAAGTCCATTTGGGTTGTATCACAATTAGAAAGCCATTTGAAACTTTTTACGGAAGTTGCTTTTTCTATTGAGCCGTTAAAAATAACTTTAAAATCCTTATATGATGTACTGCCTGAACTCAAAGCAGGTATAAGTTCTGTTTTTTCATTTTGCGGGTCTTGAGTTAGCAGGTTTAAAAATTTTGCAGTTGAAGCACCGAATTTCGGGATGTATGATAATAATTTTTCTGCCGATAACTGTCCTATCGGACCTAAATAAGAAACAACTTTTGAATCTAATCTGCCTAATATAACAAGATTTGCACTATTTTGAAGTATGTTATAAATCCCTTTTACATAATAAGACATTAATGGTCCTGAAACATTGATATAACTAATATTTGCACTCCCGTTTAACATTGTCATTTTACCATCTATAAGTGTAAATTTATCTGTCTGCTGAAGATTTGATGCTGTTGTAAGTGCTGAAAGCGCAGATTTTAAAAGTGAAATTGTTGTTATATTTTGTGCGGCAACAAGATTTTCAAGTTTTCCGATACTTACAAATCTGCCGTTTTCAATGCTGAAATCTATATCACCTTTCATGTTTTTAATAATTTCAGTATCAGTAACCCCTTTTGAAGTTAATTTTGCCCCAAAATTCATTGTCCCTGTCAGCGCCTTTGGTATTCCGACTGCGCCATAAACCGCATCAGTTGAATTTAAACCTTTGCCTGTCAAATCTGCACCAAAAGCAAATGTCGGAATATGATAAGTCACTTTGCCTGTCACTTTACCGTTAAATGCTTCCGCTTTAATATCATTTAAATTAAATACGGTAAAATCATTAAGAGCAAAATTTGCAGATAAATTTGTTCCGACTATACCGCCAAATTTCATCTTATCGGCAGTGCCGTCACCACTGATACCTTTTCCGTTTAGATTCGCCACAAGATTAGTCAATGCAAAATCCATATCTTTTATTGAAAGGTCACTTATATTAACCTTGCCTTTCAGTTTTGGACTCATAGGATTCCCGCCGAGATTAACTAAACCGTTAGCCGTTATATTTGAATGTTCGCCCATTCCGGGAATTGGGAATGATATATTCTGCGGTACCGAAATATCTATATTCAAATTCGGATTAGAAAGATTTTTTACCCCGCCGTCAAATGTTGCAATACGCTGCGTATTGGCAAAAATGCCTGAATTTTCAAGAACAACAGAATTGTTTTCAATCTTTGCATCAGTATGGATTTTAGTATTTTTACCCTTTAACTTGTTGATATCAAGTATTCTGACATAACCGTTTGGAGTTGCACTCAAATCAAAAGTAACATGCTGAACTTTATCATTACCTTTTGCAGATAAATTCAACGGCATTAATCCTTTTCCTGTAAACATCCATTTTAATTCTTTTGGTACAAAGGCAATTACATCTGCGGATGCCAAATCACCTTTTGCCGTTATATTCATATTTAGGTTGGGATTTGAATAATCTTTGACATCTCCGCTCACATTAACTTTTGAATTGTTTATCATTACAACCGAGTTTTTGATATTTATATCTTTAGGATTAACAGAAATCTGCGCATTCGGAACAGAAACAGACGCCAAATCATTTTTTAATTTTAGTGTATTTACATCAATATCACCGTTCAGGCTGTCTTTTGACAATAACAGTTTCACAATGGCTTTATTCAATATAAGCCTTAACTGCATAGGTTTATTATATATATCTATATTATTTACACTCAAAGTAACATCAGGTTTTATTTCAGTTAAAACACCTTTAATAACTGCATTTAGAGATAAAGTACCTGAATTGAAATTATTTTCTTTTAAAAGTCCGACTTGTCCTGCAACTCCGACAAGTCCTTTGATTGATAATTTATCAGCAATTATTTTCAAATCTGCGATTGCGTCAGAAGATATGGTTCCAACTGCTTTTAAAGGATGTCCCATCACTGAAAAGCCAAGATTTTTGATATTTATGTTGTTATTATTCATATCAACATCTGCGTTGATATTATTGACTGAAACATTGTAAAGCCCATATAGTAATGATGCTGACGGAATTTTTAAATAACCTGTTGAAGTTATGTTTTTGAGGTCGGATTTTATATTAAAATCAGCATCAATTCCACCTGTTGCCGTAATTGTTTTCAAATCGTTCTTTCCAAACGACTGAGCAATACTGTCAATCAGCCTTATTATGTTATTAAATTTTGCATTTGAACGCAGAGTAAGGTCTATCGAACGATTTTTACCTGATTTGATATTGCCCATAATGTGTGTTTTTTCCTCAATGTCATCAGAGGTATAAAAAATGGCATCAATATCTGATTCGTCACCTTTGAATATAAATTTTGCATAACTCTCCGGCAATTGTTTCCCTCCGGACTTAACACTCATTCCCACAAGTTCAAAAGTACCTTTTTGAACAGGATTTTTGAATGTTCCTGAGGTTTTAATGTCACAGTTTAAATCAGCCTTCAAACCATTTTTGTCTATTGCATCTAATATTTCTAATATGTTTATTTTAAAATCTTTTTGCGTTGTTTTATCCTGTCCGATTTGAATTTCTTTTGGGAATATCAAATCATCTAACTGCAAATCCGGCATAATTTTATTAAAAATTTTGATATCATAATTCGCAATTACTTTTTTATCAAAAACAATTTGCCCGTCGGTTACAATTTTAACTTTTTTATCAAGAATAAAATCTGTTATTTTTATATCATCACCATCGATAAAATATTTTTTTGAGGTATTTTTATCAATAAAAGTCAGTTCATACTCGTCGAGTTTAATATTCGGCAAATGATTTGACAATTTTAACCCAAACGGCAAGGAGTTCATCATTTGTTCGGCTTCTTCATTTTGTTCGGGGAGATAATCTAAAATTTCAGGCATTCCGTCTTTTTTCAAAACAATATTAATATTGACATCTTCAGCAGTGATATTGCCAAAACGAAGTTGTTTTGCTATTAAAGGCAACAGTCTCAAATCTGCTTTTGCATCATCAAGGTCAATTACAGGTGTTTTATCATTCGGAACAAAAAGTAAAAATTCTTTCACCTTTACCCCGACAGCTAATTTTGGAGAAGTTGTTACTCCGAGTCCCTCAATATTAGCTTCTAAGCCTGTTGAAATTTTAATAAGCTGTTCTATTTGACTGCAATATGAATTTACTAACGGTGACAATACCAAAGGTAAAGCCAAAAATATTATATATAATCCAACAAGAACAGAACCAAATACTATGCCTGTTTTTTTGAAATTAAATTTAATCTTCATAAAACACCTCTAAAATGTTTGGTGATAACATTTTAGCATGAAACATACATAATAACTATTATGTGAATATCTCGATAAGATATTTATATTAGTTCACTTTTCTTTTTGATTGCGACGCAAAAAGAAAAGTGAAGAGAAAAGAAAAACACGCTGAGGTACAATACCGCCTTCGGCGGCATAAGACCGCTAAAGCGGTAAAGCGCGGCTAAAACTACGCCGCGCGTTTGAAAGATTATTATCAAAGGCGCCGTTTTTTAGGCGCCTGATTGATTTTTGTCCGTTAGGACAAAAACGTATTAACGCTATAGACGTATAATTGGCGAGCGGAGCGATGCCGTCAGGCATTGCAGTGAGACAGCGTATTTTCTCTTTCTTGGTTCGTTCTTTCTCTTTTCATCGCAAGAAAAGAGAAAGAACGAACAGGCCGATAATAGTTATTATGTAAAGAGAAAAGTCTTACTTTTCTCTTGCCGTACCTGTTTCATATCCGGGGACCAAAAGTGCCAGCGGTATAACTCTGCCTAATAAAGTTCCAAAGGTTGAACCTTCATTTACCATTGAAATTGACATGCACAAATCATCAACGTGTGGAGCAAAATCTGTTGCTTTAATCCCTCGTTCTACTTTCATATTATATAACTTTTCATTGATTTCATTAGAAACTTTGTTTCCTGCAATAATTCCAACCCCCAAAGAACCCAAAGTTGCAGCCGCATTTGGAATATTTTCACTTATTGCATTAAATACTTTTGCGAATTTATTTTCTTTTGAGATTTTAGGCATTATTTTTTGCAAAGTTTTTTCAAAATGTTTAAATACTTTAGCACCTGACCATACACAAGTAATCGGAACAATAACATCTCCGAGCAATTGACTTAAGACTTCACGTTTTTTAGCCTTTGTATTATCTTTGTCTACTAAAACTCCGCCGGCAAAACCTCCGGCAACAGAACCGGTAGCCATTGATACAATCGGAATGGCACCATAATCAACAACTTTATCTAACGGCTTATATTTAAATAATGCCCAATCTTTAATTGGAGTTCTTAATATTTTTGCAGGATTCAGACTAAAACCCGCTTTTTTGCTGAAAAATGCCAAAGGTATAGCTAAACCTATTGCCGAAGTTCCTAAAACTGTTGCTTTTTGTTTTAAGGTTAAATCCGAATGCTCCAGGTATGAGTGTGTAAAACTTGATGCCTCTTTATTTACTCCTAAAGGGGCGTTATTAAGATAATATTTCTTGTTGTCTGCAAAAGATATTTTACTTATCATCACACTTAACCTTTATGTTCATTATAACAAAAACCCAAAAAATAAAATATTGCCTAAATTAAGTGTTAAGTAAATATTTGTTAAGAAAAATATTTTGTCATTAAAAGGACTTAGCCAAAAATCTTTTATAAAGATGTTCTTTCAATTTCTTCTGTTGTCGAAACCTGAATTATATCGCCTTCCTGCAAGTCATTAAATTTACCGAAAGAAATACCGCATTCAAACCCCTGTGCAACTTCTTTAACATCATCTTTAAATCGTTTAAGCTGTTCAATTGCTCCTTTATAGATTTCAACACCGTCACGCAAAATGACAGCATTCTTATCACGAACAATTTTACCTTCAAGGACATAACATCCTGCGATTTTACCTGTTTTCCCGATATTGAATACTTGTCTGACTTCCGCTTTACCAAGTTCAACTTCTTTAATTTCAGGATCAAGAAGTGATAACAGAGTTTTTTCAATATCTTCAAGTAATTGATAAATAATATCATATTTTTTGATTGTAACCTTTTCTCTTTCAGCAGCCGCAAGAGCATTTGAATCCTCTTTTACGGTAAAGCCTAAGATAAGGGCATTTGATGCTGCAGCGAGCATTACATCGGCTTCCGAGATATCACCGACACCAACGTGAATGATTTTTGTTGAAATTTCTTTTGACTCAACCTGTGCAATAGCCTGTGAAACGGCTTCTGCAGAACCGTTTGTATTAGCTTTGATAATAAGGTTGAGTTGAGGTATTGCATCATCACCTGCAACTGCTTCTTTTCTGATATGAGCAGGAAGCATTGCTTCTAATCTCTTATCTCTTGCTTTTTCTTGTCTTTCAGCAGTTATGGCTTTCATTTCTTTTTCGTTTTTAACAACCATAAATCTGTCACCGGCCTGAGGAACTTCAGATAAACCTAAAATTTCAACAGGGGTAGATGGTTCTGCTTTTTGTATTCTTTCTCCGCTGTCTGATAACAATGCACGGACACGACCACAGGCAGTACCTACAACAATGCAGTTGCCGGCTCTTAATGTGCCGTTTTGAACCAAAAGTGTAGCAACAGGACCTTTACCTTTATCTAAGTTAGCCTCAATTACAACACCGGTTGCTTCAGCTTTAGGATTTGCTTTAAGGTCCTGAACATCGGCAACAAGCAAAATGTATTCTAAAAGTTCATCAATACCTGTCCCCTGCAATGCTGAAACCTTCACTACAATTGTATCTCCGCCCCAATCTTCAGGAACAAGCCCGTGTTCTGTCAATTGTTGCAGGACTTTGTCAGGATTTGCACCCGGCTTATCAATTTTGTTAACTGCAACAATTACAGGAATTTCTGCCGCTTTAGCATGATTAATTGCTTCAATAGTTTGTGGCATTATGCCATCATCAGCTGCAACAACAAGAATTGCAATATCAGTTGCCTGTGCACCTCTTGCACGCATTTCGGTAAATGCTTCGTGCCCCGGAGTATCCAAAAATACGATTTTTTTATCATTTTTGTCACCGACATATACGGTATATGCACCTATAGACTGAGTAATTCCACCGACTTCAGTTGCCACAATTTTGTGTTTTGAAGCACGAATACTGTCTAACAATGTTGTTTTACCATGATCGACATGACCCATAATACTGATAACCGGTGCACGCTTTTTAAGTAATTTTTTATCAACATTTGCAAGTGCGTTCTTTTCTTCTTCTTTTTTCAGTTCTTCTTCAACGTAAGCATCCAAATCTTCATCAAGAACTTCAAGTTCATATTCGGCGCAGACTTTTTTGATAACATCAACATCAATAAGTTGGTTAACAGTTGCCATAACTCCATTCAGCATAAGAAATTTAACAATGTCTGCAGGAGTTTTCCTGATTTTTTCCGACAACTCGGCAATAGTCATTGCCTGATTAACAACTATTTGTTTTACATCCTCAACTTCTTCTGTTTTTTGAGTTCTCTTTTTATGATGCTGAGCAGCAGCTTTTTCAAGAGAAATCATCTCCTGTTCTTCTTTTTTGGAATTAAAACCTTTGTCCTTTTTCTTTCCCGAATTTTTACTTCCGCCAAATTTTCCGCTCCCGCCACTTTTATTTTCATAAATATCCTGAGATATAATTCTGCGTTCTATCGGTTTTTTCCCGCCAAAATCTTTTCCGGAAGGCTTTTCACCATCACGTTTCTGAAACTTACCGTCTTTGTCAAATTTTTTCGGTCTCTCGGGGCGTTCGGCTCTGCCTACAACCTGAACCGCCGCTTTTGGTGCAGAACGTCTTACTATTTCAATTTGCGGTCTTTGAACCTTATCAACTTTAGGTTTTTCTATGGCTTTTTTAAGTTCTTCCTTACGTTCTTTGGCTTCTTCTTTAGCCGCAACTTTTGCAGCTTCCTTTTCTTCAACTTTGGCCTTTTTGACAACAAATGCTTTTGGCTTAGCTTTTGCAGCACCATTTTCCATAAAATCTTTTAATCTCTTAATTTGCTCTTGAGTCAAAGTACTTGAATGGGTTTTCCCTTTTATTCCCATTGCTTCTAATTTTTCAAGAATATCCTTGCTTTGCTTCCCGAGTTCTTTTGCAATTTCACTAATTCTCTTTGTTTCGTAGCTCATTCAGTACTTGTCCTTTCAGTTCGTTTGGTATAGCGCATTTTAGGAATTTAGCCAATTTATTTTTCTTAAAAGCCGACTCTATACAAGAATTATTATAGCAAAGATATGCGGATCTGCCAAATGTAAACGAATCTGGGTTTAAAATAACCCCTTTTGCAGAATTTGTAACCTTTATCATATCTTTTCGGTCTTTTATTTGCCGGCAACCGGCACATCGTCTTTCTGTCATATTTGTCTGTTTTGGTATTTGTTAATCGCTCTTTATAATTTAACAATAAAGATAAATCAAAGTCCATAATAACAAATTGGATTTTAGTATTTCGTCTGCTTTACAGATATTTTAAAATAAAGTATAATCAGAATAGTATGGATGTTGAATTTAAACTTTATACCTATCGTGAACCGATAGAAACTGAAGAACAAAAATATATTTATGCTGTGAGCAGAAATCGTACTGCATACTATCCCACGATAGCAAATTTTTTATATAATATGCGAAATAAAACAATTTATGAGGGGATTTCCTGTAGCAAATACCGTAGTATATTACATGAAGATATTTTATCTTTATGCGGGTTTAATTTTGAAGACGATGTCCCGGAGTATTTTATCAGATTTGAATTTGATACGTTGGGGTACTATAATTTCAGTAATTTGGATTTAGGAACTTACTCACATTGCGAACTCGGTGTCCCAGGGTTGGTATTTTCCGGTATATATTATGACATCCCAAAACACCAGAAAAGGGCTGACAATCTGAAAGCTTATGATATGGATATTTTAGAAAGTTATATTAATTCTTTAAAACGTGAACAAGCCCAGATTAGAGCAACCGAAGTAAATCTGAATTTTCGCAAAGAGCCGCGACCAAGAAGAAGGCAATTCTCTAATGTGCAACAAGACAAAAAATGACAACAGTTACATAATCTATCTGATTTAAGAATTAATATCACAACCCAAATGAATTTACGCAACAAGTGCAAATTTATTTGGGTTTATCATAAAACTTTTAATAGAAAGCTTTTACTATATCTAACTTTACAGAGATAAAAAAATAGAGTAAAATCAAGATGATATGGATGTAGATTTTAAACTGGTTACTTATCACGAGCCTATAGAAACTGAAGAACAAAGATTTTTACTTGTAAAAAGCCGAAATCAGACAGCATATTACGCAACAAGATCATATTTTGTTTATAATTCAATGTCCAAAACCATTTATGATGCAATTTGTTGCCGTTCCTACAGAATGGTAATACATGAAGATATTTTATCTTTAAACGGTTTTAATTTTGAAGAAGATATGGAACCTGAACAATTTATAAGATTTGAATTTGATACATTGGGATATTATGATTCCACATCATTAAATTTGGGAACATACCATAACAGCGAACTCGGAATACCGGGATTAAGATATGGCTGGGCATATTACTATATTCCGAAATATCAAAAAAGAGTAGATAATTTGAAAGTTTATGATCTTGATATTATTGAAAGTTATATTAATTATTTGAAGCGTGAACAGGCTCAGATTAGAGCAACCGAAATCAATCTGAATTTACGCAAAGAACCCAGACCAAAAAGGAGACAATTCCCTCATTTACAACAATACAAAAAAACTTAATATCAAAATTAACCCTGTTGCGCTAATTTTTCAAGTTTTAATTTCTGGTCATATTCAATAAGCATATTGATAAGTTCGTCCAAATCACCATCAATGACTGTCCAAACATTAAGATTGTGGTTTAGTCTGTGGTCTGTTAAACGCCCCTGCGGGAAATTGTATGTCCTGATGCGTTCAGACCTGTCACCGGTTCCAACCTGAGAGCGGCGTAAATCTGTTATTTCCTGCATCTGCTTTTGAACTTCCATATCATAGAGTTTTGAACGCAAAATCTGCATTGCACGCTCTTTATTCTGCAACTGTGAGCGTTCCTCGGTACAAAAAATCATTATTCCTGTTGGTTTATGAAAAAGTCTTGCAGCTGTTTCAACCTTGTTGACGTTTTGTCCGCCTGCTCCGCCTGAGCGTGCCGTTGACATTTCTATATCTTCAGGTCTGATTTCTATTTCAACATCATCAACTTCCGGCATAACAGCAACCGTTGCTGTTGAGGTATGAACACGTCCCTGGGATTCGGTTTCCGGTACTCTCTGTACTCTGTGAACCCCTGATTCATATTTAAGTTTTGAATAAACCGCATCACCCTGAATTGAAATAATAATTTCAGAATATCCGCCTGCTTCACACTCGGTTTTAGATAGAACTTGGGTTTTCCAGCCCTGCTTATCGGCAAATTTTAAATACATTCTTGCCAAATCTCCCGCAAAAATGTTTGCCTCATCTCCGCCTGCTCCGCCTCTGATTTCAAGCATAATGTCTTTATCATCCATAGGGTCTTTGGGGAGCAGCAAGCGTTTCATTCTTTCTTCATATTCAGGAAGTTTTGCTTCATTTTCTTCAATATCCGCTTTTAACATTGCGCGCATATCTTCATCTTTTTCTTCCTGCAAAAGTTGTTTGTCATCTTCAATGGCATCAGTCGCTTTTTTCCACTCATAATAGAGCTCAACCGTTTCTTCCATTGATTTTCTTTGTTTAGACAAATCTCTGAATTTATTATAATCCTGAATAACTTCGGGATCAGAGAGAGTTTGCCCAAGTTCTTTATATCTTTGCTCTATTTGCAATATTTTATCTAACATATCTTTCATAATTCAATGATAGCAAGAACATGGGGAAATGCAAATTTTAATGCCTTATCAATGTATATTCACCCCGCCTTGAGAGAGGATTTTGTTTTTCAAATTTTTCATCCCTGCACCGTAAAAATATTTTAACTGTTCGGGGAAATTCTGCCCGACATCAAGCAGATACATATCGTGAACAATAAAATTCAGTAGCAGAAAAACAACATCAATATTCTTTGTCCAGGTTGCACTGTATTCAATTTTGCCAAAAAGACATTCCTGAGTGTCGGACAAAATATAAATCAATCGGCTTCCTGAATTATGGACAATTTCCTTTGCACCTGCATGCTGATATACAAGTCCGAAATTTGTGGTAAATTCTCCAAGTGCAACGATTTTTACATCAACATCTCTGTCATAAGCCGCTCTTAACTCTTTTTCAACATGTTTAAAATCTTCTTTCCAGATTTCTATATAAATAGATTTTTTTGTATTTTTAATTATTTCTTTGAGTTTATTTAAAATATTTTCATAGCCTGTTATATTATGTAAAGGCTCATTGTAATCCTCTTTTACATCAGGAAGTTTTTTTTCAAGATATTCTATTGTTGAATTGATTTTGCGTTTAAACCTTTGAGTCAATTCCTTTGGGGCAATCGGGGAATACTTTTGCGGTTTGTCATCACTTGCTATAACAATTTTTTCACTTGCAAGCGATTTTAAGGCATCATAGGCTCTTGATTGCGGAATATTTGCCATCTGCGAAACTTCATAACCTGTTGCAGGATATTTTTTTAACAGAGCAATATAAACCTTTGCTTCGTAAGAATTGAATCCTAAACTTTTTAATTTCTCTACAACATTATCCATAATGCGATTTTATCAAATTTAGCAGTTTGTTTCAAGATATAAACTATCTCTCAGGAGAGAAAATTTTTTCTTAATGAGCAAAAGCGAATTTAGAAAAATGGGAGAGGGTTATGAAAAAATAAGGTGCAAAAATTGCACCTTTCATGTTAAAGTAATTAGCGATATTTTTTCAAAACTTTTTTAATAAACTTAAATAAGTCTGGATCTTTGTCCATGAGTTCATAGACGGTGTGTCCTATGGGGTTGTCTTCAAGCAAATACTTGTGCGGTTTGTAGTGCGAGGTGTAGGCATCACAGCCCTGAGCAAAGTATTCGTGCGAATTTGCCTGTGCATAATAATCAAGAGTGATATCTTTTTCAGTTGCTTTTTCAAAGAGGGTATCTATCAGTTTAGAATCTTCTTTGTCAAACATTGAATGAAGGGTGTGTCCTGTTTCGTGAGCAATTTGATTTTGGTGATATTTATCACCCAGTCTTTTTGCACTCATAATATTAATTTCTGTGGTGTTTAGTCCGTCATAGGCATCATAGAACGGCCCTGAATTATAAATTGCCTCTGGGAAGATATATCTGGCTCCGATACCGTCCTGAAGATATTTTGTTATAGTATCATCCGCCCCGATAATCATATATTTTCTTGTTTTAGAAAGTGATTTCAGTTGGTTCAGATATGCCATCGTATTCAACTGTAATGAGTTTATTTTCTTTGTTGATAATGGTTCTGTTGTCAGGTAAAAATTTTTAAAATTGTGTTTAAAATTTTTCAGTTTTTTATCTTTTATACTTGCATAATTCAGTTCCCTGTTTGTTTGCCCGTGATAGTTTCCGTTGATTTTATCCTTTAAAATTCTTCCTAACGGTGCATATATTGTGTCTTCTTTTGAAATCGTTTCCATTATTTGTTTAACTTCTTCAGGTTTTTCTTTAAGGTAAAGTGCTAATGATTGTATAGCAAATTCTCTTTTTCTTATATCGGTTTCATTTGTATCTAATGCTATTTTCTTTATTATTTCAAAGTTCTCCTCGCTTCTGAATTTACCTGCGCCGAGAATTGCCCTGCGTTTTAGGTTATCAGGTACATCGTCAAGTTTTAAAAAGCCATTTACAAGTGCATTAATTCGAGGTTCTTTCCTGTCTGCTATCAGCATCGCTTTATTGAAGAAATATTCAAAATCATTATTCCTGTTCTTCACTTCGTTAAGGCAATAATCAAGAGTATGTTCGTTGTTAGAGGCTTTTATCTCGTCTTTTAAACTATGGTGTTGTGTATGTTCATACAGATATCTCAGAGTTTCGCTGATTTTGTCCGCAAGCTTGGGATTGTTGTTTCTGTATGTATTTAGCAAATCGGGGATAAAACTTTTCGCCCTCAATCCTGCGTTGTTTTCTTCGCTTAACTGAAGATAGGCATCTTTTAAGGTGTCTATATGTTGTTCAGTTATCTTTGGTTTATTAATAGATAGTTCACTTTCTCTCTGAAGTCCCGTAATATTCATAAGCCTGAGAATATCATCAAACTCATTCATTTTGATATCTTTTTCGTTCATAAGTGCATATACTATTTGCGGATAATTTCTTGCAAGGGTGAGCTCGGGCTTTTTCAGTTCTTCAAACATCATTTCACGTTCTTTATCGAGAATTTTCACTTTATAATCAACTGATAATGTCTGTTTGTACTTCTGTGCAAGTGCGTCAAGTTCGCCCTGCATTTTGTCGTTATGGTTCTCAAAATAAGGACGTTCTCCTTTTTTAAATCTTTCTAATAATTCACGCGGTGTTAAAGTTACTTGTTGCGATGGTTGAATTGCTGATACTTTCATTAATATAATTCCCATAACAAAATATTGATATTGTATAAATGTTTCTGAAAATAAAATTTGCTATTAAAAAATAAAAAGCGAGAATTTCTAAATTCTGATACAAGTCCAGAATGGCAAAATTCTCGCTCTTATTATATGTATTGGCTAATTTTATTTTTTAGTCGGAATTCTCATTCCGTAGAATGAACGTATAACAAAGATTAACGCAATTATTAAAAATACGATACCGACATAAGGCGCAATCTGACGGAAGTTTTCATTTATAGCAATTTCCATCGCAAGCAAACCAAATAAAGTTGTAAATTTAATAATCGGATTCATTGCAACTGAAGATGTGTCTTTGAACGGATCACCTACAGTATCGCCAACAACAGTTGACTCATGCAATGGTGTTCCCTTTTCTGCCAAATCAACTTCGACGATTTTCTTTGCGTTATCCCAGCATCCGCCTGCGTTTGCCATAAATACAGCCTGGAAAAGACCGAATATTGCAATCGCAATCAGATAACTTACAAAGAATGAAACTGCAAGTTTTGATTCAACCCCAGGTGCCGAAAGACACGCAAGTGCCAAAGCAAAAGTAAACAATGCGATAAAGATATTAACCATACCTTTTTGAGCGTACTGCGTGCAAATTTTTACAACTTCTTTTGAATTTGCTACATTTGCACTTTTTTCATCTGCTTCACCGAGTTTGATATTGTCTTTAATGTATTCAACTGCTCTGTATGCACCTGTTGTAACAGCCTGCATAGAAGCACCGCTGAACCAATAAATTACCGCCCCGCCCATCAACAAGCCAAGCAATGTGTAAGGATTTAATAAGTTTAAAATCATTTCCGGCTTGATATTCAAAGTGTTTTGAATAACCAAAATCAATGAGAAAATCATTGTTGTAGCACCGACAACCGCAGTACCGATTAAAACAGGTTTTGAAGTTGCTTTGAAAGTGTTACCTGCACCGTCATTTTCTTCCAAATATTTTTTAGCATTCTCAAAATCTGCATCAAAACCATACTGAGTTTTGATTTCTTCGCCGACATTAGGTATATCTTCAATCAAAGACAATTCATAAACCGACTGTGCGTTATCTGTTACAGGCCCGTAGGAGTCAACAGCAATAGTGACAGGTCCCATTCCCAAGAATCCGAACGCTACAAGCCCGAACGCAAATACTGATGAATAAGCCATCAAAGTGTTTGGAATAAATGTACTTGCAATGTATGCAAGAGTCATTAAAAATACGATAACCGCACCAATCCAAAATGCGGAAAAATTACCGGAAACAATACCCGAAAGAATTGTCAAAGATGCACCGCCTTCTCTTGATGCCGTTACTACTTCTTCTGTGTGTTTAGCCTTTGGAGAAGTAAAGATTTTGGTAAATTCAGGAATTAATGCTGCACCTAATGTACCGCATGAAATTATTGATGCCAAAATAAACCAAATTCCGTGGCCTAAAGGATTGAGTAACCAAGCGCTGACTCCGTAAGTCATACCAATGGAAAGTATTGATGTAATCCATACAAGTCTTGTCAAAGGTACTTCAAAGTCGAATTTTTCAGCTTTTTTAGAATAAACAAACTTATCCCACAAAGCATTGATTCCGTATGCAATAACTGAAGTTACAATCATTAAAAATCTCATAACGAAAATCCAGGCCAAAAGCTGAACCTGATTTCCTTTGCCTAAAACGGCAAGCAGGATGAAACTGACAAGCGCAACACCTGTTACACCGTAAGTTTCAAATCCGTCAGCCGTAGGACCGATTGAATCCCCCGCATTGTCACCCGTACAGTCTGCAATAACACCCGGGTTACGAGGGTCATCTTCTTTGATACCAAACTGAATCTTCATCAAATCAGAACCGATATCGGCAATTTTTGTAAAGATACCACCTGCAACACGCAGCGCAGATGCGCCCAGAGATTCACCGATAGCAAACCCGATAAAACATGCACCTGCTATTTTGCCGGGAACAAACAGTAAAATTATAAGCATCATAATGAGTTCAACAGATACAAGCAAAACACCGATACTCATACCTGCTTTTAAAGGGATATTGAGGATATTTAACGGGTTACCTTTTAATGATGCAAAAGCAGTTCTTGCATTTGCCAAAGTATTCATTCTGATACCGAACCAGGCAACCGCATAAGAACCCAAAATACCGATTACAGACCAGCCAAGGATGGTTAGGACTCCACTCCAACCCATCTGTTGCAGGTAACCAAAATAAAATGCAATACACGCACCGATTATGATTTCGAGTGCAAGTAAAAATTTGCCCTGCTGAACAAGATATGTTTTGCAGGTTTCAAAAATGGTGTTGCCCACAGATGCCATTGCAGAATGAACGTCTAATTTTTTGACTTCCAAAAATTTCCATAAGCCGAAACAAAGTCCGATGACAGAAATTCCAAGACCTATCAAAAGCAGTGTGTAACTGCTCGGAGATATAGTCTTGATACTCGGAACAATCAAATCCGCTTCACTTGCAAATACAGGAGCAACTGATGTCATAAAAAGCGCCATTAAGGCAGTAAGTTTTTTAATCATATATCTCTCCTTCTTTTTATTTCTAATTTTTCGTGTCGTCATAACAGTGCAGACCAATATAATTATAAGATATCAGTTGTATATAAACAATTATTTTACATTTATTCATGAAACTGATAAGATTTTTTTTATGAAAACTTATTATAAAATAATATTAGTTTTTGCATCAGTTTATATTTTCATATCTGCCTGCTTCACTTTTATTCCAATCGGAAAATATCAAAGTGCATATTTTAAATTTATAAAGGATTTTAGAAACAAACCTCAGGAGCATTTTGACAAACAAATTGAATATGCAAATTATATCGAACAAAATGGTAAACTACCTCCAGAAATATTAAAATATTCAAAGAATAAATGCAAAACTTCAAAACCTGTTAAAGAACTGTTATCTGAAAGGCAAAAACCTAAATTCATTCGTGATAAAAATAATCCGAAAATTTTGCATCCGTTTAAATCACGCAAATTTTTATTTTTTCGGATTTATTATAAATGATATGACCGAAATCTCTTTTACATCAAAAATAGTACCAATGTATTGGCAGGATTTTCATAAATTAACATCCTCGTTTAGCAGGGATAACTTTGTAGATTACCCTTGGGCGATCAGCTCAAGCAGAGTAGCAAAAGATGTTTTCACTCAAAGAATTTGTGATTGTACCTCCTGTCTTATTACAAACGGAGACAAAGCTCTGCTGATGCATTTGTTACCGGCAAATAAGGATAACCATATTTTTTCAAATGTTTTAAATTTTTTGAGGAATAATCTTGACCTGAAAGATAAAAATCTTCAGGCAGTTTTGGTTGGCTCAAAAAACACCAAACCCAGTCAGGATATATGGAATAAGTTTGTTGATTTGCTTGATTATTTAAAAATCCCGACTACTATACTCAAAAATGGTCAGAGTCCAACGCATCTTGCTTACAGAACCTCAACAGACGAAGTTCTTGTTTCGAACTTGCAAATAGGAGATGCCGTTTTGAAAAAAGAAAGTCCTATGCAGGCACTTCTTGATGGTTTTGAAAGTGTTAAAATCGCAAAATGTGATGAAATTTAACAGTTAAACTCTGCCATATATATCGGAGTATCGAATAATATCTTCTTCAGATATTATTGCACCCATCTGAAGTTCTATAATTTCTAACGGCTCATCAAATGAATTACTGAGAGAATGTACTGTATGTACCGGAATATCGACACTTTGCCCAACATGCAACATAAATTCATTATCTCTGAGTAAAACTTTTGCTATCCCACCTGCTACGACCCAATGCTCGCTTCTGTGATTGTGCGACTGAACGGATAATTTTTGCCCGGGATTAACATGTATAACTTTGGCTGCATAATTTTTACCCTGCGCAATTACTCTGAAATATCCCCAAGGACGATTAACATTTAAACTGCTTTGTTCTTTATTTTTCAAATTCTGCCCCTTTAATTGTAAATATTATGAGCATTGTAACAAATTATTTCAAAAATAGCAAAATTCTCAAAAAAAATGTTTTAGAAAAGAACAAATAAATGGTAAATGGTTTTTATATGTCGGAAAGGTAGGTCTTATTATGTCTATGAATGTTTCTCCTGTCAGAGCGGCTATGAGCGCCGTCAGCACCGTTGCACCAAAAAGCAGAGCCACAAAAATGATGAATTTAGGTGAAAGTATTATGCCTCGCAAAGATAGTAACGTAAATCCTGCAAAGACAATCATTATAAAAGTTCTTGAAACTCTTGCGGAAAAGTCAAAAGCCAAACCTGATGCGGAAAGAAGTGTTATCGATTACATTATAATCCTCGCTGACAAATTTAAAGATTTTAATCCTGTAAAATATGCATCGTAAAATAAAAAAGCACCTGATAAAATCAGGTGCTTTTTTATAAACTGTTTTATACTAAACCAATTCTTTTACTTCAGCAGCGAATGTTTTCGGGTCTAATTTAATCCCCGGGCCCATTGTTGTTGATAAATAAACTGATTTAACATAAGTACCCTTTGCTGAAGACGGTTTTGATTTTAAGACTGCATCAGCTAATGTTGCATAGTTTTTAATCAAATCTTCTTCGCTAAACTGAATCTTACCTATAGGGCAGTGAATCATGCCTTGTTTATCTGCTCTATACTCAACTTTACCTGCTTTAGCATCTTTAACAGCTTTTGCAATATCCATTGTAACAGTACCTGTTTTCGGGTTCGGCATCAAGCCTTTTGGCCCTAAAACTCTACCGAGTTTACCGAGCATACCCATACAATCAGGAGTTGCAATCAATGTATCAAATTCAAACCAACCATCTGAAATTTTATCAATGATTTCTTCCGCTCCCGCAAAATCAGCACCTGCTTCAGTTGCTTCAGATACTTTTGCACCTTTTGCTATAACGCAAACTCTGACTGTTTTACCCAAACCGGCAGGTAATACAACAGTTGAACGAATCTGCTGATCAGCTTGACGTACGTCAATACCTAATCTCATGTGGCATTCAACCGTTTCGTTGAATTTAGAAACTTCTTTTGAAATTTCCTGTAATTTTTTTATTGCATCAACAGCGGTTGCCGGCTGATTAAAGCCTTCCATCATCTGTTGAGTTTTTTGTTGTTTTTTAGTTAATTTACTCATTATTTTTTCCTTTCATGGTGTTAGCGGGCAACTTATTGTCGGCATAGCAATGCCGACCTACACCCTTCCATCTTGTACTAATCTTCTTTAACCGTTACGCCCATTGCTCTGCAAGAACCTGCAATCATTTTGACTGCTGCTTCCATAGTTGTAGCGTTTAAGTCATCCATTTTTGTTTTTGCAATTTCTTCTAATTGCGCTCTTGTGATTTCGCCTACTTTATCTTTGTTAGGAACTGATGAACCTTTTGGAAGATTTAAGGCTTTTTTAATCAATACAGGAGCAGGTGGTGATTTGATTACAAAAGTAAAACTTCTGTCTTCATATACATCAATAATTACAGGAATAATGTATCCTGCTTTGTCCTGAGTTTTTGCATTGAATTGCTTACAAAAATCCATGATGTTAACACCATGCTGACCCAATGCCGGCCCAACAGGTGGTGACGGATTTGCTTTTCCGGCTTCAATTTGAAGTTTGATTTTTCCTACTACTTTTTTTGCCATTTTTTTCTCCTTTTGTGGTAATAACGGTTTTCCTTTTGCACTGTCGGAGTGGCAACGCCGACCTGCTTTTTAAGGAACTGTCCTTCCACAGTTTGTGTGTACCTTTGGTGCAAAACTGCACCTTATTTATTATAATTTATTTATCTGATTATACTCAAGTTCAACCGGCGTTTCACGACCAAAAATTGAAACATTTGCGCGAAGTTTGGATTTATCAGGATAAACTTCAATAATATCAGCATCAAAGTCTGCAAACGGACCTGATACGATTCTGATTTTATCACCGACTTTAACGTCGAGTTCAACCTTTTCAACCTGAGATGATGTTCTGTGCAAGATTCTTTTGATTTCGCTTTCTCTGACAGGAATAGGCTTCTTGACAGAGCCGACAAATTTTGTAACGCCTGAGGTGTGTCTTACAACATACCAGCTGTCTTCGTCCATAATCATTTCAACAAGAACATAACCCGGGAAGATTTTTTCTTCTTTTTCCTGCTTTTTACCGCTTTTCACCTGGACAACTGTCTTTTGAGGTACTTCTATTCTGAAAATCTTATCACCCATATTCATATATTCAACACGTTTTTCAAGGTTAACCTTTACCTTATTTTCGTATCCAGAATAAGTGTGAACGATGTACCATCTTTTCCGGTTTTTCTTAGCATCCTGTGCTTCAACTTCCGCCTGCTCCATCGCTTTTTCTTCTGCGATGTCTTCGTTTAGTTGTTCTTCCATTGTTTTTTCTTTCTTAGTCATAAGCCACCTTTATTATAAATTTTTGGTTATATTTTATTTACAAGACTTAAAAGTCCTTTGAATATTAAGTCCATACAATAGATTGCAATGGTAAATGCAAAAACAATGACAATAACCGACATTGTTTCCGCAACAATCTGTCTGCGTTCGGGCCAGCTAATCCTGCCCCATTCCGCCTTAACACCTTTAAAATATGCCTTGATAGATTCCATTGCTTCGTTCATTTTAATCTTCCTTTATGCTTATAAATCGCGCCCTGAAGGACTCGAACCCTCGACATCCGGTTTTGGAGACCGACGTTCTACCAACTGAACTAAGGACGCATAACGGTTGAAAGTTTTTATAACAAAGCCTCAACCGTTTAATAAACTACTTAGTTTCCTTGTGTGCAGTGTGCTTTTTGCACTTCGGACAATATTTGTTTAATTCCATTCTTTCTTTTAATGTCTTTTTGTTTTTTGTTGTTGTGTAGTTTCTTTCTTTGCATTCTTCACATGCAAGAACTACCATTTTGTCTAATTTTCCTTTGATACCCATTGTTTTATTTCCTTATTTATTACTTGTTTTTTGACCTTTAAAAAAGAATGTGGTTTCCTCACATTCTCTTTTAATTCGGCTTATAGTGTCATAATATACCAAACATAAAAAAAATCAAACAATTTGTAAACAAATAATAATAAAATTGACAAAAAATATTTTTACAGGTTTTAAAATTAAAAAAGGAGATAATTATGCAGGTAAATAGTGTAAATTCAAATCAAAATTTTGGTATGGCATTAAGATTCAGCCCTGAAGTTCAAAAAGTTCTGGCAAAAAGAATAAAACAAGATTCAAGTATACAATTATTAGATTCTCTTGTTGAAACTCAAAAGAGTAATCCGTTCAAAGTTGATGTCAGAGATGAACTTGGTGTCCTTAGCGCATATATCAGTGACACCACTCCAAATGTTGCAAATCCTCAATTAAAAGTTTTGAAACAAAGCTTTTTGGAAAAACATTTTAAAAGTCCTCTTGCATTTATTGAAAGATGTTGCAAATATGCGGACAAAGTGAACGAAGAAACATATGCACCTAATATGAATTCAAAACTTAAAAGTATTTTTGAAAAAACAAAAGATGCTGACTAATATTTAAACAATAAAATAGACCGAAACAAATGTTTCGGTCTTTTTTATTTAAATTGAAAATTATAATTTTTTTGCCTCTTTATTATTTGTCCAGCCTCTGTTATTAGAATTAACAGCTTGCGGAGCATATCTTGCGCTGTCATTTTTAATTTGTTCCATATAAATCTGACCGTTTTTAACAACCTGCTGAAGCTGGGTTAAATTATCTTCAAGACTTGTAAGAACCTGTTTAGCATAAAGTTCTGCACCTTCTCTGATTTTCATGGATTCTTCGGTTGCCTGAAGTCTTACCTGTTCAGCATCCTGCATTGAAACATGCTTGATATTTTCCATTTCGGCAACAACTTCATTCTTAAGTCTTATGCCATCGCGTTCAATTGCTTTTCTGATTTCCGATTCGCTTATTAAACGATTTGCTTCATTCTGAGCATCCTGAACTATTTTTGTAGCCTGCGCCTGAGCTTCATTTAACAATTCTTCCTTACGTTTCATAAAGACTCTTGCTTCCTGAACTTCAGGAGGCAACGCTGCATATATTCTGTCAATTAATGTTTCTATTTCTCTTTTATTTACAATCGCATACTTTGAAATGGAAAAACCATCATCAAGGGTCATTTCAAGTATTTTGAGTAAATCATACACTTCATTTTGAGGCATGCTAATATCCCTTATCCCTTTCGCATTTATTTACAATAATATATTACATAAGCAAATTTTAATTGTCAAATAATTTTGTACGAGTAAAATTACATATTTTAACATGGTATACAGTTTATTAATATTTTGGCTTAAGTTTTAAATATTCATCCACTGCTTTTGGAACGAATTTTGAAATATCACCGTTATTTTGATAAATTTCCTTGATGGTAGATGATGAAATAAAATTGTACTTAGGTTTTGTTGTAAGAAATACCGTTTTTATTTCATCACAAAGTGCACTGTTTGTCTGGGATAACTGCATTTCAAACTCAAAATCCGAAACTGCACGCAACCCCCGTATTAAAACATTTGCCCCATGTTTCTTGGCATATTCAACAGTCAATCCTTCAAAAGAATCCACTTCAACATTTTCCAAATCCTTCACGCTCTGTTTTATAAGCTCAACACGTTCATCAACCGTTAAAAAACCTGTTTTCGTCCCGTTGTGTGCAACAGCAATAATTACTTTGTCAAAAATTTCAGCAGCATTTTTTAAAATATCCAAATGACCATTTGTTACAGGGTCAAAACTGCCGGGATATATAGCGATTTTCATAAATTAACTCCTTTTGTAGTGATTATAACATAAATAAGTCGATAGGACGTTAAGACAATAAGTCATTAAGTTCGTATCAGGTTATTAATATTGATATTATAAGCACAATTAATAAAAATATGTAAAGAACCTGACGTCCTAACATCTTAGCGCCCTAACGTCCAAAAAAAAAGCCTCTTATAAAAAGAAGCTTCCTTGGAATCTGTTACAATTCCTCGTGTAAAAGGTTAGTAGGTAGAAAGTAGAAGGTAGTAGTTATATAATTTAGAACAAATTATATACTTCTTATATACTTAATAAGTATTTTTATTTTTGAAAATTGCATTAGTAATGCCATGTTGTTACAAAAATTCACACATAATCATGAAAAAGCGGGATTTGAAAATATTTTCAAATCCCGCTTTGTAGGGTTAGTTTATTTATTAGGGTAAGTTAAAATAATCTTTTATTTACGCATTTGCTGTATATTTAGGAGCGAAGGCCTTTATGTCTTCATCTCTTGCAGACTTAACCGCTTTAATTTCTTCAGTTATTTCAGCTTGTAATGCCTCAAGTGTATCTTTCTCAGCCGCCAATTTACCTTCTTCTACTTTTAAATTTTTTGCCTCTTCCTGCGCAGCCTGTTCTCTGCCCTGGATGTACAATGTTCGCATAATGTAGTTTTGCATTTGCTGCATTTGTTGCGGATTTTGTGCTGCTCCGCCCATTTGCTGCTGATACATCATTTGCATCATCGGCGCATTCATTTGCATATATTGCAATGCCATATTGTGTGCATATCCGATGTATGCCATTGATCTGCCCATCATTGAACCGGGAGAACTCAATAAATCTCCAATCGAGATATTGCCGTTTCCAACCATGGAAGCGTACTGCTGCAAATCCCTCAGTTTTTTGGAAATCTTCAGTAATTTATACTGAATGTCATTTTTCTGACGACACAAATCATGCAATCGTGCCGTGCACATTAGAATTCCCATAACTAACCTACCTTTTCAATTTTTAAAACTAACCTTTTTTTTACCTACACATATATAAAAACATGCAATTTTAAGTAATTGCATGTTTTTAGGCTTTTATTAAGTTTTGTAAAGTTTCTTCAAGATTAATTATTTGAAGGAACTTTTTCGACAACCTTATCGATTAAACCGTAATCTTTTGCTTCATATGCAGATAAATAGTGATCACGTTCGCAATCTTCTCGAACTTTTTTAGGATCTTGTCCTGAGTTTTTAGAAATTATATCAATTAACATATCTTTCATACGCATAATTTCTTTTGCTTCAAGTTCGATATCTGTAGCCTGCCCTTTAGCTCCGCCTAATGGTTGGTGAATCATAATTCTTGAGCTTGGTAGAGACATTCTTTTGCCTTTTGCCCCTGAACATAGTAAAAATGCACCCATTGATGCAGCTTCCCCAAGACAAATTGTTGCAACATCAGCTTTAATAAGATTCATGGTGTCATAAATTGCCATACCGGCTGTAATTACACCACCCGGACTATTAATATATAACATAATGTCTTTATCAGGGTTTTCACTATCTAACAATAAAAGTTGTGCGACAACCGAATTTGCGACATCATCATCAATTTCCGTTCCCAAAAAGATTATTCTTTCTCTCAATAATCTTGAAAAAATATCAAAAGAGCGTTCTCCTCTTGATGATGCTTCAATAACAGTAGGGACATAGCCCATTATTTTCATATAAGTTTCCTGATCCATTACCCTCTCCTTTTTAACAAGATTTTATCCTAAATATTATATTTACGCAAGATATTTATCTGTTTTGTGAAAGTATTTTGTTATATAATAAACCTATGAAAAGATTGAGTCTTATTATTTTAATTTTGGGACTGAGTTTATGCCCTGTAATTGCTGATTATTCGGATAACACCGCTGAGGTTAATAAAATAATTAATTCTTTTAAGACTCAAAATAATGATAACGGAAAAACTGTTCGGGTAGGTATCGGAAATCAAAATTTTTCAAATTATTTGTGGGATAAAGTTTCTATATACGGAACAGGGGAATATGAAGTCTATAATAACAAAACATATATAAGCACTTTCGATTCAAATAATAATATTAATATTCATATGGTCGGCAAAATTTTTGTTTTAAAAGACAGCGAAGATAAAGTTATAGCAAAAGTTTCAGGCCCTGTAATCTTCAAAACCGATTACGGTTTTATCGGAATAAAAGATTTAAAACGTGCGGGGAAAGATGCTCAATACAGAGGACAAATAGAACTTATATGTCCCAAAGAAGGTCATTTTCATATAGTAAACTCCTTGGGAACCGAAGAATATTTAAAAGGTGTTGTACCAAATGAAATGCCTGTTCATTTTGGACTTGAAGCATTGAAAGCACAAGCAGTTGCCGCAAGAAATTATGTACTTTCGCCAAGAATCAAAGCAAACCCAAATTATGATGTTGTTGATTCTGTTGCGAGTCAGGTATATTTTGGTGCGAACACAGAAAAACCACTGTCTGACAGAGCAGTGGAAGAAACAAGAGGAATCGTTGCGACCTATAACAGAGAGCTGATACTTGCACTTTATTCTTCAACCGCAGGCGGATACACAGAAAGCTATCATAATGCTTTTTCGGATCCCAAAACAAAAATTTTTCCGGCGCAACCAAAACCATACTTAAGAGGAGTCCCTGATTATGAAGATTTTGGAGTTTTGAATGATGAAGAAAATGCAGAAAAGTTCTATACCTCAAAACCAAAATCCTTCGATAATAAATCCTCGTATTACAGATGGGAACGAGAATGGACGTCGGATGAATTACAAACAGAAGTTCAAAACCATATTGCAGCACAAAGTTCTGCAGGATTTGTGCATCCTGCAGTAAATAAAGGTGAAGTCATTGACAAAATTACAGGATTAAAAGTTATCAGGCGGGGAGTTTCAGGTAAGGTAATGCAAATTGAAATCCATACTGGTTTTATACATTACACCGTTGAGAAAGAACTTGTTATCCGCAGATTATTTACCGTTAAGGGTAAAGCTCTGCCAAGTGCAAATTTTGTAATTAAAGAAGAACGAGATGATGAGGGTAATCTTTTAAAAGTAAAAATTTATGGTGGCGGTTACGGACATGGTGTAGGAATGAGCCAATACGGGGCAGGTTATATGGCAACTCATTTAAACAAGTCTTTTGAAGATATTTTAAAACACTATTATCAGGGGATTACACTTTCAACAGAACCGTTTTATTTAACATCAAAATCACCTGATAACCAAAGAACCCAAACGTTTTATACAAAAAGCGGAAACGGAATTTTAGTAGTTGATAACAGATACAAACTTGATTATGTTGATTTAAACATAAACGGGATATACGAAGCAATTAAACTTGACAAGAAAGAAAGATTTAACCGCATAGATTTGAGGCAATATTTACAAAACGGGTTGAATACGATAACATTTACATATCCGTCATATACAAACACAACAGGCGGAATGCAAATATATGTAGAATTGGCAGGAAATGATGACAACTCAAGCAGGTAAAACACCAAGTCTTTTAAAAGCTGCATGGATAATTATGGTGGTAACGATTATCAGTAAATTAATCGGATTTGTGCGTGACATCATAATCGCTAATTACTACGGCGCTTCAATGGTTTCGGATGCATATTATTATGCATATCAGATTCCGTCACTGTCTTTGATTTTGCTGGGCGGTGTCGGAGGCCCGTTTCACAGCGCAACAGTTGCAATTTTCTCAAAACTTATACCAAACCTGAAAGAAAAGCCCTCAGAGGTTGTCAATAAATTATACTCAACTTTTATGACGGCAACTATTATATTTTTTGTTTTGTTGTCTGTATTGATGTATATTTTCCCAAGACAAATAATGCGGCTGATTATTTCGGGGGGCTCAGAACAATTGGTACATTTGGCATCAGTCCATCTGCAAATTATGACACCGCTGCTTATAATAGGCGGTATTGTCGGGATATATTACGGAATTTTGATTATTTACAAACAATTTATGCTTCCGAATTTGTCACCGATAATTATGTCTTTGGCAATTATTGGTATAGTAATTGCTGTACCGAATGACCAAAAGGGTTATGCACTTGCGTGGGCAACAACTGTCGGTGCGGTTTTACAACTTATTATTCAGTACCCGAATATCAGAAAACTCGGTTACAAACTGAAACCTAATTTTGAATTTGTAAATAATCCGCATTTTAAAGAAATCGGCGAACTTTTGTTTCCTGCTGTTTTGAGTTCGACTGTCGGTCAAGTGCATATTTATGTCGATATGTTTTTTACATCGTCAATTTCAGAAGGTGCGTGGACAGCAGTCGGATATGCAAACAGAGTTTTTCAGTTTCCGGTCGGGATTTTGGTTACGGCATTTTTGGTGCCTTTGTTCCCGATTTTTGCAAGGTTAGTCGCCGACAAAGATTTTGAAGGAATAAAAAATTATTTTAACAAAGGAGTCGGAGTGCTTTTATTTGGCGCTATCCCGATTATTATAGGTATTTTAGTTGTCGGAACAGATGCGATAAGACTTGTTTTTGAACGTGGTGAATTTGACCAAAATGCAACATTTATGGTAACCGAAGCCTTATGGTTCTTATCTGTTTCAATTATTCCATATGTTTTTAGAGATTCGATAACAAGAGTATTTTATTCATTTAACGATTCTGCTACCCCGTTCACTGTTGCATTTTCATCAATAGTATTAAAGGTTTTGTTAAACTGGATGTTGATATCAAAAATGCACTTTGGCATCGGCGGGATTACGCTTTCAACCTCACTTGTAACCTTGTTCAATGCATGCGTTTTGGGATATTTCATTACTAAAAAAATGAAAATGGATTATAAATCATTATTTAAAAACTTTTTAAAAATGACTGTTGCAGGTTTGGTTGCAGGTATTATATGTTGGATTTGTGCAGTTCAATTTGATGCACTTGTTCACCTGCCAAAAGTTATGTTTGAATTTTTCAAGATAAGTTTAATCGCACTGATTTGTTTAATTGTTTACATTCCGCTTAATTTAGCAATGAAAATGGAATATGCAAACGAATTATTTGAAAGATTGAAAGCAAAATTAATGTAACTTTACAGAGTTACATTAATAAATGTTAAAATTATTTTATTTTCTGAGCTTTTAAATGTATAATCTGATTAAATAAAAAGGATTGTACAGAATATGAAAAAAATTATAGCATTATTTTTGGCATTGTTATTAACATCATTAAACGGAGCATTCGCATTCAGTGAAGTTTATTATCTTAAAAATGCAACCCCTGCTGCGATTCAGCCGAGTGTATTAAACGGCTTTTATTCACAGAATTTTAAACTTATCGACAGTAAAAATCCTTATTATGCAAAATCAACAAAAAATGATGCGGATTATGCGGTTGTAATTCTTCAGCAAAGCGGAAATAACTCCTTTTATTATTATCAGTCAAATAATAATAAAAAAATAAATAAATATATTTTGAAAGCTATAAAAAAAGCTGGAATTGATTGTGAACAGTCATATAATATGAATATTATCGGTACTTTTGATGATATAGCAAAAAGAACAATATCTGCTTCCGGTTCTCAAACTCAAAATACTTATGTATTTAACGATAATGAACCTGCATATTCCAGTTCTTATGCGTCTTCAACAACAAACAAATCCGCACAAAAACAAAATAACAATAGTTATAAAGGGTATGTTGCAAATGTTGAAAGCGGAACAAAGATAAATATTTATCTTCAAAGTGCTATAAATACATCAAGTGCTGTTGAGGGAGACAGAGTAATTGCTGTTTTAACGGATGATTTAACTTATAACGGCTATATAATTGCACCTCAGGGCAGCCTTGTATATGGTATATTGACTAAGGCACGCCACGCAACATACGGTTCAAGAAATGGCAGAGTAGTAATTGACTTTAATCAGTTAGTTACACCTGATGGTAAAACTTTTAATATAGAAACGGATAAAATTGATTTTACTGTAACAAATGAAGGAAAAGTTGCAAAAGTTGCATCAAATGTAGCAGTAGGTGCGGTTGTCGGGGTTTTGGGCGGATTACTTGTCGGTGCATTATCCAGGAATGTAGGACCAGCCGCAGCCATCGGTGCAGGTGTCGGAGCAGGGACTGCGCTGATTGGCGGAGTTGCAGAAAGAGGAGTTGATGCCGAAATTCCGTCATTTACGGAAATGGAAATTACCCTGACAAAACCGTTTAGCACGACAGTCAGTTATTAATGAGGTTTTACGTAATGGATAAAAGATTAATAACTGTCGGGCTTGTAATTTTAGGAGTGGCAATTTTAATAAAGACCGCTGTTGTATTGCTTTCTCATGTCAAAATTGACGAATTTCACAAAACGGCAATAACTTTTATTGTTGATTCTTCTGCTTCAAATCAGCAGAAATTACCCAAACAAATAAGATATATAAAATCATTATGTTCAATTTTGGACCCTGAAGATGCGATAAAAATAATTAAAACTGATAAATCGGCGTATCTTATTTATGAGGGAAGTCCCGGAGACGGTGTTGCTATATCAAATGCACTGAAAAAATATACTCAAAACGGTACGGATGAAAATTCTTACGGAGAAGCAATTAAAAAGGCTGTTAATTACTCGCTTACAATGAAAAAAAACGGATATAACACCGCAATCGTTGTTGTTGGCGGTTTGGAAAGCAAAGGCGAAGCCTCAAAACAGATAAATTGGGAAACATTACCGAAAAACATTGAAAAAACTAAAGAATTTTTGCCGGAAGTTGCAATGATGTTTGTGTTTGCTAACCCCGAAAAGCTTGATTATGTAAAGACAAAATTAAATCCTATTTTAGGTGAAAATAAATTAATAACTGTTAATGAAGTTAATCTTGAAAAATCCAACGCAAGATTTATTAAAGCTATTGGCAGGTAAAGGAGTAAAAATGAGCTTTAGCGTCAGTTCAAAAAATAATGAAAAAACTTTCAGTGATAAAAAGGTTGTTTATATAAGTTCAAAACCTGATTATGATTTTCAGATTGAAACGGATTTTGATTTTATTTTGGGTATTCAATATGATGAAAAGACGAATAAATGCCGACTTGTAAATAAGTATAATTATCCGCAATTTAAGTTTAAAGGTGAAATTTTGCCTGAAAAAATGATAATTGAAAAAGTATGCAAAATCATGATTGACGGAAGCGATGATTTTATAACAATAAAAGTTGGTGAAAAAACACAAAGTATTGTGCAAAAATCGCAAGATTCTGCAGTTTTACCCAATATTGAACAAGAAAAATCAGTAATTGAAAGCGAAAGGGTAAAAATTGTAAAAGAGGTATCTTCTGTTATTAGTACATTGAAACGTAAGATTTCAATCAATTCAAAATTAGGAGTTTTGTTGCATTTGGGAATGTTAATAGCATCGTTTATCTGTGCATTTGGAATTTCAAATTATTTAATGGGTGTTCCCATAAGTACTGATGGTACGACCGTTCAAATTCAGATGAATGCGAAACTTGTAGTATTCTATGCATTAATTGTTTATTCAATCGGTTCTATGCTCAAACAGGGCTTGTATCTTTATATGCAGAGAAAATCAGGTAATGATACTGCAACACCTGTAATTGTTGAAAAACTTATGATTAGTTTATCTTTACTTTTCTTTGTTGCAATTTATCTGATAAATCTGCTTTATTATATTACGGTTAAAGATATGGTATTTTTCGGCATATTTATTTCTTTGTTCTGCTGCGGAACGGCTTTGACTTTGGCACTCGGGTGCGGGTACTTTAAGCACGGCAGTGCAGTCGCAAGGCAGGAACTTGATAAATACGAATACAGGGAAGATTTTGAATTGGTAATAAAATCTTATCAGGGTTGGATAGAAAATTTTGCCAACTCGTTAAGTGATGTAAAAATTCAAAAAATTAAAGATAAATTGTTTAATCTTCAGATTTGGTCTGCTTTGGAAACCGGTTTGGGAATTTTTACCGCTCCATTTTTGGCTTACGGGGTTTCAAACACTCTTGCAATGTGTTTTCCTGAAGCGGCCGGTTGGATGAGAATCGGCGGATTAAGATTCAGCCCGATATTTCTTGTTTTGGCAACATTCTTAATCATATTTGCGTTTTTCTCATTTGTAAGTGCTTTTACTACAATGAAGAAAATCGGCGCATCGGATATTATTAAACAAGACGGATTCAGCAATTATCTTTCTCATGGGGTAGAAATATACGGACTTGAGGGGATAAAAAGGCTTGATATGGAAATGCGCAGATACATTTTTGTTGGTTTAGCAATAATTTTGATTGAATTTTCAATGAACATTTCATATTTTACTCAGGAAATCGGCTCTGATATGAAAGGTTTATTTATAAGCTGTGTTGCGGCACTTGTTCCTACGGCACTTTTGATAGCGGAAACAATTATGCTTGCGCATACAAGATTTGAAATACTCGCATCAGAAGAATTAATTGCAAAAATAGATAAAGAATAATGACATATAAATCAATAATACAAATATTGCTTGTACTTGCAATCATATCTACAATTTGCATCAGCATAATGAAACCAAAGATGCACAAACCTGTAATGGTTTTAAATTCGCAATTTAGTGTAGAACATGATGACGGGATAAATATTGATGAACAAAATATTGCCGTAATGGTTCAGGATGCTGAGTTAAACGACAACAGCGGCATTAAAGTCCAAAATGAAGGCGGAATAAATTTTGTTGAGCCAAAAATTGAAGATGTTACGCCTGTCAATTTTAAAAATACTCAGACCACGGCTCAAAATACAGGTAATGCAGGGAATGTGAAAACTTTACCTATAAATAATACCGGAATTAAAAATAACAATACAAAGATTAAAACTACACCAACAAAAACGGTTAATAGTACAGTTAAACCGGCACAAACAAAAGTCAGTACTGCTCCTGTAGCAAACAAGCCGGCAACAACAAATTCGCAGAGTCCTAAAATTGACCTTAATAAAATCGTAAATAATAATCAGAAAATTATAAATACACCGGCTCAGACACAGACGACTCCTGTAACATCTGCACCTGTTACGTCAGCAAAACCGGCACCTGTTCAGACTGTTATTCAAACAAAACCTCAGGAAGTAAAACCACAGGTAAGGCTTGAATCGCAAACAACTTCAAATCCGTCAAAACCGATAACAGCAAAAACAGAGACTAAACCAGTTGTTATGACAGCGCAAGAAGAAGAAATTGCTTGGAACAAATGGCGTTCTAACCTGAATAACCAAATTATGAAAGATTCAAAATTACCTACAATGCCTAACGGTATAATTTTTAAATATAAATTTACGGTCGATAAATACGGGAAAGTTTCTAATGTTCAGACTTCTTCAACCACTCCAGGATATACACCATACGCAATTCAGTTTATTGCACCTGTAATAAGAAGTTATCAGGGACGTGCAATATTGAATTTCCCGACAGGCTCAAACAGAGTTACAACAGAGGTTTCGGGGGCATGGAAAATTTCGAGCAGCTCGAAACTTTCAACTCCCGATGATTATCATGACATAGAAAAGATTAAAAGATAGGAAAAATAATGTATAAATGCAGTGAATGCGGAACAGAATACGAAACAGCTCCCAAATATTGTGATTGCGGGAATGACATTTTCATCAATGTCGGGGAGCAAGATGAATTTATACCGCAGGAAATTGATGACGAAATTGAAGAACCACTTGCCCGAACTTCAAAATACCATGGCGAAGGAAGAAAGTTCAGAAAAAAAACTTATTCTCCGGTGGGTTTGAGTGTTTTTACAATTTGTATAATTCTTTCTCTTTTAGTACTTTTTGTTATTGCAAATCCCAAAAAAGATGCTGTAAATGTTCAAGTTACAACAGAATCGGAAGAAAAAGCGGAAATTCCTTCAGTTGAATCGTATTGGGATAATACTCCAATAAAAGTTGCCCAAAGAGAAGATCTGCAGCCTCAAAAACAAGATAATATTCTTGATAAAATTGTGCAGCAGATTGTTCCGCAGGAACAACCCCAAAAAGAAGTGAAATCTGTAATAAATAATCCTGTTTCAACTCAGAAAAAAAAGAGTCAAAATGCTGCAACACAAACTCAAAAAACGTCACAAAAGCAGAAAACGGCTAAACCCGTTTCAACACAGACAGCCATGACATTTGAGGATTTGACGAATAAAATCAGAACTCAGTATCCTGCACAAAATACACAAACACAACAAAAACAAACAGTACATACTACTACTGCAACCAATAAAAGCGCCCCGGTTCCTCAAACAAGTTCAAACACGACAAAGACAACAAATAATGTAGCACAAACTTCAACTCAAACAATACCCAAAACTCAGACTGTTACAAAGTCCCAAACTCAATCTCAAATACAAACTCATTCTCAAACACAAGTACAGAATAATACTCAGTCCCAAACTACAACTATTTCCCAAAAATCTCAGGCTCAGTTAAAACAGGAACTTGCATCATACAAATCCGGCTTGAGAAATACTTTAGGCAGAAAAATAGATTTTACAAGAGTTATAGGAGATGGTGAATGTTCTCTGTCTTTCAAGGTAAATTCAAACGGCAGACTATCATCAAAAGCTTTTATAAAACAATCTTCAAATATTACTTTAAATGATGCCGTATTCAATGCGCTTAATACAATGACAAGTTACAATCCTCCGCCCGAGGGTTATAACGGTGAAACATTGCGACTTAATATAAAATTTTACAATGGAAATTTTGAAATATCCTTGAACTAAAATTCTTCAACTTGATATTTGTCCATTAATTTATTTTTTTCGCGATGCGAAATTGCTATACCTGAGGCAAGTCCTATTAGCGCACCTACACTTGATTTTAATACAAGTTCCATTTTTTTTGCGTTCCCCGATAACCCCATTCCGCAACCGATAAAAAATCCAGCAACAGTCATAAATATCGAATTTTTAATAAGTGTTTTTGATTGCTCATTATACTTTTGAACAAATTCATCCGCTCTTTGTCCGCTTATCACATAAGCAGGCGCAAAACGAGGTTTTGATGGAGCATTTTCATACTCCAAACGTGCATTATTATCTGTATAATTATGAACCGATAATCTCATGGTATTGTTATTCTAATCAGATTTTTATTTAAAAACATCACCCTTTTATCGGATAAATTTCTATAAAAGTTTTATAAAATACATTTACATGCTTTCGTCTATAACTATTTCGCCCTGTCTGAAAATTCGTAATTCATTATTCATAACCCCAACAACTGTTGATTCCAAACCTTTTGCCTCATAACCATAATCAGGAATAATCATATCTGCAAGTCCCGACATATTTTCTACTGCCTGCGCATAAGTCTTTGCTGACGGTTGGTGAGAAAGATTTGCACTTGTTGTTGCAAGAACATGATTAGGAATAATTTCACAAATTTCTTTAAAAACTTTATTATCAGGGACTCTTATCCCAACAGTTTGCATGCCTGAAGTTATGTAATCGGGAGTTTTTTCACTTTTATCGGTAACGATTGTCAAAGCTCCCGGGAAATATTTTTTTATCATAATCTGTCCGATTTTTGGTATCGGTTTTACATAATCAAGCAAATTGTAAATCTCGTTTGACATCAATATAAGCGGTTTTTGGGGTTCACGCTTTTTTATTTCATAGATTTTTTTTACGGCTTTTTCATTGTCAGGCAGACATCCTAAGCCCCAGACGGTATCCGTCACATAAGCTATAACCCCGCCTTGTTCAAGACATTTTATTATTTTTTCTTTATCTTCCAACATAAGTCAATATTAACATGAAAAATGGCAAAATTTATTTTTACCGGCTTTAACATGTCCATAGGGGGTAATTTTTATGAATATCAATTACAATAATACACAAAATTTTCAGGCATTAAATTTTTACAATGTCAGTACTAAAGACCGGATTTTTGTAAAAAAAGATTTTAAAAAATTACAGGAATTAGGGGAAAAATATAATATAAGATTAACATCAACTTACGCTGATGTCCCGGGATTCAGTGCCATAGATATTGACGTAAAACCATTAAATAAAAATCTTAGTTTTTTAAGAAAACTTTTCCCTCCAATGGGCAGAAGTACATTTCAGGCGAATAAAAACTCTATTTTAGAATCAGTAAACGAAGCCATAAGCGATTTGACAAATAAAACAGCCCGAAGAAATTAATAAACATAAATAAAATTTACAGGTAGCATTTCCTTTCTGCACCCTCAACTCCTGCATAAAGTTCTACAAATTTCTTTGCGGGACTGACATCAATTTTTGAAAGTAAAACTTCTTCAATCTGGAAGAAGCCGACTTCCGATGTCATCTCTATATCAATTTTTATCGGCTTTCTTTCTCCATGGTGAATGCCTATCCATTTAATTGCATTGGCACTGTATTTATGGATATCTCCGACTTTCGGAGTAGTATTCATTGATAAAGGTATTCTTGCTCTGCCTTTTGTCATATCGCAACCGTCAGCAATCAAAATTATCCCAGCCTCAATTGAATTTATTCTGTGAGATGACATGTGACCAATTATAGCTTCTGTTGTAAGTTCTTTTATTACAACACGTTTATGCAAATCATTTGGGAACATATGATTTAAGGTTCTGTCAATTATTGGTATTGCAAGAAGTGCCGAAAGTTCTTCATGATTTTGTCTGCCTATTGCCATCCCCAAATCATGCATCAAACCTGCCATAATGACAGCACACATACTGTCCTCAAAAGTTCCGATTTCTTCTTCCTCAAGCGATGTTTTTATCCCGAAATCGTGCAAAATATTGAGCATCTTAATAGCGTTACCAACAACCTGCCGCATATGTACAGGCCCATGGTCGTTGTAGCCGAGGCGTCTTATTGAAACATTGTTTGCATACTCCTGCATTTCCTGAAGTTCTGCATCGTTGAATAAATAATTTACGAGTTCAAGACAAATTGGATTATTTCTTAATCTGTTCTGAATTTTTGTTTCCGTTGAAATTTCTTTGACCGATTTCATATTTCACCTTTTAACTGCTCTATATATTAATAATAAACTATAAATCGAAAAAAGTTAAGGGGGTAAATACTATTTTATGCTTGGAGAAAAACAGGCTCAAATGGTATAATAGTATAAACCACTCATTTATCTGTTAAAAATTTACTTTGTTTTAACTTTGGACAATGAAAGTGAGGTTTTTATATAAATAGATAACGAAATATAATTAGCAAAAATTAAATAAACCCAAAACTGTAATTATTTATATAAGTACTTATTAGACTTTAAAGTTTTCTATGGTTTACCTTGTTATGAACCAAATATAATCTATTAAGTATAAAATCAAACAAATAATACCTAACCAAAACAAAATATTGTATGTGTATCTTATATTTTCATTTTTAAATTGGATATTTAAGAGGAATTTGTTGTGTGTGATTTTGTGCATCAATACTTCAATTAATAACAATATTACAATAATAGGAATTATGTAGATATATTTACCAAAACAAAAACTTGCTAAATAAGCAATCAGTCCAACAATATAATTATAATTCGCACCAATAACAAATATATAAAATGCACATAATGCAATTAAAAGACCTAAATTCCCCAGCAAAGATAAAATATTCGCAAATATATATTTTGTAATATTCATACATTTGATACTAAAACAAACAAAAATGAAAGGAAAGGAAAGAAAAATGACTAAAAAATTTGATTATACTAAAGATAAAAATGATTTTACTCGTGAAATGTTAAGTGATACTCTAAAATATCAAAAAAAATATGGATTTGATATTGGTCAAAACAATGTTGCTTGGAATAATGAAGCAGATGCTTTTCGTCATGCATATATGCAAAGTTTATTAAACCAAAAATATGGCTCATTAAGAACAAAGGGAATTAGTTATTTACATGAGCAAAAAGGTTCGTGGCAAGGTCAAGACCATCGAGAAGCCAACATGGATATGTGGAACAACCAACAGGGACAGCAAATATATAACGAAATCCGCAAAGAATATCCGAATTTTAATAAACTTTCTCAACAACAGCAAAAAGATATAATTGCAGCAAAGGTTGTGCAAAGAATGAGGGAAGGTAAATTAATAACAGGACTTGAAGACCCGCGAGAATTTCAAGAACAAAAGCTTCAACTGCCTTTTACCCCAACAAGAGGAGTCGGTGGGGTGGATAATAATGGTAAACCGCTTGGTTTTGCGTCTGACATTGATATCAATCAACTTGCAAATATGTTAGGAATTCAATTACCTGAAGTTCAATCTAAACAGGATTCAGGCTTATTCGGTTATACAAACCCACTGACAGGCAGCAATCACATATATACACGAGAAGAAGTCGGGCAAATGACACCTGACGAATTTGCCAAACACGAAAAAGAGATTGATGCACAAACAAGAGCATTCAACGGAACTATGCCAACCAATGGCAATTTGCAGCGAGAGGCTTTGACAAATAGCGGTGTTGTATATGTAAATTCATATACTCGTTCTGATGGCACAAAAGTAAGCGGTTATTATCGCTCAAAGCCGAAATTTTAATAACAAAAAATCCCTCTTTTACTAAGAGGGATTTTTTGTTACTTCTTTTGTAAATTACTTTTCATCCAATGCTGCAACGCCAGGGAGCACTTTACCTTCAATAAATTCTAATGAAGCGCCACCGCCTGTTGAAACATGAGTGAAATCTTCTGCCTTAAAGAATTTTTTAGCGGCAGATACACTGTCACCACCGCCAATAACAGAAGTTGCACCATTTTTGGTTGCTTCAACAACTGCAGCCAATACTGCTTTTGTACCTTCTGCAAATTTTGGATTTTCAAATGCGCCAACAGGTCCATTCATCAAAATAGTTTTTGAAGATTTGATTACATCCGCAAAAGCTTTTCTTGATTCTTCACCGGCATCAACACCCTCAAATCCGTCAGGTATTTCGTTAATCTTAACGAACTTATTTGTTCCGTTTCCTGAAAAATCATCAGCAACAAGAACATCAGTTGCCATTACAAGTTTAACACCTTTTGCTGCAGCTTTAGCCTCGATAGCTTTTGCTGTTTCGATTTGGTCGTCTTCGCAGATTGAGTTACCGATTTTACCGCCATTTGCTTTAACAAATGTGTACGCCATACCGCCACCGATAATCATATTATCTACTTTGTCTAATAAGTTTTCCAAAACGCCGATTTTTGATGAAACCTTTGCTCCCCCAACAATAGCAGTAAACGGTCTTGTCGGATTATCCAATGCCTGTGATAAGCATCTGATTTCTTTTTCCATCAACAAGCCTGAAACTGCCGGTTTTACGACTTTTGCAAGTTTTGCGGTTGAAGTGTGGTTTCTGTGAGCAGCGCCAAAAGCATCGTTTACATAAAAATCACCGAGTTTTGCAATTTCGTTAGCAAAAGTCATATCATCGTCTTTTGCTTCTTCAGCTTTATAAAATCTGATGTTTTCCAAAAGTGCAATTTGACCGTCTGTCAATTTTTCAACATAAGGAACTGCTTCTTCAACTGACGGAATAAATACGATTTCCTGACCAAAAACTTTGCTCATATATTTTGCAACAGGAGCAAGTGAAAATTCCATATTTCTTTCACCCTTTGGTCTGCCCAAATGAGCCATCAAAATAACTCTTGCACCTTTTTCAGTCAAGAAATTAACCGTTGGAACAATTGCCTGAATTCTTGTATCATCAGTGACGTTTTTGTTTTCATCAAGCGGCACGTTAACATCAACTCTGACTAACGCTCTTTTACCCTTAATGTCACCTAAATCTTTAATTGATTTTTTCATAAGTTTTCTCCTTCTTAAAAACTACCGCATGTCTATTCTACAAAAAACAAAAATCTAAAACAATTGTTTTTATATAAAAGAGCGACGATTAATTTTAACCGTCGCTCTTTATGATTACGCAATATCCGTAAATTCTTCTATTTTACTTCTGATATTTTATTTGCCCAATTTTTATCATTATCAATAATACTTTTTACCGCTTTTCTGATATGACCGATTAAATCTGCTCCTTTTGCATCATCAGGTAATACGGATTGCCCTGATAAACTTTTCAAATCAAATCCCATCAAAGGAAGGCCGTCATCATCTTTTAAAATTGAAATCCCTTTTTTATAAACATTGACCTGCATTGAATTTTGATATAAATCTTCTGCCGGAACAAATTCCAAATGGCAGTCTTTTCTTCTTGCATATCTTGCAATAGAATCAATATTTTCATTAATTCTATGTGCAAACTTAGGTTCAAGAGAATCAGCAACAGAGGTATATTCTTGTATTCTGTTTAATCTCCTCTTTTCAATGGTTTTGTGTAACATTTTTTGCGGTAATAATCTTGCAATATTCATATATAATCCTTTCCTATTTTTGTTTCCCGTATTGTTTGTAATTGCCGTTTTTTAATTCTGCTTTGATATATTCATCCATCCTGCCGTTTGTTTTTGGAATGTTGTGCTTTTCAAATTTTTGATAAACTTTGAAACCTAATTGTTTTAAATCCTGCACAAATTTTTCATCCAGTCTTTTGCGGATAGAAACTCTGACATTACCTTGATTACCACTCGGATACATTACATTTTGATATTTTGATGCCATTTTTTTAAGATTTTCTCTCTTGGTAACAGAAACACCTTGTTCAACAAGTGGTATTCGGTATGTTGAAGTAAATTGAATTTGTGACATGGTTTTATACTCCTTTTTGGGTATAAAACTCGTAAAAAATATTTTTGCTGATTTAGTTTATAAGTTTACAATCAGTAACATTACAGCCAGTCAAGAAGGCGTTTGAATTCCCCAAAATCAAGGTTCATAATCTTTTGTCCAAATTCTTTTACAAGAAATTCAACACCCAAATTATAAGTAAGCGGTTCTTTTTTATATCCGGTTTTCTTAAAAAGTTCTGTTGAAAAAGTTTTGTTTTTCTGATCATAAACCTCACTGTAATTCAAACCCTGTTCAATGCAAAAAGGAACTTTGAGGGTATTTTTTTCTGTGTATTCGTCTTTGTCATAGTATGAAAGACCGAAGGTTCTGCAAATTATCATTCTGTACGGGTATACACTACACTTATGATCAATCAGAAACGGACATTTATGCATAAATGTTTTGCCCGTAAAATTTGCTTTTTCTTCTTTTAATTTTATAGTTTCATCTACGATTTTCTGCTGGGTTTCACGGTCTAAAGTCATAAAACCTATTTTAAGAAATTCAAATTCTAATTCCGAACAGGGATATTCCCCCTTTTCACAACAAAAAGAACAACCCTCTTTGCAATGAATATACTCTTTTTGGTCTTCAAAATGGGCATTTATACGTTCCATTATTACCCGCATAAACTGGTAAAATTTTTCCATTCTTTCCTGCTCAACCATATTAGTAACGCCTTTCTCCGGAAAATATATTGTAAAACAGCATAATTGTTAAAAGTGCAATTACACCATAAATTTTAAAATTCAATACTATAACCGTGACCATTATACCGATAATTAACATTATCAGTGCCATTTTGACATAACGTCTTATTTTTTCTTTTTTTTGTTCCTCCAAATATTTTTGTGCCATTTTTTCAATATTTGACTGAACTTTGGCTTTTTCTTCGGTTTCTTCGTTTATTATGTTTGAATTTTTTAAATCTTCAACCGCATCGTTATAAGTACGGTTGACATATCTTTCAATAACACTCAAAACAACATTATCGGGAGCATTATTTTGTACACACGCATACATAACTTCCCACATAGTGTACCAGATTTTCTGCATAATAATTTTCCAGTATTTCGGAGGTATACCTGAGCGAAAAAGGTCTATTTCTTTATGAAAAGACCATTCTGCCATTATCTGAATAAATGTACATTGTCTGTCGAATTCCAAAGTTTGAAAAACTTTATCCTCCTGCATTGAGCGTGCAAGAAGCATGGAAGAACGTCTGATATTATTAACCAGATAATCCTGCTGAAGTTTATTTACATCTTTTGGAAGCTCAGGTGCAATCTGCTTTATAAGATTTTCTATATGATTAATATATTTTTTCTCAACTTTAATTTCTTCCATTCTGATATTATAAATGAGAAAAATGAATTATTTGTCATATAGATAGAGTAAATATTGTAAATACGCACTTGTAACAAACTTGAATAATGAATATGTCTGTGTTAGGATTTAGACTAAAGGTTACAGACACACTGGTGAGGTATTAAATGAAAAGTTCAACAATCAGAAGATCCGCTCTTTCAAGAGAGTCTATGGATGTTATTGAAAATTTAGCAAATGAAACCCCGACAAACTATTCACAAAACTCGGAACAGACAAATGATTACACTCCAAGTGAGTATTACAGAGAAACAGAAAATAATGTTGATAATAAATCTAAAGAAATTGATTTGTTATGGCAATCATTCAAGTCAGCACAATTTAATACAAAATCCCCTGTGATGCACTGGATTGGCGGATTTATTTTAGGTGTTATTACAACAGTTTTGACAATTTCACTTTTAGGAATGTTTGCTGCAAATTCCGATAATACTTCATTAAAAAAGATGCCTATTTTGGGAGTTCAGGAACAAAAAGCAGACGATGTTGAAAAAGCTTCAACAATGATTAATGAGCAAAATATTCCGACTGACGAAATTGATACCCCTGTTACAGTTAAAGAGGAAAAAGTAACGGAAACAAAAACAAAAAAATCCGAAAAAATTTCAAAAGAAGAAAAAGCTGAAGCTAAAACACCTGTCAGAACAAAAAAATATATTATCAAAGACGGTGATACAGTAGAAGCAATTATCAAACGCAATTATGGCTCATATACCCCTGAAAGAGCAGAAGCTATTATGAAAGCAAATAATTTAAAAGATTTAGACCATATCAGCATTGATCAGGAACTGCTTTTACCTATTGAAAAATAGGAGTTAATAAATGAAAAAACTTCTTTTGACATTATTAATGTTTTCACTTCCTTGTGCCGTTTTTGCACAAGACGAATGGAAGAATGACTTGCGCTCAAAATTTCTTAATAATGAAACAATTATTATGGAAATAAATATGCGTTCATTCAATTCTCAGGATTTAGACGGCGATGGCTTTATAAACGAAGATTTGGGTGAAGTTCGGGGAACATTTGTAAACGGTGTTGAAAGACTTGACGAAATAAAAAATCTCGGAATAAATACTTTGCATATTCTGCCAATAACTCCTGCAGGGAAATTAAAAGCTCTCGGAACAGCGGGAAGTCTTTATGCTGCAGCTGATTTTAAATCTTTAAACAAAGATTTGTATGATAAAAATTCAAAATTAACCTTTGAAGAACAGGCAAAATCATTTATCAATGAAGCCCATAAAAGAGGAATCCGTATTATCGTTGATATACCTGCCTGCGGTAGTTACGATTTGTTTTTACAACGACCGGATTTGTTTGTTACAACCCCGTCGGGTGAGCCGATTTTGCCTTCTGACTGGACAGATGTAAGACTTTTGGCAACAGGAACAGAAGATAAAATTGACACAAATGTCTATAGTCTTTATAAAGATTTTGTAAAATATATGATGAGCCTTGGAGTTGACGGAATAAGAGCAGATGTTGCACACTGTAAAACTGCAGCTTTTTGGAAAGAACTAATTGCGTATTCAAGAAGTAAAGATCCTGAGTTTATGTGGCTTGCCGAAGTATCGGAGAGTTGGCATGACCCGATTTCTTCTTATGCGGTTTTTACACCATACGATAAACTCTTAGAAGCAGGCTTTGACGGATATTATGGCTCATTTTTCAACATAAAAGACTGGAAAAAAGCAGATGAATTTTATTCTCAGATTTCTTTTACTTTGAGTGAGCTGAATAAATTCGCACCTAAACGTGCCGTAATCGGGAGTTTTACGACACACGACGAAGTTAGTCCGATACTTTTAAAAGGTCCGGTTTTAAGTGATATGATTATATGGCTGAATGCTACTTTGCCAATTAATTCTTATTTTGTTGATGGTTTTCAGACAGGTGATGAATACAAATATCTTATGGGGAATAAATCGGCACTAAATACAAATACCGATGACGATATTTACTTTACCCACAAAGGTAAAATTGATATTTTCAACCTTTCGCGCAAACCCGGCGGGAATAATACATATTTAAAAAATGATTTCATTCTCGGTAATGACGTAAAAAAAAGTCTTTTACCAACTTTGAATGAGGGCAATTTTACTCCGCTTAAAACAAAAAATTCAAAAGTATTTGCTTATACTGTAGGAAATTCTGATAAGCGTGTACTTGTTATAGGAAATCTTAATTTTAACGGAAACGAAAAAACTACAGTCATTATTCCTAAGTATAAAAAAGATACCTTTTTACCTATAAAAGTTTCACAAGTACCAAGCATTAAACACGGCAAAATCCAAATAAATTTACAACCGGGTGAAATTGTTGTACTGATTTTAGATTAATTTGTATATTTCCTGCCGAGCAATTCATCGGGTAAAAATTGTTGTTCAACATCAGGTGCGCTGTGTGTATATACATACCCCTGTCCAAATCCGTATTTTGATGCATCTTTGTAGTGTGCATCTCTCAAATGCATCGGCGGAGGATAATCTTTGCCATTTGCAATATCGCCTAAAGCATTGTCAATCGCCATAATTGTTTCGTTTGATTTTGGCGCACGGGCTACATAAATTACCGCCTGTGCAAGCGGAATCCGACCTTCCGGTAAACCCAAAAGTTCTACCGCTTTATAAGCATTGATAGCAACATTAAGAGCATTTGGATCAGCATTGCCGACATCTTCCGCACTGCATGTAATCAAACGACGTGCAATAAAACGCGGGTCTTCTCCTGCGGTTATCATTTTGGCAAGATAATATATAGCCGCATCAGGATCAGACCCTCTTAAACTTTTTTGAAATGCAGAAGCGCAGTCATAATGCTCCTGCTGGGAATATCTTGTATTTCTTTGCTGGCAAATTTCTTCTATAGTTTTAACTGACAAAAATCTCCTGCCGTCTTTTAAATCACTCGCGAAATATGCATTCTCAACAATATTCAAGGCATATCTTGCATCTCCTCTTGCAAGGTTTATAATAAAATCCAAAACTCCGCTCTCGCAGTCCATTTGAGAATAAGTTTTTGCAAGATAACCAAACCCTTTTTTGATAATACTTGCCATACTTTCATCATCAATAGAATTGAGCCTTATAACCTGAACTCTTGATAAAAGCGCCGGAACAACCTGAAAAGACGGGTTTTCAGTCGTCGAGCCGATTAAAAACAGTGTTCCGTTTTCAAGATGCGGTAAAAGTGCATCCTGCTGAGTTTTTGAATAGCGGTGAATTTCGTCGATAAAAAGAATTGTTTTCTGTCCTGCTCTTAACCCCTCTTTAGCTTTTTCTACGGCATCTTTAATATCTTTCACTCCCGAAGTTACGGCTGAAATTTCAATAAAATTTGCATTTGTTTTTGTGGCAATAAGTCTTGCAAGAGTAGTTTTCCCGCACCCCGGAGTCCCCCAGAAAATGAGTGAAAAAAGTCTGTTTGTTTTTAACAGATTTAGCAACGGACTTTTTGGTGAAATTACATTACTCTGACCTAAAAAGTCTTCAATAGTTTTCGGGCGGAGCACCTCTGCAAGCGGTGTCTGCCTTGTTTGTTCTTCCAGTTCCGTAAATAGATTGTTCATAGTATAATATTAACATGAAGTGAATAAAGTGAGAAGAGTGAGTAAGTGAATAAATTCGTTTCAATTATATGTTTGACCATATTTGTTTTGATAATATCATTATTTTTTATTTTTAAAAAACCGACTGCGGATAATAAAGTTATTTTCTGGACTTTACAGATGAGTGATTTTGCGCCATACATAAACGGTGTTATAGACGATTTTGAAAAAGAAAATCCTGATATAAAAATCAAATGGGTTGATGTACCCTTTAGCGAAGGAGAAAAACGTACACTTGCATCCGTTTTGAGTGATAATCCGCCTGATTTAGTTAATCTTAATCCTGATTTTAGTGCAACTTTGGCCCACAAAGGTGCATTGCAGGAAATTTCAAAAAGTGAATTAAGCCAGTTTAATGAAGAAATTTTAAAATCACTTGAAACAGACGGCAAAATGTTTTCAATTCCGTGGTATGCAACAAGTGCGATAACTATTTATAACAAAGATTTGCTTTCGTTTGTTCCGAAAACCTATGAGCAGATGGCAAATATAGCACCTGATATTCGCAAAAAAGGTGCATATATTACTTTGCCAAACATAACTGAAAACGACACAATGCTCAAAATTTTAAATAAATACGACTGTACCCTCTCCACTGGAGAGGGAGCCAATGTTAGTGAGCAAAGTGAACTTTACATTGGCGGGAGAGGGTTAAGTTCTTTTAGTTGTAAAAAAGTATTCGCTTTATTCAAAAACTTATATTCAAAAGACTTAATCCCGAAAGAAACGGTTACAATGACTTTACAGGAAGCATTGGAAAAATACATGTCTGGAAATATCGCACTGCTCGGTGCGGGCGCGAATTTCTTGAATATGGTTAAAGAAAATGCACCCCAAACTTACGCAAAAACCGATATTGCACCTCAGATTAAAGGTGATTTGGGGCAGAATGATTTTTCATTGATGAATTTTGTAATTCCGTTAAGGGCAAAACACAAAGACGAAGCCTTAAAATTCGCGCTCTTTTTAACAAACGATAAAAACCAGCTTGAACTTGCTAAACTCACAAATGTTCTTGCGGTAAATAAACAAACCCTGAACAACGATTTTTACAAAAAATACGATAAAAACGACCTTATGGCAAAAGCAAGAGTAATCAGCGCAGGGCAATTAAACCACTTGCAACCCGTATTCAGGACACAGAAAAATCAAAAAGAAATAAATAATCTTGTGAATAACGCAGTACAAAATATTTTGCTTAATAAAGGCAAAACCGAAAAAATCTTAACCGAACTTGATAAAAATATAAAATTACTTGAAAAATAGAGGGAAATATATGAAAGCATTGGTATTTGATAAAGAACTGAAACTTGTTGATAATTACGAAAAACCGATTCCGCAAAAAGGAGAAGCACTTGTGCGTGTTACTTTGGCGGGAATTTGCAATACCGATTATGAAATAACCAAAGGTTATATGGGTTATGAAGGGATTTTAGGACACGAAGCCGTCGGGGTTGTTGAGGATGTAAATATTGCCCCCACCCCGAAATCAGAGATTTCGACCCTCCCGCAAGGGGAGGGTAAACATCCGTTAATCGGTAAGAGGGTTGTCCCTGAAATAAGTTACGGATGCAAAGACCCGAATTGTGAGTGGTGCGCAAAGAAAAACTATCGCCACTGTCCAAACAGGCACACTCTTGGGATTTGGCGCAAAGACGGTGTTTTTGCACAGTATTTTACTATGCCCGTTGAAGTTCTGTTTGAAGTGCCTGACAATGTTCCTGATACTCAAGCTGTATTTACTGAACCGCTTGCTGCTGCATTAGAAATCAATGAGCAACTGCATATCAGACCGATGGACAAAGTAATTGTTCTTGGTGACGGAAAACTCGGTTTAATAACCGCACTTGCACTCAATGCGCAAAATCTTAACGTAACTTTAGTCGGCAAACACCAAAATAAACTTGATATTGCAAAAGCGCAAGGGGTAAAAACAGCTCTGTTAAACGATTTTAAAATCGAAAAAATCTATGATGTTGTAGTAGAGGCAACTGGCAGTGTAAACGGATTTGAGACCTCAATTGCTCTGACAAAACCGAGAGGAACTCTTGTTTTAAAAAGTACGGTTGCGACAGGCAAAGAACTAAATCTTGCCCCGATTGTAATTGATGAAATTACTGTTCTTGGTTCACGGTGCGGGCAGTTCCCGCCGGCACTGAGACTATTAGAGTCGGGCAAAGTTGATTTTTCACCGTTGATTTCAGGGGTTTATTCAATGGACGATGCCAAAGAAGCATTTGAAAAGAACAAAGAAAAAGACACCCTCAAGGTGCTGTTGAAGATGTAAATTATTATTGGACTGAATGCCAGATAAATAAATTGTGGGCACGCTATGTTTTGTCCATACTACAAATTTATAATGTCAGGCTTAAAGCCTAATCTACAATAAAAAACGGGAATTTGTCATTCTGACTTTGTTTCAGAATTTTAAAATTCCCGTCTTTTTAGTTGAAAATTCAATTATGCTTTGGTAACTTTACCTGCTTTGATGCAAGATGTGCATACTCTGATTCTTTTTACCACACCATTTACAACAGCCTTAACTGACTGCAAATTTGGTTCCTGAGTATGAATATTCTGCTTCATAGAAAATGATCTGTCAGCAGATTTTCTTGGTGCTTTACCGCATATTTCACAACATTTTGCCATAATTATATTCCTTTTCTATTTGATGTAAATCTTTAACATTATCTATATTATCCTAAAAATACTATTTTGCAAGTTTAGCGATGAATAAAGTGTTAAATTTTGTTAAATGATTTTATAATTATGGTAGAATCTGATTATGAAAAAGATATTTTTAAGTTTAGCATTATTATCATTTTTAACCCCGTTTTGTTTTGCGGATCAATATGTGCCGGAATTTAACAAAATGAAAGTTATGCGCTGCGAAGTTGTAGAAACAGTATTTGAAAATGACAAAGAAAAAGCAGTAAACAGTTATCACAGAACATACCGTCTTGATGATGAATACAAAAATATTTACCTTGAAAAAGATTTTATAAACGGACTTTATTCCTATGATGACGATAAAATAATTTATAATGAACAAACTATGACTGATTTTTCTATCATTTCATCTCATATTGAAATCGACAGAAAAGAAATGAAAATCACAATTTCTTCCCGTATAGAATATGACAACCCCGATTTTGGAGTGCAGGAATCCGTCGGAGTCGGCGAATGTAAATATTTGCAATAATTTTTTCTGTTTTGTGGCAATTTTTCCCGATAAAAATACTTTATATATATGTAGGTAAAATGTATTTTTGCATATTTATGCAAAAAAAGGTTAAAGGTTAGTTATTTATGGGAAAAACAGTAGAAGAAATTTGTAATGTTTTAATCTCAAAACACTCCAATAATCTTGAGATTAATTTTTCAGTGCCTGAATATACCGCAAAAAAAACTTTAGCCTCATGTATTTGTTGTTCTCCTTTAAATAAAAACAATCCATACTCTGCATTTTTTAGTGATGACAATTTGTATGACAGCATTGAAAGGGCAATAACAACCGAACTTGCTCAGGCAATTGATAACAATTCGGTTGAAAAAATAAAACATTTAAAAAATAAATACGGGCATCTTAAAGAATTTAAGAATGCCAAAGAATTTTTAAACAAAAAATGTAAAGAAGTCTGGAATGTTTATGAAAAAAACACAAAAATACCTAAGGAAGCATTAAAATGTCTTGGAATTACAAATCAGCCTGATTTGGATTTTATTTTTGGTAACAGCCTGAAATACTATGAAAAAGACAATTCAGAAATAATTTCTTACATAATTTCTTCAACTCTGAAAAATGAAAATTTATCTTATTCTATGAATGATATTCACAAATATCTGAAAGAAATGAATAAAAAATCAAAATATAAATGTAACTTTAAAACAGTTCAATATTTAATTAAAGAACAGAATTATACAAAAGAACAACTCGCTGATTTAGGTATTATAAAAGAAGATATTAAAAAAGCGATTAAAGAACTTACATTAAAACAGAAAATAGAATTTTATTTAAGAAAATAAAAAGGCTGATATTAAATCAGCCTTTCCTATTCTATTATTGAATGAATATTTATTAATCAATCTTTAACGTATTCGGAGTTCCTATGCCAAAGAAATTACGAACAAACTTATATGCTCCGTATATTGCCAAACCTGCAGTCGAAGCCTTTGCAACTGTTTTTCCGCCAAAGAATGCGCCGATACCCAGAGCAAAAGGAACTACTGCATTAACTAACGAACCGGTAAATCCTTTAATATAACCAATACCCTCATTAAAGAAACGTTTATATGTCTGGTCTAATTCCCAAGATAAAGACCAATTTTTTATTTTTTCGGTAAATTTACTCATATTCGGCATATACATTGAATTATTCAGATAATATGCGGTAGATTGAGCATCTTTTTTACTTGCATATAAATCTGACTGAATTTTACCGACATAATTTGCGTCATAAGCAACAATGCCAAGCGCAGCAAGACCTGCGCCCTTTGTAATTACAGACGTTGCACTCGGTAACACACTTCTGATTCTGCTTAGTATAGCCATTTTATTTTTCCTTTGGTTTTGTAATTTTCAAAGTTTTATCCCTGAAAATTACATTATTGTTTATTATTTGATTTAATCTGACTTTTTTTCTTGTCGTCTTTCTTTTCTTCTGTCTTTATTCTTGTACGTTTGTCAGGGTCAACAGGAACATCTTTATCAACTCTTTGAGCAGACATATCTAACAAAATTCTGGAAGCATCAGCTGCATCATACCCCTGTCCTTGCGGATTTGTTTGCATCTGCTTTAAGACTGCTACCGTGAAATCATCTCCGTTACATATTCTACCTTCTAAAGCACTGAGTGCAATAAGTCTGATTTCCTGAACGGGATCCTGTAACATCTTATTAATTAAGGCAGTCAAAGCTTTGTCATCTTTTCTTGACGGGTCTTCGTCAAGCCTTTCAAATACTTCTTTTGCTGCTGTTATACGCTGAGATTTATCCTGACTGTTTAACATATTTTCAAGATTCATTATGTAATTGTCATTTAATAATACTACGCGTTTTTTTTCGGTTTTGTCACCGGTAGCTGAAATATTGTTTGTTACATTTGTATTTGTATTTGAATTTGAATCTGAATCGGTTTGTATTCCGCCATTATTTTGGTTACAACAAGGACACTGCCCCATTTGAGTTGTATAATAATTTGACGGATAAGCTCCTGCCGGATAATAATTCGGCGCATTTACATTATAAGTCGGAGCCTGAGCTCCCGGAGGAGTGACAGACGGATTAAATATCTGAATATTTACACCGGTAGCCCCAGGAGATGTTGTTATCTGTGGTGGATAATACGGAGGATTATATCCCTGAGTATTTTGCATTGCAGACGCAGTCTGTACAGGTGCAACAGGTACACTTGTACAATTACATGATGAATTGTACTGCGGATTTATAGGTTGCTGATTTTGTCCTGTAATTTGCATACTATATTACCCTACCTAAATCTACAAATATATAAAGTAAAATTCTCGCAAATAATTGCTATTTTATATAACCTGAACTTTACAAATCGCAACATGTGTCATGAACATCATATATTTTTTTAGTAAAATCAACTTATGCAGGGACAAATTTATAAAATATATTCAGATTCATATTTCGTTAACCTTAACGGAAATATTGTTCCATGTAAAATCAGAGATGTATTGAAAAAACAAAAAACCTCAGTTGTAACAGGTGATTTTGTTGAGGTTGATAAAGATGTAATTACAAAAATTCTCCCACGCAAGAGCTACATAAGACGACCTGCTGTCGCAAATGTTGACCAGGTTGTTGTTGTAAGTGCATTAAAAGAACCTGAACTTGATTTTGGGCAGTTAAACCGTTATATTTCACTTGCAAAATATTATAAAATCCCTGTTGTTTTATGCTTTAATAAAGAAGATTTGGAATACGAAAGTGATTTGCAGGACAAAATAGAAGAAATTTACGGCGAATTGGGATATAAAATTGTATTCACATCTGCGAAAGAAAATGAGGGGATAGATTATTTTTCAAAACTTATGAAGGGCAAATTATCCGCACTGTGCGGAAATTCAGGTGTCGGGAAATCCAGTTTAATCAACGCTCTTAATCCCAATATCAATTTAAGAACTCAAAATGTCAGCGAAAAATTAAACAGAGGTACACACACAACAAGACACTGTGAAATCATTGAAGTATCAACATTTACAAGAATTATAGACACTCCGGGGTTTAGTAATTTAAAATTTGATTTTATACTGCCAAAAGATGTTGATTATTTGTTTGACGAAATTTATAAATACAAAAGCAAATGCAAATATTCAGACTGTCTGCATATTAATGAAACAGGGTGTGAAGTATTGAAAAACATTGATAATATTGACCATACAAGATATGAAAGTTATCTTGAATTTGTAAAAGAGGCATTTGATTACAAAGAAAAAATCAAATATAACGGCAAAAAAACAGAAACGCACAACAAATTACACAATAATAAATCGGTCGTAAAAATCAGTGAAAAAAAACGCCACGGAGCAAGGAATACTCAAAAACAAAAAATATACAGGGAATTAGACGAACATGAAGATGAATGATTATATAAAACTCATTGATGATAAATTAAATGAATACATACAAATTGAAGAACCGCAGACACTTTTCAAATCAATGAAATATACGGTTACTCTGCCTGGGAAAAGACTGCGCCCTGTGATGTGTCTTGAAACCTGCAAAATGCTTGGAGGCGAAATAGAAGATGCTATTCCGACAGCCTGTGCAATAGAAATGCTTCATGCCCAGACTCTGATTCACGATGATTTACCATGTATGGATAACGATGATTACCGCAGAGGGAAACTCACAAACCATAAGGTTTTTGGTGAAGCCATAGCAGTTTTGGCAGGCGATGCACTTTTGACATTTGCTCCGCAAATCATTTCAAAGTATTCGGATAATCTCTCACCGGTAACAAAAATGCGTGTTTTAAATGAATATTTTAATTATGCCGGCGCAAGAGGAGTCATCGCAGGTCAGGTTGTGGATATTGAAAGTGAAAATAACCCGAATATTATAAATAAAGAAAAAACTCTTGAATATTTGCACATCCATAAAACCTCCGATTTATTTCAGCTTGCAATGCGAACAGGTGCAATAATAGCTGATGCAGATGATGACAAACTCAATGCTGTAACCCAATTTGCAAAGGACTTCGGGCTTGCCTTTCAAATAGCGGATGATATTTTAGATGAAACCTCAACTTTTGAACAAATGGGCAAAACAATGGGCAAAGATAAAGAAGAAAATAAACTAACCTATGTTTCGCTCTACGGACTTGAACAGGCAAAATGTAAACTTTCTTGCAAGTTATCGGATTGTCGTGATATAATGGGAAAACAGAATTTTAACTCGAAAATATTCAATGAAATTATTGAACAAATTTTCGAAAGGACAGGGATTTAATGATAGAAGCTTTCAGGCAAGCAGTTGCAAATAACGGTTTAGAGGCACTAAGCTGCGGGATGTTAGCAGCATTTACCGGACAGATAATTAAATTTATCTTATTTACTATTCAGACAAAGAAAATTAATTTTAAAATATTTACCACAACAGGCGGTATGCCAAGTACTCATTCAGCGGCAGTTATCGCACTTTCAACCATAGTCGGATTACTCGAGGGGTTTAATTCAATTGTTTTTGCAATGTCTTTGGGATTCTCACTGATAATTATGTATGATGCTGCCGGCTTAAGACGCGCAGCAGGTAAAACGGCAGCATGCTTAAATAAAGTCATGGAAGAAATTTATAATCATGATTTAGAAGCTGTCGGAGGGAAATTAAAAGAACTATTAGGTCACACCCCGCTGGAAGTTTGGGTCGGAGCAGCTTACGGTCTTGTTTTTGCTTATTTCTATCATTTGTATATTGTCGGATAGAGTTAAAAATAAGTTTATTAATATATCCCCTCTCCCAGTAAAAGGAGGATTAACGTATGATTTTCGTATTTTTATTTTCTTACTGACAAATTTTATTTTTACGGGTCTTATAATATGATAGGAGCAAATATTGAAAGGAGAATAATATATGATTAAAGTGAACATTATGGATCATTCAACTCGCGAAGTCATGGAAAGCTTTAAATCTGCGGATGTAAAAGATTTACCTGCAAATTTGATTGATTTTATAAAAAAATTGCCCAAAGGTGATAAATTAAAACCAATGGAAAAAGATACATTTCAGTTAAGTACATATAAAACTCCTGAGCGAATAATACATGGATTCTACAAAGTACCCGCAGAAAGAAACGTTGAAATTATGCTGCCAAGAGATGAAAAATGCGCATATTATGCTTGTTTAACGGATAATAAAGAAAAATTAGCAGAAAAACAAAGAGGTTTTTTCCCTATTACCGTACAAGGTTTGAAAGATGCAATAAGAAGTATTGCAAAATCAAAAGAAATATTTTAAACTAAATATAAAAATACATTTTGCCTGTATTTGAAGGCAATTATAATAAATCTTTGAGTTTATAAGGTGCAATTTTTTGCACCTTATTTATTATTTGCCAATTTTTCTTTATCACTTTATAATTAATTAAAAAAGGGAGAGTGTAAAATTATGAATTTGGAGCATATAAAACAGACAGACCCTCAGATTGCACAGGCAATTGAGGCAGAATTAGACAGACAGCAAAACACAATTGAACTCATAGCAAGTGAAAATTGTACGTCTTTGGCGGTTATGGAAGCATGCGGAAGTGTTTTGACAAACAAATACGCAGAAGGTAAACCACATAAACGTTATTACAACGGCTGCGAACATATTGACGTTGTAGAAGAACTTGCACAAAAAAGGGCATGCGAACTTTTTAAAATGGATCATGCCAATGTTCAGCCACATTCTGGTGCACAGGCAAATATGGCGGTATTTATGGCAACAATGAAACCCGGCGACAGAGTTTTATCTATGGACTTGTCTAACGGCGGACACCTTTCTCACGGTTCGCCTGTCAATTTCTCAGGTTTGTATTTTGATGTTAAATCTTACGGAATCAATGAATATGGCGAAATTGACTATGAAGAAGTCCGCAAGATGGCTCTTGAACATAAACCCAAATTGATTATTTGCGGTGCAAGTAACTATTCAAAAATTATAGATTTTAAAAAGTTCAGAGAAATCGCTGATGAAGTCGGCGCGCTTTTACTTGCCGATATCGCTCATATCGCAGGGCTTGTAGCAGCAGGACTTCACCCGTCACCTTCCGGGTATGCACAGTTTGTCACAACCACAACTCACAAATCATTAAGAGGTCCCCGTGGCGGAATTATTATGTGTGATGAACAGTATGCGGCGGCAATAGATAAAGCCGTATTCCCGGGAATGCAGGGCGGACCGTTAGAACATATTATTGCAGGTAAGGCGGTTGCACTTTTAGAGGCTTCAAAGCCCGAATTTAAAGAATATGCGACTCAAATTGTTAAAAATGCAAAGGCGCTTGCGCAAGGGTTGATGGATGAAGGACTTGATATTGTCGGCGGAATGACAGAAAACCACCTGATGACACTTGATTTAAGAAAAACCGGTAAAACAGGTAAAGATATGGCAAATGTACTTGAAAGGGTCGGTATTACGGCAAATAAAAACACCGTACCGAATGACCCGCAAAGTCCGTTTGTAACATCAGGCATCAGACTTGGCACTCCTGCCGTTACAACAAGAGGATTTATGGAAGACGATATGACCGAGGTTGCAAAAATTATTGCATCTGCAATATATTCGTCTGATAATGATACTGCACTGGATAATTTGCACGCAAGAAGTATGAAATTATGCGCAAAACATCCGTTATACCAATAAGGAGTAACTGACCATTATCATTAAATTAACACATGCTCATATAATCGGAACAATAATAGCCTATATTATAGGGGTATTTTTGGTGCCTATGGTTATAAGTTTTTCAAAAAAAGAAGGACTCGTTGACCTGCCAAATGCAAGAAAAATCCACACCAAACCTATTTCAAGAATAGGCGGAGTTGCGATTTGGGGAAGTACTATGCTGACTTTCCTGTGTCTTGTGTTAATGAGTTATTATCCATACGGGAAATTACTTTCAGGAATTTTACTCGGCGGATCTTTGATGTTTTTATTAGGACTCGTTGACGATGTATACGGTTTGGGTGCAAAATTCAAATTAGTAATGCAACTATCAATAGCAACAGTTGTATATCTTCTCGGGGTTCAGATTGACAGTATTCCGTTTTTCGGAGGAGTAGAACTCGGATGGTGGTCTTACCCGATTACACTATTATGGATAGTCGGAATTTCAAATGCCGTTAATTTCATAGATGGAGTTGACGGTCTTGCCGGTTCGGTAATTACCGTAAATTCAATTACTTTAGGTTTACTTGCGGTTATTGTATCTCCATCGAGTCCTATAAGCGCATTGATTGGATTTATACTTGCCGGTTCTATGCTCGCATTTTTAACATTTAATTTTAATCCTGCCAAAATATTTATGGGCGATAGCGGATCATTATTCTCAGGTTTTTTACTTGCGGCAATCTCTATAACAGGGGTTATGAAAGTTGCAACCGTTGCAATATTGTTACCGTTTATTGTTCTTGCTGTTCCTATTATTGATATAACATTTTCTTCATTGAGAAGAATATTCAAAGGTACATCCCCATTTGTTGCGGATGCAGAACACATACATCACAAACTTTTACATGCCGGATTTTCACAGAAAAAAACCGTTGTTATTTTAACTTCGGTTGCAATAATTTCAGGCGGGCTTGCATGTCTATTTGCCAGCCATAATGCCATAAAATACTATTTCTATCTTACTCTTGCACTTGTTACAGTTATGCTATTATTAAATTTCGCAAGGGTATTGACAAAAAAATAAATTTGCTATATAATTACAAATGTCAAAAAAATGAGTTTCTGATTACTCAGTTTCATTTGAATTTTGTAGTTCTATATGGAATATTTAAGTGCAGATTCTCCCAGATTTCAATTAACTAAAGTTAGTGTAATTGTCTTCATTTCAACTCAGAAAAGGATACAACGCAATGGCAGTAGAAGCAGTAAATAGCTATTCACAAAATACTTGTCTCGTTCCGATGGCAAAAGGAGCGGCAGTTGGTGCTACTATCGGCTGGGCGTTGAAATATGGTTACCCCCTCAATGAAGATGAAAAAACTACAAAAGAATATATACATGCCCAAAATGAAATTAAAAAAACAAAAGAAACATTTAGCCCTTGGACAAGATCTTACATAGACGAAATTAAATCCAAAAAGAACAAATCATTAGCCGAAGATGTATTTGTTAGCACCTATGACGGTTTAAAAAGCGGAGACAAAATAGGAAAAAACAGAATCCTAAAAGCGTTCCGCACAATGAACGAAAAAGATCCTGAAAGTATGAAAGAACTCAAATCGCTTTTCTATGAAGCAAGATTACAAGCCGAAAAAATAGCAAATAAAGCGGTTGAGTCATACAAACTTGCTACAAAACATTTCAGACCTACAGAATTTTTCGTTACTACAGGTGCCGTTGCAGGTGCTACGGTAGCACTATTACATAATGTTATGAAAACAGATGTAAAAAATTAAGACAGAGAATATAAAAACCATTTATTAGTAATTGATTATGACAGGTTCAAAAGACCTGCCTTTTTATTAATAAAGACGATAGAACGTTAGGTTCTTACAGAGATTAATTATTGCCAATAAGTTCTATTTTTACTAACACTAATAAACCGATACGAACTTAACATCTTAACATATTAAAAACTTGATGCCTTTATTTAGTATCCAAACAGTCTTATTCTGTTCTGTTCCATATTAATTTCGAAACTCAGTTCAAAATCCTGCAATCTTTGTACAATACTCTTATCTTCTTTTGCAAATAATTTAAATCCATAAACCATATTATGGAAACAAAAATAAATTTCAGGCATAACTCTATCTCCTTAAACTTCATCTTTAAACTTCAACTCTTATATAAAGTAAAATCATTTTAAAGAATTTCACGAAAAGAGAAATTATTAATAAATTGTAATATTCATATAAATAATATTTTATGAAAATAATTTTATTTAATGTTAAAAATGTAACAAAAAATTCTAAATTTGAAATATAAAATTTTCTATTTTTTTTATATTTACAGATACCCAAGAAAAGATTGATTATGATGAACAATTCGATAAATGCAGTACAAAGGCAGCATATATTTGCTGTAGAACCTGTGCAATTGTTTGAAACCAAAAATTCACACTTTGCACAGAAAAACTCTTTTGATTTTATAAACCAAAAGAGTTTAAGTACTTTTAATCCTTTTCATCCGAATGTTAAAAATGCTACAACTGCCAATAAATTAGATATTTTATCTTAGCAGTAAGCTAAATGTTTCAATACCGGGTCTCCAAAATATTTACCTGCGTTGGCATAATCTTCAACTACAGGAGACTGACCGTATGTTTTGTCCAGATTACTGATTGATGCATATAAACCTTTATTTTGTATAGGATTAGATACAACTTTTTGTGCAGGTACATTTCCACGGGTACCGGCTATAACATTTGAACCAAATAATTTTGAAACATTAATTCCCATAATTATCCTTAATTTTTCCCTTATATATTAATTAAGTACAAAATTTTTAAAAAATTTACAAAATTTGCTCAAATATTAAGAAATATTAATGCTATTACGAGACACAATGTGCCATAGTAATCACATTAAATCAGCAATTTAACATAATTGAACTAATTAGATTGCCACGCTCATTACATTCGCTCGCAATGACAAATATTTTACTGCGGTAAATTCAGCCTTGAATAAAACGCCTTAACCGCATTCTGAACCACGACGGATTCTCTTGAGATAGGATTTTTTTCAAGTTCGCTATCGTAAGGAATTGCGCCTAAAATATCCAAATCGTATTTGTGCAGAAGTTCAGACAGAGCAAGCATTTTACTGTTATCAACTTTATTTACCACAACCCCTAACTGTGTACCTGCCGCATGTTTTGCGCTAAATTCTTTTATACGCTGAGCCAAATGCGCAGATTCTTCTGACGGATTGGCAACAATAATAGTTGAATCAATTTCAATATCAACAAGCTGATTTAAGTATTTGAGATCAAATTCGCAGTCAAAAATTACAAAATCATAACGATTAATGAGTTTTTCTACCGCATCATTAATCTGCTTTGTAATAGGACAGCGACAGTCTTTTGAACCTACAAACCACGATTCAATAATATCAACGTTATCGTTTATCGGGACAAGAATTTCCTCCAGTGCCCATTCGATAAACTCTGATTTGCTCATATCATCTGGGATTCCGGTTTTGTATTCGTGTTTTCCGCTCCTAATACCGTAAATTGTGTTTCTTATATCAAGCCCGAAACTATGAGCGAGTTCGCTTGTAAGGTCATTATCAAAAAGCAGAATGGATTTATCGGGGTACATTTCTTCAAAAATATGCATAAATGCTTTTACAATAGTTGTTTTTCCACTTCCGCCTTTACCCGTAACAGCCAGTTTTACCGTCAAAATCTAAACCTCACTTTTTAATCTGTCCGATAATTCTTTGACTAAACGCATTGCAAGCTCCGCATCTTTTATGCACAGACCTCCCGCCCCGCAGGACGATGTTATCAATGAATTATCAATTATAAGTTTCTCATTTATCCCGTTTTTAGTCAAATAATTTACACTCTCATGAAATTTTTGCACCAAGACTTCCAAGTTTAATTTACGCAAAATCTCACCGTCAAGCGTAGGTACAAATCCCCACGCAATTTTCCCGCCGTTATTCAAAAATTTTGAAATCTCTTTGTGGTAGGCATTAAAATTTTGTCCGTAGGTATAGGCATCAAAATTTATGATATTAACACCTGTTTTAATAGGTATGCGCCAGTCACATTTTCCGCAACAGTGAATGGCACTCAATGCCCCGTACGATTTTATTATATCCGAAATCTCTTTTAATATTGAGATTACTTCTTTTTCAGATATTGTTAAGTACGCTGATGAGCCAATTTGACTGACCGACGGTTCATCCATAAAAATTATCGGAGTCGTATCGTGGTTGGCATCTTTTATTCTTTTAATCTGCCATAAGACCTTGAGTGTTAAGAGTTTTACTACGATATCTCTCAAAGTTTCATCATAAATTAAAGCTCTGCCGTTTTGATCGTTTAATGTAGTACAAAGCGTGAACGCACCGACTATTTGACCTTTTGCATATTGCGGTTTATTTTCTTTTATAAATTGCTCAAATTTTTTAAAGGTAGAAGATGATTTTGAAGTGATAGCATATTTATCTAAAAGCGGTGAATTGATATCAGAAATGATTTCTTCGTAATCACTGAAAAATTCCTCTAAACCAATCAAAAATTCGTCATTATCGCTATTCAGGACAAATTTTTCTGAACTATCGGGGGAAAAGGACGGCAAACCTTCCAAAAACTGAAGCATCATGTCTTCATTTCTGCTGATATTAGCAAGTTGAGGGAAAAACGGAATTTGTGCAAAATTTTTCGCAACAACCACCATCGCTTCATCGGGATTTTTGTGTGGAAGCGAACCTATTCCAAGCGGTTGTAATTTTAATGCATCAGTCATACAAATTTTGCCTTTCACATCCCCACCCCTTGAGGGCGGGGACAATTTTGCCAAAAACTTTGTTTTTGTTGCAAAATTAGGGGCGGGGTAAAACCTGTCAATATAACTTATCTACCCCACCCGAAAATCAAAGATTTTCACCCTCCCTCAAGGGGAGGGTATATAAAAATTATTCAGCAGCTTCTTCAGTTGCCGGTTCTTCTTCAAGTGCTTCTTTAACAACTTCCGAAGCGGTTACTACAACTGCTAATTCGCATTTAACTTTTGAAGTCAATTTGATAAGCATTTTGAATTCGCCGATTTTGTTAATCGGAGCATTAAGAGAAATTGACTTTCTGTCAACTTCAACACCAGTTTTAGCAAGAAGTTCTTCAGCAAGCTTTTTGGTTGTAATAGTACCGAACAATTTGCCTGATTCCCCTGCTTTTGCAGACAATTCCAATTTGCCGAATTCTTCAATTTTTTGAGCTTTTTCTAATGCTTCAGCATTTAATTTTTCCTGCTTAGCTTTAATTCTTGCAATATTTTTCTCTCTGTTTTCCAAAGCACCTTTAGTTGCTAATTCTGCAACATTTTGAGGTAACAAAAAGTTTCTTGCATAACCGTCTTTAACATTGATGATGTCACCTGCTTCACCGAGGTTCTGGACATCTTTTTTCAATATAATCTGCATAATAAAATTCTCCTTTGTACTTATATTTCTGCGTGTAGCCCCACCATACATCAAACAAAATCGTTTGTCGAGGGGTTATGTAAATTTGTTAAACTTATTTACATGCCTGTAACTTTGTCATAAACTTTTCTTACCATGGAAGTGAATGTTATAGGAGCAGGTTTGGCAGGCAGCGAGTGCTCCCTGCAGCTTACAAAACGAGGATTTAAGGTTAATTTATATGAGATGCGCCCACATGTTGAAACAGGAGCTCATACCACGCAGGATTGTGCCGAGTTTGTCTGCTCAAATTCTTTAGGCAGTTACGATATCACAAACGGCAGCGGTCTTTTGAAACACGAAATGGAAATCTTAGGCGGAGAATTAATAGAAATTGCAAAAGATTGTGCAGTTCCTGCAGGAAATGCCCTCGCAATCGACCGCCATAAATTTTCTAAGACCGTAACCGAAAAAATCACATCCAATCCGAACATAAATTTAATCAGGGAAGAAGTTGTAAAAATCCCCGATTCTCCGACGATTATCGCATCAGGACCTTTGACAAGTGATAAATTTGCTAATCGTATAAAAGAATTTACAAAAAGCGAATATCTGCATTTTTTTGATGCAATAGCACCGATAGTTGAGTGTGACAGCATAAATTTTGACATTGCATTCTGGGCATCACGCTACGATAAGGGCGAGGCATCTTATATTAATTGCCCGATGAATAAGGAGCAGTACGAAAAATTTTATAATATTTTAATCAATGCTCCAAGAATTGAGCGCCATGATTTTGAAAAAGGTGCAAAATTTTTTGAAAGCTGTCTGCCTATTGAGGTTTTGGCATCCCGCGGGGAAGATACTCTGCGCTTTGGTCCGATGAAACCCGTCGGACTCATTGACAAACGAACGGGTGAAAAAAATTATGCAGTTGTTCAATTAAGGCAGGATAACAGTGCAAAAACACTTTTTAACCTTGTCGGGTTTCAGACAAATTTAAAATGGGGAGCACAAAAAGAACTTTTGCAATCAATCCCTGGGCTTGAAGATTGTAATATTGTCCGCTATGGTGTTATGCACAGAAATACTTTTATAAACTCGCCAAAACTTCTTGAACCTACTTTGCAGACAAGAGAACGAAAAGACTTGTTTTTTGCAGGGCAGATAACCGGAACTGAAGGCTACACCGAATCTATTGCATCAGGACTTTTGGCAGGTATAAATACGGCAAGATTTTTGAATAATGAGCCTTTGCTTGAGCTTCCATCAGAAACCATGCTCGGAGCATTAACTCATTACATTACAAACCCAGAAAACGACCATTTTCAGCCAATAAATTCAAATTGGGGAATAATTCCGGATGTAGAACTGCCCCAAAAAGAACGCAAAAATAAAAAATTAAAGGGCGAACTAATGTCGCAAAGAGCAATTAAAACTTTACAAAAATACCTCTCTGATAACAGAATTTAGAAGTTTTGTAACAGAAATGTTATAAATGTAGTAAATAACTTGAAAAAAATTTTTGGATTAAGTATAATAAGTACACTTGTTTTAAAACAGTTGTGTATAAATGTAAAAGTTTTGAAACATTACCCAAAAAAAAGACAATTTAGGCAAATTTATTGTTTTTATCTATTATGTAGCAGGTTTTGAAATATAGTAGGGATTATGCAGGTAAAATCAGTAGGACAGAATATAGGTTCAGTAAAGAATAATCAAAAACGAACCGAAAATATACAAGCCCCTCGCAAATATAATAATGCGCAGAGCGGCATTGCTTTTACCGGTGCATATAAAGCTCCTAACCCTATCGTTTGGTTAATGGATTTCATTGCTGCAGGCGGATTTGCCGCATCTTTCTGTATTCAGGACGGATTAGGTTTTATTGCCCCTCGTGTAGGTAAAGGTCTTTTCCGAGGCGGTAAGAAAAAACATGATCAAAACGGAAATGAAATTCTTGACAAAAACGGTCAGCCAAAACGTGAACTCAACTGGGCTTATGCTCGTAAAGAGGGCATACGTGAAGTAATCACTGGTCCGAGTGCGTTTGTCATTCCATGGTTGTTACTAAAAGGTATCAATAAGAAATATGGTACCGGTAACAGTGTTAAATTAGATTACTTAGACGGATTTAGAAATATCTTTACCGAATATGCAAAAAACAATACTGATGCTCTGAAAGCCGGTAATGGTGACAGAAAAATCTTTTATAAAGAGGTATTTAAAAGTGTATTGAATCAGAGTATCAATGAGCAGCCTGATTCAATAAAGATTAAAGATCTTGACGGATTGGCACAGCAATATGCCGATAAACAGATTCAAATAGAAGATATTAATCAACAGTACAAAGGTTTTAAAAATAGAAAAATTCGTGCCGAAAAATTAGCTCAAATCGGTTCTGTTGAAGATGATTTTATGAGACTGAGAAAAAGTCATGTCGGTGGTGCCAGCGGGGATATGACAATTAACCTTTTATCATCTGACGGAAAGGTTAAAAGCGGGAGTATCGGTGAACTTACAACTGCAATGAGAAATTATTTTGGCGATGCGGTTAAAAATACTCACGAAGCTTTGAAAAAAACTGCAGATGCTGATTTGACAGAAGTTGTTAAAAAATTCACAAGCAGAAGGATGGGCTCAAGAATTTTAACTAACCTCGGTTTATTTGCAACAGTTGCAATGTTCTATACTCAGATTCCTAAGTTATATAATATGGGTACAGGCGGTAAAAATCCGGCTTTAATGAATGATGACGAACCTGCTTTGCAAAATGGTACAACTGAAAAAACACAAGATGCCGTCGAAAATAGACAGGTCTCGTTCGGAGGTCTTTCTTCAGCTCTTGAAAAAGCCGGTAATACTGTTGTAGGCAGTTCAAAGATGAAGAAAATTTCTGATATTTTTGAATTAAACGGGCCTATTATTCAGGGAAATGCAATGGCAGTATTATTATACGGTGCGTGCATTCCTCCAAGACTTGTTCATGCTCAGGATAAATATGATTACGGCGAAATCCTTGTACGTGATATGACAGCATTTACCGCTTTATTATTTGGAGCGAAGGCTCTTGCGCGATTATTCTCGGACGGGTTCACAAAATTAACCGGACTTGCTTTGAACAGCAGAAATCTTGAAGGCCGCAATATGCTGCAAAAAACATGGGATTATCTCAATCCTGCAGATACAAGACATTCGATACTTTCAAGCAAACAACTTGATTCCAAATACACAAATATTCACCAATATAAAGGTAAAATTGACGGATTTATGGAATTTATCGAAAAATCAGGCGGTGATATTAAAAAAGCATTTGCTAATGATAAGAATATTAAAGAAGCAGTAAATAATATTTTGAAAGATTCCGGAAAGACTTATGAAAAGGCTACATCTGCAGAAATAAAAGATGCGTTACATTTTGCAGGAATTAATAAATCTGAAAAACTTGATGAATTGTATAAATTATTCAAAAAACCAAATAAATTGCTCAACAGGGCAAAGACATGCAACAGTTTCTTTGGTGCGTTATCTACATTAGTTCTTGTTCCTGGTTTAATCATATCATTAACTGATATTTGTAAGGCAATGACAGATAAAAGAAAAGCTGAAGAAAATAAAATTAAAAACCAAACACAAGCACAACAGGCACCCTTAATTCCATCAAGCAAACCGACAATGGCAGGTTTTTTAAACAAAGAAGTTGCGTAAAAATTAATTATTGAAATAAAAATCGGGAATTTTATGGTTCTGAAACAAATTCAGAATGACAAAATTCCCGATTTTTATCCTAATTTTTATTTACGCTTCTGTTTCGTTTGCTTCGATTGCGGCGTTAATGTCGTTTACCATAGCATCTACATCAAAGCCGTGGACTTTTGCGCCTGCTTCAAGGTTTTCAAATCTTGCAGCCGCACAGCCAAGACAACCCAAACCGTATTTGTGGAAAATTTCAATACTTTCAGGGTGTTTTTGTGCAATTTCAATGATGTTCATATCTTTTGTTACTAATTCTGCCATGTTTCATTCTCCTTTTTTGACTTTTAAATAACATTCATTAAATACATTATACAATCAAAAAATTTTTTGGAGGTTTAGTACAATGGAATTGTTAAGTTTTATCTTTAAAGAAGATGTAGAAGCAGTAGGTCTGAGTAAGTTCAAAGACAAAAAAGACGACTATCCGTCATTTATAGACCAAAATTTTAAGGTTCATAAGCAGTATTTCAAACCCGATTACAGTAACAATTTCTTTTTGTTGTAAAACTTCCCTCCTGCCCCCCCCATCGGGGAGGAACGGATTGCATGCGGCCCCAAAACAATAGTAGGTCTGCGTAATCAAGTAGGATACGAGGTTTCGCACCAATATTGTTATGCAGACAGGGTAAAGATTTCGTAAATTTCTTCGTCTGTGAGTTCGGTTATAATCTTTTCGCCTTCGTAAACCGCCATATCGGCAAGTTCTTTTTTGGATTTTAACATCTCATCAATTTTTTCTTCAAAAGTACCTAAGGTAATCATTCTGTGAACCATTACATTTTTGTCCTGCCCTATACGGTAGGTTCTGTCTGTTGCCTGATCTTCAACCGCAGGATTCCACCACAGGTCGTAATGAATAACATTTGTTGCACTTGTAAGGTTTAACCCAGTACCGCCCGCTTTTAGTGACAATATCATTACCTTTGTATCGGGGTCATTCTGGAATTTGTCAATAATTTCTTCCCTTTGGGGTACCGTCAGACTGCCATGGAAGAATAACGGCTCAATGTTACACTCCTGTGCCATGACCTTGCATAGAATGTCTCCCATCTCTTTATACTGCGTAAAGATGAGTGTTTTTTCACCTCGGTCAAGAATACTTTGTACCAAATCAAGGCATTTTGCCATTTTGCCTGAAAGTTCGACACCCATTTCACCCGTTTTAAGGAATTGATACGGATGATTGCAGATTTGCTTGAGCGCGGTAATGAGTTTAAAAATATTTCCTCGTCTGTTAACACCGGTAAATCCACTGATTTTTTCCATCATTTCGTTCAATGTCTTTTCATAAAGAACAGCCTGTGGTTTAGACAGATAACAGTATTCGTTGAGAACCATTTTTTCAGGCAGGTCTGAAATGACATTTTTATCGGTTTTCAGACGTCTTAATACAAACGGTGAAATAGACATCTTGAGTTTGCCGGCTCTTGAATGTTCTTTAAATCTTTCGATAGGAATTGCATAACTCTTTTGAAATTCCCTGAGCGAACCGAGATAACCTTTATTGATAAAATCAAAAATACTCCATAATTCTGTCAAACGATTTTCAACAGGAGTACCGGTCATCGCAATTTTGACATCGGATTTTAGCATCTTAATTGCAAGAGTCTGCGCAGTATCTGGGTTTTTAATATTTTGTGCTTCATCTACAATAATGACACTCCAAGGCTGTTTTTTAAGTTCTTCAACATCAATTCTCATGATGGCATAAGTAGTTAAAATTACATCGTGCGCAACATCTAATTGTCTGTCTGTTCCGTGATAAATAACCGCATCAAGACTCGGAGCAAACATCTGCAGTTCTTTCATCCAGTTGCCCATCAATGTTGTAGGACAAATTACAAGAACAGGTTTTTTGAGTTTTTTCTCCTCTTTCATTTTTAATAAAAGACTTATAACCTGAATAGTTTTACCTAACCCCATATCATCAGCCATGCAGGCACCAAAACCTTTTGCAATATTTGTCCAGAGCCATTTTAAACCGACCTGCTGGTATGGTCTTAATTCACCGTTTAAATCTTTTGGCAAAGTAATATCTACTGGTTTTGTAAAATCGGCTAAAACACGTGCAAAAGCGGCATCATAATCAAAATCGTACTGATCATATTGTTTTGACAGTGATGCATGGATAAGTTCCATTCTTGACATTGATTTAAGGTTGGTTTTTGCAATCTGTTCAAAGATTTTTTTCGATTCGTCTTTATCTACAAGAACATATTTATTCTTAAACTTAATCAAGCCATTGTTTTCTTTTGTAAGTTTTTCAAATTCTTCAAGAGATAATTTTTCATCCCCGATAGAAATTTCGTAAGAAAATTCCAAAATATCGTCTAATGATAATTTCCCTGCAGAATTACTGTTGAAAATATCAGTTAGTTCACCTGCCCTTGCTGATTTAACCTTTGCATTGATTGATGCCCTCGGGATAACAATATTTGTGAGTTCATCAGGTAAAACAACTTCAATTTGTGCTTTTTGCAGATAGTAAGCCGTTTTTGTAATTATCTGATAAACTTCATTTAGATTAAAATCGAGATATAATTTATCTTCATCTTCAAACAAATCTTCAAGTTCCGGCATGTAACGCAATGCGTAATTTAATTGCTTTTCAACTATTCTTGCAATATCACTTGCTTTTGCTCCAAATACTTCTTCGTCTGTGTAAAGTTTGTCAATGAGAACTTCCTCATCCGTTTTCCTGTTTTTAATATAAACTTTAAGCCTAAAGATTTCATCGGTTTGTTTTTCGATTTTTAATAGCGGGATAACATCGTATTTGCCAAGATATAATTCATCAAACCAAGTTGTAAAACTTTCTGCCAAATCACGGTTTTTGAACATGATTTTGCGTTCTAAATCTTTAAGCAGATAAGTTCCTGACTGAACATCTTTAAAACGGAACATCTTTATTCCGAGGAATTTATACACAAGATAATTCAGATAAGTGTAAATAAATTCATAGATAAAATCTTTTGGTTTTTCGCCGATTATGAACAAACCATCAGGCATGCATTCTTCAAACTGGTTGATAATTCTTGCCATTTGAGTACTGTTTATTATCGGTTCATAAATTATACGAAACATTGTCCCGTGGCGTTTAACAGTCGGGATAAAATAAAGTTTTTCAATAAGTTTCATAACAAAGTAAGTGAGTTTATTGAAATAGATAAATGTCGGGGTCAGTGCCTCAAAATCAACAATATTGCCAAACCCTCCAAAATAATCCATTACAACATCCCACGCAAGAAAGTAGCCTCGTGTGCCATCAGGAAGCTCCTCAGGACGGAATCTGAATAGTGATCCCTTTGATTTGAGGTAATATTCGAAATTATTTGTAGGAGTAACAAAAAATGAATATTTGCCCTCTTTATTAATTAAATAGAAATTAGTATTTCTTGTAGGTGTATTCGGACTTAAAAATACCCCTGCAAACTCATCCTCGACAATCTGATAAATCATACTCAAAGTGTAGCGAAAATCCTTATTTTTGAAACCGTCAGGACTTTCACCCAAATTAAAGAACAATTCATCTACATTATTCTTCTTAAATGAAAAATCTATATTTAAGTTGTCAACGGTATTTTTAGTCATATTAATCCTATTTAATCAATGATATTCCTGTCATTTCCTTTGGCTGCTCTATCCCGAGAAGCTGAAGAACCGTCGGTGCTACATCGCAAAGTTTGCCTGTTTGTTTTAATTCAATTTCTTTCGGTGCATTGATTAAAACAAACGGAACAGGGTTTGTTGTGTGTGCGGTATGCGGTTTACCCGTTTCTTCATTAACCATGGTTTCAGAGTTGCCGTGATCGGCTGTCAAAAGCATAACAACACCGTTTTGCTTGCACGCATCTGCAATTTTTCCTACACATTCATCAACAACTTTACAAGCCTTTGTTGCAGCTTCCACAACTCCTGTATGCCCTACCATATCAGGATTTGCAAAGTTTACCAAAATGAATTGATATTTCGGGTCATTAACCGCTTTTAAAACGTTTTCGCAAACTTCAGGTGCGCTCATCTCAGGCTGCATGTCATAAGTCGGAACCTTTGGTGACGGAACAAGAACTCTTGTTTCATGAGGCTGAGGCTGGTCAATCCCGCCATTAAAGAAAAATGTAACATGCGCATATTTTTCTGTTTCTGCCGTACGGAACTGATTTATTCCGTTTGCTTCCAAAACATCACCTAAAATATTGACAAGTTTTTCTTTCGGGAATGCAACAGGAAAATTAAATGTTGCTTCATAACTTGTCATTGTCGTGTATAAAATATTTTTTAAGACTTTTCTTCTGTCAAATCCGGTAAAATCAGCAAAGTTAATTGCCTTGGTGATTTCTCTTGCTCTATCCGGACGGAAGTTAAAGAATATGATTGCATCGTTATCGTGTATTCTTGATTCATCGCCTCCTGCAATGACAGGGAGAACGAATTCGTCTGTGATTCCTTCTTCATAAGATTTCTTAACTCCTTCTATTACACTTGAATAATGATTACCTTCACCTAACAATAATGCATTGTAGCCTTTTTCCACTCTTTCCCAGCGATTATCTCTGTCCATTATGTAGTAACGCCCGATAGCAGTTGCAACCTGCGGAAGATTATATTTTTTAAGCTCATCTTCAACAATTTGCAAGTATTCACAAGCACTTGACGGAGGAGTATCACGACCATCAAGAAAAGCGTGTACATAAAATTTTTCTATTCCGTTTTGAGCCGCAAGTTTAATCAATGCCAAAACATGGTCTAAAGATGAATGAACTCCGCCCGTTGATACCAGTCCGTAAATATGCAGTGCAGAATTGTATTTTTTGACATGTTCAACAGCATTCAAAAATCTTTCGTTTTTAAAAAATGAACCATCTTTTATTGCATTATTTATTTTTGATAAATCCTGATAAACAATTCTGCCTGCACCAAGGTTTAAGTGTCCGACTTCGCTGTTGCCCATTTGCCCTTCGGGTAAACCGACATTTTCGCCATCAGCGTGAATCTGTATAAATTTTTCTTCTTTTTCTAATTTTGGCACATTAACGGGGTGAGCCAATTTTGTAGCATCATATTTATCTGAACCCGATGAAATTCCCCATCCGTCCATAATACAAAGTAATACTCTTTTATTCATTTCCTATCCCTTCTTTAACTGTAAATATGCAAAAGAGTAACAAAAACATGAATTTATTTCAAGATTAAATAAACAGAAATAAAAATAAATACAACAAAATTGTCTTAATTTAATTCTGTATTACAATTTTGTTCATTTTTTATAAAGCTGCAAATTTCTTCAAGTCTGTTATCTTCCATCGCATCAATAAGAACCTGAACATCATTGAATTTACCTAAAGCGAAACCTGTTTCCGCAAGCACAACACAATCATTACAAAGTCTATATTCTCCGTATTTTATAGAGCCGGCATAAGGTTTACTTTTACCGCAACATGAACAGTCAAAATACTCGAACTCCAAATCAGGATTTTCTTCCAAATCATCCAGTATCATCTGATGTGCAACCGCCTGCATTTCTTCTATTATTTCTTCAGGTGTTTTGTTCATATTATAATCCTTACTTAACTAATTCAAGCATCTCATTTACTGCCTGTTCAAGCCCGACAAATACGGCTCTTGAAATTATACTGTGTCCGATATTAAGTTCATACAATCCGGGAATATCGTGCATTCTTATTACATTTTTGTAGTTCAAACCGTGTCCGGCATTAACTCCCAACCCAAAATCGTGTGCAATTTTTGCCGCTTCTTTTAATTTTTTAAACTCTTTTGACTCGTTTATTGTTTTATAAGCAAGAGAATATGAACCGGTATGTAATTCTACAAACTGGGCTCCTGATTTTGCAGCAGCCTCAACCTGCTCTCTTGCAGGGTCAATAAACAAACTCACTTCAATGCCCGCATTTTTTAGAGGTACAATAAACTCTGACAATCTTTGAATCTGACTTGCAGCATCAAGACCACCCTCAGTTGTAACTTCCTGTCTTTTTTCAGGTACAAGACACACAGAATGAGGCTTATATTTTAACGCAATTGCCTGCATTTCGTCTGTCACCGCCATTTCAAGATTAAGATTAGTTTTTATTATTCTTTTTATATTAGAAACATCATTATCTTTAATATGGCGCCTGTCCTCACGCAAGTGCGTTGTTATTGAACTTGCACCACATTCTTCGCATATTTTTGCGGCAGTAAGAACATCAGGCTCATCTCCGCCTCTTGCGTTTCGTAATGTTGCGACATGATCTATATTTACACCTAAAAGCATTTTTTTACCTCTTATTTATTGTCGGCATAGCAATGCCGACCTACTAAAATTTCATTTTATTTAATTTTAACAGTGCCGTATATGTCGGCAGAATCGTCAGATTTTCTTCTATTTTATCAGAAGATGACGCAATTTCAACCGCTTTTTTCAAATCTTCTTTTATAATAATTTTTTCGGTCGGTACTCCTGCGTATTTAAGCCTTACTGCCATATCATTTGCACGGATACCGGATACAATTATCGATTTTTTAGTGTTTTTCAATCGTTCAAAATCCGCATCCCAAAGCCAAGAAACATCACGCCCATCAGCATAATTGTCATTTATTGCAATTAAAATCTGCGAATTTAAGTCCACAGTTTTTAATACTTCACTTGCTCCCGCCGGGTTTTTAATAAGCTGTATAAGTGCATTATGTCCGTTTATAATTCGTTTTTCCGCTCTGCCAAAAATTGATTTGTAAGACAACAGGGCATTTTTAATAATTTCTTTTTCTGTTCCTAAAAACAAGGCAACAGAGATTGCGCCAAGGGCATTGTAGGCATTGTATAATCCTATCAGATTTACACGAAATTCATAAGTTTTCCCGTCAAAATTTATTGTAAGTTCGGAATAATCATCATAAATTATTACACTTCCCTTAAAAGTCAATTCAGGTCGCTTGTATCCGCATTTTTCACAGTAATAGTGTCCCTGTTGCGCAAAAAATCTTTTTGAATATTTGAGTTCTTCCCCGCAAATACATTTAAAAACTTCGCTTGGAGCACTTGAAGATAATTTATGCTTGTCAGAACAAAATTCCACATTTTCAAAACCGTAATAAAACGCCTCTTTATTTTTGCCGAGATTTGCAACCAAAGGATCATCTGCATTCAAAAATAAAAGCGGATTTGCTTTATCTATGGCATCTTTTATAAATCCGGCAGTTGTTTCAAGTTCACCGTATCTGTCAAGCTGGTCACGAAACAGATTTGTGACAAGCAAAAAATCTGCCTCCATAAAATCATACAGTTTTGTCAAATATGCTTCATCAGATTCCAAAACTGCATAATCAAACTTTTTGCATGGCAAATTCAGCGCAAAAACATTTGCAATACCGGTGAGCATATTTGCCCCTTTGACATTATGAATAATTCTGTTTCCTTTTTCAAGAATGTGCGCTAAAATGCCGGAAGTTGTGCTTTTGCCGTTTGTGCCGGTAATTGTAATTTCATGAGTAAAATATTTTTTACAATATTTTAGAAAATCCGGACATATTTTTAGTGCTAACATACCCGCAAAAGACGTTCCGCCCGAATTTTTCAGGATTTTTATTGCCAAATATGCAAGTTTTGAAAATATTAGTGCAATATAAAATCTAAACATACCCTCAAATACTCCTTTGAATGGATTTTCAAATGCCGTAAAAGTATTATACTGAAACTAAGTATAATACAAAAAGGGAAATAATGCTGACATTTTTTATCACAATAGTTCTCATAGCAGAAATTATTATTACATTTCAGATAGTATCTTTTATTCTGAAAATTGACAAAAAAGTCTGCGAACTTAATGAACAAATAACTGCTCTCACTCCTGTTGTGGAAAGCAGTTTTACGTCAGCCAGAATTGCACTGAATAAAATTTTATTAACTCTCAACGGTTTTGAGCAGAAATTAAAATCAAAAAAAGAGGAATTTAAGTTTAATGTACTCAAAAATATTGTTACAACTGCGTTATTTCTGGCACTTAACACTAACGGCAAAAAGATTATTTCAACAATAGAACTTGCATTTTCACTCAAAGATATTTTAAGTAAGTGGGCAAAGAAGTTTGCATAGAGCGGTTTAACATAAAAACTCTTGAAAAAGAGCTGAAAACATGATATTATTATTGCGTTATATTAAGTTACGAGGTTTACAACTATGTGCAAGAAAAATGATGCTTTTGTATTCTCAATGGGTATAATTGCGGGAGTCATCGGCGGAATCATCGGCGGTGTGCTTTTTGCCCCAAAATCAGGTGAGGAATCAAGAAAAGAATTGAAAGAAACTGCGTGCGAATTTTATGAAAAACACGCTCCGCAAATTATTGATGCCAAAAAACAGGCTTTAGAATCTGTCGATTTGATGAAATACAAACTTGAAAGACAGTTCAAAAAAATCAATAACGCAATCAAATCAAAAAAAATGCTTAAAGCAAAAGAACTGGAAGATATTGAAAATTCTTCAGACAACGAATTTGACTACTAAGAAAGGATTTTGAAATGAGTATAGAAATATCCGAAGCAGTTCTGAATTACAGTCTTGTATCACTTGCGATTATGGGTGTAATTACGCTTGGCTTTTTGGCAAAATTATTTTATGACTGCTCAAAACTTGCCCAAAACGCAAACAAGACAACAGAAATTGTCAATTCCGAATTAAAGCCGACACTTGATGAGCTCAACACCGCATTAAAATCATTCAACAGTATTGTAAAGAACACTGGTGATGGTGTAGATAGTGTCAAACTCGGTTTAACTAATATCGTTGCCAAAACAAAATTGTTTTCCGGCAACCTTATGAGCGGGTTTTTGAAAGGTTTTTTGGCAGTTTACGGACTGTTCGGCAAGAAAAAATAAGCAGTTTGTCGAATTAAAACAAAAACAAAACAGATTAAAATGATATAAGTGTAACAGTAAAGGAGAATCAAACTATGTCAGCAGGAAAATTTATAGCAGGTTTCATTGTAGGCGGTGCTATCGGTGCTATTGCAGGTATATTGCTTGCCCCAAAATCAGGTGAAGAAACAAGAAACGAAATTGCAGACAGCGCAAAAGATATGCTAAAAAAAGCAGACGAAACTGCTAAACAAATTCAGTCAAAAGCAGATGATGCTTTAGGTGAATTACAGAAAAAAGGCGAAGAAATTAAAGGAAAATTACAGGATTTAATCAACAAACAAAAAGACGAAAATCCTGCATAAGAGGTTGAAAAAAACGGGCGGGCATTCAATCCCGCCCGTTGTCTTATTAATAACGGAGAACAATTATGAGTATTGAAGAATTGAGAAAAGAAAATGAACTGATTGACCTTTTTTGTTCGCTGGCGGAAATTCCGTCACCTTCAAGAAAGGAAGAAAAAGTTATAGACTGGATTTGTAACTATTGCAAAGAAAACAACCTGAACTGTGAACAGGATGATTACAAAAATATTTATATAACAATTCCCGCAACAGACAACACAAAAGAGCCGATTTTACTGTCATCACACCTTGATGTTATCGGGGACGATTCGCCTGTAATCCCTTATTTAGAGGGTGATTTGATAAAGGCAAAAGGCAGAACGCTTGGTGCTGATGATAAAGCAGGGGTTGCAAATGCGCTTTATTTTGCAAAATACCTTAATAAAAGAACCGATTTAGCGCATGGCGGGCTTGAAATCCACTTCACCCGTGATGAAGAGGACTCTATGAGCGGAATTAAAAACACCGATTTTAGCAAAATCAATTCAAAATATGTCCTTGTGTTAGACAGCGATGCTTTGGGGCAATGCCTTGTTGCAGGGGCAAGTTATGTGATGATTGATCTGAAAGTAAATGCACCAAAAGGCGGACACTCAGGCAACGATATCGGCGACCCAACAAGAGCAAATGCAACAAAACTGATTGCTGATTTAGTCTCAAAACTTCCGCAGGGCGTGTATTACAGTGAAAACGGTCAGGTTATTACATCTTGCAATATCGGCGGGATTGAATCGGGTGATGTTACAGTCACTAACGTCATAAACACAGACGCCCATGCAACTTATTCATTAAGAAGTTCCGATAAGAAAAAAGAGGACGAACTTATCGCTAAGATGCAGGGTATTGTTGACGAATTTAATAAAGAGCATGAGGGAATTGCTCACGCTGATATTACTTTCACCGTCAAAATGCCTATGTTTGAAAAAAATGTCGATGAATATATGCCGATACTTTTTGAAACGGTTGCAAGAAAAATCGGGGTGGAACCTGAGATTTCGTCCTTCCATGCCGGAGCTGAAACACATATTTACGCAAACAAAACCAATGCAAAGGGCGAGAGATTTTCCCCGTATCTTTTAGGGCTTGCGACTGTTTGTAATATGCACTCAGCAAGAGAATATGTCGATTACAAAACAATGCTCAAAGGTCAGGAACTTTTACAGGCACTTTTTGAGGCACATAATCGTAACTAATGAAACCCTCACCCGCATTTGTACGGCTCATTCTTCGCCTACAACTGCTCCCTCTCCCAAAGGTAGAGAGGAAATAATTAAAAATTATGATATACAAATTCAACCTTGGCAGGAACTGCCTTAAAGTAATTATACGAACATACGGAATAAAAGAAATTTTTATTCCGTATTATTCGTGTAAAACTATTTGGCAAGCAATAAGGCAAGAAAACTGCAAAATAAATTTTTATCATATAGATAAAGATTTTATGCCGATGTGCGAATTTCCAAAAGATACTTATATTCTCTATATCAATTACTTTGGGTTGTTTGAAAATAACTGTAAAATTTTGGCGAAAAAATATAAAAATCTTATAACAGATAATACTCAAGCCTTTTATGCGGGGAACTACGGTATAGCAGGTTTTAATTCTCTGCGCAAATTTTTCACTGTCCAAAACGGTGCGTATTTACAAATTGAAAAAGAACCAGATTCGAATTTTGAACAGGATAATTTAAAGCTCAAAACGGATGATATGCAGAATAATTACGAACAATTTAAACAAAACGAACTTAAACTGAATGATGAGCCGATAAAACTCATTTCGTCCGAAGTCGAAGCGCAGATGAGAAAAATCGATTTTGAGCATGATAAAAAACGAAGAATTGAAGTATTTAACAATTATTCACAAACATTTGACAAATTTAATCTGATAAAACTACCGCATTTAAATGGCAACATTCCATACTGCTATCCGCTTTGTACAAATAACCAAGGAATCTTAAAAAAACTTGAAGGATTGACCATTTTAAGACTTTGGGATGATATACCACAAAGTTTCCCCGAATATGAGTTTTTATATAATGTTGCGGCATTGCCTATAAATAAATATATTTATAAATTATTAATGTAAATACATGTAAACTTTACGCAAAAAATTCTTGCATTTTGTTTTAAAATGAACGAGAATACCAAAAGATGGGAAGGAAAAAAAATGTTAGCGGGTAGCGTAACAAAATTCCGAATAGCAGACAAGCGTGAGCATACGGGATATTTATCCTCAAAAATCGGAACCCCTGTCGGCATTCAGAATTCTTATCCGCAAAATAATTATCAAGATATTAAGAGACCTTTGAACAATAGTCACCATGATTTAAGTTTCGAAGGTCTTTCTTTTATCCCTAAATTGTATAAACCACTTGAAAAAACGTACAGCAAGCAGGAATTTTTAGAATTTACCAGAAAATATTTAGGTGACATGGGCGAAGAACTCTTGCAAAACGTCACCATTGTTCACCGCAAAAGAACAAACAAAATGATTTCAATGGACGGTGATAATATCACTATCCACAAAAAAACCATCCCGCATCTTGCATGGGATGGTATTTTGTATCCGTTCAAAATTTTGCCGGGTGATGTTTTAAACGGTCTTGTTGAAATGGCTGGCAAAGTACCGGGTTTAAAAAGCTGGTCACAAAAAACTCTCAAACGTCCAATGTTCAAAAATATCAGACAGCGTTCAAAAATTGACAAAAAAGTAAATTCTCTTGTCGGAATGATTACTTATAGAGAAAATAAATTAAAAGACGCTATTGAAGGTTATAAAAAAGTTCATGGTTTTGCACCTGATGACAAGGCACTTGAAGAAATCAAAACAAATGTAGAAAAGAATATGCAATCAAGCGTTTTTCAAACTATTACAAAACCGTTTGATTACAAAACAGGCAACTATGATACCAAACACGAAAGAGCCTTGAACAGACTTGTTTCAGGTTTGCCTCCTGCAATATTCCTTGCAAATGATGCTTATAACCTTTCAAGAATGATGGACGATGATCCAAAAGCCGCTGAAAAAGAGCGTAAAACAAGGTTTAAACAAGAAACAAGCAGAATTTTGACAAGCGGATATTTAACATTGATTACAATGGGTGCATTCCAAAAATTCATTAATAAATCAAAATTCGGCATAGTTCTTACAACGGGTATAACGGTTCTTGTTACTGAAATGTTCTCCCGTTTATCTAACGGAAAACATATTACAAGACTGACACCTGAACAAGCAAGAAAAATTAACGAAAAAGAACACGCTCCGGAAGCCCAAATCAAACCTGTCGATAATAAAGGTCAGATTTCTTCAACAGGTAATCCGGAGCAGAAAGAAGATAAATCAAAAGAACAACAAAAACCACTTTTATCATTTGACACTTTAATGAAAGCATCTGCTGCAGTTCTTGCAGCAGGTTACGCAATCAAAGGTTTCAAAAATATTCCTGCGATTAAAAATTCGGCATTGAAGTTCTTTGAAAATATGGACAGCGAAAAATTAGCAAAACTTGGCGTGAATAAAGAAAAATTATCTTTAGACAATGCTGTTAAAACTTTTGAAGACAAAGTTATATACAGACCATTTACTCAATTTTATAAAAATCTCACAAGCACCGCATATCACGTGGTACCTGAAAAATTTGAAGCAACAATCAGTGTTCTGAGAAAGAACGGCTATAAAGAACTTGCAGATCAATATGAACGGGTAGGGAAATCCGCAATCAAAGATGGTACGGATTATCTTGATTTAGGAACAAGAGATAAGATATTTAAGGTATTTGGCAAAGAAGTTTCCGTTAAACCGTTTGTTAACTTTGTCATTGCACCATTCAAGTTCATGTGGAACACGGTCACTTTGCCATACTGGATGGTTGATGAAAAAATCGGCAACCTGTTCAGAAAAGCAAAACCAAAATCTATGCCAAAAGATATTGATGCTTTAGCAACAAGTTTTGCTAAAATCAGCAAGAAAGCAGAAGAATTTGCATCAGGTAAAATGACCCCCGAACAGTTTGAAGATTTTATAAAAATTAATATGACAAATGCATTTAACAGAGATTCGATGTCAAATGTTTCAAATGCGGAATTGTCAAACCTTGCCAAAACTGCTGCATCAGTTGCTACAATCTGGTTCTTAATGACAGATAACTACAACATGGTAATGCTAAAATCAAACGGAAATGATAAAGACGGTGCAAGTACAAAATTCAAAGAAAGATTTGTACAGGAAGGATCAAGACTATTCTACCAAACGTTATTAATTGACTTGTTCAATTCAACCTTCAGAAATTCATACAACGCATCACTCCTTGGCATGAGCTGGGTAACATTAGCAGATACAACATTGGGTGAAATTTTAACAAGAAGTTCAGTCGGAATCCCTGTAAAAGCACACACAAGAGATGAACTCATTGACATTGAAACAAAACAAAATAATTCAACAGGATTTACGAAAAAATATTATAACTTTATGCAGAGATTAACCGGAAAACGTTCGATTAAAACATACGAAGTAGCTCCCAAAGGAATGCCGAATCAGCCACAAATTGCACAATCCGCTCCACAGGAAACTCCGGATGCGAATTTCACGTTCCAACAGAAAAACGACAGCCTTTTGGAAAAAATGATTAAGGGTTAAGTATTAAACGAATTTAGAAAAATGAGAGAAGGTTATGTTATAATAATTTCATACATTTATAAGAAGGAGAAAAATAATGGCAGACGGAAAAATTTTGGCGACTATTGAACGTTCTGAAACAGAACAATTGCAGATTTCTTTGAGCGAATACAAAGGAACAAACTATCTTAATATGAGAATATTTTTCACAACCGACGGCGGGGCAACATGGATTCCGACCAAAAAAGGTGTAACTTTCACTGCAGAGCAGTTAGACCTTTTAACAGAAGCCATTGAAGAAGCAAAACAGGAACTTATGGCTGATGCTGAATAAATTAGTATAAAAACAAAACAGCAGATTGTATTAAACAATCTGTTGTTTTTGTTTTATTAATAAGTTTGAGCATTACTTAAATCAACTTTTATTGAACTATTTATATAAGCTTTTAATAATTCATTTCTAAAATCTTTTTCTTTGATATAAAGATTTCCGGTTTGAACACGGTTAAAATCTTCCAATTCTTTCCCGTCCAGTACCAACAACTGCTTATTGCCTACACGGCATGTATAACTATTATTATCACTATGGGTATTATAAGCAAGATCTCTTATATTTTTGTTTCTGAATGTGAATAAATGATTTCCGGTAAATGACACTTTCATGAAGCCTCCTATTTTTCTAAAACTATAAAACAAGTAAAAAATAATTTTTGCTATAATATTGTCATGGCAGATGTTATTCAAAACAAATTATTTCAGCAGAAACTGACCTTAAAAAAGCGTGAGGGAGTAAACGAAAACGGTGCAGATAATAATTCAGGTGCCGAAACGCATAAGTATGCCGTTTGCCTTGTAAATATCAAGGCTATGGGGGTTCGCACCTTCAGTTATGAAATCCCTGCGCATTTTCAAAACAAAATCAAAATCGGTCAGGCACTTTTGGTTCCTTTTGGCAGACAGGGAATGATAAACGCTTTCTGCGTCGGTTTTAGTGACTATCTGCCACCCGAAATTAAAGCAAAACCAATTACAAAAATTCTTGAAGAAACACCCCTGTTTTCTGCCGAATATTTAAAACTATTAGAGTGGGTCGCAAATTACTATTGCACAGATTTAATCACCGTTTTGAATACAGCAATCCCCCTAAAACTCATTGAAAAATCTCTTAAAACCGAACTGTCGATAGAATATGTCAGGGATTTTGGGGCAACAAAAAGGCAATTACAGGTGCTTGAAATTTTAAAAAATAAAGGCAAAATGCCACTTGTATCATTTGAAAAACTGGCTAAAACAACAAGAGCAACCCTTAAAAAACTTGAGGCTCTCGGGTGCGTACAAATTTGCGAAGAAGAAATCTACCGCAACCCTTTGGATATCCTAAATATTGATAAAACCGAACCGTTAAATGAACTGTCCAAGCTCCAAAACGAGGTTTATCAAGAAATTACAAAACAGATAAAAGAGGAAACAAATCCGACAATTCTTATTCACGGTGTAACTGCAAGCGGAAAGACTGAGGTTTATTTCAAAATTATTGACGATACAATTAAATCCGGCAAAAATGTTTTGTTTTTAGCTCCTGAAATTGCACTGGCTTCGCAGCTTACCAAACGACTTGCACGCAAATTCGGAACAAAAGATGTTGCTATATGGCATTCAAGTATATCGGAAGGTGAACGGTACGACGTTTGGCAAAAACTTTATAAAAATGAAATAAAAATTCTTGCAGGTGCGAGAAGTGCCGTTTTTGCACCGCTTCAAAATATTGGTTTAATTATTATTGACGAAGAACATGAGGGAGCATACAAACAAACTTCTCCTGCCCCAAGATATGATGCAAGACTTGTTGCAAAAAAACTGGCACAATTTAATAATTGCCCGCTGATTTTAGGTTCTGCGACTCCTGATATTTCAAGCTATTATTATGCTGTTAACTCTAATCATTTGTATCAGATGCTAAAACGCTACAATGATGCAAAAATTGCCCCTGTTACAGTAATTAATATGCAGGAATACGGTCAGGCAGCGTACAGACATTTGATTTCCCAGCCATTAATTCATGCAATTAAAGAAACTTTGGAGAAGAAACAACAAGTCATTTTGCTAATTAATCGTCGCGGGTATTCTACCTATACACAGTGTCAGGGCTGCGGACATGTTATTGAATGCCCGAATTGCGCTATCCCTATGATTTGGCATTCAAAAGACAATATGCTAAAATGCCATTACTGCAGCCATGCACAATATTTTCCGGATAAATGTCCTAATTGCGGATTTGAAGGGTTAAAAAATTCCGGCACGGGAACACAAAAAATTGAAGAATACATCAGTGAAATTTTCCAAGGGTACAATGTTGCAAGAATCGACAGTGATGTTTTGGTTCGCAAGGGAGAACACATAAGGCTTTTAGACAAATTCCAAAAGGGTGAAATTGATATCTTGGTCGGAACACAGATGATAGCAAAAGGACTTGATAACCCGAATGTTACGCTTGTCGGTGTAATCAGTGCCGATGCAAGTTTTAACCTGCCCGATTACAGAGCATCCGAACGTGGATTCCAACTTTTAACACAGGTAGCAGGACGCGCAGGCAGAGGAGAATTTAAAGGAAGAGTATTTTTCCAGACTTATAATCCTGAATTTTACGCTTTAGAGAGCGCGAAATCGCAAAATTACGCAGATTTTTATAAAAAAGAAATTGTATCAAGAGAAGACTTTGATTATCCGCCGTTTAGCCAGATTATAAGAATTATAATGTCGAGCGAAAATAAATTCAGAGCAGAAAAATCTGCGCAGGAAATCGCATTGAGACTTCGCACAATGACAGGTAAATTCGGATATACAGAAAGGCTTGATATACTCGGACCTACGCCATGCGTTATAGAAAGAATTAATAGCCAGTGGCGGTTTCAAATTATTATTAAAAACAAATTAGAGGATAAAGGGCATCAATTTGTTTCAAGTTTTTTAAATAAAATAAATGCCCCGAAAGATATCCGCATGACCATAGATGTTGATCCGTTGGATATTTTATAATTTATTTTAAATGAAATTAAATACAAGTTAAAAAAATTATTGTTTTATTAAGCAATAATTACATAAAACATATTATCGGTAGTTTTTGTTTTATCAAAACTACCATGACCGCTTTCTTTGGGCGGTCAAAGAAAGCGGTCAGAAAGAAACCCACCGACCGGTACTCCGTTCGCTAATCATTTGTAGCCTTGTTGTCGTGTCGCAAACAATGATTGCTCACTGCGTAAAGGTCGGACATCTTGAAAGCGCGCGCCGTTGTCCTTAGGCGCGCTAAGAGATTTTTGCCGACAGGCAAAAACACATATTACTGCGTTAGCAGTCTTATACCGCCATAGGCGGTATTGTAATAAGCGAGTTTTTCTTTTTTGGTTCGTTTTTTCTTTTTGCTTCAAGACAAAAAGAAAAAATGAACAGGTAGAAAGTTTCAATCGCTCAATTACTACCGATAATATGTTTTATGTGAATATAAAATTATTTTATGTGTATAATTAGTTATTAAGAAAGGAAAATTATATGAATATTTTGTATATTGATTCATCTGTCAGACCTGATTCGAGAACAAAAAGGCTTGCACATCATTTTTTTAAAGGGATAGAAGAATTAAACGCAAATGTAAAAGAGATTTATCTGACAAATGAATGTATTCCGCCGCTAAACAGAGAATCTTTAGAACACCGAACAAGATTGTCCGAAGAACAAAATTTTGATGAGCCGATATTTCATTACGCAAAGGAATACTCAAATGCAGACATGATAGTAATTTCTGCTCCATATTGGGATTTATCTTTCCCTGCAACGCTGAAAACATATATCGAAGCAATAAATGTTGTGGGATTGACATTTATGTATAATGAAAAAGGTCAGCCCGTCGGACTTTGCAATGCTAAAAAACTCGTCTATATAACAACCGCAGGCGGTAAAATTATATCAGATGAATACGGATTCGGTTATATAAAAGAACTCGCACAAAAATTTCACGGCATAAAAGATATTGAATATATTAAAGCCGAGGAACTTGATATAATAGGCGCAGATGTCGAAGATATTATAGAAAAAGCCGAGAAAAAAATTGATAAATTAACCCAAGACATCATAAAAGAATGTAAATAAACAAAGGTAACTATATAGGAGTTACCACAAAAATAAGTTAAAATCAGCACCCACCCCAACCCTCCCTCGTGAGGGAGGGAGAAATTTCAAATTGAACAGAAAGTGAAATTTAGAAATTTGGGTGGGTGATTCCCCGTTAGGGATATCCGTTTTGCCAAAATTTTGTAATAAATAATATATAATTGCCTAAACAAAAAATCTGTCCTATATTTCAGGGCAGTTTTTTTTGCTATAATAGTTTCATAAAAGAAATGAGGAAAGTATGGATATTAAAGCGGTAATTTTAGCGGCAGGCAAAGGCACAAGAATGAAATCGGAAACCACTCCGAAAGTCTTGCATGAAATCCTTGGCAAAACTTTGCTTGGCTATGTCATAGATAATGTAAAAAATCTTACAGATGAACAATTTGTAATTGTCGGACATCATGCTGACGAGGTTGAAAAATTTGTGAATAGCAATTACAACAATGCAAAAACTGTTTTACAAAGTCCTCAACTCGGCACCGGGCATGCAGTTTCCATGGTTTGCCCTAATCTTGAAAATTATGACGGGCTTGTACTGATTCTTTGCGGAGATACTCCGCTTATTAAAGAAGAAACTTTAAATAAATTTGTTGAATTTCATAACTCAAATAATTCTGATTTGACTGTTATGAGTACGATTTTTGATAATCCGACAAATTACGGAAGAATAATAAGGGAAAACGACAATACCTTAAAATGTATTGTTGAAGAAAAAGACGCAACACCTGAACAAAAAGCAGTAAAAGAGGTTAATGCAGGAATATATTGCCTTAACTGGGGTAAAATTAAAGGTGCATTTTCGCAACTTAAAACAAATAATGCTCAGGGTGAATATTATCTCACTGACATAATTTCATGGGGCAAAGCACAAAATCTCAATGTCAATGCTTATATTTTAGAAAATAGTGACGAGATTTACGGCATAAATTCCCGTTCAAATTTAGCTACCGCATCAAAAATTATGAACAAACGCCATATTGAAAAACTTATGGCAGAGGGTGTGACTGTTGTTGACCCTGATTCAACATGGATTAGCGAAGACACGCAAATCGGACAAGACACAATAGTTTATCCGTTTACATATATTGAGGGAAAAAATGTTATAGGTAAATCCTGCAAAATTGGACCTTGTGCTCATTTAAGAGGCGGTGTAGAGGTTTGTGATAATGTCAAAGTCGGAAATTTTGTAGAAGTCAAAAAATCAAAAATTTCTTCAAACACAAATGTCGGACACCTGTCTTATATCGGCGACAGTGAACTTGGAGAACGCGTAAATATCGGGGCCGGAACGATTACTGCTAATTATGACCCGATTTCAAAGACAAAATCAAAGACAATTTTAAAAGACGATGTAAAAATCGGTTCAAACACTGTTCTTGTTGCACCTGTAACAGTTGAACAGGGCGCAAATGTCGGCGCAGGATCTGTTATCACAAAGACCGTTCCGCAATGGGCTTTAGCTTTGACCCGTTCACCGTTGAAAGTGATTGAAAATTGGGTTAAACGAAAGAATAAATAAGGTAACTATATACAATGTTACAGTAAATATGTCTGTCATTGCGAGGAGGAAATGGCTTTCCGACGAAGCAATCCAGTTATTTCATCATTATCGACAAATTAAACTGCTGGATTGCCACGCCCTAACGGGCAGTTAACGGCTTCGCCGACACATACAGGCTCACAAGGCTCATTATTATTTCGCCTGTTCGCTTTGTATCGCAATGACATGCTACTGTAAAATAGTATATAATTACCATAAATAATTAAGAAACAGGGACATTTAGCTCAAAACATTTTACTGTTCACTTTCGTGGTGGTCAGAGTCTTTTAAGAGTTTTGAAAAATCAGACGGTTTGATATCCTGAATAAAGTTTTTAAATTCTTCGGCTTCTTGCGCATCTTTTGCACTATCTGTGGAAACAGAGCCTGCAGAAAGAACTTTTGCGCTGACATAAATCGGCGCATCAACTCTTATCGCAACTGCTATGGCATCAGACGGGCGTGCATCTATTTCAACTGTTTCCCCTTTATCGCTTTCAAGATAAATTATTGCGTAATAAGTTTCTTTTTCTACGTCATTGATTTCTACTTTAGAAATTTTATAACCTGTTTTTTCGACCATTGAGATAATCAAATCATGAGTCATGGGTCGAGAAACAGAGAGGTTTTCAATTTTTCTTATGATAGAACTTGCTTCAGCAGAGCCTATCCAAATCGGAAGTGCACGGCGGTTTTCTTTATCATGCAAAACAACTATCGGAGAACCTGTTCGTGTATCGAGGGCAATGCCCATAACTTTCATCTGAATCATTATATTAAGCCTTTCTTTTAAGTGAAAAGTGAATAGTGAAAAGTGAATCGACCTTTACGGTTTTTGGAGTTTATTAAATTTGTCAAATAATAATAGAATGAACTACTCACTATTCACTTCTCACTTCTTACTTAGATTATACAGGACAAAAAGTTTTTTTTAAAGACTTTTCAAAAAAAAAGGTTTGTGTTAAGATGTATGGGTAATCTTGGTAAAGGTTGCGCCGTTTGGAAAAGTGGCCGAGTGGCTTAAGGCGGCACCCTGCTAAGGTGTTGTGTGGGGTTACCTGCACCGTGGGTTCAAATCCCACCTTTTCCGAATTAAAACGAGAATGACTTTTGTTATTCTCGTTTTAATGTTGATAGGGTGAGGATGCGAAGCCACAGTTGTGGGGGTTGA
>CACYVN010000006.1 GCA_902777855.1 uncultured bacterium | reverse complement strand
TTGCGTAGTGAATTAAACATTGTTTACGACACGACAACAGGGCGGGATTTGTCTGAACGAAGTGAGTTATCCCGCCTGAATGTGGAGTAATTACAATGTCTTATGAACGGAGCATCAGCCTGCGGGTTTCTGCTTGGTTACTCGCTATCGACAGCACTCCACGTTTTGCTTTTTGTGGCTCTTGCCACAAGCAAAACTGTTCCGGCTTTGGCTCGTAATCCGCTTTCTGACCGCTTTCTTTGCCCGTTCAAAGAAAGCGGTCATGACATAAATAATATATCTTTTCGTGAGATAAAGATAATATTGTTTATGTAAAATTGTGCTTGACAAAAACGTACTAACATCCGACAATAGAGAAAGTTTTAGGGGATATTAAAATTATGGTTAAACAAACTTATTTACACGACAGACACGTTGCACTCGGTGCAAAGATGGTCGATTTTGCAGGCTGGCACATGCCTGTTCAGTACACATCAATTATTGAAGAACACAAAACCGTAAGAGAAAATGTCGGACTTTTTGATGTTTCTCACATGGGTGAAGTTTTTATATCAGGCAACGATGCAACCGAATTTTTAAACAAGGTTGTTCCGCAAAGTATTGATAAACTTCCTTATGAAAAAGCCGTGTATTGCCAACTTACAAAAGAAAACGGCGGACTTGTTGATGATTTAATTATTTATAAAACAGGAATTGAAAATTATCTTATAATCTGCAACGCATCAAGAGTAGATGAGGATATAAACTGGCTTTCACTTAATGCAAAAGGCTTTGACGTTGAAATTGATAACCAGTCGCATAATTATTCACTTCTTGCAATACAGGGACCAAAGGCGATAGATTTGATGCGCAAAATGGGTTATGATATCCAAGACCAAAAATCTTTCACCATAAAAATTGCAACGATTGAGGGTTTAAAACTTCTTGTTTCCCGCACTGGTTACACAGGCGAAGACGGGTTTGAAATCCTTGTAGAAAACGAATTGTCAGAGTTTTTGTGGGATAAGATTTTGGAAGAAGGGCAAGAATTTGGCATTAAACCAATCGGGCTCGGTGCAAGAGATACACTAAGACTTGAAGCGGGATTGCATCTGTACGGAAACGATTTAGACGAAACAACGACACCGATAGAGGCAGGTTTAAGCTGGTCTGTACCAAAAGACAAAACTGCCGATTATAACGGCAAAGAAGTAATTATGGAGCAGATTAAAAACGGAGTGCCGAGAAAACTTATCGGACTTGAAATGCTTGATAAAAACATTCCGCGCCATGAATACGAAGTATATTTTAACGGAGAAAAAGTCGGACATGTTACAAGCGGAGGGGTTGCGCCGACTGCAGGCAAAAATATTGCACTTGCTTATGTAAAGAATTTGCCTGAAATTTGCACGGATTCGACTGTTCAAGTTATGATAAGAGAAAAATTACATGATGCAAAAGTGGTCAAACGACCGTTTGTACAAAAGAGGAATAGAGTATAATGTAAAAGTGAATAACAAATAGTGAAAAGTGTTTACGGAATTGATTATTATTAAATCGTGCGACAGCACAGATAACGACTATTCACTATTCACTTCTTACTATTCACTAAGATAAGGAGTATGAGAAATGGGTTACACAGATGAAATGTTTTGCACAAAATCTCACGAGTATGTCGTAAAAGACGGCAATAAATATGTAGTTGGTTTAACAGATTATGCTATCGAACAATTAGGCGATATCGTATTTTTGGAATTACCTTCTTTAGGTGATGAATTTGAAAAAGGTGAAACTTTTGCAAATATTGAATCAGTCAAAGCAGCATCAGAGATTTATATGCCTATAAGCGGGAAAATTGTTGAAGTAAACGAAGAACTTGTCGATTCCCCTGAAAAACTCAATGAGGACTGCTACGAGGGCGGATGGCTTGTTAAAATTGAATCAAATGCACCGGAAAGTGAATTTGACGACTTATTAACTTATGATGATTACAAATCAGAACTGGATTAATTATGAAAAATTTTTTGGTACATAACGAAGATACAATAAAACAAATGTGCACCGAAATCGGTGTGAATGGGGTTGAAGATTTATTTAAACAAATTCCGCAGGGAATAAGGATGAAAGAACTTAATCTTCCTGATGGTTTGAGTGAAATGGAAACCCAAAGACAAGTCAAAAAACTTGCCAAAGAAAATAAATCCGATTACATCAACTTTATGGGCGGAGGAATTTATAACAAATTTGTTCCTGCATGCATAGCTCAGGTTGCAAACAGGTTTGAGTTTAATACGGCATACACCCCATATCAGCCGGAGATTTCGCAGGGTACATTACAAGTTATGTACGAATTTCAGACAATGATTTGCCGACTTACGGGGATGGATATTTCAAATGCAACGGTTTATGATGGTGGAACAGCTTGCGCTGAAGGTATTTTGATGGCTTGCCGTATCGCAAAAAAATACAAAGTTTGCGTTTTAAATTCACTCAATCCGGAATACAAAGAAGTAATTAAAACTTACACATATTCTCAAAATATTGAGGTTGACTGGGTTGATAACATTCCGCAAGATGTTAAAGATTATGCGTGTGTACTTGTTCAGACCCCGGATTATTACGGAGAAATTCTTGAATTTGAGAAAAATGATGATTGTCTGCTTGTTGTTTGCACAGATGTATCAACACTTTCGATACTCAAACCACCCGCTGAGTACGGCGCAGATATTGTTGTAGGTGATATTCAGACACTCGGAATTCCGATGAACTTTGGCGGTCCATCTGCAGGATTTGTGGCTTGCAGAGAAAAATTTATGCGTCAACTCCCCGGACGTCTTGCCGGAAGAACAGTTGACAAAGACGGCAAACAGGCGTTTTGTTTAACTATTCAGACAAGAGAACAACATATCAAACGTGAAAAAGCAACAAGCAACATATGCTCAAATCAAGCGTTAATCGGACTTTGTGCTAATCTTTATCTGTCGGTTATGGGCGAAAAAGGCTTCTATCAGGCAGGTTATCTGTCAACCCTGAACGCTCATAAACTTGCGAAAAAATTACAGGATAAAGGAATCAAAATTCTAAATAAAAATTTCTTCAACGAATTTGTTATAGAAGTTGAAAATTCAGACAAATTCTTATCCGATTTGGAGCAAAAGGGAATTTTGGGCGGAATAAAACTTGATGAACACAAAATTCTTGTTGCCGTAACCGAAATGATAAGTGACGAAGATATTGAATTATATATTTCATAATGTCAATTCAATCTCCCGCACTTATTTATTGTGTCATGCGAACGCCTGACCTACTCACTGCAATAGTTACCTAAACACATAATTTTGTGCAAAAAATTGCACCCCCATTCACTTATATTATTTCTTTTTGAAAAATACATATTGAAAATAGTATAAAAAATGGAAATATCATCTGAAATAAAATCCAACCCGCCCGCCCTGCATAATGTGAAGAAAGGGGTTATAAAAGATTTTGAGTTTGTAAATTTTCGTCTTTTAAGAAATTATTTGAATTTTCTACACCGTACTGTTCAAGTGCGAATTTGAAACACTCAAGCCAGTTTATACGCTCTGCAACTTCTCCAACCTGAACAAAATTCGTCATAACATCAAACATTTCTTTAAACTTAGATTTACGTTCAAATGATGCTTTTCTGTCACCGTAACGATAAACATAGTTTGAATTTCGTATCTCATCATCAATATCTACAAAATCAGTTCTGCCATGATCGTTCACCATAATACTTTCAGAGCCGATTTTGAAATACGAAATCAACTGCGCCGTTTTTTCTACCATTGGCACAATAACTTTGCGGTTAATTGATTCTAAAATCATATTTAATCGTGCTTCCTGACCGTTTGCGGAATAATTTATTTCTGTTGCACTTCTTTCTGCGCTCGATAAGTTCCCTGCCATATTTTTGAAAATACCCGTTGCACTTTCAATAGTATTTTTAAAGTAATTCAAAAAATCCCAGCCTGTCATAGCCTTATCAAACGATAGCGGTACAGGACTTGTAGTCATAAGAGTTGAATCGTATTCGATAATTTTGCCAGGTTTGACCTCCTGCGTGCCCATAAAACAACCTTTCGGCGCAAGATATGGCGGATTCATCATCAATGCAAGCGCATCAAGTTGTTTGTTCAGAATTGTTGAAGATATATTATTCAAAATCAATGCAACCCTCAATGGTGAAATCCCTCTGCCTGTTGACGGATTTTCAATAATATTTGCGTGAATAAACGGATTAATAACGAAAGGATTATCTTCAAATCTTATAATCACACTTCTGCCTGCAACACATATCAGTTGGTTTTTAAGTATTTCGCCTGTCGGAAGTTCTATATCTCCCCAATATTCCAATACTTCCACCTTTGGTATTGAATATTTCGAGTCTTTCTGACCTTTTTTGTTTGCCACCACTCCTTTCAGTATTTCTAATTTTTCTGCGTTAAGCATATTGTTTGATTTGTTTGATTTAATATCATCTAAAGTCTGATAAGTACGATAAATTTTCGGACATGAATCCCAATTATTAACATTTGTTCTGTCAAAAACAAAATCTTCATAATGAATGAATTTAATCTTTGCATTGTCATAAATTACTCTGTCCTCAACAACAAAAGATTTATCAGTGTTCAATTCAAGCTGTTCCTGCAAAGATAATGCCCTGCGTACTTTTCTTGTTTTTGTTTCCCATCCGACAAAAAGCGTAACTTCCCCTGTTTCAACAACGGAATCCACAATTTTTTCCATTTCATCTGATAATTTCATTTCTTCAAAAGTATTTACAAGCATCGCTTTCTGGCGATTTGCATATTTTTGGGATTTTAAATCACTCCCGGAAACATCAAACATCCCGTCAGGATGAGAATAGAGATTCTGCACAATATGAGATTTTAGAGTCTGAGACAGTTCATATATTTCAGGAAGCTGTATCCTGCAATTCCAGTCATTTATCTGCGGAATATCCGCATTATAGATTGCATAAGAAATCAGCCTGTTATCCGTTCTTTGAGAACTTCTTGCATCATTATAATAATCGTATTTTGCAATAATATTTCTCAAAATATTCTGCTCATTATAATAATCCTGAGCAGTTAATAATGTCATATCGTTAGTGTTAATCATAATTTACCTCGCTTTTGTAGTAGTAATTCCTTTTTATTGAATAGATTTCAATATCCTGTAGTTCCCCATTGCGCAGTGTTTCTGCAGGAAGTGTCGTTTCATATTCAAAACCAACTTGTTTTAAGAGTGTTTTCACTCTGAAATTATCGGGAAAAATCAGTGCTTTTATTTTGTAAAAACCAAATGTGTCAAAACAGTATTTTAAAAAAAATTTTGCACTATAACGGACAAAATTGCCCCAAGCCTTTTTATCAAAACAAACAGTAATTTCCGCACTGAAATTTGCTTTGCCGTTTCCGGTAAAATTATCCAGATATACAAAACCCATAAACTTATCGGAATAATCCGTTATTACCCAAAAATTCGGACATGAAATAAAAATATCATAGATTCCGAAATCTTTGGCATAATCATCCTGCAAATATTTTGCGTATATACCGTAACAGTTTAAAATATCGGGGATATAGTGCAAATCAGAACATAAATTATAAATAGCAATTTGTTTGAATTTACACATCAAAATCAGCCTTTATATTTATAAAATTTGATATAATTATCCTTATAAATAAACGCATCCGTTTTGCCTGACAGAAATTTTTCACGCTCATAAGGAGATACCAAAAAAGATTCTGCCTGCATACCATTTATGTATGAAGTCGTTTTGCTCATTTTGTTTATAACAAAATAAGTCGCATTTTTTGAAAATAAATTTTCACTTTTCATCTGTTTAAAATCTGTTATTTCAGCTATTTCTTTTTTTGAAGCATTCTCAAGAATTTTGTTAAAATCCTGTTGTGCCTTGTCTTTAATAAATTGTTCATATCTTTCATCATTAAGCAAAATCTGCTCAATTTCTTTATCTTGTTTCATGGGGTAATCCTTTCGTTATATTTTTTTATCATCCAAATTTGAAATGGTAATAATTTTTGACTCTTTATAATCAGTGTTTTCGTTTTTAGAAACAGTGAACCCGAGATATTTGCATAAACTTTCAAGCGCTTTTAAACCGGCAGAAGCATCACGAAGTTTCTTTTTCCCTGTATAATTCCCGTCTTTATCCTGTATTTCTTCTTCCTCAAGTGAAAATTCCGCAATCTGCAAAAGTTTCTGAATTACATAACCTTTTGAAACATTAAGAACATCTATCTGATGTTTAAGTTCATTTTTAATTGCCTTTATAATATCCGGATTCGAAAGCAGACGTGACAGAGCTTTATCAGTATCCTTTTGCTTATAACCGGCTTTATTAAGGGCATTTTGAGGGTCTAAATATTTTATATACTCTGATACAAAGAGTTTCTGTTGATTTGTTAATTGTTTCATCATGTTACATTTCTTATTAAAATTTGTATTTTTTGCAAAAAAACTGTATAATAAACATGCTATTTATATTTCGGCTAGTGTAAATCTTAACAGGGGGGAATGAAAACGACTTCCTGTTTTTTTTGTCTTATTGCCGAAAAAGCCTTACAAACGGTGCATCATAAGCATCTGTTGAAGATGTCGATTTGAGATTTGCAAGAGCTTCTTTATACATGCTCATCCAGTAACTAAACCTTATGTAAGACGGATTTGATTTTAGCCTTAAACATGTTCCGTAAGTTAAAATCTGCTCGCTAAACGGCATCGGTATTATCGGAGAATCTGTCGGAGCAGTCATTTCCGCTTTTTCATTTTCGTTTACATCAATGGCGCAATTTTTTGTGTAATAAAGAACATGCGCCGTTCTTTCCATATCAGATTTTTTAAAAAGCAATTTATCCGAATATTGAGAATAAGCATGTTCTCTGCCATTGCCTGCTAAAAACACCTGCGCATCATTGACATATTCATATTTTTGACCGTCAAGCGCCAAGCACGAAATTCTGCCGTTTATCAGATTATCAATTTCGGCAGTATCAGGCGGAATAGTAATTTCTGCTTTTCTTAACAGAAAATTCCAGTTGTTTGCACAACAAACTTCGCGATTAACAATATTTATAATTGTTTTAATCCGCTTATGGTCATTTTTTACAAGTTCATTGAATGAATTTACCTGCCTGTAATTGAGTTCAAGCAAACATTTATTAATTATTTCCAAAAAGTTCATTTTTTCTCCTTTATTTTTTTTTGGAAAAAGCCTGAGACAAGGCAAAACCCTGTCCCAAACTTCTCCCGGTTTATTTGTCGAAACTATTTGATAAGACCCTGTCTTACCTGCTCCATGATGAGTTTTTCGTTTTTGACAAACTCCTCACCGCTCATTTTGCCGATTTCCTCACGAGTAAAGACCTTGTTATTATTGCCGTCAAGAGCAGCATTTTGGGCATAAGAAGTCAATTTGCTTTTTGCGGCGAAGTTTTCGTCATTTAATGTCTTATCGTGTGCGGATTGTTTCAAATAACCATCAATGGCTGATTTTTCAAGTGTTTCAATCATTTTGGCTATTTTAGAAATTTCATCTTTGTCCATATCAAAATTCCTGATATAACTAAGAACATCACTTCTGGCACTTCTGTCAAAAAATCCCGGATTTTCCTTGTTAAAAAGGTCAAGCGGATTTAAGACCGACTTCTGAGCTTCAGAAACAGCATTTTCTTTTTGATTTACTTTATTTGTTTCGTTTAATGCACTTATAAGTTGCTGAATTTGCTTGTTGTTACTAAGTTGTTGTACAAACTGTTCCTTTTGCGCATTCATCGCAAGTGCCGCCAGTAACTGCCCAAGTATATTTTGGTAATTTATCTGCGGAGTCACGGCAGGGGATGAAATCCCATTAAATTGTTGATTTTGCATTATTTATTCTCCTTGAATTTCATTTTGGCAATGAAGCCACTCTACTGCAGACTCGACAAGTTCATCTATCATTTTTGATAAGAAAAATGATAAAACCTGTTTTATCCATTCGGGAAAAGGTAAATTATTTACAATATAATCTATAGCCATTTGTTTTTTAGCCTGACCGTTACCCGAACCTAATTTATCCTCCGCAATAAGTACTGCATTATGAGCCAAATTTCTGATAATTGATTTTAGAGTTCTTACCATAAATTTTCTCCTGATATTTTAGGGGTAAATTAAAAACACAAGCTATGATGCACTGACAATCATTTTTGCCAAAGCATTCGGCTGAACTGTTTTTGCGCCGTATAAATATAAGCCTCTTACCAAGTCAGAGAAAGAATCTTTATCTCTCAGGCTTTCAATTTTTGCAAGCTGAGATGCAAAAGTGATTGCATCATTTGTACCGGCAAGAACATAATATTTGCTGTCAACAGCAGTTAAATTTGTACTTACTAATACATCCATGCCTGCAATTCTTCCGATTGAACCTTCTCTTAAAGTTGTATCTGCAACATTATGTGCAGAAATAAATTCAGGGCTTTGGAGTAAATATGCTTCAATATTCGGGTTAATTACAACCCATGGACGTACACCTGCATGAACGGCATCAGCATTTTTTAATGCAAGTGATAACTGAACGAATTTTTCATAAATCGTTGATTTATTGAGTGCAACAGGAGAAGCTGCAGTACCAACAATATTTGCATTCGGAACATCTGTATGCAAAGATAACAAATAAGAATCCTGTACTTCCTCAATAGCTTTACGGGCACTGTTTAAATGTGCTTCCATAATATCTGTATTTGCCTGAGCCTTTGCTACATCATCAATTTTAAATGCAAAGAATTTCTTTTGATCAATTTCAAGTTCCTTTGCAGTCGGAGTTAAAGCAGAATACGTAATGTCACTTGTAGTTAAAGTTGAAACTGAAACATCCGCAGGAGTAATAATTTTAACTTTATCGCCCTGTTTTGAAATTTCGCCCTCCCAGTTTTTGTTTACGCACTGCATCATTACGCAGTTCTTTTCTAACATTGTGTTTAATTTTTGGCTCCATACTTCCGGAATGAAAGCAGAATAAGTTGTTGAAAAATCTGTCATTTTCCCTTTGTCCTTTCGTTTTTTCATTAGTGTGTAACTGTATATTTATAAATGAGTGGTGAGTTTTTTAGTCATCATTATAAATCTCTCTGAATTGCAGACCGATAATTGCGCAATTATCATCAAGTTCTTCTCCATCAACACAAAGCTGAACACTGAAACAACTTCCGCAAATTTCGGCTTTTTCAAGAATATCTGCATTAATCGTCCATATTGGTGCTTCGTTTGTATCAAGACACCATTTTGAAATATCCAAATCTTCATCTTCTTTTGCCCAGATAAGCTGAGATAAATTTCTGGAATAAATAAGTTCTCTGTCATCCGGACAATTGCCGTCATAATCTTTGTAAACGTAAAAATTGAATTTGTTATCCTGCTGGTCATCAAGCACAAAATAAAATTCATCTATCATTTTTCTGTGATGAACATTACTTAGGGAAAGAAAAGGGGATTTCCACATAAAATCAATGTTTTGACCGTCAAATGTCAAACCTGAATCTTCTATATATACTTTCCCCAAGGAGTCTGAAGATAAAATAAGGTTATGAAAAATACACATATATGTAATATTTTGAGGCAAAACTCTTTTATACCATATTTTATTAATATAATCATTTATCCATATCGTTTTGTAGTAATTTTGTGTTTTGTATGGGAATAAAAACCACATTTGATGCTTATTTTGATAGTGAACCGCAATAGTTTTATACATTTTGGATTTATCAAAATATTCAAATTCCGGAAATATATTATCGGAAATTGATGCCCCAAGACGGATCTGATTAAGTTCTCCTACCTGCTCAAGTGCATAAATCCCATTACTTAAGAAATACTGTTTATTATCGACATTAAGAATAGAATTTGGGCTAACCGTACCTTTGTCGGCAAACGGGATTATTTTAAAATCATCAGAACTTGAACCCTGCAAAAGATATACCTTATCTTTTTTATAAATGGCAAGACAGTCTTTATAATTGTGCATACCCGTTATATTTGATGTGTCGGTATGAAAATCATTTATATATCCGGCATCATCGGGCTCGGTAAAATTATTATAAGTGCCAAGTGCAGAATAATAAATAGTTGAATCAGCAGCTGCCCAGACCCTGCCTTTATAAATTGCAATACAATCAGGATAAATCGGTTCCTCCTCCGAATCAATAAGGTTGCAATTTTCAATAGTATATTCTTCGTCATTTTTTATATAAAACATTTCGTCTGATTCGGTTGCAATAAGTACTCCATATAGGAAACAGGCAAATTTTACATTGTTTCCGGTTAATGTTTTATTCAAAAGTGTCAGTTCTTCTGTCTGTTCGGAATAAATATAAATTTTTCCGCTTTGAGTAGTAATAACCAATTTATATCCATCATCATATTCCATTTCGTGCATGCCGGTAATCGGCTCAGATACTGGTAATTCAAAAAACAGAGTATTCCCTTTTTGCTTGATAATACCTTTATTCAAATAAATCTCGACATTTTTTGAATCGGCCCAGGGTAACTGTCCTTTATGAGTTCCGAGTTCTGTTTTTGTCGAATTCAAATTAATACCTTTTGATAAATCAAAATAATTGATATCCATATTTAACCTCCAAAATATTTTTGTTTGTACCAGCGAATTTTTGAACGAATAAAACTTCCGATTTCATTTTTAGAAACCCAAGGATAAGGCGGAAGAAAAATTATATCTATCTTGCCAAAACTTGAAGTATTCGGATTTTTTTGCCCAAATTCGTAGTGAGTCATAACATTTGACGGATTGATATCTATTGAATATTTGTGACAAAGCTGAGCGCAAAATTTCATGCAGGCTTCAAACTGAGCATAAGTTATAGGATAATCTCCGCAATGTTGATTGTTTTTAAACCCGGCCATTGCACACATCGCAACACCTATTGAACCGGTATTTCCTCCGCCTGTATGCATTGCATATATCCCGTCTTTGCAGTTCAAATTATCTTCCGGTTTGAAAATTCCTTCATGAACTTTTCCGGTTTTATCAATTAAATAGTGATAACAATATTTTTCGTGCGAAGTCGGATAATATGTTCCGGCACTCCAGTGAATGATTATTCTTTTCATTTTATTTTCAACTTTCTTGCGGGTTTCCATTTCGGGTATTCTTTGTAATAAATTCCAACAGCATGAGCGTGAGTTAAAGCGTGCATCTTATTTTTCATAGAAATTACATATGAATGAACCGTTCCCGGTTTCAACCCGAGCTTTTTTGCTATTTCCTTTTCTACTAATCCATCTGCGATACACAAAAGTACATCGTTTTCCCGGTGCGATAATTTCATAAACTTCCTTTTTGAACTACTTTTTTAATCTTAACCTAAGTATTTTTCACTTTGCTTAATAATATTTCCAGTCTAAAAAAAATAAAAGGGAATACTATAGGGAGTCCATATTCCCTTTTCATTAATTAGAGTATTGGAATGTTAGGGTAATATTAAAATTTGGTATTTGAAGATTACATTTATAAGTATATACATTTTCAAAAAAAATAAAATTCCCCTAATCCGTCCCTACTATATAGTAGGGACTCACAACGGAAATATAAAGCTATAACTTAATTTTGGCAATTTGAAATTTTATGAAATTAAAAAATGTTTCAAATTAAAACATTTAAAAAATATTCGTTATACTATTTAAAAAAGGAGGAACTATGAATAAAAGTATTAAATTTATAATTTTAATTTTATTATCTGTTTTGTTTATATCAAATACTGCATATTCGGCACAAAAAGATGTCTTATTACAAACAACCAAAACTTGGGATAATGCTAAATATAAAAAAATAAAAATCAAAAAACCGGAAGTCACTGTATTAAATATAATCATTGGTGTCGGGGAATCACTCCCAATGCACAAGCATGATTTGGTAAATGTAGCTTACGTAAAGAAAGGAACATTGACAGTAATTACAGACAAAAACAAGCAAATAACACTGCACGAAGGAGATTGTCTTGCTGAACTCGTAGGCAAATATCATTACGGGAAAAATGATGGTAACGAACCAGTTGAACTTGTTGTGTTTTATATAGGAGAAAAGGGAACTCCGTTATCAATCAATAAATAAGTATGAATTTATAACATTTTATGAGGTCTGAATATATGACAACATTAAAAACATCAATATTAGAAATAGAATTTGAAAATCCGTTTTTACTTGCATCAGCACCACCTGCAGCATCTGTGGAAAGCATTGATAAAGCATTTGAAATGGGCTGGGGAGGAGCAGTAATAAAAACCATCACTCCGGATGATTTGGAAATGATTGAAGCCAGTCCGCGATATGAAACAATGAAATCAAAAGGTAAAATTATCGGATTTCAGAATATTGAATTGCTAAGTCATAAAACCGTAAAATATTGGTGTGACGGGATTCAATATTTAAAAAGAAAACATCCGACAAAAGTTATTATTGCAAGCATAATGGCACCTGTCGAGCAAAAACAATGGCAGAGTCTTGTAAATATTTTGAATAATACCCCTGCAGATGCTTATGAACTTAATTTTTCCTGTCCGCACGGCATGCCGGAAAATGGAATAGGAATGGCAATTGGTACAAGTGAAGAAATTTCCGCACTTATAACATCATGGGTAAAAGAAGTTGCAACAAAACCTGTTTTTGTAAAACTAACACCAAATGTAACAGATATAACCGTGATTGCAAAAGCCGTTGAAAAAGCGGGTTGTGATGGACTTTCGGCAATAAATACCGTGAAAGGCTTTATGGGAATAAATCTTGACAGTTTGGAACCAAACCTCAATATTGACGGATATTCAACTTATGGCGGATGTTCCGGGGAAATAGTTAGACCGATAGGATTTAGGTGTGTAGCACAATTAAGACAATGCTCTGATTTATCAATATTAGGGATGGGCGGAATTTCAACATGGCAAGATGCAGCACAGTACATTGCTCTTGGCTCTGATGCTGTCCAGATTTGCACCGAAGTAATGATAAACGGTTTTGGCATTATAGATACTTTAAAATCCGGTTTATTGAATTATCTTAAAAACAAAGGAATGAAAGATATTGCAGAATTAAAAAATATTGCAATACCTAAAATTATCCCACATGTAAAATTGAACAAGAATTATCATCTATATCCAAACATTGATGAAGAAAAATGTGTAAAGTGCTGGAAATGTGTCAGAATATGTGCAGAATCCGAACATAAAGCTTTGAAAATAAATTCAAATGGCGTTGAAGTTGATAAAAATGCTTGTGTGGGTTGCTCATTATGTTCACATATCTGCCCGAAAGAAGCAATTATTATGAAAACAAACTAATCTTTAAAATATGATTATTATATGTTTGTATATTTGAATTACAAAACAACAAAATAGGTATGTTTTGCGAAGCTCGGGCTCACGACCTTTGTCGAGAGATTGGAACTCTCGACCTGATATTTAATTGTCATACACAATTTAACTCTCTATTGAAAGAATATCAAGTGTTTTATTGTATATGTGTTAAAATATGTCTATTTTTCTCTTGCTTGTTTGATTTTATCTTTTACAAACCAATAAATAAAGAGTACAATATAACAGCCAAATAAACCTGAAAGCATAACTCTCAATAATTGAATATAAAAATCTTCTTTAATAGATATATAATCAGTAATTAATGAAATTAAATATGCTATAATCAGCACAAATATTTTTAAAAGCCACGATTGTTTTAGTTTTCTGATAAATTTAGCAACTAATTCAAATTTTTTAGAATTCTCTAATATTTTATATGATATAGGTAAGACAAAATATTTCACAACCCATACTAGTAAAAAAAATATTAATATAAGAGTTATTTTAATTTCTTCTTCACGAGTATTTCCAAAAAATTTACAAAGCATCCAAATGAAAGTAGCTAAGTATGATGCAAGTACATTTAAAATAAACACAAATGCATTTATTATGAATAAACAAATTACATTTTTACAAATTTTATACATATATTAATTATTAATTTTAAATCTCACAGGTATTATAACATAATAATTTTTAATTTTCCGAATAGTTTGAAAAAAATATGCGGTATTGTTTATTTTTCGAGTTTCTGAATTCGGCAATTTTTCCTTGCTTAACCACTGAAAATCATATTTATCAAATAAGATAGCTTTAAATTCTCCATTTTCAACTTTTGGATTTAAGATAGTTCCGTGTCCTATTGAATAGCCCAAATTTTTATCTTGCTTAAAATCTATCAAGATTTGATTAGTGGTAAAAGATTTTGTTTTGTTATCATAATATTTCATTACTTGTTCTTGTAACTCAGGCGAATTTGATAAACGTTTACTGAAACCACTATTTTTATCATATATTACCCCATTCCAGCCTTTTGGTATTGCCAGACCTTTTGAATTTTTAATATTTAATTGATTATTTACATATTCAACCGCTTCCGGTTGAAAAACATTAAATTCAGGATGTTCAGGTAAATTTTCAAAACCTGATAACCCTATATTCATTAACTCTCGTGCATCAGGACGATTAGCATTTTGTTCGGCATTATATTTTGCCAACGCATTAGATTTTTCCAAATTAAAAAAATCTGCAGGTTTAATTTCTTTTATTTGTGAATTATTACTTACATAAGAATTATTTGTATTGGTTGCATAGCCGGTTGCCGTACCACCATTTCTTGAGCGATAATGTGCTTTTACATGTGTACCATCTGCCTTGGTATACGAATGAACATAAATTACATCCGGATTTCCATTAAGTTGGTTTTGTCTTGGAATTCCTAAATTTTTTAATTGGTAAAAAATAGCTTTTTCATTTTGTTGATACTCATCACCTGACATTTCACCTATGTCTTCTGCAGTAAATATTCTGTTATTGTTTGAAATTTTGTTGAAAAAATCTTTTAAATTTGCCATTTATATCTCTCCTTTGGTTAGTGTATATTTATAAAATGATGTTGATAAATATAATACTATCATTATTTTAAATATTTGTCAACAGTAATTGATTTTTAATTATTTTTTGCTTAATATAATTTTATGAATAAACAAGAGCAGCTTATAAAATTCGGAATAGCATTAAAAAATAGACGTCAAGCACTAAATTTAAGTCTTAGAGATGTCGAAAAAATGTCTAATGTTAGTGCTGCACTTATTACAAAACTTGAAAACGGTAAAATGGCAAATTTTCCAAAAGCGTTGACAATTAAACAACTCAGTAATGCCCTTAAATTTGATAATGAATTATTTGTTCTGGCAGATATTTTTTCCGCCCCAACATATGTAGAAAAAGATGAGAAAACATTTGAACAAGAATTTAGAGAATTTTTAGCAACCAAAACAACACTTAATGCAGAAAATATTGAACAAACTATTTATTTTGTATCTGGCTTGGAAAAATTACAACAAATTAAAAAATTATAAAAATTTTTCCGAGGGGGAAATATAATTAAATTTTAGCTTAACTTCCGACTTACATGTCAAACTTGCGATACTTTATGTCAAAATCCCTGATACAGAATAATACGCAATAAAAAACCGATAACATATGTTATCGGTTTTTTATTTGGAGGTAAGGGGACTCGAACTCCTGACATCCTGCGTGCAAAGCAGGCGCTCTACCAACTGAGCTATACCCCCATATCGGGTTTTGGGCTTGTTCAACCCTCTGTATTACTCATTCTACATGAAAATTTTTTTTTGTAAAGGGGTTTATAAAATTTTTATTTTTAAAATTAAAACCCATAAGAATTATTAAATTTGCTGATTTCTTTCAAATACTGAAGCAAAGTCTTATAGCCATTATAAATTTCGTTTGAAATCGAAGCATAAGAACTTGATTCTAAATATTTCAGTTCACTTATTCTTATTTGTAAAATATTATCCGAATCTTCTCTTAATTTTGCATCCTCAGACATTGACCATTTTTGTAAAAGAGCCAATTCATTATACATTTGCTGAGTTGTAGTGTATTCCAAAACATTGAAATCATATTTTTCAAGCAACGCTTTTTCTACATTAGTTATTCTGCTTAAACCGATCTGAAACTTGAAAATCTGCTTTATAACAAGATAATTATCGGCAATTCTCTTATGTGAAAGAGGAACCGCATTTTTTGCAAGCAAAGCCGCAACAGAGCATGATGTGAATGTATCGTTTTCGCTTGAAAATGCACTTTTTGAAATTATTTCCGGTTTGGAATCGTTTTCTATCATTGTTAACATGTTCCCTCCACAAAACAATATTAGAATGACTAAACCGTTTTGTCATGATAAAAAGTCAAATTTTTTACATTTGTTAAAATAATTTTTATGTTGATTTATGATAATATAGAAGTGAAAAGAGGACTTTATGAAAGTAGCACAAATTGAAAATAATAATCTTGTTATAAAACAAAGGGATGATGAAACTTTGGCCGGAAGAAAAGGTGCTTTATTAAAAGTTTTGGGTTGCGGATTGTGTGGCTCGGATATTGTTAAACTCACTCAACACCTGTCTAAAGACGGAACTGTTTTGGGACATGAAATCATTGGCGAAATTATTGATATAAATTCCGATACAAATTTCAAAACCGGTGACAAAATAATAACTTCTCACCACATCCCATGCGGAAAATGTGAATACTGCAAAAACGGCAACGTGTCTATGTGTCGGCATTTTAAAGAAACAAACATCAAACCCGGAGGGTTTAGCGAACTTGTTTATGTATCCGATGAACATCTGCAAAATGTTGCATACATAAAGCCTGAAAACCTCACAAATGACGAAGCCGTTTTCTATGAGCCGTTAGGGTGCTGTATTCGTGCGATAAAACGTGCGAATCTTAACCAAAATTCAACAGCACTTGTTATAGGACTCGGCTCAATAGGAATTTTAATGGCTCAGGCTTTGAAAACTTTTGGAATGAAGGTCATCGGATGTGATTTAATATCTTCAAGAGTAGAATTGTTAAAAAATCATGGCATAGAAGCGTTTAACGTAAACGAGCTATGCGAAAGCATCAATGCCGATGGTATTTTTATGACATCGGGTTCTGATAAGGCACTTCCGACTGCGTTAAAATATGTTCGTGACGGCGGAAAAATTCTTGTGTTTGCAAGTACTCCGCAAAATACAGGCTATGCCAATAATGAAATTTATTATCGTGAATTAACAGTTTTAGGAAGCTATTCCCCATCACCGACAGATTTAAAAGATTCTTACGAACTTTTGAAAAATAAAGAAGTAAAAGTCAAAGGACTCTCAACCTATTATCCGCTTGAACAAGTCCAAAAAGCAGTCAATGACACGCTCGAGAACAAAATTTTGAAAGCTTATATTTGTATAAATAACAATTAATAATATAGCTTCGATATATACTATTATTGAATTTTAGGGAAATAATTTTCTAAAAACACTTGACAGATAAAGGTAAAGTGCTATAATGAGCCTGTCGATTATACATTAACTGCGGAAAATGGTTTCCCGTGGTATTAGGAAGAAGGAGGTTCATAATGAACAAAGAAGAATTAGTAAAGGAAATTTCAAAAAAATCAAAAGTTTCACAAAAAGCAGTTGCTAATATTTTAGCTGCAACTTTAGATACTATTGAAAAAACTGTTAAAAAAGGCGGTAAAGTTACTTTAGTTGGTTTTGGTACTTTTGAATCTCGTAAGAGAGCTGCAAGAACAGGCAGAAACCCACAAACAGGTGCTACTTTGAAAATCGCAGCTAAGAAAGTTCCTGCTTTCTCAGCTGGTAAAAAATTCAAAGAACTTGTAAAATAGTTTCTGAGAAACAGTTTAAAAAGAGTCGTAATTACTCGTTAATTACGACTCTTTTTTTGAATCGTTAAGATAATAAGACGTTACTTCCTTTCTTTACAATTTGCCAAAATATCTGCAAAATATACAATATAAGTATGGGAAAAGTATTAGTTTATAGTGATAATGATTCAATTATAGAAAAATATTCCGAAATTTTTGAGGGAAAATTTTTCACTTTTTGGACATGTCAAAATGAATCAGATTTACAAAATATAATAGAAAAAGACACTCCTGATATTTATATTTTTGATGAAAATACAAAATCCTGTGATATAAAGCAGATAATATTAAAGATAAGAAATATTTTTGAAAATGTACAAATATTGCTCATTACTGATACACAAAATATTGATAATGATGTTTTGGCAAATGTAAACGGATATATTTTAGAAAATCATTCTGACAAAATGGTGTTAAATACTGTAAATTCAGCATTAAAAACAAAATCCAAACTTGATAAATTAACCATTAGCAATAAAGATATGAAAGAAAGTCTGTATCGCCTGAATGTTTTATACAATACAAGCTCTCAATTTGCCGGAACGCTTGATACAAAGGAACTTTTGAATTACATGACAGAGGGGCTCGAAAAATCTCTGAGTTTTGATTTGGCATGTACTATTTCTTTCGGATTTGAAAATGAACCTGTTTTGATTATTGATTCACTTTATGATGTATCGGAAGAACTTATTAATGCACTCAAATTTAGGGCAGTACTACATTACAAGTCACTTTTTGAAAGCAAAGAAATTCCGTTTGAAATTGATGATACAAAATTGAAAATTATAAAAAATATTAAAAATCCACATGAAAAATTTACTTTTTCTGTGTTTCAGTATGATAACATGTTCGCTCCAATAGATTTGGGTGATGAGTTTTTCGGATGTATTGAAATTTTTAAAAACAAGCCGTTTTCATCCGATGATGCTGCATATTTTCAAACCATTGTCAGACAGGTTTCCTTACCTTTAAAAAGTGCCGGATTATACAAAGAAATCAAAGAAAAGAATATAGAACTTGAAAAACTTGAACGCATTAAATCAAATTTTGTATCTATTGTTTCTCATGAATTAAGAACCCCGATAACTCCGCTAAAAAATGCTTTGTCCATTCTTTCAAGCGGCAGATGCGGAGAATTTAACAAAGACGGAGAACATTTTCTTGATATGGCAAAAAGAAATGTAAACGACCTGATAAGCCGGATTAATGATATTCTTGATTTAAATAAGATAGAAGCAGGAATGATGATTTTTACATACAGAAAAATGAATATTCACAGCGTTATAGAAAACGTCAAAAATAATTTTATAAATGTTGCCAAAGAGAATAGCATCAACTTCAGCACAACAGAGCAGGAAAATCTTCCCGATATTTCAGGAGACAGCCAAAGATTAGAGCAAGTTTTGACAAATCTCGTTTCAAATGCTATGAAATTTACTCCGGGAAATAAAAGTATAACAATAAAATCAGAACTGAAAAATGCACAAGATATTGCACCCTGTAAATATTTTGAAGAAGAAATAAATTCCCTTGAAGGTGATTATATTGTTGTAAGTGTAAAAGATGAAGGTATCGGAATAAAAGACGAAAATATTTTAAAAGCATTTGAAATGTTTGCCCAGATAGAAAATTCTCTTACAAGAAAAGTAGGCGGAACAGGTTTAGGATTACCGATTGTAAAAGGTATGATTAAAGCCCATAAAGGAGCAATTTGGTGTGAAAGCGAAGAAGGTAAAGGTTCCTGCTTTTATTTTGCAATTCCTGTTTGCAGTGAAAACTCTGAAATAAAAACTGTAGAAAAAGAAATTGTATAATGTAAATTTTTCTTAACATTCATTTTAAAACAGGCAATTATTATTTTCAGCAAATTTCATGTAAGAGAAAATTACGAAAAATCTTGAAAGGAGTTTTCAAAATGAATATCACTTCAGTTGGTTATAATTCCCAATGCAAACCTCAACCATGTAAACAATCACCGTCATTTGGTGCAATACGTTTTACCGAAAGTGCAATGAAAACGTTAAAAGCACAGATTATTAATCGTGTTGGGAATGTTGATCTTTTTGTTAAAGAAGTAAAACCTTTAATTACTCATGCCGAAAATAATCCTATACATGTCATTGTTGATTCAACAAAAAATATGGACAACAAACTTGTTGCAAAAGTTGAGGACAGAAAACTAAATTTCGGTTATGATGCCAGTGCAACTTATCCGCAAGATGATAAATATTCATTTGACTTTTTGGCAAATGCTGTTAATAAAGCCGATGAATTAAACAAGTTAAATACCGAGCTTGACGGCATTCCTATAGGTGACGTATAAATTATACCTACAATAAATACACTACAACAAAGACTGTCTTAAAATAAGGCAGTCTTTAACTTGTTTTATATTGCACTTCATAAAAAAATAAGTTAAAATTATATTATAAGCTTGCAGGGTATTATTAATGTCGGATTTTATGAAAAGTATAAAAAGAAAAGCATTCACGCTTACAGAATTACTTATTGCTTTGGGGGTAATCGGTATTTTAACAGCAATAGTTATGCCTATTGTTTTCAACCTTGCACCGGATCAAAATGCATTAATGGCTAAACGAGCCTTTTATACAACAGAAACTGTTATTAGTGATATCCTGAATGACAATTATTGTTATCCGAGGACACTTGCAAGATCCGGGCTTGATGACGGACTCGGATATTCTAAATGTAAAAAATGGGGCGGAGAAGAAAATACAGGTTCACTTTCAAATGAAGATGCCGCAACAAAACTTGTTACTTTATTTGCCGACAGACTTGATATAAGAGGTTCAATTACAAATCAGGGCAGTAAAAAAATATTTCAAACAAAAGATGGAATGATATGGACTTTTTCGCATTTTAATTTTGTAGCAAATAAACCTGATTCTTATGTTTTGCTTACCGTTGATGTTAACGGTGCAAAAGACCCGAATTGCGGACAGTCCTCAACATCCGGTCAGTGTACGGATAAAAACAGAAAACAGGGTTTTGACCGTTTTACTATGAGAATATTTGCAAGAGGACGAGTACAATTAATTGATTGCTGGGCAATATTAGCTGCAAAAATTGATAAAAAATTAGTCGGCAAAGAAGATGCCATCTGCAACGAAAATCAAGACAGCGGAACAGATGTTGATGAATGTGCCGATGCACCGGCAAGTGCAGATCATTTTTGTTGCAACGATGACAGATGGAAAAATTCGGATATATGTAATCAATGTGCTTCAGCTCCAACAAGTGCAGACGATTATTGCTGCACCGAAACATCAGGTTCCCCATGGGTCGGTACAGAAGCTTGTGACCCTTGTTCATATACAACACCATCCGGTCCGAATGATGAATGCTGTGCATCAGGGCATAAATGGCATGGAACAGCAATTTGTGATGTATGTTCAAGTCCGTATTCAGTTGAATGCTGCCTGACAAAAACAGGTTCATTAGAGTATGGAGACAAATGTTGTGAACATAACGAAATTAAAAATCAGGTTGCAGCATGCAGAAACGAGCAAATAATAGTAACATCAAAATTCTATGTATCTTCTGAAAAGCCAAAAGACAATAACACTTGGGGCGCAACTAAAATAACTTCTCAATCAACTATAAATAAAACTTTACCGTTTAATTTGCAAATAAAATATATCAGAGGATGCCCGGGAAGCGGTGTTGGTTGTGTAAATTACGGACAGGGAATGTCCTGTACAATTGATATCGGTCAATCAAGCTGTAATGCAAGTGAAACATTCATTACGGGAACATATCCGTATAAATTTGAATTTACAAAATCAGACCCCGAAAGAGGTAACTTCACCGGCTTTAAACCATCTTATGATATGCCAAGCAATTATAAAAATAATTATTCTGTAAAATTTAAATTCCCGGGAAATCTTGATATGTACTAATAAAAAATATCCGCCTTTTAATAAAAGGCGGATATTTTAAATTTGGTATTGAATAGTTAATTATTCAACTTCGATAGCGCCAACAGGGCAAGCATCTGCTGCTTCTTTTACACTGTCAATATTGTCTGCAACTGCTGCATCATTTACAACCGCTTTATCTTCGATTGAAAAAACATCTGAACAAATTGATTCGCAAGCACCGCATGCAATACAAGAATCATTAACTGTAACTGCCATTTTAATTTCTCCTTATTATTATTTAACCGTGTGAAATTTCTCTCACGAAATTATTATATAACAAATTTTTTAAAATTTCCACTAAATTTACAATGTATCTTTTATATTTTGTACTATATAATCAAATCCGAGAATTTCTCCTAAATTTCCCATGTCCTTATTGGGTTTTACATGTTTCCCGTAAAAAAGGAACGGAACTTTTTCTCTTGTATGGTCAGTACCGGGAACACAAGGATCACAACCATGATCTGCTGTTATAATTAAAGCATCATATTCTCCCATAGCTTCAATTATCGGAGCTACATATGTATCAATTTCTTCAATTGCCCTGCCGTAACCTTTTGCATCGTTTCTGTGACCGTAGAGCATATCTGTATCAACAAGGTTTGTAAAAATCAAAGTCTTGTCATTATACCGTCTGCCTTTTTCATAAGCAATATCTTCCAACGGTAATTCTCCTTTAACTGCCTTAAGAGTCAACTCTAAACCCTCTTTATTTGAACCGGTATGAATTGCATGAGTAATACCTGATTTAGAAAAAATGTCTTCAATTTTACCAATACCGATAACCTTATCCCCACGCTCTTTTAATTCATTTAATATGGTACGTTTCGGAACCATAGAATAATCACGTCTGTCTTTAGAAATTCTTGCAGGTTTACCGTCAATAACCTTATACGGGCGTGCAATTACCCTTGCAACATTATATCCGCCATCATCAAGAAGTTTTCTTGCAATTTCGCACCATTTGTACAAAGTTTCTAAAGGTATCATATCCGTATCAAGTGCAATTTGAAAAACACTATCTGCAGAAGTATAAATTATCGGAAATTTTGTTTTGTGATGTTCATCGTTTAATTCTTCTATTATTTTCGTACCACTTGCGGGGATATTAGCCAAAATACCGCCGCAACCTGTTTCTTCAATAAATTTATCAATAAGTTCTTTTGGAAAACCATCAGGAAAAGTCGAAAACGGCTTGTCGGAAACAAGTCCTGCAATTTCCCAGTGACCTGTTGTAGTATCTTTTCCTTTTGATTTTTCAACTAAGGTTGCACAAAAACCTTTTTGATTTTCAATTTTTGCAATACCTTTAAAATCCCCTAAATTACCAAGCCCCAAAGCTTCCATATTTGGGACATTCAGTCCGTTATTAAATTCACAGACATGTTTTAGGGTATTACATTCGGAAATATCACCAAACTCAGCGCAATCATCCATAGCTCCGATACCCATTGAATCAATAACCATTATAATTACTTTTACATCCATAATCTTTCACCCGTTTTCCGCAACTATTTTAGCATATTTTTTTAAATATTCAAAATAAATTTGTACCGTTTTTTATTCCGCTATTTCCGGAGCTTTGTCAAAATATGTATGGAAAAGTTTTTTGTAATCTTCAAGATTTGTACAATATGCCTCTAAATCAAGAGAAACACCTTTTTTTACAGGATAAGTTTTAACACCGACGGATTTATAAATTACACGCATAAAAATGTTTGAAATTGCATCACTTCCTCTTACCCAGGGAGTGGAATGAGCCAGCACCCAGCGCATTTCTGCCACTTTTGAGTTTAGTTCGGGTAAATCTTTTTGTTTAATTTCGTTTTTAATAAATTTTGGCACAACTTCTTTGCAGAGTTTAAAAACATAATCAAGTGCGATGTTTACATTTGCATACGAACCATGAAAAATTTTTCCCGTAAAGAAATTCGCCGGTTTTGAAAGACTTATTTGTCGTGAATATGGATCATCCAACGGATGAGAATTAACTTCGACCAATCTGTTTGTATAGTTTTTATATTTTGGAATATCATAAGGAGTAAAAATATCACATTCTCTGCTTTGCCATCCGTCACGCTCAATTCTTAAAATACCTGTATTTTCCCGTTTATACAAATTTAAATCATGTCGATTCGCAATTCTTGTTGAAGTTGATATATATTTTAAAACATATTCAGGCTCAGTTTCATCACGAAGCATTTTCACAGCAATATCCGCATTTCCTTTTACTTCCTGAGCCCACTGCCTGTTTTGTCCGTAACCTTTAATGCGGATAAAAAAATCATCCTGTTTAAACCTCAGCTTAGGAGATTTAAAATTCGCACAAAAATTCGTAGATGTAACATTACTAATTTGCATAAAATACTTAAAACACATAAAAATTATTTTTGCAAAAAAGTATGTGCTTTATGCTGACACAAAAAGAGGGTACAAAAAATTGTACCCTCTTTGTTTATTAATTTTTATTATTTAAACCATTGTCAATTCGCCAAACACCATTTCATGCAAGGACTTTGGTTGTTTTCTGTTTGACAAAATTTTGGCTCTGATTTCTCTTAAATCTTCCTGCATCAATCTGCGGGGAGAACCATCTTCCATTGAATGGTTTCTCAAAAGATATGAGGGATGAAAAATTGCCATTGATTTATATGACTTTCCGTTTATAGTAACATCAAACCACTTACCGCGCACTTTCGAAATCTGAACTTTTTTATCTTCATAAAAAGATTTTAGTGAAGTAGCACCACAAAAAACAATTGCTTTCGGGTTCATGATATCAATTTGCGCAGTCAAAAACTTTTCACACAAAGATTTTTCAACATCAGTAGGAACTCTGTTTTCAGGCGGACGGCATTTCACCGTATTGATTATATATAAATCATTCTGTCTTGAAATTCCTGCATCAGCCAAAAATTCGTCTAAAAGTTTTCCTGCTCTGCCAACAAACGGAGTACCTGTTTCATCTTCCGTTTCTCCCGGAGCTTCACCGATTAAAACTATTTTTGCAGTTTCAGGATTACCATCGGAAAATACAATATTTTTTCTGGTATTTCCCAAAACGCATTCGCGGCAATTTTCGCATTTTTCTCTAACTATCTCAAGACATTCTTTTTTAATCATTTATTTTTCTCCCATAAATAACTCAGGATTTCGACTATTATTCATTTTCCTTAAAAAATCCTATATGATATCTTTTACAATATCTTTTCAGCTCTTTCATTATTATACCCGATAATAAAAATACTGCAATTAAATTTGGAACTGCGAGGAATAAAGTAAATCCGTCAGAAAGTCCGACAACACTTTTTAAATTCATAGCAGAACCGATTACAATAAAAATACAGTAAATTATCTGAAAAGTTCTTGTTTTTATTTTTGATTCTCCGAATAAAAATGTCCAGCTTTTTACCCCGTAATATGAACCGCAAAGCATTGTGGAAAGCACAAAAAATCCTGCCATAATTGTTAAAAGAACCGGAAAATATGCCCATACACTTTCAAATGCTCGTGAGGTAAGTTCAATCCCTGCAGGAGAGCCCAGATAATCTTTATACGCACCTGTAACTACAATTATAAATGCCGTAGCAGAACCAACAATTACCGTATCTACAAACGGCTGAAGCATTGCAATAAAAGCCTGCGCAACAGGTTTACTTGTTTTTACCGCCGAAAATGCTATCGGTGCAGTACCTAAACCGGCTTCATTTGCAAACATTGCCCGTCTGAAGCCCCATAACATACACCCGAATAAACCTCCTCCGACAAGAGCCTGAGGTTTAAATGCTTCTGTTATTATCAGCCCTATGGTATGCGGAATATTTCTGATATTTAAAATACAAATTAAGAATGCACTCAAAACATACAGACTGCACATTAATGGGGTAACTTTGGAAGTAAACTTTCCTATTGATTTTATTCCCCCAATAATAGTTATATAAGTTATAATTGCAACAATCAGACCAAACAACCATCTGCAATCGGTAAACCAACCGGTTACATTAGAAATTTGCGTTGTAATAGCATTAATCTGAAACAAATTCCATCCGCCTATCATAGCGAAAATACAACAGACCGCATAAATATTTGCAAGATACGGAGTAAAAGGTTTTACCCATTTTGCCCGTAAACCGTTTATAATATAGTACATCGGACCGCCGGATGATGAACCGTCTTTGTTTATCTGCCTGAATTTTATACCGAGTAATACTTCCGAAAATTTCAGAGCCATAGAAAAAATGCCGGCGGTAATCATCCAAAAAATCACCCCTGGACCGCCGATTGATACGGCTAAAGCTGAGCCAACTATATTTCCCATGCCTGCAGATGCGGAAATTGTTGCAGTAAGAGCCTGAAAAGAAGAAACCTCTCCTTTACGTTTTTTCTTAATTACATCCTGATGTTTATATTTTTTTGTTAATAAATCAATAGCATGACCAAACCCCCAAAAGCCTATAAATCTTGTTCTTATTGTAAAATATAAAGCCGCAATAATTAACAGAGCAATTAAAAATTCAACACGGACACCCTGAATGGTAACGTGGGAAAAAATTACCCCTGAAATCTTATTGGCAACAGGGGACAAAATACTATCGATTCGGCTGTCTAAATTCATAAATCAATAATATCATGAACATAAAAATAATTAATTATTGACATATTACTCAAAAAAAATATAATAAAAATATCATTCCGAATTAGGAGACAGAATGAAAAAGATTGCATTTTTATTGTGCCTTACAGTGTTATTAAGCGGTTGTTCTTCAACAAATACAGATGACCGGCACGGCATTGCATTTCCAAAGAAGGGCATATATTTTTGTCCGGCTGAAAACTATGACGGTTCTTATTTATTGGCGGAAGATGTTTTTGATGCCACTGAGAAATGTGATGATTATAAAACTGAATTTTGGGAAGAAACATCTCCCGGCTCATACGATGAATGTCTTAAAAGAAAAAAATTATTTGTTGAAAGATTTCAATTAGGCACATGTGCTCCGGTATTAAAAAAGACACATAACGTGCGTAAATCAGGATGTCTTTTTGAACTTGCAACAAGATATAACAAAATAGTTAAATATACTTGTTTCGGGCCTGAAATTCCTGCGGTAGTAAGAATTATCAAAGCAAAATACGAAATCAAACCTCACGAAAAGAAATAAGGCTATTTTTGGAATACAAAAATATATTCGTGATTAAATATTGAAAATCCGCCCGCCAAAGCACGATAACGCCACAGATTAGCTGTTCTGCCTTTTGCTCTTTCGTTACCCTGAATATCTTTTACAATTGTAGATTTCAGTTTGAAACCGATTTTTCTCATTCTGTCCATACATTCAAAACCTAATGGCTGAACTTCGGAATTTTTATAACTGTCACCGATAATCAGGCAAGCAAAGCGTCCTTTTTCAAGCAAATCGTATCCGTTTTGAGCAACTTTTTCAAACATATCATAGAATTGTTCGGTTGATTCACAATTAGATAAATCTTCTTTTTTATCGGAAAACTTAATAATATCATCATAAGGGGGGTGAAGCATCAGAAACTGAGCTTTTTCTTCTCCCATAATTTCAAGTCTTGCTTTAACTTTTTCTACCGCATCAATACTTGTTGAGTCCGAACATACAAGGTTAACATCAGTTACAAGTTGTTTCGGAGTGAATTTTTCACTGACACTGTCTACCAAATCCTGTTTTAATTCTACACCAATGCAACGTCTGTTCATATTAATTGCTTCAATTCCTGATGTTCCGGAACCAAAGAACATATCAAGGACAATATCACCATTTTTGGTGTAGCGTTCATACATTTGCTGTGCAATTTGGGGAATATAGTTTCCGTGATAATCATTAGAATGACCATGTTCTTTCAGTCTTGACGGAAACAACCAAAGAGAATTTGTAATAACATGAGCATATTCTTTCCATTTGTTCAAATTAATATCACTGTATTTTGTGGTTTTGATATCAGGCTTTTGAGCAATACGAAGATCTGCTTTCTTTTTAGGTTTTAATTTTGCATTGTTTAAAATTCTTGCCAAAATTCTCTCCTCCCATTTAACCATTTAATCTTATAAAACCTGTCAAAATTTGTAATCAAACATTTATATGATTTTGTGCTATCATTTGAATAGATAAAGGGATTGATTAATGTATCCGCCCCTAACAGGGGAAATGCCTGAAAGGCAAAGGGGGTAGTGTTTGGCAAGAATAAAGCAGTTATCAAAAAATCTGATAAACCAAATTGCAGCAGGAGAAGTCATTGAACGTCCTTCTTCGGTCGTTAAAGAATTAACGGAAAACTCCATAGATGCAGGTGCGACAAAAATCAGCATCGACATCACAAATGACTGCCGTGACATCAGAATAGCCGATAACGGCTCCGGAATCCACCCTGATGATATTTTGCTTGCATTTTCAAAACACGCAACAAGTAAAATTCAGGAAGATGATGATTTATACAATATCCACACTTTTGGTTTCAGAGGGGAAGCGCTTGCAAGTATAATTTCAATTTCCAAACTCACATGTATAACACGAACTCCTGATTTTGAAACAGGTACAAAGGTTAAATGTGAGAACTCCGAAGTTACTCAAGTCGAGACAGGTTGTGCTGTCGGTACCATTATGGAAGTTAAGGATTTATTCTACAACCTGCCTGTTCGTTTGAAATTCTTAAAAAGTTCTTCAACAGAATTTTCATATATTCAGGAAGTTATTCAGTCTATTGCATTATCCCATCCTGAAGTTTCGTTAGAACTGAAAAAATACGGTAAAACTGCCTTAAAAACAACCGGACAAAATAATTTAACCCAAACAATTAAAGAGGTTTACTCATCAGATGTTACAAATAACCTCAAAGAAGTTTTAAGAACAGATGAGCTCTCAGGATTGAAAATTTCAGGTTTTGTAAGCACTCCTGATTATACCCGTTCGAGCAAAAAGAGCTATTACACTTATATAAATTCAAGAGCAGTAAAATGTCCTGTTTTTCAAAAAGCAATTGATACTGTTTACAGAACTCTGACAGCAAATAACAAATATCCTTTTGTTGTTCTGAATCTTGAAATTCCGCCTCATGATGTTGATGTTAATGTTCACCCGACAAAAAAAGAAGTCAGATATAAAAATCCTAACCAGATTTTCAATTTCATTTTTAGTGCGGTTCAGGGCGGATTATCTAATTATATAGATGGTACAAATGTTAAAACTTTTACTCCTCAGCCTTCAGAAACTCCTGCAATAAGTCAAAGCACCTCACCAATAGTAAAATTCCCAAAGAGTCAAGGCGAAATTTATGTTGACGAAAAATCGGATACAATGTTTGTACCGCAAAATGTTATGAACAAAATGGAAACATCATATCAGCCCAAAAATGATTATATTAAAAGTGCTCAGCAGCATCAGATGTTTGAAGTCAAATCTCCGATAGAACAAAACGGAGATAATATTATCGGACAATATAAGGATACTTATATCTTAATAGAAACCGAAGAAGGACTTGAAATTGTTGACCAGCATATAGCAGAAGAAAGATACAATTACGAAAAACTGCAAAACGATAAAGAAATCATTTCTCAGATGCTTTTTGTATCCGATGTAATTGAAATTTCCGCATCGGAATGCGAACTTATCAAAGAAAATCTTGAAAAATTTGAAAGATACGGTTACGGAATAGAATTTGTCAGTGACAAAGAAATTATTTTCAGAAAAATTCCGCAAATACTTTCAAAGGTTAATCCCAAAGATATAATTGCAGAAATTCTGCAAAATATTGACGGAAATATTGATTCTATGGAAGAAAATATTTTAAAAACCACAGCCTGCAAGGCATCTGTCAAAGCAAACACACCGCTCACCATATGGCAGATGCAGGAAATAATCAAAAAATGGCGAACGACAAAGATGCCTTATACTTGTCCGCACGGACGTCCGATTTGTCATACAATTCCGCATAAAGAGCTTGCAGGGTTCTTTCAGAGGAATAAATAATATTTCTTGTCATCCTGAATTTATTTCAGGATCTCACACAAAACAAGTAATAGAATTATAGATTAAGGAGATGCTGAAACAAGTTCAGCATGACACATATGAAAACAATAAAAATTCAGTGTCCGGCAAAAATTAATTTGAATCTCAAAATTACAGGAAAACTTGAAAATGGGTTCCATGCGATAGAAAGTGTTATGCAAACAATAAGTTTATATGATTATTTGACAATCAATGTTGAAAACAATGATAAAAATGAGATTATTTTATCAGGTAATAGCACCGAAATTCCTTATAATGAAACGAATTTGGTTTATAAAGCAGCAAAATTGTATCTTGAAACTGCAGAAATAAAAAACAAAAAAATAAATATTTATATTGAAAAAAATATACCTGTTGCTGCAGGAATGGCAGGTGGAAGCACAGACGGCGCAGGAGTTTTGTATGGATTAAATAAAATATTTTCTTATTTTGATACAAAAAAATTAAATCAAATGTGTGCAAAACTCGGCTCGGATTTGAACGTTTGCCTGCATGGCGGACGAATTATGGCACAAGGAAGGGGAGAAATTATTACTCAGCTTAAATTTGAAGAGTTTAATGTAAGTTTAATTAAACCTATAAATCTTGGCATTAGTGCAAAAGAGGCATATACAAAGTTTTCTCAGAAAAAAAGTTCTATCTCCTCTGGGGAAGAAAAGAATTTTTTAATAAGGAACGAGTTTAGAAATTCAAGAGAGGATTACATCAACGACCTTGAGTGGGCGGTAATTGACGATTATCCGCATCTGCAATATATTAAACAAAAGTACCCAAAATCGGTTATGACAGGCTCCGGTTCAACTTATTTTATGATTGATGGGGAATTTGAACAAGAAAAAGGTTATTGGGTTAAAAATAACTTGAAAGCAGTAAATTTTGGAGTGAGAGAAGTGTAAATTAATATCATTACGAGATACGAAGTGCCGTAGTAATCTCATTGATACATCTATTATTGAATTATGAGATTGTAACGAAAATCAAAGATTTTCGCACAATGACAATATAGTTAAATAAACAACAAGACCGAAAGATTTAAATCTTTCGGTCTTGTTATCTCAAGATTATTGTTCCTGTATTTATTAATGTTTATTAAATTCACTTTCAGGAATTTCAACCGGTACCGGATCGTTACAATCCTGTTTGTAACATCTTCCGTTGATTTTGTAGTAAGCGATGTCTTTACCGCCTTTTCTTGGAATACCGTTTGGACTGTTTTCAATTCTTGCTTTTGCATTGTCACAATCGAATGTATATGTTTTACCGTCAATTGTTAATGTCAAAGGTACCGAAATTGTTGAACCATGCCCCGGCATACTCTGAATACCAGCTCTTTGACCTCTCAGGCGTTTTAATTCAGCCTGAATTTTGTTAAGAATTTTGGTATCTGTTACAGGTTTACCGTCAGGTCCGTTGTAGCCGTATCTTACTGCTGCCGGATATACAGGTGACATACCGTTTACAACTCTCAGTTTGATCGGATGACAGTGAGTTGCCTCATCATACCACTCTTTCCAAGTATTGACAGGACATTCTGTTGGTGTCGGAGGTGTTGGTGGTGTTGGTGGAGTTGGCGGAGTTGGTGGTGCCGGAGGTGCAGGCGGTTCTTCAGGTTTGTATTTATCTACGACATCCTGCAGTGCCATTCTTACACCTGTCAATTCTTTAAGTGTCATTACACCATTTTGTACACCATCTGATTGCCTGTAAATATCAACAATGTACTGATTTGCTTCAGCCGGTGGGCATCCTTTTTTAATCAATTCACGTTTTAATTGAATAATATTTTGTGCTTCAGCTTTTGCACTTACGCCTTTGTGCATATTAATAAATTGTGCATCTTTATATTCTTCTGCATCTGTTCCAACATGACGTTCTCTACCTTTACTTAGCAAGAAGTCATACACAGCACCGACTCCTAATACAAGACCACCTGCTTTTAGTGCGGCTTTCCAGTCATGATTTTTAACTTTTTCTACTGTTTTTTCCGCAGTTGATGTTTTTGACGCCGTTGCAGTTTCTGTTACCGTTGCAGTTGCTGTTTGAGTTACATCAACAGCATCCTGATGATAATGAACTTCTGCAATAGCATGTGCTACAGCTTCAACTGTTTGTTCATCATATTGACCGGCAACACGTTTTAAGATTTCTTCCATTGTATCAGGATCTATGTATGTAATACTGAATCCTGGAACTGATGCTTCGGCATGTGCCACTGCAGTTGCAAAATCTTCAACAACTTTATCGATATTGATTTCGTCAATATGCGCTGTAGCTGTAGCCGTAGCTGTTGCTGTTGCAGTGGCTGTAGCTGTAGCTGTAGCTTTTGCAATTGCTTTTGCTGTTACACTCAATTCTTTGAAGTATTCAAGTGCAGCTACTGATAATGCAGGACCTGCGTTGCCTAACATACCTGCAAGCATATCTTTTGTCTTATATTTTAATCTGTTTTCGTGAGTTAAACCGTAAGTATCAAACAACTTGTTCAGTTCCGTACGGAAACCTTTCGGTTTAAAATGGCTGCCGTATCTGTCATGGTTAACAGTTTTTAATTCTTTAATAAGAGTATTCTTTTCAGTCGGATCAAGACTGTCACCAATACCGGCAATTGCTTTTAAACCTTTTTGAGTTGCTCTTGTTTTTGCTTCAACAACTTCAGGAGGATCTGACGGATCAGGGAGCTGAATCTGAACAATATCACCCCATTTTTGTACTAATTCTAACTGAGCAGAACTAAATTCCTGATTTTCAGCGACTGCAGTACCTTTTTCATTCAGTTTAATGCCTGCATCTTCCAATCTTCTCATTGCAAGCATTTGTAAATCTGTAAGAACATCTGCTCCCATCTGGTCAAGGTGTCCTACATGACCTTTAAGGGCTCCATTTCCTTTAACGGCAGCTTTTTCTTCCGCTTTATTAAAGTAAACATGGCTTCTTGCTGCAACATCATTTTCGGTTTCCGCAATAGCTTTTTCCTTACGGGAAAGTGCTCTTGTTCCGTTACCTCTTGCAGTTTTTAATGCTCTGTTTGTTTCTACATAAGCCTCAGATGCATCCTGAACATCTTTTACTTTTGAACTGAGTTGTTTACCTATAGCTTTATATTTTGCTTCTGCTGCTTTTAAATCTGCTTCTGAAGCTCCTGCTTTACGTAATTTATAATATTCTCTGCGTGCATCATTATACTGTTTATTAAAATCTTTTAATTCGTCACTTGCTTTTTCACGTTTTTCTTTGACCTCTTTACGAGCTCCTTTAAGATTGTCGGTACCTCTGACATAACCGTTTTCATCTTTATACTTTTTGTCAATCAGATTGTTAGGGTCATCATAACGCGCATTTGCTTTTATTTCTTTACGAATTTCTTTTTTGGATTTTACTTCCTTTTGTTCTGTCGGAACATGCGGAGAGTAAACTGCTCTGCCGTTTTCGTAAATATCAATATCATAAAATTTTGTATTAATAGTTCTTGTTTTTTTGAACTTCAACGGATCATTAGGATTTTTCGGCTGTTGTTCTTCCGGTTTAAAATCAGGGTTTGCTTTTAAAAATGCGTCAAGTTTATCTGCCGCTGCTCTTAATTTTTCAGGATTATGACCTGCTGCTTGTAATTCTGCATCAAGAGCCGCAAATTGTGCCTTTAATGCGCCCTCATTTTTTTGACGTACTTCTTCCGATTTTGCTTTATCTCCGACATCTGCAGATTCAAGCTCGTAAAATGCAGCATGCTCATTACTTGCATTTTTAAAAGTAATCAACGCATTAAAAGCTTCAGTATTAATCTGTCCGCTTTGTAATGCTTTCTTGGCAGCCTCAAACGTAGTATACGTTGTTGCCAGCTTTTGCACATCAACTGGATTCACACTCATGTTTTTGTCCTTTCTTTCTATTCGAATTTTTTATCAATCTTCATCTATAAACTTATAAACACTTTCTTATTTCAAAAATTGACTTTGAATATTTACTTTTTATATACTTTATACCTACAACCCAGATATATCATATGTTTTGATTTGTAAAGAAATATTACAAAATCAATTTTTAAATGCCATTCTCGGCTTATTGCGATTTACCTCTTACACAGTATTTCATTTTTACCTTTCTAAAGACATAAAACTTCTACGCTAATCATGCTTTCGGCACATTTAGCCATAAACTTTAACATGTTCCGTAAATTTGTAACAAATGGTTTACATTAGGTTAATAAGTGCAGATTTTACCGTATTCACAGTATTTGCAGGACTCCTGATTACACTTGGAAAAACTGTCTGATGTTATTTCATTGCATATTTTATATAATTCCTGCTCATACTTTGTTTTAAGTTCGGATTTAAATTCAATAACATGATTTTGCCTGTTTTTTAAGTCAATATAAACAAAGGAAAGCGATTTATAATCTTTGATATATCTGTCGGCACACAAAAGATAAATCATCGTCTGCGGATCAAACTCAGGATTTTTTGGAATTGAACCTGTTTTGTAATCAAGGATATAATAATTCTCATCCGTTTTCACAAGCGCATCAAGGCGCCCGCCAATCCAATGACCTTCAAGCGAATTTGCACGGCTCACAAATTCGCCTGCAACTGCTCCCTCTCCCAAGGGAAAAGAAATGGGGTGAGGGGTTAGTCTTATACTCAGAGTAAACTCTGATTTTACATAATCCATATTATAATATGGATTTTGTTTTAAAAGTTCCCAAACTTCACGTTCGGCACTTGTTAAAGCAGTTTCTATACGGTCTATTTTTATTTTTTGCAGATAATAATTTGCAAGTGCGTGAATTTTTTTACCTTTTTCAAACGGCAAAGCGGATTTAGGTACATTTATATTTTCAACATACTGAAAATAGTACTTTTTGGGGCATGTTTGGTAAGTTTTAATCATATTCGGAGAGAAATTATTGTGCATAAATTCCCTCCTTATTTAACAATTCATCAAAAACTACACTTGGCTCGGAATCTTTGAGTTTGCCGTAACGTGTTTGCTCTTTGGTACTTGTGCTGATATAAAGACGGTTTTTAGCCCTTGTTATCGCAACATACAACAAACGCAGATTTTCTTCCAAAATTTCTTTTTTGAGTTCAAAATCAGATTTTTTCTTGTAATTCGGATTTAAACATCTGATTTGTTCAATAAAATCCGCATTTTTAAGATTTATTGAATCAATCTTAAGCGGAAGATTTTTTTCGCTCATTTCAGGCAAAAATACCAGGTTAAACTCATCACCTTTAGATTTGTGCATTGTCATTATTTGAACCTTGCCCTGAAGTGATTTTTTGTCATCCTCATCTTCTTCCGAGAAAAACTTAAACCCGCTCAAATTCGGACGTTTAGCAAGCTCTGTAAGCCGCTCAACCGTATAAGAAAGTGAATTATTGCTGATACAAATTCTTTTTATAAGTGTTGAAATCAGATGAATATTAGATTTATCAATTTCTGATTTCAAAAGCCCTAAATCCTGAGCAACCTTGACTACAAGCTCATTTGGAGGAAGTGAACAAAGCGAAACCCAATAATTTACATCCCAGTAAAACTGCTCTAAACTTTGGTTGTTTATATTGTCACAATTTAATTGTATAAACGGATTCTCATACTTTTTAATCTCCTCTCCAAGTCCGTATTTGTAACGACCTGTTTCGGACAGAATATCATAATTTTGCCCCAAAACTTCATTATCAAAGGGGTGAAGAACAATTTTCATAACTGCAAAAATTGCCCTGAATATAGATTTCTGCGCAAGACACTGATTTCTTGTAATGACTTTAAATCCTGCATTTTCAATCAAATTCTGCCATGCTTCAACCTGATAATTGTTTCTTAACAAAATTCCGACAGTATAATCAGGGTGCTTTGATAAAGTTTCTCTGATAATTTTAAGAACCTGACTTTTTTCTTCCTGTGAAGTATCAAAAATTTCAAAAGTAACAGCATGGCTTTCAACAGGATTTTTGCCGTCAACAGGCTGCATAAACATTTTGAAAAATGCACTCTCAGTTGTCTTATTCGCTAATGAATTGGTAACAAGTCTGTTTGCAAGTTCCCAGACATCTTCGGTACATCTTTGAGAGCAATTCATGCTTACATTGTAATTTTCTGTTATAAACTTTCTGAAACCGTCAACATCAGCGTTTGAAAAAGTAGCAGTAATCGATTGATTTACATCTCCGCACCTTATTATATTTTTGTATTTCCCGCCCAAGAGCGTAATAAGTTTCTGCTGAATAAGTGAGGAGTCCTGTGCCTCATCTTCAATTAAAAACTCACAAATATTTTGATAATAGGCAAGAATATCAGGATTTTCTTCTAACAATTTGACAGAACCTGTAAGCATATCATCATAATCTATAAGATTATAGTTTTTAAGATTTTCAGCATAAAATTTGTAAAAAGAGGCAAATTTCCTGAGTTTTGAGTCTGTAATATTTTCAGGTAAAATTCCGCCGTTCATTTTAAAGGTCGATATAGCTCTGTCAAATTCATCAGCCACTTTTTTATCTATACCGAGTCTTTGGGAAATTTCTCTTAAAATCCTGCCCCTTTGAGAATCGTCACATATTTCGAAATCAGCATTCAAACCGAGTTTTTCATAGTTGCCGTTTTCTTTTAAAATTCTCAGCGCAAGACCATGAATAGTACTGATATTAGGCAACCTCGACGAATTTTTACGTACATTTTTGATTCTTTCCCTAAAATTTCTCGCCGCAGAATCCATATAAGTCAAAACGAAAATATTTTCAGGATTTATTCCCTTTTCTAATAATTTAATAATCAATGCAAGTAAAATAGTTGTTTTTCCTGCTCCGGGAACAGCAGAAATCCCCATATAACCTTTTTCATAATCAAGAACAGGTTTTTGGTCTGCTCTCGGAATAACCTTAAAACCTTGTTCAGAATTATCGTCAGGTAAATCATTATCCGAAGTTATTATATATTCTTCAATTCCGCCATAATTTTCGACGCCGTTTGAATCAAAAAGGCTTGAATAACAGTATACATGCTCACTTGCGCAAAGTGATAATTTACGCAAAACTCTTGCATTTTTGTCAGCAGACAGTTTTATGTTATCGTCTATAGTGTAGGTGTCCTTATCCCAATCTTTTTGAAATACCCACGCATTATATAACGGTCCTGTATCCGATTTTATCCATTCGCTGCTTGAAATATCAAGCCAGAACTGATATTTTGTCTTAATATGATTATCAATAATTTTTTGCGGAGTGGAAATTACAAGGTCATTCCGTTCGATTTCAAGAACAGAATAAGGATTTTCCGATATAACCGAGTTTTCAATTTGCAAAATAATATCTGTCTTGCGTTTGTTAAATTCCGCACCGAAAATATCCTCAAAATCCCTGATTTGCTTTATAAAAAAATTGAATTTGTTTATTTCATTTTTATCAAATCTTTCGAAAGTGAAAAGTTCCTCATAAATATCGACTATTTGTTCTGATATTTTTTTATCCGAAATTGATAAAATTTGTATTAATTCCAAAAATTTGCCATATTTTAAGGTGTATTCACTATCTTCAAATTCATACGAGATAAGCTCTTTGGTCTTTTCAAAATGTGAGAGAATTTTCCCGCAATATTTAATCGGAATTTTTAAAAATTCCGACAAAATAACTCTTATATCAAATTCACTCAGAGTATTTTTCAAATCAGTGTTGAATTTCAGAATAGTAATTGCACCAAGAACGAACTTGTTTTGAATAAGTTTTTCGCTTCCGGTTAAAAACATCAGATTAACTGTTTTTAAACTGTTTTTGAGGGTAAATTTTAGCATTTCATCAATTACAGGACTGATAATTGATATTTCGTATGGCTTTGTGCCGTTTTTCAAAAGTTTGTTAATTTTATTTATAACGCTTTCAGCCATTTGAGCGCGCTTTGAAAATGATGAATAAGAAAAGTTCTCAAGCTTGTTAAATTCGCCATTTACAACATTTGCAAAGAGTTTGTCTGAAACAGTTTCTAATCGGGATAGCAATCCCAACCTGCTTTCATCTTTGCAGACTTTGTAAAGGGTATTGTAAATCGGCGCTGCCACGCCAACATCATATTTACCAAAAATTTTTTTCAGCCGTGCATAATTATTTTTATCAGCACTCAAATATCCGCATCTGCATGAACCAAGAGGATCTATTGCAATATAAAAATCCGTTAAATGTTTTGATAAATATTCAACAAAATCAATACAAATCGGAGTACATTCATCCGCATCATCAATAAAAAGATATTTTATATCTTTAAAATAAGGCGTATTTTTATAGATAAAATTAAATAAAAGGCATTGCCTTAAATAGTCAAATCCACGGAGTTCAAGGGTTTTGCGCAAAAGTTTTTTAATCGCAATTGATGCTTCATCACTAAAACCCTCTTTCAGAATCTTTGCACGTTCATCAATTTCACTCTGCGAAAGATTATTCTGAATAATCAGCGAGTAGCGTCTGAAAATTTGCTGAATTAACGACATTCTTGAATTGTAACCCTTGAACGGCACTTCTTTTAAAATATCTTTTAATATAAACTGAGAAACCTCTAACCCGGATAAATTTGGCAGAATAACAGGATTATCAAACACATTCCTGTCTTCTAAAAATGCCCAGTTGTCACTGACTGTGTTGTATACCAGTGAATAAAATGAATGTACTTGCAGTTTTTCTATACAGTCAATATTCAGTTTTTCAAGAACTTTTTTTATAAACTCGTTTTTGAGGGTAGAATTTTGTACAATCACAAGAATTTGCGATGCACTTACGCCATTATTTAAAAACTGTGCATATTTATCAATCAAAATATCTGTCTTGGCCGATATTAAACTTCCCTCAATAAACATATAGAGCAATACTCCTTATGATGTATATTAGCATAAAAATGTGCCAAAAATGTACACCCTTAATATGATGTTTGAAATTTGAAAATGTTATACCATTGAACTATCGAAAAAGTGTTACGGATACAATTATTATTTGATCTATGGAAGGAGAAACAAATTATGGCAGCATCAAAAAAAGTTAGTTTGACATTGGAAGAACAAATCGGATTCAGCGCAGGAGAAATATATGAATATCTCCATACAAACGGAACAGTATCTTTCACAAAAATGAAAAAAGATTTAGACCTTAAAGGTAATTTTGCAGATTTAGGTTTAGGCTGGTTAGCAAGAGAAAACAAAGTTGAAATTCAACAAAAAGGACCTGCTGTAAAGGTTAGTTTAAGATAATTATCAAATTCACCACTATTTTAAAATATATATCAATAAACACTTTTAAAACCCTCATATCTTTAATGATATGGGGGTTTTATATATTTCTGATAAATTATTCACTTATTTACCTATCGACTTTTATATGTTTATGTTAGACTTTTAATATATAAACTTGAGGAGAGGTATCTTAGTTATGATGAAGTGGTTACTGAAAATATTGGGCGACCCTAATGAAAAGAAAATCAAAGCCATGATGGGCATTGTTGATCATATAAATGCGTTGGAACCTGAATTTGCAGCTATGACTGACGAGCAGTTAAAAGCAAAAACGGCCGAATTTAAAGAAATTTTATCACAGCGCCCACGTTCAAATAATTTTAAAGAAGACTTAAAACTTGAAAAAGAAGCATTGGATAAACTTTTACCTGAAGCATTTGCGACTGTTCGTGAAGCCGGCAAAAGAGTTCTCAATATGCGCCACTTTGATGTCCAGCTTATTGGCGGATATTTTTTGCATAACGGACATATTGCGGAAATGAGAACAGGTGAAGGTAAAACCTTAGTTGCCACTTTGCCTGCTTACCTTAATGCTTTGACAGGTAAAGGTGTTCACGTTATCACTGTAAACGATTATCTTGCAAAACGTGACAGCGAATGGATGGGTAAAATCTATGAATTTTTAGGGTTATCTGTCGGGTGTATTTTGTCTAACGGTGAAGGTGCCAGAGACTTTGCACTTAAATACGATGCATACAGATGCGATATTACTTACGGTACAAATAACGAATTTGGGTTTGATTATTTAAGAGATAATATGGCTTCGTCTGAAGCTATGCTTGTTCAAAGACCATTTAACTATGCGATTATCGACGAAGTTGACAGTATTTTAATTGACGAAGCAAGAACACCGTTAATTATCAGCGGTCGTCTTTCTCAGTCTGAAGATACATACAGAACAATGGCAAAAATTGCTCCCCAGCTTGAAAAAGAAAAAGATTATACGGTTGATGAAAAGAATAAAAACGTTATTTTGACAGAAGATGGTATAGACAGAGCTCAGGAACTTCTTGGGGTCAGAGACTTGTTTGATATAAAAACAAACCTTGCACACCATCTTTTACAAGCACTTAAAGCAAAAGAACTTTTTGAAAAAGATACCGATTACGTTGTAAAAGACGGCGAGGTTATGATTGTTGATGAATTTACCGGCCGTATAATGGAAGGTCGTCGCTGGTCTGACGGTCTGCATCAGGCGATTGAAGCAAAAGAAGGAGTTGAAATTCAGGACGAAACTCAAACTCTTGCAAGTATCACTTTCCAAAACCTTTTCAGACTTTATCCGAAATTGTCTGGTATGACTGGTACGGCAATGACTGAAGAAGCCGAATTTGGCAAGATTTATAATCTTGAGGTTACAGCTATTCCGACAAACAAACCGGATATCAGAATCGACCATCCCGATGTTATTTATAAAACTGAAGTTCAAAAATACTTGGCTGTTATTGATGATATTATTAAACAGCACAAACTCGGTCGTCCTGTTCTTGTAGGAACAGTAAGTATTGAAAAATCTGAATACTTATCGGCGCTGTTAAAACAAAGAGGGATAAAACATAACGTTTTAAACGCAAAACACCACGAAAAAGAAGCTTACATCATTGCGCAGGCAGGCAGATCAGGGGCGGTTACAATTGCGACAAATATGGCAGGTCGTGGTACAGACATTTTGCTCGGTGGTAACGCAGAATATTTGGCTAAATCTAATCTTGATGAACAGGGAATTGATGAATCAAATCGTGATTATGAAAAGCTTAAAAATGAGGCACTTGAACAGGCAAGAAAAATAACAGAACAGGAGCATGCACAAGTTGTTGAAGCAGGCGGGCTGCACGTAATCGGAACAGAACGTCACGAATCCCGCAGAATTGATAACCAGTTAAGAGGTCGTGCAGCCCGTCAGGGAGACCCCGGTTCTACCAGATTTTTCTTATCTTTGGAAGATAATTTGATGCGAATATTCGGCGGTGAAGCGATTAAAAATCTTATGAATATGCTTAACTTGCCTGAAAATACAGCTATTGATCATCCTATGATTACAAAACGTATCAAATCAGCACAAAAACGTGTTGAAACTTTTCATTTTGATATAAGAAAACAAGTTTTGGATTATGACGATGTTGTCAATATTCAGCGTGAAAAATTCTATCACCAGAGAAGAAAAGTTCTTTCAGGCAGAGGATTATACTCCGATATTATCTATATGATAGAACAGGAAGTTGACAGAATTTTAGGGAGTTACATTTCCCCTGAAATGAAAGTTGAAGAATATAATTATGAAGAACTTCAAAAAATGGTCAAAGAACTTCATTCAATTGTTCCTCCGATTTCAAAACTTATTGAAGTTAAAGATATTCAGAATATGCGTTACACTCCAATGTATGAAAAAGTAAAAGATTATGTTATTCAGGCATATAAAGACCATGAAGTAGAGATTATTGAATTTTATAACAAAATTATTGCGGAATACAATTCGGATACTCCGAAACAGGAACCGTTTACTGAAGATAATATAGTAAGACAATTTGAAAAAGACGTACTTCTGAAAGTTGTTGATGCAAAATGGATTGACCATTTAACAAATATAAGAATGTTACAGGACAGTATCGGGCTCCGTGCTTACGGTCAAAAGGATCCGCTTATTGAATACAAAAAAGAATGTTTTGACCTGTTTAACAAAATGATGTTTGAAATTCAATCTGAAACAGTACAATATCTGTTCAGAACCCGTTTTGGAGTTCAGGTTGTAAATCCTGACGATATTGATCCAAATATGATGGTGTAAATTAAAAATGTAGGTCAGGCTTTAGCCTGACATGATAAATATAATGAACGAAAAAGATTATTTTAATTATGAACTGCAACATACAGATTCAAAAACCGGCGCAAGAGCAGGAGTTTTGACTACTCCGCATGGTAAAATTGAAACACCTATCTTCATGCCTGTCGGTACAAATTCTGCCGTAAAATCTTTAACAGGTGACCAAATCAAAGACACAGGTGCACAGATTATTTTAGGTAATTCTTATCACTTGTATTTGCGAGCCGGAGATAAAAGAATTCGAGATTTTGGAGGAATACACGGCTGGATGAACTGGGATAAACCTGTTTTGACCGATTCGGGAGGATTTCAGGTGTTTTCTTTGGGGCATTTGAACAAAATAACAGAGGACGGAGTTGAGTTTCAAGACCCCAAAAATGGAGAAAGACATTATATTTCACCGGAAATTTCGATGGGAATTCAGCAAAATATCGGGGCAGATATCATAATGGCATTTGACCAGTGTGCGCCGTATCCTTGCGATTATGATTTTGCAAAAAGCGCAATGGAACGCACTCACAGATGGCTTGAAAGATGTTTTAAAGCAAAAACTAATCCTAAACAGGCGCTTTTTCCGATAGTTCAGGGGGCATTTTTTGAAGATTTGAGGCGTGAAAGTGCAAAAGTTATTTCAACTTTTGATGCTGTCGGATACGCAATAGGCGGAGTTAGTGTTGGAGAACCAAAAGAAGTTCAACAGCATTTTACGGAATTTACCGCACCACTATTGCCACAAAATAAACCGAGATATTTAATGGGCGTCGGAACTCCAGAAGACTTATTAGACGGTATAAAAGCAGGAATTGATATGTTTGACTGTGTTTTGCCGACACGCAACGCAAGACACGGGTCATTTTTCACCTGGAACGGAAAATCAAATATCAAAAATAAAAAATATGAAGATGACAATCTGCCTTTGGTTGAAGGTTGCGATTGTTATGCCTGCAAAAATCACTCAAGAGCATATATAAGACACCTGTGGAAATGTCAGGAAGCAACAGCATCAACACTTTTATCAATACATAATATAAGGTTTTTGCTTAATTTTGTACATCTATGCCGTGAAGCAATTTTGCAGGACAGATTTGAAGAATTTTACAATGAGCATTATAAAAACTTAATTTAAGAGTTTGTATCCGGCTTAAACCTAACCTGCCTGTTATCTTTTGAAAAAATCGTAGGTTTTTCCGTTTTGAGCATTAATCCAAGCCCTTTGCATAAATGCTCTTTCACTTTTCCATTTATTCCCGGAGAATTGGCTCAAAGTATTAATATAATGCAGACGTGCCATTTTTAATGCTTTATTTCTTTGTTCTTTAGATAAATCTTCAGTTGACATAATTACTCTATACACATTACGTTTTTTAAGCCCTCTGCTTAAAGTTTTTAAAACCGTATGTGCGGCAGCAGATGCGTAATCTCTTTTCTCAAGGTCTTTTTTTATTAACCTTGTCGGTGAACCTTCTCGGTCAAAAGCTTCAACCCCTTTGTTAAAAACAACATCTATAATTCCTGTCTGTACAGATTCAGGTGCACTGTTAAATAACGGCTTACCCATATAAACAAGTGCATCAACTTTTGCATCAAGAATATCCTGTGCAAGAAGTTCGTATGCCTGAGCCTCCGTTATTCTGGTTTTATTTACAACAATAATTTTCCCGTTTACTCTGCCTATATGTCCAAAACCGATTGTCGGACAACCATGCGGATACTCTTTACTGCGGACTTTGTCAGATTTGCAAACCAAATCAGGCTTTTGCTTTCTGCCTTCAATCCCGATTAAAATATCTTTTATATAGTGTTTATCAATTCCGGTTGTTTTGACTACATCATCAAAACTTTTGACTGTTCCTGGGTTTATTATGTATCTTCCGGGTATTTTTAAAACTGTTCCGCCTTGTACAGGGTTGTCAAAATTTATATCCGGATTTGCTATTTTTAATCTGTATAATGAAACACCATTTGCATTGGCAATTTTAATACCTTTTTGAGTTACCCCTTTAGGTACGGTATATTCAGCAGGATACCCGTAAGATATATTTTTACCGCTTACCCAGTATTTACCTCCATCAAGTGTTGATGTAACAGTTCTTTTTACGGGTTCGACAGGAGCGCTTTGCAAAGTATGGGTTGATTTTTTAACAGATTTGTTCTGTTTTGTTTTTTTCACAATTTTTTGCTTTGGAACTTTTTTAACACTTTTAGGCTTTACTTTTATGTTCTTTTTAGTTTTTGAAACTTTTGTACTGACAGAATTAAAATTACCGCTTAACAATTCGGTTAAATTTTTCAAAATATCAAATGTTTTTTCAGGATTAATTTTTGACGGAATAAATTTATCTATGTTTTGTGTAATCGGAGCGAATTGACGGGGTATCTGAGCAGAAGCTTTTTGACCGGCATTTAACGCCATTGAACCAATTAAAACTTTGCTTATTAAATTAACTTTCATAAAAATATTCCCTCATATCTGATATGTAAAATTATAAAACCCATAAAAAATAAATTTGCTCTATTCGGCACAAATGTGCTATTATAATTCCGTTGGAGTTTTATTATGTACAGAATCGGGACAGGTTACGATATTCACAAACTAATCAGAGGCAGGGATTTGATTATCGGCGGAGTAAAAATTACCCACGAAAAGGGCTTATTAGGTCATTCTGATGCGGATGTTTTAATTCATGCAATAATTGATGCTATGCTTGGGGCTTTGGCTTTGGATGATATCGGAACACTATTTCCCGACACCGACCCGAGTTATAAAAATGCAGACAGTACTGTGTTATTAAAAAAAGTGTTTAAAATCGTGAAAGACAAAGGGTTTTCTATTGTGAATATTGACAGCAACATTATTGCTCAGGAGCCGAAAATGATGCCGTATATTCCAAAAATGAAATCCGCTCTGGCAAATATTTTGGAAATCAAGCCTAATGATATTTCAATAAAAGCCAAAACAAAGGAAAATCTTGATGCCGTCGGGCAAAAGCTTGCCATTGAAGCAAACGCGGTGGTGCTTTTAGAAAAATAAAGGTTAAATTTCTTTATAAAGTCTTTTATTTTATTGAGAATTGGAGTATTATAGTTTTATGGTAGTGAAGGAAAAATTATATTCAGACGTTCCACCAACACAATTAAGAGGTAAAGAGGAGGCATTCAAGCCTGCAAAGACAAGCAAATTCTGGCTTACTATTGCAAGTTTGTTCTTTTTTAATATGCTCCAAAACAGATTTTATGCTTTTCGCTACAACGGCTATGAAAATTATGCAAACCGTGATGCCAAAGCCCCGACAATTTTGTTCTTCCCTCATTCAAACTGGTGGGACGGTATAGTTTTATACAATGTTGCACACAGAATTTGTAAAAAAGAAATTCGTCTGATGGTTGAAGAACTTAACAGATTTCCGCTTTTAAGGCGTGGAGGAGCTTATTCTGTTAACAAAAAATCTCCTCAGTCTGCGATGAAAGCGTTGAAATATTCGGTTGATTTATTAAGTGATTTGAGAAATCTGTTGTGCATTTTCCCGCAGGGGATAATCAGACCACCTCACTACAGACCGATAGAGTTCCAAACCGGGCTTGCATATATTGCTCAAAGCGCAGTAAAAAAATACGATAAAATCAATTTAATTCCTTGCGCAATTGAATACTGTTTCTTTAGAGATAACAGACCGGAAGTCGTTATGGATTTTGGCAAATGTATTGAACTGACAGACAAAAATATTGACAGGCATGAATATACAAAATTTTTGGAAAATGCACTGACAGAGGTTTGTGATGAACAATTCCACAATATTTCAACAGGAAAAGTTGAAGATTATCAGATTTTGTTCAAACAACACCTCAAATGGTACAGACGAATTGAACAAAGATTAAAAAGTATTGATCTGCCTGAAGTTGCAGATGTATAATAAGCAAAACTATGAAAATATCATTAAGACCCCATCATTTCCTGTGTTTACAGGGTTATAAAGGACTAAATTATTCAAAATCTCAGGCAAATTCGTGGAGTAAAATTTCAAAACAGCTCGACAAAAATCCTGATGCGGATATATTGATAATCGACGGCAATGATGATTTATGCAAAAAATGCCCTGCCATTTTACAGGAAAAAAAATCAAGGTGCATAAATGAAACTGTAAAAAAATTAGACAAAGATGTTGCAGATATTTTAGGGCTTGTAAAAGGTCAAATATACAAATATTCCGATATTTTAGACAAAATTAAAATGAATTTCACAAAGAAGAAACATGAACAACTTTGTTCCGATTGTGCGTGGTGGAAAAAAGGTATGTGCAGAGATAGTTTTGATAAATAAATCTAACAGAATTTTTCTATCGCTTTAACAAAGCCGTCGTTGTCGCAGGTGTCTGTAATATAATCGGCGCAGGCTTTTAGTTCTTCGGTACCGTTGCCCATCGCAACCCCGATTCCTCCGCATTCGACCAAATCAATGTCGTTATTCTGATCCCCAATAGTCAAAACTTCTTCTTTTTTTATTCCCCAATAGTTGCACAAAAATTCCACACTTAACGATTTTTTTGCATCTGACGGCCCGATTTCGCAGTAATACGGGGTAGATTTTACGATATAAAGCTGAGGGTATTTTTCTTTTAAAATTTCAACCCACCCTGATACTCTGTCTGCATCGTGAATATCTATCGCAAGCAGTTTGTTTACATTTTTTATTTCCAAATCGTCAAACGAACAAACAGTGTAATCAACAAATTTGCCCTTAATGTAATATTGTATAATCTCATTATCTTCTTCAACGTACAATTTGTCGTCAAGATAAAGGTTCAGGTGAACTCTATTTTCTCTCCCCCATTTTATGATTTCTTTTGCGGTTTGCGGGGGTAAGTTGCTTTGGTAAAGCGTGTTGCCGTTCATTTCTTTAATAAGACCGCCCTGATAAGAGATAACAGGAGTATCAAGCCCCAGTTTTTTTGCAAGCGGAACAGCTGAGGAGTGCATTCTGCCTGTTACAAGTATAACTTTCACTCCTTTTGCGGTTAAATCATTTATGCAATCCAAAACAGCAGGGCGAAATTCCCCGTTGTAGGGCAAAATCGTTCCGTCAATATCCGTTGCGACCATTTTTATCATACGTCAAATCCTTTGCAAAACGCTCTTGAAATTGCGCAAATAGTCTTTGAATCGTTTATTTCACCATTTTTAATCATTTCAAACACTTTAGAAAGCTCAAATTCTTTTGATTTAATTATTTCGCCCTCGTCAGGATGTTCCCCGACAAATTCCAAATCGGACGCGAAATACAGATACAATTTTTCCGTGCAAATTCCCGGACTTGTGTAGATAAATCCTAAAGATTTCCAGTTCTTTGCCCTGTAACCTGTTTCTTCTTCCAGTTCTCTTTTGCAGGCATCGTCAGGATTTTCACCAATCTCAAGCTTACCTGCGGGAAGCTCTATATTGACGTTTTTGAGCGGATATCTGAATTGCTTTGTCAAAAGAATTTTGTTATCGTTTGTGAGCGCAACAATAACTACTCCGCCATTATGCACAACCACTTCCCTGAATGATTTATGTCCGTCAGCGGTTACAATGTCGTCTTTTAAAACTTTGACAACTTTACCCTCAAATTTTACTTCCGAATTTAGTGTTTTTTCTTCAAACTCCATAACTCAATTATAGTTAAATAAAAATTTAAAGTAAATAGTAAAAACAACCTCCTTGGGGAAAGAGGCTGTCTTGTAGTAAGCAAGGGTAAATGTAGGTTATGTAAGTAGAAAGAGATTATTTATATTCTTACTATAAAACATCCGTACGTCAAAAAAGGACATATGTAATTTTTAAAATTTTGTGTGTAGTATAATAAAACAAAAAAGGATAAATTATGGCAAAACAATTTTCACCACAACATATAGAACAAATGTTTAAGTACATATTTGAATACAGCGGATTTGAAGTTGACGGATTTGACCGTCAGAACAGAATAATAGCTTACCCGAGCAATAATAATCAAATGTTCGCATTTCCAATGACAAAAGACGGACAGGTTTTAGAAGGTGTAAGAAGTTATGATTTGGGCATAATGACCCCGCCTGACGAACTTATTTACTGTGCCAAAATCATTTTAGGTGAAAAGAAATTCAAAAAAATGAAAAAAATCCTTGATAATTCAACTTTCAAAGAAATTTTGGATATTTTAAAACCGGAATTATGGATAAATTACTCACAAAATCAGGATAAACCTAAATTTGTAATCTTTTGCAGATACACAAAAGAGGGTGTTTTGAAAATGATAACCGATTACGAAAACACTTATGACGCCATAGCATGGTACGATTTTAATCCTGACGGCAGTGCCGTTTTAAAAGCATGCTGGGACAGTGAAGATACAAAATATCCGCAGGATACATTTATGAGCCTTATCGATTATGCTCAGGAAATCATGGATGAAAAAGGTTTTATCCGAGTTTGGTTTAATAAACTCTTTCACAAAGGAGAATACGAATTTTCTTTCAGAGATTGCCTGAAAATTTATGATTTTTACAAATCCGAAGAAAGCAAAATTCAGGAATAAATATTTTCACTTGTTAAATTATGTAAATTTCTTTGTCGAACCTCAAAAATAATATAGAATGTTACTATATTAAATTTGGAGGTTACAATTATGAAATTATCAAAGATATTTGCATCATTACTATGTGTATCACTATTAACTGTAGGCGCAGCAATTGCAGATCCGAGTTTCACACCGTTAAATTTTGACGAAAGCAATGCAGTAAAAGCACCTGCAACAACAACATCAAGAACGGTATCAGGTGTTCAGGCAAAAAGTACTGATTTGTTAGATCCTGCGCAGGTTACAGGCGGAACAAAAATGCAGACTGCTATTACTGAAATTGATAAAGCACAAATGGAAGTAAGAAATAATTTGCTTAATTACAAAGCAAAATATGCTGAAATAGATTCAAAATATCAAACGACAAAAGCAGAAAGAGCCGCAATGAGAAAACAAGTCAGACAGGCAGAAAAGAAAATTAAGAACCTTGAAAAAGCAAAAAATACAATTCGCAAGAATTTTGAAAGAAAATCTAATACATAGTTGTATATCAAGTTGGAAGAAGAGAGTAAAAGCGGTAAATACTTTTCGTATTTACCGCTTTTTATCAAAAATTTTTCATTTTTATATAGTGCTTGATTTTAAAAAATGTTTATGATAATCTTGATTTTGCCGAAATTATTATAGTGTTTTGGCATTTGACACACGAAATATGGGCTGATAGCTCAGGTGGTTAGAGCACTCTGCCGAGAAAAATGATTAAGTATCATTTTTCGAGAGGCCTGATAAGGGTCTCAAATGCTCCGGTTGAAAATTTAATAATTTTATGGTCAGATGTATAAAGCATTTGACATACAATATATGGGCTGCTAGCTCAGGTGGTTAGAGCGCACCCCTGATAAGGGTGAGGTCGGTGGTTCGAGTCCACTGCGGCCCAGATATAAGAGAGGACTAGATTTCAGCCCTCTTTTTTATTGCTCAATTTTGAGTATTTACCGACCATTTTGTGTAATATTTGTGTAATGACATAGTTTTTAACATCAGTAAAGATAAATAAAAATAAATAAATATCTATTAGTTGAGTAGTATAACATTGGAATTCTGATAGGACAAATTAGTCTTAAATCTGTCACGCATGAGGTCGCATGTTCGAACCTTGCCAGTCCTCTTAATATTTTACTCTGTTTATATAAAAAGAGGAAACCGTAAAAAAGACTATAACAGATTGAAGGGAGTGCGTTAAATTATAATCCTTACCATTTTACAATACTCTGTTAATTTATCCGCAATGATTTTGTGTGATTTTTTATCATAATGTAAGCCGTCAAGATCTGAAGGTTTTGTGAATTTATTTATATCAAAGTAATTGCAATGATATGCGTTAGAAATTTGCCTGTAAATTCTTCCTATTTTTCTTGATTTTACAATACTTGTTTTGTCAAATTGAAAATTAAAAAAGCCTTCTAAAACTTTCTCACTCAAAACAACAGGCGGAATAATGATTATATATTTTGCTTTTGGTTGTGCCAATTTGATTAGATTTTCCAACCCTTTTTCTATTGCACCAACACTTATATCATACTGAAATTGCAAATCATTTGTTCCTATCGCAAGTATAAGTATATCTATACTGTTAATTTTAGATAGCATTTTTGGGAAGTGTCTTTGTGAAGAAAACTCAAAGCCTTTTGGGTTATTTACAAAACCTGTTCTATCACACATTCCCTCATTTATAACCTCATATTCAGTTTTTGTATTTTTCTGCAAAATTGCAGTCCAACGGGTATTTTCATCAAATCTTGAACTGTCTTTTGGGTTAAACCCAAATGTATTTGAATCTCCATAGCATATAATCTTCTTCATTCTTCACCTGTTATTTTTTATTTTGTATCTTTAGTATTAGTTCTTTTAGCAAATTCTTCCATTGAAACAAAACCTGATTTAAAAGTTACATTTTGTTGCTGTGTTTGTACAATATTTTTATTATTATCATTTCCCTTTTTTCTTGTCATCCAGATATTTAATTTAGGTAAAAGTACACCAAGCATTGTAGCAGAATATGCAATTCCTGACATTTGTGCAATATTTAGTTTTCTTAAATTAGCTTTAACATTTCCGCCTTGTGCAATTATTTCTTTTTGTGATTTTAATGATACATCTTTGAGCCAATGACCTATGCTTTTACCTTGTTTTGATATATTAAACAAGTTTGCTTGTTTCGGGTCTAATGCTTGACCTACACCTTTTGCTACAAAACCGCCTAATACAAGCCAATTCAAGAACCCTAAGTAATCTCTGACATTTGTTTCTCTAAGTTCAGTAGAATCTTTTGAAGCAAATATTCTGCCCAAGATTAGAGTTCCATAAATTGTTTTAATTGCATTTCCGCTTGTTGCAGGACCGTCAAATTCTAACTTTTTAATCAAATCCATAGGCTTTTTAACGCCCATAACCCGTGTAAGCATTAAAACAAAAATCCCCGCTGATAAAAGCTTCTTTGCCCATAAACCCTTTTCAGATTTCTTTTCATTTTTATCTGCAACATTTTTGTCATAACCGTTCTCACCTACAAAATTATCAATTCCCGTTCTTTTTTTGGTTAAGTAACGGTTTAGATATTGATTAGTAATCGCAAGTCCCATTGATAAAGGTATTGCAATTCCTATTCTCAAATTGTTCATTCGTTTTAGTTTAGATAAAATCTCACCTGAATTTTGTTTTGTTTCGGTAAAGAAAATATTTCTTCCTGAATCAACAATATCTCTCAAGGCATGTGTTAGATTAGATGTTACTACATTTTTACCTGATTTAATCGTGATAGTGTTATCTGCCCCAAGCAAGTTTATTATTTCATCTTGAATACTTGTTAGTCTTTTTTTGCTTGCTTTTTTATCTATTGTTTTATCAGTAATTAAACTTGTTAGTCTTTCTATAACAGGTTTTGTGTTAGTTTTATCAATATTGGCAAGGTTTTTTGTTTTATTTCCAACTACACCAGATATAGAATTAAGTACATTTTCAACATAGCCACGAGGTGTTTTATCTGATTTGTTAAAAATATCAGAAAATACATTCAATCCGTTATTTGTAATCCAAGAACCTGAATTTACTTTCACGTTTGGATTTAGCTTTTTAGAGATAAATTTAGAAGCGAGAACCGCAAAAACCGCCGCAGAAAATTCTGCAATAAATGTTCCTGTGTATTCTCTAAACCCCATTTCAATTCCTGCCTGCTTTCCTCTGTTTTTAGTTTCAACTATTGTTCTTGGAGTGTCCATAGCAAATATATCTACAAATGAAGCGTTAAGCATATCATTATTACTTAGAGTATAGAGTGCATTTGATAAAGTACCCATTTGACCTTTAAAACTTACGTTGTTTCGGCTTTTATTTTCAATATTATTGTTAATGTTATTGATTTTCATTTTTTTGATTCCTTAAAATTACATACTAAAATAGGTTCTTAAAACATATTTAAGAACCTATCTATACTTTTATCTGAATTTATTTATTGCATATAAAATTATAAGTAAGTTCTTCGACAAAACTTACAGCAACAACAAATTAAATTGTTTAAATTTACATATCTCATATTTTTTATAAAACACGAAAAAAAATAATTTGTCAATAGGAAAATCGGATAATATTTAATATTTACAATATGTTAAGGTATGACATAACTTTTTATTGTTTATTTGAACAACAGCAACCGCCCGAACAAGATTTACATTTTGCACTCAATTCTCCCGTTTCGAGAGTTGATTTACAACTATTTACCCATTTAGGCTCTTTACAGGAACACTGTTCCATAAAATCAAGAAAATTAACAAGGCGAGTAAGAACATCATTCCCAAGCGAATATTCCATTTGCTCTGCATTATATTCGGCAGTTTTTTCGTCAATGTCCAAAACTCTATTTAAAAATTTTGTTATTGTATTATGACGATATTTTTTTATTATTACAGTTTTTTCACCCAAATCGGTTAAAGTAATATTTCCGTATGGCTCATAATTGACATAGCCTTTTTCTTTTAATTTTTTAACTGCGTCAGCAGTTGTTGCACCGCCAAAGTTAAGATTCTGTGCAACATCCTTAACAATAATTGCTTTCTTTTCCTCTAATAAAGAATTTATTGCAAGCAAATAGGTTTCAAGACTTCTAGTTAATTTTTCTTCCATAATTACAGGTTAGCATAAACAAAACCGAAAGTTTTGTGTAATATTTGTGGAGTAGTGTTTATATTTCTTGAGTTTTATGGGTATTGACTGATTTTAAAAAATAGGCGGGAATTCAAGATACATCAATATAGCCGAAACTCAATCAATACAAGGTTTTCCACTGATAAGGGTGAGGTCGGTGGTTCGAGTCCACTGCGGCCCAGATATAAGAGAGGACTGAATTTCAGCCCTCTTTTTTATTACCCAGTTATAGGTTTTCAGGACAGTTGTGATGGGAGTTTTGTCACATTGCTTTATTTTGGATGATAAAGCGAATTTATTTTCATAAGTGTTTATAATTAAGATTTATACTTGGAGAATACAACACTTGAATGGTATAATAGTATAAAGCACTCATTTACCACCTTTGCATCTTAAATTAGGTTTAACCGGATTTATTCAGATTTTTGGAAAGCCAACACAAGCCGAAATATAGGAGGGGAATAGCAATGTAAAATATTTGAAAAATAAAATTTAATTTTGTAAAATAAGTGCATGCAAAAAATATGGATTTTATGTTTAATATTTTTATTTATAACTTGTCCTGTTTTTGGTTGTAATTTGATAAAAAGCAAGCCGTTAATTCATCCTAACGGTACTATTGAATATGATTTTTCTAAACAATCTCAAACCAAAGCAAGTAAAATATTATATAAATATATATTGAAAGACTTAAATAAAACTCCAAAAGAAGCACAAGATTTTGCAAATATTACCCCAAAAACAGTAAGTGCTTTTGAAACTGATTTAAACGGCGACGGTAAAAAAGAAATTATTGGTGTTGTTTTTTCAACATATTATTCATGTACTGAAGGTTTCAAATTATTTATACTGGAACAACAAAATAATATAACATATGTAGATTTATCTGGTGTATATTTTTTACCGAATGAAAAAATTCATATCAATAATAATATAATAAATAATTATAAAGAAATAGAAGCTAAATGTTATAACAATTATTACCGTTTAAAAGGTGAATTTGTCGAAAGCACTATATATTTGTTTTTTCAAAATAATAGTTACAAATATAACTATTTAAAGATGAAGGCAAATATATAATAATTTATAACTAGAATTAAACTTGAAAAGTGTTATATAATAACACTTTTAACTTGACATGAAAGGAAAATATTATGACAAAATCATTAGACGAATTTTATACTGATTTAGGTATACGTGAATCAAGTGGGAATTATAAGGCAAAAAACAGATATGGGTATTTAGGTAAATACCAAATGGGTGAAGCTGCAATGGTCGATGCAGGGTACTATAAACCAAAAAGAATTTATAACAATGATTGGTCTGGACAATTTACAGGTAAAGATGGGGTTTATAGTGTTGAAGATTTTTTAAATAATCCTCAAGCCCAAGAAAATGCGCAGATTGCGTTTAAACAGGCTCAATGGCGATATCTTCAAAATAATGGGGCTACCAAATATTTGGGACAAACAATTAACGGAATTAAAATTACTCCCGCAGCTTTATTAGGTGGTGCACATATTGGTGGGCAAGGAAAAGTTAATGATTTCGTGCGTAGTGGAGGAAAAATTGATGGTAAAGATGCAAATGGAGTGCCTGTTAGTGAATATATGCGTAAGTTTCAGGATTATGATGTTTCTGGTATTACAGGGATTAAATTTGGAAATACATCGGATAAGACTACCATCAATCAGAAAGCGATCGAAACTAGTAGTATTACTACTTCAAACAATATAAATTCAGATACTAATAATGCTCTATTCAAATTATTCGCAGAATATAACGATTATCAACAAAACAATCTTCTTGATTTAAATGATTTTATGATTAATCCTATAAATCAACAACCTAATAACCCTTGGGATATGATTCCAATGGCAATTCCGGAGAGTTTAAGACAGCCTTCAGGTGTTACAACTGACCAAGCCACAAATATTGATATAACCCAACTCGCGAACCTGTTAGGTATTCAATTACCTGATATTAAGTCTGTAAATCAACCTATACAAAAATCAGAATTATTTGGTTATACAAATCCTTTAACAGGCAGCAATCATATTTACACACGTGAGGAAGTCGGGCAAATGACTCCTGATGAATTTGCAAAACTTGAAAAAGAAATAGATGCACAGACAGAATATTTTAAAGGCACTATGCCGACAAATGGTGATTTGCAACGAGAAGCAATAAAATTGCGCCTCGCATTAAACGGCAACGCCTCCAATTAGTCGGAATATTCATTATCGACATAATTGTCGGACTCTCACTCCGTTCGTGGCTCTGCTCGGCTCGGTCAAAGGATATTACAGAAGTATACCAAGTATGTAGTTATGATAATAGTCCGGTCAATAAAGGTCGGACTCTTTTTTATAAATCGCAATTTCACAGTTAATTTAATATTATTCTGTATGTTAAATTACATCAAAACTGATTTTACTTATAAATTCTATTACCTATCTGGACTTTTGTTACATACATCGTTTCGCAGGAGCCGAAACCTCTGCTTGAATTGTCTGTATCACTGCGGGATAAACTTGTTTTATATGTATATATCTTATGATTTTTTACATCATGGGATGTCATATCAACAAGTTCACCTTCAAGTTTAACATCCTGATACATACGAAGTTTCAGCATCGCAGCCATAATATTACGATTAGCCGGAATTACATGAGTATGTGAAAGATGTGAAGTAATGTATTTTTCATCATAAGGAATATCGCTTCGCCAGCTCCAGTTCAAACGCCTGACTCCTGTTAACTGAATTTTGTGACTGTAAACCTTAAAATATTCTTTTAAAAGTTTTTTATCTGCAAGCTTACCCCAAGATGCGCCTAAATCGTACAATGCCGCACTGTCAAAAAATTTTGATATAAACAGAAAATCGTGATTATAAGCAATAACTTTTCCGGATAGAATATAATGAGCCTGAGGAGTAATTTCCATTGTCCCTTTATTGATAAGTGAATGATATGTAAATTTCTTCTTTTCCTGTTCTCTTTCACTGTAATTTATTTGTATCGGATCTTTAGAAGTATCTATAATTTCTTTTGTATAACCACTTGGAATAGCAATACCAAATTTTACCCAGTAAGCAATAGTTCCCCTGAATAAAAATAATAATAAAATTACAAAAATGATAACAATACGTCTGACTTTTTTGTTGTGCACTTCAACATCAGCCTGAAGTTTATTATCTATTTCTTCATCTGTATAATCTCTGAAAGTTCTGTTATCAATTTCAGGTTCCATTTGCGAATTATAACTTTTTTTATGAAAAATATCAAACAGTACAAAATTGTTACGAATTTACACAGACAATTTCAAATGTTAAAATGACAATGTATGGGAGAAAAACATGAAAAAAAATCTGATTAAAACATTATTGTTACTTTTTGTATTTTTAATTACCGGAGCTTATTTTTATGCAGATTTAAGCAGATATCACGTTGATTCTCCCATGCCGGATATTGAATATAAAAAAGCTATTTTGCGTGATTCTCATAATGTTAAATATAATCTTGAAGCGCTTCGTCCAATTATGGGTCCAAAAGAACTTGAACAATTTATAAAAGAAAATGATGATAATTTGCAAATTTATACACCGAGTGAAACAAATATTAATTCGGGAAATTACAAAGCAAATCTTCACATGCATACAACTATGTCTGACGGTATTGCTACTGTTGAACAAAGAATGAATGAAGCTCAGAATTATGCTCAAAAAAATATCAAAAACGGTTATATGGTTATCGCTATAACCGATCATAACACTGTTTTGGGTGCAAAAGAAGTTATTAAAATTCTTGAACAAAATCCAAAAAGATACAAAAATATTAAGGTAATTCCTGGAATAGAAATTAACAGCAGATACTATGTGAGTAACGTTGCTCCAAGACCAATAGATATACATGTTCTGCTTTGGGCAATAAATCCTTATGATAAATTCCTTGAAACAGAATTTTACAAAGCTGATTTGAATGATAAATGGAATATTAAATTACCCATTAAAGATTTTGGGGAAGTAATCGAAACAATGTCAAAATACGGAATTGTCGGAATTGCGCATCCGGCAAGATATAACGAAGATTTGGGAGAGAAAAAATATCCTTATATAACAGAACTTTTTACACGATATAAAAATATTGAAGGAAAAATTAAATTTACTGAGGGGTATTATCAGTCATACAAACAAACTCAAACAGGTCCTCTTTTAGGTACGGAATACGATAAGTATATCAATTATATTAACTCTGAAGCCAAAAGATTAGGTATTATCCGTACAGGCTCAACCGATGCACATGGCAACACAATCTTTGGTTACAAATAATATTATTCTTTTATAAAATTGATGCTGTCACCCTCTGCAATCTTTATTTCTTTAAAACATTGCTCTAATTTTTGAGGATCTATAACCTCATGGTCATGCACCAAATCCGTAGGATAACGAAACATAGAACGAATTGTCCAGGTGTCATTTTTCAGATTATAGTGCAAATCACTTTCGGAATATGGGAAAATATGTTCTCTGAAAATTGTTACATTATCAATTTTTGATTTTAATCCTTTTAAAATTTCTTCAAAAACCGGAATTGAATAGTTTGAGAATCTTAATTTTTTACTTCCTAAAATCAAAGCCCTGTCAGGATTTGGAACAAGTGAAAATATTATTTTAAGCATATTATCGGTATTTTCTAAATTTTCGGCGCAGTCATAAAAATGAAATCCTGCGCACTGTCCTGTTTTTGAATCTATGACTCCGCCTGCACTGCATGTACGAATTTCATCAGTATAAAATTCATCTGCTTTTACAACATCTGAGCGGACAATTTTTGCAAACCATGGATTTTTAGCATTTTGAGAACATTCAAAGTTTAAATCTTTGCGAAAATCAATATACGTACCCCGCCTGAACTTTTCAAAGGTTTTCGTGTTAACAAAATTTATTCTTGATGTAAAAGATATTTTATCCACAGCCATAGACATTACAAAACCCGTGAAAATATTTTTTGCAGTCATAAAACATTAAATTTTCACATTATTAAGATTTTTATCGGTGAATTTATTTGCAACGCTTTAATTAAAATTTTCATGATATCATACTATTGAAAATCTTATACTGGAGAAAATAAACTATAATGGAACAAATTACCGGACAAGAAAATGATAAGTTTTCAGTATTAAAACTTACATATACCTCTATATATAAAAAATGTATTCACAGAAAGGTGAATTGGTAGTGAGTGAAAGCCTTTCTAAAAAAATATTATATATAATTACAAAACCTGATTTAGGCGGAGCTCAAAAATATTTACTTGAGCTTACAAAAGGTTTACCCAAAAATTTTACACCGTATTTTATAATGTCAACTTCAGGTTATTTGTCTAACGAGCTTAAAACCCTTGGTATAAAAGACGAACAAATATTTTTTGTGCCAATGACCAATAGTATTGTTGATTTAAAAACTCATATAAAATCACATTTAGATACTTTAAAGATTATTAAACAAATAAAGCCTGACTTGATTCATTGTAACTCAATGACAGGAGGTATTGTTGGCAGAATTTGCGGGTTTTTAACCCGAACTCCGGTAATTTTCACAGCTCATGGCTGGACTTTTTCAGGCGGATACTCAAAAGCAAAAATTCTATTTTATAAGGTTTTAGAAACTTTTTTAGCAATATTTACACAAAAAATAATTTGTGTTTCGGAATACGACAGGCAAATCGGGATAAAAACTATGCCATTTTTTAAAAACAAAATGGTGACTATACATAACGGTATTTCGGATATTCCGGAAGAATTTAAGAAAAAAGAATTTTCAAAAGACGAATTAAAAATAGTTATGATTTCCCGTTTTTGTCCGCCAAAAGATCCTTATACATTAATTTCTGCAGTACACGAGTCTAACAAAGACGGATTGAATATAAAACTCGATTTATTTGGCTATGGGGAAGAACTTGACAAAGTTATAGATTTTATAACCAAGCAGAATGATGCAAATATCCAATACAGAGGCGAAATATATGATGTAATACCTCTTTTAAGAAATTATGATATATATACACTCATTAGCAACAAAGAAGGATTGCCGATAGGAATTATTGAAGCAATGTGTGCAGGTTTGCCTTTGTTAGTTTCGGATGTTGGCGGGAACAGTGAATGTATAAGGAGTAACGGATATCTTGTAAAACAGCAGGATATAGCGGATTGCAAAAAGCAAATCAAATCACTTTGGGATAACAGAGAAAATATATTCTCCCTTGCCCATAATAGCAGAAAGTTTTTTGAAGAAGAATTTTCCGCAGAAAAAATGGTAGTAAAAACATTTAGACTATACGAGGGAATATGCAGGGTTTAGTTATAAAAAGTAAAAATATAATACCATTTTTTCTAAGTATAATTTTATTATTTTTAATGATTACACTAATATATTTTGAAAATGGTTATTTAGAACACTCTTTTTTACCATTATTTATTTCTTTATTATTTGTATTTCCAATATATTTGTTAATTAATAAATTTTGCAAAGATAAATTTTATCCAAAAATATTTATTATTTCTATTTTAGTCCATTTTATAGTTTTAATTTTTTGGGAAATACTCAAATATCATATTTTGGGATTTTCTCTACCGAATGAAAATCATTTTACACCGTTTACTACTGATAATGATGGTGTATTATTTCACAGTTTGGGAGTAAATATTTCAAAATATTATTCAATTCCAACCTTAGCAGAAAAATATACAGGAGGAATGTTTCCCAAAATAATAGGCACTTTCTATTATTTATTCGGAATTAATCCATTTATAGTATGTATTTTTAATGCTATTACGGCTTCATTAGTTGCTCCTATTATTTACTATATTGGTAAAATCGTATTAAAAAACGATTCTTTAGCAAAAATATATTCGTTATTATCCATATTTACATTTTCGCATATGCTCAATACTACTGTACTCATTAGAGACGGATATATTACATTATTTATGTATTTATCAATATTTTTATTTTATCTATTTTATAATAAATTAAATTTAATTTATTTATTATTATCATTCATTGCTCTGTATGGTTTGTATTTATTCAGACCCTATGCCTCATTTGTATTATTTTTTGCACTAATAACTGCATGGATTGTTATGAATTTGAGATTAAATCTAAAAAATACAATCATAAAAACTAATTGGATTTCGGTTATAGTAATTTTATTTTCACCTGTTATTGCAGGAATAATTATATTTTTATTGCTAAAAATATCTTCTTTTATGAGTATTTTATCTGTTGAAGATTTAATCAGCATAAGAGAAGCTTCATATCAATATGGGGATGCAGGGATTGGTTTTGATTTTGGGGCATTATATTCAAAATTCTTTTTATTACCATTCATTGTTGGTTATGTTTATTTATTTTTAGCTCCTTTTCCTTGGACTTGGACAAAGATTTCAAGAATTATTTATATCCCGGATATGTTGATTCTATATTTAATTATACCATCTTTTTTAAGAGGTTTATTGAATTTATTTAGAGAAAGAAATTTCGTTTTACTTACATTTTTCTTTTCAATGTTATTTATGTTCAGTTTTTATTGCATAACTCTTGGTAATGCCGGAGCAATCCACAGATTGCGTGGACCTTTTATTCCAATGATTTATTTAATTGCAATGTATAGACCCGACAAATACTTAGGGAAACTTTTAACAACCGTACAAAAGTGGAGGATAATTTAAATGAATGAAATTATATTTATCGCAAAGTATCCTACAGGATGGCTGAAACAAGATGGCGCAAGTATACGATTCCTTGCAATTGATGAGATATTTAGTGATTTTAATAGAACCTACATAGAATCATTTAATTTTCCGTTCGTTAATTATTTGTACTATTGGTACAGAGATATAAAAAGGGGATATAACAAGTTACCAGAGTCTAGTGATAATAAAATTAAATCATATAAATATTTAACTAAAAATCAAACAATAAAAATATTTGAAAATGCAAAAATTATTTATATAGAAAATTTTACTAATTTAGCAAAGCTGGATTTAAATTTAATAAAAAAATACGGTTATAAAATGGTTTTAGATTTTCATGGCTGTGTAATTGAAGAAATGGAGATGATGAATGCGCCTATTTGGAAAATAAGTAACATGAAAAAGTATGAAAAATTTGCATTAAAGTATATAAAAACCTTTGTAAGTGTCACAAATAATATGACAACATATTATCAAAATAAATATCAAGAATCTAAAAAATTAAAATATATTACACTCCCGATCTTTAATAGTTCTAATATTAATTTTTCTGAAAAAAAAGAAAATGCATTAAATATATTATATTCTGGAAGGAATCAAGTATGGCAAAATCCAGAATTGATGGTTAAATCAATTGCAGAAGTCGTCAAAAATAAAAAAATTAGTAATATTAATTACACCTTTTTAACTCCTGACATACAATATTACACAAATTTGGCTAAAAAATATGAAGTTGAAAACTATATAACTATTAAATCTGTAGCTCCGAATGATTTAAATCAAGAATATGCAAAAGCTCATTTAGGATTTATTCTTCGTGATGATAATGTTGTTAATCGTGTAGCTTGCCCTACTAAATTAGTTGAATATATGAAAGCTGGGATTATTCCCATTGTGTTACAGCCAGAAATAGGCGATTTTAATAAATTGGGCTATAAATATATCTTAAATTCAGACATTCGTCAAGGGAATTTACCAAGTATAAAAGAACTAAAAGAAATGCAAAAAATAAACTTAGAAATAATAAATGAACTCGAAAAAAATGTAGCCTCAAGTAAAGCAGAACTTCAAAATTTATTATAAATACAAACTAAAATTAAGAACTTGTCATTATAAAAAAGGAGATAGAATAAAATATGTTTAGAAAGATATACAATGTAATACGAATAATTATTCAAAAAATAATTGGTTTTACTTTAAATATTTTAATACAAAGAAATAAAAATTATATTGCATTGGGTTGTCATGTAGATAATCTGAATATGTTTATGCATAATACAAAGTATCTGTATCTATTTCTAAATAATAATAAAACTAATTACAAATGTGTATGGTTAACCAACGATGAAAAAATAATAAACAAACTAAAAAATTGCGGATACAAAAATATTAATAAAAGGACATCTTTAAAGGGGATATGGTTTGCACTAAGAGCTAAATATTGGTTATATGATTATGGTCCGACATCTGTTGCAGATAAAATGTTTTGCCACGGCTCTACAAAAATAAATTTCTGGCATGGAATTCCACTTAAAAAAATGGGATTTGATGATGTATTCGACAAAAGATATTATTTTACAAAACTGGAAAAGTTCTTTTACAATTTCTTCAATATAACATCTGGTAGTACATATATTGCTAATAATAATTATGAAATATCTTTCTTATCCTCTTGCTTTGGGGTAGATAAAAAATATTTTAAAATAATTGGTTCTCCAAGATTAGATGTTCTTTATAAAGATATTGAAGGACAAGATATGTTTATGGAAGAAGATTTTGCAAACATAAAATACTTTCACGAACAAGGTAAAAAAATAATTATTTATATGCCAACATTCAGAGATACCGAAAAAGATATATCCGGATGGTTAAGATCAGAAAAATTACAGCAATTTTTAAAAGAAAATAATGCCGTTATGATTTGTAAACTACATCCATATGATGCAAATGGGTTGAACTTTGATGATTGTGAAGAATTATATAAAATGAATAACAATTCAGATATTTATCCTGTCCTCAAATATTCTGACGCGCTTATCACAGATTATTCATCAATTAATTTTGATTATTTGTTGTTAGACAAACCTATTATGTACTACGTTCCAGATTTAGAGGAATACCAAGAAAAATGTCGAGGTTTTTATACTCCTTACAGTGAATTTACAGTAGGAGATGTTTGCAAAACAGAAGATGAACTTTTATCCGCAATAAAAAATGTTGTTGATGGAGTTGATAATTACAAAGAACAGCGAAAATTTTTACGAGATAAAGTATTCAAATATCAAGATGGTAGAAATTGTGAACGTGTTGTCGAATGGATTAAGAGTTTAGGATAGGTTAGCCCCTCACCCAACCCTCTCCCAAATGGGGTGAGGGGAAAGGAAAATATGAAAAGCGAAAAGAAAACATTATTAGAAAATTTTATATCATTAGGGGCATTACAAGTTGTCAGTTATGTAATTCCGCTAATTAATTTGCCATATCTATCTCGTGTATTAGGTGTTGAAAAATTTGGTTTAGTATTTTTTGCATTTGCATTTATGCAGTATTTTATAATGTTGACTGATTACGGTTTTGGACTTTCAGCAACACGAGAAATTGCGGTGAATAGACATAACTCTAATAATCTGTCAAATATTTTCAGTGCAGTTACATTTATAAAATGCTGTTTATTAATAGTCAGTTTTGTAATACTTTGTTTATTATTGTTGTTTGTTCCCAAACTTCAAGAAAATTGGATTGTATTTATACTTTCATTTTTGATGGTTATTGGGAATGCTATATACCCTGTTTGGTTCTTTCAGGGTATGGAAAGAATGAAATATATTACATTTTTAAACATTCTTTCTAAAACTATCTTCTTGATTTTAATATTCATATTTGTAAAACACAGCAATGATTATATTATTGTTCCGCTTTTAAATTCTTTAGGTTTTTTGGTGTCAGGTATTATTGGTATGTATTTTGCAATTAAAGAACTGGGAGCAAAATTGTATCTTCCCAAGTGGCAATCTATTAAAAAACAATTTAAGTACAGTTCGGAGTTCTTTTTATCAAGGATATCTGTTTCAGCTTATACAAATACGAACTCATTCTGTTTAGGTTTAATAGGTTCAAGCATAATGGTAGGGTACTATGTCGCTGCGGAAAAAATATATCAGGCTATTAATGGCATAACAGTTCCTCTAAATGGTGCATTATATCCATTTGTAGCCAAAAATAAAGATGTTAAAACTTTCAAAAAAATATTTTGCATTGCAATAATAATAAATTTCTTTGTTTGTGCAACAATGTTTATTTTTGCAAAACCGATTATATGCATATTCTATGGTAATGAAATGACAAATGCATATAAAATATTCCGTATTTTCTGTGTTATTGCGAGTTTTGACATCCCGTCAATTCTTGTAGGCTATCCACTTTTAGGTGCTTTAGGTCATGCAAATATAGCAAATAACAGTGTAATTTTAGCATCAATTGTACATATTTTGGGACTAACTACACTTTATTTTTCGGGACTTATGAATATTTACACAATAGCTTTAATGGTATTAGTTACGGAAGCAGTAGTCTTTATGGTCCGTTTTGGCGGAATTTACAAATATAGATTATGGAAGACAACATAAAGGAGAAAACTATGAAATCAGACTTATTTGGCTTAGAAAATGTATATTACACTAAAAATCAAACAGATTATTCCGATAATTTGCTTGACAAAATTTATGAAAATGGATTTACAGATTACTCAAAAGAGGGAATATCTTCATATTTCACTTTCAGATATCCTGTTTTAGAAAACACAATGTTTGAAGATTTCAAACGATTTGATGCATGCGTAGAATTGAAAAATGAAAAGGTAGAACATTATTTTTATCCGACATTTGATGAACAAAACATAACAGAAAAAGATGCAATAAATAAAAGTGAAAAACTTTTAATTAATGCAATCGAAAAACTTATTAAAGGTAAAAAAAGAATAGGTATTATGCTATCAGGCGGTTTGGACAGTTCTCTTGTCCTTGCCATTTTGAAAAAGTATTTTAAAGGAATTGAATTATATACGTATAGTTGCGGTTTTTATGGTGAAGATGAATTTGAATATTCTGATTTGGTTGCAAAATTATTTTCAGATAAGCATCAAAAATTCATACTTGGAAAAGACGATTTTATTGGAGAAAATTCTATTCTTGCATCACTGATAAAAGAAAAATGTGCACCACTCCATCCAAATGAATTACCTCTTGCATATGCTGAAAGGCAAGCAAAACTTGATTGTTGCGATGTTGTGCTTTGTGGCGAGGGCGCTGACGACTTATTTGGTGGATATGGTAAAAACCTTAGAATGTATCTTAATTTTGAAAATAATAAACAAACCTATGTAGAATATCTCTTAGATAATTACAGATACTTTACTCAAGAAGAAGTTAAGAAACTTATAAAAGATGAATATTTTGTTGATGACGTTGAACTTATTAAATCCGTTTTTGAAGAACCTACTTGCCCAAAAGATGTTAAAAATAAAATGTTTTATTTTATTCAAAGACTGCATACAAAAGGTTTAATAGAAAGAGGAAATAATGCTTGTAAATACAACGGATTAGAAGCGGGTTTTCCGTTCATTGATATGGATTTACTAAAATTTATCAATACTGTTCCTTTTAATTTAAAAGTTAAGTATAAAGATGGTTTTTTTGATGAGATTTGTGGCAGTGGTGATTACAGAGAAGTTAGTGAAAAATGTGATTTCCCAAAATATATTTTAAAGAAAATCGGAGAGAAATATTTACCACTTGATGTAATTTATCGTAAAAAATACGGGTTTCCTGTCCCATTTGCACAATGGTTAGGTGATATAAACGAACTGACATTAAATAAAAAAGTATTTAAAACAAATGATATTTCATTTTTAAATGGTTGGAAAAAATATATGGTTATCAATTTAAATACGTTTATTAATGTTTTTGAAAAATATAGAAAAGGAGAATAATTATGAGTAGTAAGATGGTTTTAGGTTACACTTCAGGCGTATATGATTTGTTTCATATAGGACACTTGAATTTATTGAAAAACGCAAAAGGTTTATGCGATAAACTTATTGTCGGAGTATCAGTAGATAAGTTAGTTGAATATAAGCATAAACAACCTGTTATACCTTTTGAAGAAAGAATTGAAATTGTAAGAAACTGTAAATATGTGGATGCAGCTATTCCTCAAGAAGAACTTGATAAATATAAAATGTGGGAAAAGCTTCATTTTGATATTCTTTTCGTAGGTGATGATTGGTATAATTCACCAAGTTGGAAAGAGATGGAGGAAAAATTTAACAAAGTCGGTGTTCAAATTATATATTTTCCTTATACAAAGGGAACAAGTTCAACACTTCTAAATGAAACACTTAAGAAAATTCGAGAAAATAAATAGTTATTATAATTTAGTATATTTATTTTTAGAGAAAAATAATATTCGTTCAAAATATATAAGAATCTTTGTTAAATTTTGCCAAAAAGAATGAATATTTTTCTTATCTAAGAGAAATAAAATAGGTTTCACTAAAGTTTCACAAATACAAAACTGATTTTTTATACTATAATCAAAATATGGGAAAAGTTGATGCAATATATTGTGATTTTGACGGAACGATTACAAAATCTGATGCGGTAAACACTTTTTTTGAACTTTATACAGGTGATAAGTGGCTTGAATCCGAAAAACTCTGGATAGATGGTAAAATTTCGTCTATGGAAAACGCAATAATTCAGGTCGGATTGCTGCCGGAAGTTACCCCAAAGCAGCTTGATGATTATATTGACAGCATTGAAATCGACCAAACTTTTTTGGATTTTGTCAGATACACAAAAGAAAAAAATATCAAATTTACAATTTTGAGTGACGGCTTTGACCTGTTTATCCATAAAACGCTTGATCGGTTTAACCTCAAAGATATTCCCGTTTATGCAAACCACCTTGTTTACAAGAACAACAAATTCAATATAGAATTTCCATACCACAACCCAAACTGTGACAAAAAGGCGGGCATGTGCAAATGTGAAAAAGTTCAAGAAAATGAATTTTGCTATATCGGTGACGGCACAAGTGATTTGTGTATTGCAGAAAAAGCGTACTCTTTGTTTGCTACAAAAAATTTGCACCAATATTGTGAAAAAAATTTAATAAAACACTACTATTTTGAAACTTTTAGTAATATTATAGAAAAGTTAGAAGAAGGGGAATAAAATGAAAAAAATATTATTTATAATAGGGCTTATTTTGATGATGGTTATATCTGTTGCAAAACCATCTTTTGCATGGGATGTTACGACAGTAAACGAACTTCAGCAAAGAATGAACGAAGTCGGGTTTAGAATTCTCAATTCAAACCGCATAGAAAAAAGATTTATGTTTATGGCTATAAACAGAGTTTACACAAGAGATATCTGGACAGATGTAAGTTCGGTTAACAGAATAGTCTGGGTAAAACCGACAGTCTTGCCATACATTGATGATGATAATGAACTTGCGGCAATATTAAGTCACTCTTTGGCACACGGCATTGACACTTACGAAGGAGTATTTAGAGGGTATATTTCAATCCTGAATTACTGGGTTTCACCAAATAAATATGACCTTAAAGCGGACAAAATGGCTGTAGATTTTATGGTTAATGCGGGGTATAATCCACTTGCACTCATTACGATTTTAAATAAAATCGGCAAACAATACCGATTTGATATATTTTCTAACCATACACTCGCATCTCGCCGTATGATGCTTATTTATGAATACATCTATACAAAATATCCGTCAATTCTTGTTGAAAATGAGTACAAAGACAATATTTATTACCAAAATTTCTTATTAACATCAAGAAATAACCGTATGAAACTGCTTGAAAAAGTAAAATCCGGCTCAACAAAAAAGGTAAATTATTCTTACTAATATGAAAAAACTGTTTTTGATTTTAACATTAATAGCATTTGGCATGCCTGTATTTTCGCAGAATACAGAGCCGATTAGAGACGAACTTTTAGATCCGAATATGTACGGTAACGGCTCCGTTTTTAAACTCGGAATTTACGAAAGAGGCGAGTACAATTATGTTCCTATTGAGGATGAGCTCATTGACGGCGAATTTATTTCAAATGCATCAAATTTTGCAATAGTAAAAAAAGAACATCCTGACGATTTCTTTTTTGAAAAAATAATTGACCCTTCAAAAGTCAGAAAAATTTTGCCAAAAACTCAATATGATTTTACAAAACAACAGATTCCCGTTCATATCCGGCTTGCGCAGCAGTTAAAAACAAAAGGTTTGCTTGAAGGTTCTGTTATTCCTTTTGTAGCAACGGAAGACTTTGAGATAAAAGGCAAAAAATTTGGAAAAGGCACAACTGTCTTAGGCAGAGTAGAAACACTTTCGGCATCCGATAAAATGGGAGTGCCGGAAACCTTAAAGATTGATAATTTTTATATTAATGACGGCGACAAAGAAATTAATTTACACGGGCATGTTTCAAAAACCGGTGCAAATCGTTCTATTTGGGTATATCCGTTGTATCAGGCAGGCAACATTACTTTCTATGTTGCAGGGTTTGTATTTGTGCCGATTCACGGCGGCAGAGCAAAACTTTCCACTACAGAATCCTTTACCGTCTTTTATGAAATGCAGTAAAATTTTACACTTTTGTAATATTTATTAGCAAAAAATTTTTTTTTAAGTGTTTTAGTAGTAATATAAATATCGGAAATGTAAAATTAACACTATTTGAATAGGGATGGAAATTATGAGTTTATTGGAAATTAATACGAATCTTGAAAATATTGGCGTAAACAAAACAGCTGACAGACTTGATTATACTGATGATGAATTAAGAGAAATCGGCAAAGAATATTGTTCTCACGGTGATAAAGTGTATGCCGATGCAGTACCAAAGGTATTCAAAGACTGCAACGGCGTATTTATGTATGACAGTGAAGATACACCATATTTGGACTTAGAGATGTGGTTTGCATCATGTAATTTGGGTTATAAAAATGAACGCATAAGAAATGCTGTTGTTGATCAGATTGATACACTTCCTCAAATTTCATCCCACTTTTTATACGATTATAAAGTTTTGTTATCAGAAAAAATTGCTAAAGCAAATATTAAAAGATTTGGCTATAAAGGACGTGTACAGTATAATGTAGGCGGTTCACAGGCAACCGAAGATGCTTTAAAATTGGTCAGAAACTATACTCACAAAAACAGAGTATTCTCATTTTTTGGCGGATTTCACGGCAGAACACTCGGTGCAAGCTGTTTGACTGCAGGTTACAGATACAGAAAACCTTTCGGGCATTTTGGAGACGAAGCACATTTTGTTCCTTATCCGTATTGTTTCAGATGTCCTTACGGCAAAAAATGTGATTCATGCAATTACTATTGTGTACAACAATTAAGACGCGAATTTGAAGATAATTGCGCAGGTTTATATGACCATTCTTCAAAAGAATGTGCATTCGGTGCATTCTTTGTAGAACCTGTTCAGGGCTCAGGCGGTTATATTGTTCCGCCAAAAGGCTACTTTAAAGAACTCAAAAAAGTTTTAGACGATTTCGGTGTACTTTTTGTAGCAGACGAAATTCAAATGGGATTCTACAGAACAGGCAAACTTTGGTCTATAGAACATTTTGATGTTAAACCTGATGTCATAACATTTGGTAAATCCTTAACAAACGGTTTAAATCCGCTTGCAGGTATGTGGGCAAGAGAAGAAATTATCAATCCTGAAGTTTGGCCAAACGGCAGAACTCATTCAACCTTCTGTAATAACCCTGTCGGTATGAGAGCAGGCTATGAAGTTATGAAAACTTTTGAAGAAGAAGATTTTGAAACACAAGTCGCAAATAAAGGTAAATACTTCCTTGACGGTTTAAAATCTTTGGAAAGAAAACACAAACGCATAGGAGCTGTTGACGGTCTTGGTCTTGCTCTCCGAATTGAATGTGTAACAGAAGACGGTTACACTCCTGATTCTAAACTTTGCCACGATATTTTGGCCGAAGGTTTGAAAGGTGATTTAACATACAACGGGAAAAAATGCGGTATAATCCTGAATAAAGGAAGTCATTATAACAACTCAATTACATTAGTTCCTGCTGTTGTCATTTCTTATGAAGAAATTGATATGGCAATAGAACTTATCGACCAATTATTTACGAGGTTGTCATAAGTGAGCGAAAGCATAGATTTTGAACTTCTGCATAATGAAACAGAAAAAACGGATAAAGCCGTACTTTTGTTTCATGGTTTAACCGGAAGTCCGTTTGAAATGAAAAAATACGGTGATTTTTTGTTCAAAAGCGGGTATGATGTTTTTTGCTACTCTTTTCCCGGACATGGTGACAGAATAAGCGAAATTGAAACCGTCACATGGCAAGACTGGTGCGATTTTGCACAAAGTAAATATAACAGTTTACGCAAAAATTATAATCAGTTTTTTGTTTCCGGATTGTGTTTGGGTGCTGCCATGGCAGTTTACTTAGGCGAACACAATAAAGACCTGACAGGGATTGTTGCACTGTCAACCACTCTGTTTTTAGATGGTTTTTGTATCCCATGGACAATATCACTTTTGCCATTTGCACTTAGTACGATAATCAGATTTTATTATACATTTCCTGAGGATGATTGCTTCGGAGTCAAAAACGAACGTACAAGAAAAAGTCTTGCAAAAATAACCGCAAAAGCAAATATCGGAATGGATAATTATCCGCTTAATTGCGTTGACGGGTTACTGAAATTATCAAAAAATGTCAGAAAAAATCTCAAAAATGTAACTTGTCCGATTTTGTGTATTCATTCAAAATATGATAATCTTTCAAGCACAAAAGGAGCAAAAGTTGTATTAGACGGAGTTTCTTCGTCGATTAAAAAATATATTGAACTGAATGACAGTTATCACATGGTGCTTTATGATAACGAAAAAGAACTTGTAATGAACACGGTAAAAGAATTTTTAGACGAACTTACACCACAAAAAACACAGCAGAGAGAACTACAAACAGTATGAATATAATTACGCTTATAACTATAATTTTAAACATAGTTGCAATACTTGTGCTATGTGCAGGATTATTCCACAAATTTGAAAATCCGAAAAACAAAGCCGTTTACGGATATGTAATTGCAGGCGGAATGATTCCATATATGCTTGCATTGAGTATTTATGTTATTTCAGACATTATAGTAAACCGTAATTTTTGGTCAATATTTTTGATTTTGTGTGTAATTTCGCCATTTATAATCGGAAAACTTGTAAAATATGAAACATTAAAAATATACACATTTATCCAGATTTTATGCTTTTGCGCAAGTCTTGCGGTTTTGTGTTTAAAATAGAGGAGTGAATTATGTCAGAATTGAATTTTGTTGTGGACAGGGAAAAATGTATTCATTGCGGTAAATGTTCTGATGACTGCGCAACAGGAATTATCGAATTTGATAAAGAAGGATTTCCGCTTGTAAAATCCGGAAATGAGCAATATTGTATGAAATGCCAGCATTGTTTTGCAATTTGTCCTGCCGGTGCAATTTCAATATGCAACAAAAAGCCTGAGGATTCAGACATTTGTGATACCAATTTGCCGACTGATGAGCAGGTTTTGAACCTTATTCAGCACAGAAAAAGCATTAGAAATTATAGGCAGGAAAATCTTGACAAAGCGACTATGCAAAAACTCAAAGATATGCTCAAATATTCTCCGACAGGCTGTAATAACCATAAACTCCATATCGCACTCATTGATGATATTGAAGTTATGAACAGATTCAGAAACAGAACTAATAATACTATCAAAAAAGCACTTTTATCAAACAAATGGCTTCCTGTATCAAAGAAATTTGAAAAATTCAAACAACAATTTATAGACGGCAAAGATGTAATTTTCAGAGGCGCACCGCACATGTTGGTTGTGTCTGTGCCTGTAACTGCACCGTGCGCACCTGTTGACCCGATAATTTTATTAAGTTACTTTGAACTTTACGCTCAAAGTTTGGGAGTCGGAACTTTGTGGTGCGGATTTGCAGAAATTGCACTGAAATTAATCCCTGACTTGTGTCAATATTTGGAAATTCCTGACGGCTACAAAGTCGGCTATGTAATGCTTTTTGGTAAAACGGATTTGAAATACCAAAGAGCAACTCAGCCTGAAGATTACGATATTTCGGTTATCGAACCGCATGAAATCTTCCCTGCAACATTTGTTGATAAGGTTAAGAGATATTTTTGGAACGCTTTGAGATAAATCTCATACAAATATAGGATAAAAACCTTGTTCATATCGTAAATAATTTAATTGGGGTACGAATTACAAAGGGCATCTTATGGACGAATGGTTAGACTTGGACTTGGAGGATGAATATTATTCGCCTGCAAATGAGGAAATTTCTGATTCTATTACTCAAAACTGGACACAGCAGGCACTTGAATGCTATGAAATAAACTGCGATTGTAAAAAATGCTCGCTTTCGCAGGGACATTATTCATTTATCTGTCAGATGCCCCGTGTAATTGAAACCCTTGTCGCAACCGTCGGGGCACCTAATAAGCAGCGCAAAACTGCTTAATTTTAATCAATTGTCAAAATTCTGTCTAAACAAGCTTTTGGCGAATATTGCCATTCTCTGAAAGTTATACGTTTAACCTTAAATCCGCTTCTTTCAAGTATTGATTGTTTTTTCATATTTGATATATTTGATTTTTGCTTATCTTCAACACCATCAATTTCAAGTATGAATTTATCGTCAACTACCAAATCCGCACTCAAACCTGCAATATCTACCCCCGCAAGTACATGATGATCAAGTTTACGGATTTCATCAGCTACTTCTTTTTCAAATGAATTTTTATAAATATTTGCATCTATTTCGTCATTTGCAAGCGCGCGTTTGCGTTCCAAATACTCTTTGATGTAAGAAATATAATTTCTGAAATGCCCTTCTGACATTGTTTCAATATCGTGAGAAACAAAGTTTATACATTTATTTTTCGCCCTTGTAATCGCAACATTAAACAAATTCGGTTTTTGAATAAATGTAATACTTTGCGGGTGAGAATTGTTTGCAAATGCCCATGAAATAAGCATTATATCTCTTTCATCACCTTGGAAGGTATGCGCCGTACCAATTTCAATTTGGTGTTTTTTAATCATGTAATCAGACAAAACTTTTGGTACAGAAATTTTCAGTTGTTCAACCTGCGCTCTAAAAGGTGAAATTATTCCGATTGTTGTCGGATTATCGGGGTTATTTTTTTCGTCATCCACAATAATTTCATGCAAAACTTTGACAAGTTCTTCGACTTCAGGCAGGTTTCTGGTTGCATCAGAATCAACTTTTCCATCTTGAACTTTGACCAAATCCAAAACTTTTTCATCAAGTTTGTCCTTGCGCATAACTCTTATTCTGTCCGAATAGAATTCACGGTTAGAAAAATTGATTATAGGCGGAAGGCTTCTGAAATGTTCATCAAGCATAACGGAATTCATTGAATAATAATCCGCCAAATCAAACATAGAGTTTGTTCTGAATCTCCACATCAATTGATACTTGTCAGGGATTCCGTATTGACTCAAAAACGACTGTTCTTTTGCTTTTTCAAGGAATGACAGATGCGGTAATTGTTTATCATCTCCTACTATAACCGATTTTTTTGCACGATACATTATAGGGAAACAACTTGCAATATCACACTGCGAAGCCTCATCAATAATTGCAACATCAAACATTCCGGGTTTTAAAGGCAAACTGTCAGATACCGCATAAGTAGTAACACACCAGCACGGGAACGCCTCTAATAACGGCTTGAAATCTTCTGTTTCAAGTATATTTTCTGAATTTTTTCTTCTGTTGCTAACAAGAGCCTTTGAATGAATTTTTATTCTGCGAACTTTTTTTGCATCTCGCAAAAGTGATTTTAAAGCCTCGCGACGGGAACTTTTTAGGATATTTATTGCCAAAGATTTCTGTTTTCTTTTGAGTTGGCGAATTTGCTCCATCATAACGTGAAGATTACCGATTTTTTGAATATCCGCTTCAATCTTTCTTAACTGCCATTTTTGGGTAATAAAATCAAGTTCGATTTTTAAGCGATCAAGATTTTCACTCTCAACTTCAAAATCTTTCAAATCGAGGATTTTTTTGAGCTGTCTTAAACTTGACATATTTTTCAAACCCGCAAAAAATCCAGCTTTTTCCATATTATCAGTCAGAGTTTTGATAACATCATTGATATTGTCTATCTCAGATTTTTTAAGCGGTCGTTTAATATATTGCATCTCGCCGACACTAAGTGCGTGTTCTTTAATTTCATCACGCAAATCATGCCATTTTCGTTCAAGTTTTATGATATTTTCGCATTTATTTTCGGTATCACGAATAATATCAAGATGTTTTTTCATATCATCAACATCTGCAAAAATGTAATCTTCTACATCATCATCAAGATTAATTTTGTTATTTGTCAAATCTTTTAACTGATTACTCAATTGTCTTTGGTAATTTAATCTTCCGGCACGCAAAGCAAGATAGGGAGCTCCAAGACTGTTTAGTCTGTCTGCCACGACATCCACTGCCTTATCCATACGGGATGCAATTAAAACTGTTTTTCCGTTTGCTATTAAATGAGCGGCAAGATTGACTATTGTCTGAGATTTCCCTGTCCCAGGAGGACCTTGTACCGCAATAAATTTATTGTTTTCAAGATTTTTAATAACCTGCTCCTGTGAATCACTCAAAGACAACGGAGTAATCGGATAAAAAGGAGCATTATCATCTTTAATTGTATTTCTTTCAACTGCCTGATTATATTCATCATTAATAACAGACAAAGTTGTTTCACGATAAACCCCGCTCGGTTTTTCCGCTATCTGCAAAAGTTCGTGCAAAACTCCTGCCGTAACCGTTGGGCGTTTAGTTAAAATAATTGCACTTTGATAAGTTACACAGAGTTTTTTAAGATCTCCCTCATATTTTTGTTTTTGCTGCTGAATATCGTCTTCAATAATCTCATCAAGGTTATCGCCATTGATTTCAACATTTGAATAATCCGGAGTTTCATCTCTCGAAACATTATCTTCATCAGCATCTTCGCTGCCATCAAGCATGATTTCAACATCAGGAATAAGTGATTTTAATGTGGTAAGAAAAATATCCATTTTTTCTTTTGTGATAGGCACATCAGGCACAACGTCCAAAATACCTTCCAAAAAAGAATCCACTTCATCATCGTCATCACTTTTCTTCATTAAAGATGCCAAAGCACCGGTATTCAAAGACAAAATATCTTCCTGACGAATACAGTTTATATTTACTCCGTTTCGTTCAAGTTTACACGGAACATACAAAAGCGGAGTTAAAAATTCATTACGGCGTTTGGATTTTCCGTTTCTGCCGACCAAAAACATATAACCGTAAATGAGGTATTTATCTCTTGAATTGTTTTCGCTCTGAATCATAAGTTCGGTCAGATTAGGGTTTGCACCGTCAAGTTTTAAATAATCAAGACCGTCTGTTAAAAGAGTTTCCTTTTCCTTTAAGAAAATCCATTTGTTATCCTTATCGCCCTTGAGGTTTCTAAATGTGGAACTTTTGACTTCTTCACGCACGCAATCGTGAAGATATTGGCTGATTTTCTTTATAAAACTGTTGTTAAATGCCGAATTTAGTGCTTTTGTAGCTTCCTGTAACATTGACTTCCCCTTATAAATGTCGGCGTGGCAACGCCAACCTACTCTATTTTACACTATTTTAGGCGAAAATCAACAACTTCACATCATCAGTTTAAGGGATATGAATTTAAAATCTTGAGTTTTTGTCATAGTTGTTTTTCCTTTCGTTTTTTTGTAAGATTTACTTATGTTTTTAGATAAATTTAGAAATCGTTATAGTTTCAATTTTTTATCTGCTTGTGGGTGGATTGTATTTGCACTATTTACAATATTTACATACCCTGAGCTATATTTTGAATATATTGTTGGAAACACAGCACATGCTTGGAGTGTGGGCATTACATTTTTAGGTATATTAATTGTTAATATTTTATTTTATTTAATTACCTTTTTTGTATACGTATTTGAACTTATCAGTTGGAAAAGAATAACCAACGAAAAATTTTTGAATAACAAATACATTAAAATATGCCAAACTTTAGGAATTATTTTTGCATTTTTACCGATAATGATGGTTGTATTCTTTTTTATAGTTGGCTTTATTCAGAACATAATATATGATATCCGCAGTATTTATTAAAGTTGTTTAATTCGATATAATCATTGTTTTTCTTTTCGTTTTTTTGTAAGATTTACTTATGTTTTTAGATAAATTTAGAAATAGATATAGTTTTAATTTCTTATCTATATGTGGATGGATAATATTTCTGCTGTTATGTGTTTTTTTAATTTCTATTATTTCTGCGATGTTTTCACCTTATAGTGGATTTTCTGGTATAGCATTTGCTTTTCTTTTCCTGTTAATTTTAGCTCTAAATATAATTTTTTATTTGTTAACTTTCTTTATTTATGTTTTTGAGATTATCAGTTGGAAAAGAATAACTAATGAAAAATTTTTGAATAACAAGTATACTAAGATTTTCCAAACTTTAGGAATTATTTTTGCATTTTTACCAATAATGATGGTTGTATTCTTTCTTATAGTTGGCTTTATTCAGAACATAATATATGACATCCGCAGTATTGATTAAAGTTGTTTGATTTGATATAATCATTGTTTTTTCTCCTTGTTTTTGTATAATATAATTATGTTTTTAAATCGTTTACGACAATCCTATGCTTTTAATTTTTTAGTAATATATAGTATTGTTGTCACGTTAATATATTTAGGGATTTATTTATACCATATAGTTATTGAAAATACGCAAGATGTTCTTAACGTTGTAATAATGGGCTCAATATTTTTAATTATACCTATGATTCTTATTAATTTTTTAGGAATACTAATCTCTATATTATTTTGGTTTTTAGAGATTATATTTTCGTTAAAAATCACTAATGAAAATTTTTTAAATAATAAATACATAAAAATCTGCCAAACTTTAGGAATTATTTTTGCATTTTTATTAACTGCTATTCATAATTTATCTCCTTTTCTGTATACTATAACTATGTTTTCAAATCGTTTACGACAATCTTATGCTTTTAATATTTTGTGTGTTTGCGGCATATTAAAATTAATATTGTTTATAGTTTTGTTAATAATAGGCTTACTAACAAAATCTTCGCTATTTGGATTGATTTTATTTTTCCACATAATAGGGATGTTGAGTATCATAGTATTTTTACTAAGTATTTTGATATACTCTTTTGAGTTAATTTTCTCAATAGATATAACTAATCGAAAATTTCTAAGTAATAAGAAAATTCAAATACTACAAAACTTCGGTATCGTTTCATTTATGTCTATTTTAATATTTTATTTAATATTTTAGGGTTTTGAATATAAAGACATAATAATGTTCAATTTGAAATTATGATGAACTTGTTTTCATTTAATTGTCAAATTTTGTAGTTTGCCACGCTTTAGCCTGACACAATGGCGGACTAAAGTCTGACTTGCTTGTTTGATTATAAATTACTTTTTCGCCTTTGAAAATTCCCCTAATCCATCACTACTATATAGTAGTGATTACACAAAAAATCATCTGCCACAAAATAGCAAAAAATCAGATTTTCGAACTTTTTAATATTACAAAACTTAAAACAGACTTGAAGTTCATGCCTGTAAAACATATAATACATCATGCTGATGTGAGTGTGGAAAGGAATATAAAAATAAATGGTTGCTATTGAAGAAAAAACTTATCCCGAACTTGAAAGGGCAATTAGCCCCAATCATGACATAAAACTTTTTGCAGGACGTTCGAATCCTAAATTGGCGCAGGAAATAGCTAATGAACTGGGCACAAGTATAGGACCTATGGTAGTTAAAAATTTCTCTGACGGTGAAATTTATGTACAGGTTAAAGAAAGTGTCAGGGGGGACCATGTTTTTATCATTCAACCTATTTGCAACCCTGTCAATGAAAACCTTATGGAACTTTTGATTATCATTGACGCATTCAAACGTGCAAGTGCAAAATCAATCACTGCAGTTATTCCATACTACGGTTATGCAAGACAGGACAGAAAAACTTCAGGCAGAGAAGCAATCACTGCAAAACTCGTTGCAGATTTGCTTACAACAGCAGGTGCTGACAGAGTTCTTGCGATGGATTTGCACACAGGACAGATTCAGGGATTTTTCAACATTCTCGTTGACCACATTTTTGCAGCTCCAATTTTGACTAACTATATTAAAAGTTTAAATATCAATCCTGATGAAATGGTTGCGGTTTCACCTGATATGGGCGGTGCAAACAGGACAAGATACTTTGCAAAAAGACTTGACTGCCCTATCGCAATTATTGATAAACGTCGTGATAAGCACAATGAAGCTATTGCGGCAAACGTTATCGGTGATATTGAAGGCAAAATTTGTCTGATGTTTGACGATATTATTGATACGGCAGGAACAATCTGCGAAGCAGCAAAATTATTAAAATCAAGAGGAGCAAAAGAGATTTATGTCGGTGCAACTCACCCTGTATTCTCAGGTCCTGCAATTGAACGTTTAGGCTCTGCGCCTATAACGGAATGTATCGTAACAAACACTATTCCTTTAGATATGAACAAAATGCCGCCTAATATTAAACAACTTTCGGTTGCTCCGTTACTTGCGCAGGCTATTGCCAGAATCCACGATGATGAATCGGTAAGTTCATTATTCGGATTTGAAAAAGAAATGCAAATTAGTTAAAAATAAACTATTTAAAAATCAGAACCGAAATTATTGCCGTTAAAATCAGCGGAATATTGTAATGCAGAAATGTCGGCACACATGTATCCCAAATATGATTGTGCTGACCGTCGGCATTTAAGCCTGCGGTGGGTCCGAGAGTAGTGTCCGATGCCGGAGACCCGGCATCTCCTAATGCCGCAGCAGCAGCAAGAACTATTATCATTGACGGAATACTAAACCCGAGTTTTAAAAATATCGGAACAAATAATACAGCCAAAATCGGTATCGTACCAAATGATGTCCCGATTCCCATTGTTATAAATAACCCCACAAAGAGCATTAGAGCGGTCGCAAGAATTTTACTTGACATCATAAACGGAACAATTGTACTAACAAGAGTATCAATTCCTCCTGTTGCTTTCATAACTGCAGCATAACCGGCAGCAACAAGCATTACAAATGCCACATAACCCATCAGACCGACACCTTCGTTAATCAGTTTGTCCATCTTGTCGTGATCAATCGCTTTAAACCCGAAAATAACCGATAAGCCGACTAATGCACCCAAAGGTAAAGAACCTGTCCAGAGCTGAACAATAAGTGTTAAAACAGCCGCTATTAAAGTTATATAGTGGCTTCTGTGCAGTGTTGTTGACAGTTCTTTTTGTTCTTTTATTTCCAAATTTTCATAAGTCCTCGGTTTGCGATAACTGATAAAAATTGCAATTAAAAATCCGACAAACATCCCTAATCCAAGAATCCACGCCGATTTCCAGATATCAGTTTTTAAAACCTCCGCTCCGTTTTGCACCATATTATCAGCTATCAATCCCTGAAAGATTAATCCAAATCCGGCAGGGATCATTATATAAGGAGCTTTTAATCCAAATGCCAAACCGCATGCAACCGCACGTCTGTCAATTTGAAGTTCATTCATTATAACAAGCAACGGAGGTATAAGTATTGGTATAAATGCAATATGAACAGGAATTAAATTTTGAGAAAGTATTGCAATCCCTGTCAGAATAAAAATCAGTAAATATTTTTTCGATTTTATAGCATTAGAAATTTTTAAAGATAAAATCGGAGCCAAACCGGTATGAGCCATGGATGCGGCAAAAGCACCGAGCAAAATGTAGCTCAGTGCAGTTTCAGCATTATCACCCATTCCATGAACAAAAATATTCATTACCTCTGAAATTCCCATGTGACCGATTAGACCGCCTGTCAACGCAGAAATCAAAAGAGCCAGTAAAACATTAATTCTGCAAAGGCAAAGTACACAAAGTAATATTACTGAAATTATAATAGGGTTTATTAAAATAGACATCATACCCAACAGAATAACATAAACATGGCTAATAAAAGATAGAAATTCAGGTAATAGGCAAATTTTAATTATACGGTTAAATATAATTAATCTTTTTCATACTTCCAGCTATTCTTAATTTATGAGGGCAATTTTGCCCTCTTTTTTTATTTGACAAAGCCACTAAAAAATTGTAGCATATTTTTAAAGATAAACATTAGAAAGGCGGAATTATGAAAAAATTATTAGCAACAATTTTATTAGGAATGTTAATTTTACCTGCAGGAATATGTTTTGCAGACACATATTATTATGTAAACACAACCGATTATAAACCGACATTACTTGATAAAATTGAAGATTCAACACAAGATTTTGCACAAACTGTAGGAGATGCAACTGTTAAAGCTGCAGACAAAACAGGCAAAGCAGTAAAAAGCGGAGCTAAAAAGACAGGCGCAGCAGTAAAATCAGGTGCCAAAAAAGCAGGACGTGCGACAAAGAAAGGTGCTATTAAAGCAACAAACTGGTCTGCTACAAAAGTTCGCAACGGAGCGGAAAAAATAATTATCAAAACGGAAGACGTACCGGAAACTCAAACAATAGAAACTCCGACAACTGAAGTTCAGGAATAGTAAACTATTGTAAATAAAAATATTTTTAATTAAAGTTCTGCCTCATTATTACCGATAAAATATTTGGCTAATAATGAGGTAGAATTGTGCCTGATAGATTTAAGGTAAATAAATTTCATATTGAACAACCTGTTTCAACAAGAGTTCAAAAACCTGTTGAAGTAAGAACTCAAAATTACACATTTGAAATTGGTCAAAATTTGTTGAGGAAAAATACCAGCCAGACTGAACTTCGACAAAGAATTTTATCGCATATTCAAGATGCACAATCAAGAAGATCTCATTTTTGCCCTCAAACAAGACAACTAATGCAACTGAAAATTCCACACGAAACAAAAATAGGGGAACTGGCACAAAAATGCCTCAATGACAGTATTATTGAATTAAATATTACAAAAGCAGAATATGACTCATTAGACCATGAAACCAAATTATTGGTTGACAGATATACACAAATGAGATTTAAAAGTTGCAACAAGAGAGAACCAAATTGGAGCTGGTGTGCAATAGCAATGAATGACCTTGGCAAGCAAGCCGGGATATTACCACAAAATGCAAATTTTACGGCAGTATTTCAGCATGTACAATTTGCAGTAGATAACAGAACATGGCACGAAGTTCCAAAAGGACAATACCTTGGTAAATTTAAATCTGATATGAAAGAAGGAGATTTTATAATATTCCACAGACCAGACCATAGCGAACATATCGGTATGATTGAATTAGTAAGCGGAGATACAATAACAACCATTGAAGGTAACGCTAATCAGGATAATCAAAATATAAATGACGGCTTTATCCGAAAACAATATAAACTGAGTGAACTTACAGGGTCAAATTGCAGAGGCTTTATTGATAATCATTCAAAACCGGACATTACCGGACAAAATACAAATGCCGCAAAAAAAGCAAATAGTATAGTGAAACATTAATTTATTCAGAAATATAATACAAATTCTTATTTTTGATTTTTGCCTTTTAGATTCTTGTAATTTAATACTCATAATAAGATTAAATTAACTGTGAAATTGAGATTTATAAAAAAGAGCAGTAGGGTAGACTTCAGTCTACCAAAAAATAAGTATGGTTGACTAAAGTCAACCATACTTTTGAGTGTCACTATGCACAAAAGTGTGCAAGAATAGTGCAAAAAAGGAGTAAAAAAGTGCAAGAAAAGTCACTTTTGGAGTAGTTTGAGATTCAAATTATCAATATACTTCCTACCGCTACAATTTAGTATTGTTGGGGTAGAAACCCCAACCTATCTTTGTTTTCTTATAACCAAAACGGATAAAAAACATACAACTAAAAAAAAGAATAGGTTATACCTATTCTTTTTTTAGTATTGGGCAGGGGTGGGTTGTCTTAATCTATGATAATTTTATATTGCCCAAATTCATATCACTTCGCTCGCCATCGACAGCACTCCACGTTTTGCCTTTTGTGGCAAGTGTGCCACAGGCAAAACCGTTCCGGCTTTGGCTCGCTCGTTCCGAACCACAAACAGTGGTTCAAACCCAATCCCCCTTACAAAATTTAAATCAAAAAAAACGACTTCATTAAGAAGTCGCTTTTTTTGAAAAAGTTTGGGCAGGGGTGGGTTGTCTTGAGTCGCTCGCAATAAACGGCATTACAGGTCACGACCCTTGTCGTGCCCTTTCAGCCTCTGCTCGCTCCTCGCTCGAACCGGACAAGGCTTTCGCCATGTTGGTTCTCACCCACTAAAAAAGAAGGTTTTACACCTTCTTCAAAAAGTTTGGGCAGGGGTGGGTTCGAACCACCGTACACTCGCGTGAACAGATTTACAGTCTGTCGCCTTTAACCACTCGGCCACCTACCCGTATATTTAATTGTCATTCTCGTAAGGTTTTTTAAAAATGCCCTTGACGAGATTTGAACTCGTGGCCTCTCCCTTACCAAGGGAGTGCTCTACCCCTGAGCCACAAGGGCTTATTTTGTTTTCAATGCCTTCGGCAGAAGGGAGTGCTTCCTCTCAAAAAACAATAATCAATTGTTTTTTTCGGCAGAGTCCCTGAGCCACAAGGGCTTGTTACTCCGAAAAATTAGCCGGCAATGGGACTCGAACCTACAACCTACGGTTTACAAAACCGTTGCTCTGCCAATTGAGCTATGCCGGCACCTCTTTCGTAATAATAATTATAGATTAAAAATACTCAATGTCAAGCAACCCTGTTTGATTTATAATTGTATCTGCGAACACAACAAATGGGAGAAATCATTATGGTTAGAGCAATCGCACCGATATTTTTATTACTTATTTCAAATATTTTCATGACATTTGCATGGTACGGACACCTAAAGTTCAAATCGTCAGCTCTTTGGGCGGTCATACTTGTCAGCTGGGGGATAGCATTTTTTGAATATTGTTTTCAGGTTCCTGCAAACAGAATCGGATACTCAACTTACAACGCCGCACAGCTAAAAACAATCCAAGAAGTCATAACTCTTGTAGTTTTCAGCTTCTTCTCTGTTTTCTATTTAAAAGAACAATTCAAATGGAACTATCTTGTCGGCTTTGCACTCATTGTACTTGCCGTATTTTTTATTTTTAAAAAATGGTGATTATAAGTTAATAGTGAATAGTCGATTTCAGTGCTATTGCACAATTAGCAGTTATTAATCCGGTAAAGAACTTTTCACTACTCACTATTCACTTATTCCCCCCCTTGATTTCATGAATTTAGCGTTATAGAATACATTTAGTCGAAATATTACACAAATATTCAGGTTTGGAATCCTGAAAGAAAGAGGTAAGAAATGAAAGCAGATATACATCCGGAATACAAGAAGACCGTTATCAAATGTGTATGCGGAAATGAAATTGAAACAGGCTCAGTTCAGGACAACATCACTGTTGAAATTTGCAACAAATGTCATCCGTTCTACACAGGACAACAAAAAATCCTTGACTCTGAAGGCAGAGTTGAAAGATTCAACAAAAGATACGGTAAGAAAAACTAATCCGTTGAAATACATTTTAGAACAAAAAAGGTGCAATTATTTGCACCTTTTTTGCTGAACATTTATCCCTTCCATCTGTCGGATATATAACTTAAAATTGCGCCGCCGATTTCTTCATTCGGATCAAAGGTCTGAGCAGGATTATTTGGTTTCATTGAATTTTGTATAAGCATTTTGCACAACGGACCAAAAGCATCAGGTACCTGAATTTTGCGGTAAATTCCCGCTAAAAAAGTCTGAATATTTGGTGACTGCGTATCGTTAAATCTTGAAAAAACAGGATAAAGTTTATCAACACCTTTTGTTCCGTTATCTATCATTCTGTCCATAATATAGAGAGTTTCTGTTACCTGCGCCTCGTTATTCGAATGTTGTAAAATATCGGTCAAATACGGCAGGGCATTTTCTTTCTGTTTCACAAAATAATCAACTTTATTTTGATCAAAAAGGCAATAATTACGAACATTATTCGGCATATTTATATTTGGCTGAAAAGCCAAACTTACATTATTTTGTTGCGCATAATCTTGTCGGTATAGCAATGCCGACCTACTAACATTATATTGATTATTTACCGCATTAATTGACATTATTTAATCCCTGTAACAAACTTATTGCCTTATTTCCTTTAATTATGAATATACAAATGGCGGGCCGTTTTTGACCTCAAACAATATGTTTTCCGCCATAGTTTTGAGTTCTTCTTTAGTACGCTTGCCACTATCGACCTGTTTATAAAATTCTTTTACAAGCGGATTTATTGCAGAATCTTTTTTGGCCTTAAAGTTTCTCAGTTCTGTTGAAACAAGACGTTTTTGCAAATCAAGTTCTGTCTGTGCATTAATCTTTTTGACCTGAACCTCTTTCAGAGCATCACCTGTGAGTTTGCCCCCGTAACCTATAGCGGTTATTGCAGTAACCCCGCCAAATAATAATCCGAATTGCGGGTTTGATGTATCTAAAAGCCAGTTATAGAAAAACGCTTTATAATCATCTACAAAAGAATTGAACGCAGGTTTTGGAGTTCCGTCACCGCCAATATTGGGGTTAACGTTTGTGGTTGACGTTTCGATTTTTTCAATAATTTTTTTCTCGAAATCCGTTTTTTCTTCTTTTGTCCAGTTTAGAACTGAAATTTGTTCTTTTACAAACTCTTTTATCCCTCTTGAGTGTTCAATTTCAAGAAACATGTGTTCAAGATTTTCTTTGTCTGCATGCTTTGTTTCATCTTTTGATGTTTTGACAACTTGAGTAATTGCTTTTTTGGTCTGTTCAAGACTTTCCTGCAAGTGCAATTTACTTTTTGTAAGATTTTTGAGCGATAAAAATCCAAGACCTACAATACCTGCAAAAGTCGCCATTCCAAAAATTACGTTAAAAAATCCGTTTTCTCTTGCCTTCTGCAAAAAAGATGGCGTTGCCGTTTTATTTTCGGTCGATGTAAAAGCAAATTGGGCAAAAGTCTTACGGCCAAAAGGAGTATCCGGTTTTTCTTCAGGCGGATTTAGAAATCCCTCAAATTCTTTTGTATAATGCGAAAGCATTGAACGAATAATCTGCATTTTCCCTGAAAATGCCTGAGTTTCGACCGCAATTAAATTTTCCTGCAAATTTTTCTGAATATTTGCTTCCTTGCGTTTTACCCAAATTTCTTTAAATCCGTCAAAAAATGTTTTACCCATAAATGCCATCGCAGAAAGTGTCAAAACCCCTGCTCCCGCAATAAATGTTTTGCTGTTTGGACTTTGAACCATCTGGTAAATTACCTGTGAAGTTTCCTTACTCAGATTTACGTTTCTCGTAACAGCAGGAAGCCATTTTTCTTTTGCAAGATTTTTTGACGCTTTTGCACTGTATCTTACAAAACCGGTTAGACCTGCTATTGCACCCATTACTCCCAATGCAACCGTACTTAAAGGCAAAAGTTTTTTATCGACAATCAGGTTATCTTTATATAATTGCGAAGGCATTGAAGTATCGTCAGAAATTATAAATGTATCTTTCAAACTCGACAGAGAAACTTCATTATCTTTAACAAAGCTGTTAACAACAACCCCCTCTTTTGTAGTATTAATATTCTTTTTTTGCGATTGGGTCATATTTCTATGCTGTATTAATTGTTCGTTTGAAAAAGGATTAATATTCATTTGCTATCCTTTCTTCTTCGCGTTTAAATTTTCTTGAAAGCTTATGCAAAAATGTCTTTAAATTAAAAGCTTTTTTAGCTTCATCAATTTTCTTTTCGTCATCATCAGTTTCATCTGCCCCAAAAATAAAGAACATTGATTTAAGTTTTTTCTTTATATTACTCATAAGATTAGATAATGATTTAGAAACAGCAGCTTTCAGTTCCCCATAAACTGCAGCAAGTTTGTCGGCAATGTCGACAAGTTTTTGTGCAACATTAGCAAGTACATTCGGTATTCCTGCCATAACGCTAATTACTCTTGCAACAACCTGAGTTAATACAAAATTAACAGGAGCAGAAATTATAACCGGCATTGATTTTGAAATATTTGATGCAAATTCTAAAATTCTTTGATGCACATTTTCAAGATTTTTATTGAATTGAACCATTGCCTGAATGAAGCTTTGCTGATTAGCTTCTGCTCTTTGTCTTGCCGCTTTTTGCGCCCTTAACATCGCACCAATTGCGGCACACTGATTATATGTCATTTCGCCAACGTTACGCGGGATATCTCTTTTCGTCGTGGAATTTCCGCCTGCCATACCGCTGCATATCGGACAAGCTCCCGCAGGAAGTCCATGCGGACAACAACCTATCTTTGAATTGTGAACATGCGGTGCAACACCTACTGACATTAAAAAATCCTCTCTGAATCAAAGAGGACACATCATAAGACTTTCATATTATTTTCCCGTACTGCTCGCAGAAAAATAACTACATCTTTTGAGTGTTCCGACTTTTACGGCTGCGGCAGCAGTTGAAGATGTTCACTCCATTTCCTCTTTATTCCATGATAGTAAAATAAGGGTAAATCCTTGTCAAACATGAAACCTTACATTGTTACAAAAATAATTAATAATTATCCGGAGAAACTCTTATGATTTTTCTCAAAAACGGAAATGCATTATAAAGAATATCTTTTGTAGGATACTTTAATTTTTTAACTATTGTTAAAAGAGGTTGACCGCCTCTTTTATCCCAAACCTGTATAGATGCGGGACTCGGACTGTAAAACATACCATCCTGCAGGTTCATTTTTTTTAATCCTTTTTCATTACTGATAAAAGGTTTTAAAAGATGTTTTAATGATTGAAATTCATTAACTGTAATAGTTTTTGGATAACTTGTATCAAAATCATTCAGATCAAGTTTTTCACCCAATTTTTCAAGCGCAGGAGTTAAGACGTATTTTCTTTTACCTGCCATTTCAATATATCCGCAATCCTGACCATGATACAAAACCTGTTTTGCATATTTGTTAAAAGTCATACCTGGGGTTAATTTATTCAAACGAGTTCTAATTTTTGTAATCATCATATAACCTATAAAACATAAAAAAAATATTTTTTGCTATTTCCGATAAAAATTATCAAAACTGTTTATGTTATAATTAAACACACACGAAGATTAATGGAGTATAAAAATGAAACAGAGCTATTATCCGCAGGAAATTGAAAAAAAATGGAAAAAATTTTGGGAAGATAATAAAGTTTTTAAAACAGAAAATGATAACGGAAAACCAAAATATTACGCATTGTCAATGTTTCCGTATCCGTCAGGAAAACTTCATATGGGGCATGTTCGCAATTATACGATTACAGATGTTATAGCAAGGTTTAAAAAAGCAAACGGATTTAATGTATTGCACCCCATAGGGTGGGACAGTTTCGGACTTCCAGCTGAAAATGCAGCGATGAAACACAACGCAGACCCTGAAAAATGGACAGATGAAAATATCGCATATATGACTGAACAATTAAAAATGCTTGGTTTATCTTATGACTGGGGCAGAGAAGTCACCACATGCAAACCCGATTATTACAAATGGACACAATGGATTTTCTTGCAATTATATAAAAAAGGACTTGTTTATAAAAAAGAAGCTGCCGTAAACTGGTGTCCGGATTGCGGAACAGTACTTGCAAACGAACAGGTTATAGACGGCAAATGCTGGAGATGCGACAGCGAAGTTGAGAAAAAATATTTATCTCAATGGTTTGTTAAAATCACACAGTATGCAGACGAATTATTAAAAGACTTAGACCTTTTAACAGGCTGGGGCGATAACGTTAAGACAATGCAGGCAAACTGGATAGGAAAATCTAATGGTGCAATTTTCCGCTTTCCTGTTGTTGATGCACCAAATGGCGAAAAAATGGAAGTTCCTGTTTATACAACACGCCCTGATACGGTTCATGGGATAACCTATCTTGTTGTTGCACCTGAATACAAAGATATTGAAAAACTTACAACAACTGAAAATAAAGCGGCGGTTGAAGAATACCGCGCAAATGCCCGCAAAATGTCTGAAATAGAAAGACTTTCAACAGACAGAACAAAAACGGGCGTGCCATTAGGCACTCACTGCAAAAACCCGTTTACGGGAGAAATTTTCCCTCTGTGGACGGCTGATTATGCTCTTGTTGAATACGGAACGGGCGCAGTTATGGCTGTTCCGACACATGATACAAGAGATTTTGATTTTGCAAAAAAATACAATTTACCGATGAAAGTGGTTATTGCAAATGAGGAGATTCTGAAACAAGTTCAGAATGACGATTTTAAATTATCCGAAGCATACACGGAAGAAGGTGTTTTGATTAATTCAGGCGAATTTAACGGAATGAAAAATACTGAAGCGAAAAAAGCAATTACCCAAAAAGCGGTTGATGAAGGGTTTGGGGAATTTAAGACTCAGTTCAGACTCAGAGATTGGTTAATTTCACGTCAAAGATACTGGGGCGCACCAATTCCTGTTGTTTATTGTGACAAGTGCGGTATTCAACCGGTTCCTGAAGATAAGTTACCTGTTTTGTTACCGAAAGATGTTGACTTCTCGGTTGTAGGTAAATCACCTATTACAACATCCCCGACCTTTAAAGATACTGTTTGTCCTGTTTGCGGCGGGCATGCAACTCGTGAAATGGACACAATGGATACATTCATTTGTTCAAGTTGGTATTATTTACGTTATGCTGATGCAAAAAATGACAAAGAATGTTTTAATAAAGATATCGTAAATCACTGGCTTCCTGTTGACCAGTATGTCGGCGGTATTGAACATGCAATTTTACACCTTCTGTATTCAAGATTTTTCACAAAAGCACTGCGAGATTGCGGACTTTTAGATTTTGACGAACCGTTTAAAAACCTTTTAACTCAAGGTATGGTACTTAAAGACGGTTCAAAAATGTCAAAATCAAAAGGCAATACGGTTGATCCTGATGAGATATTTGAAAACTATGGTGCCGATACAGCAAGATTGTTTATTTTGTCTGATTCACCGCCTGCAAGAGATTTTGATTGGTCAGATGCAGGTGTTGAAGGCTGCTATAAGTTCTTAAACAGAGTTTGGAGGCTTGTAGCAACAAATGCTGAAAATATTAATCTGAATTATTCATTAAGTTCTAATCTTGCAAAAGATAATGATGATTTAGTCAGAACTGTTCACATGTCAATTAAAGGCATTACAAACGATATTACAAACGAATTTCAGTTTAATACCGTTATTTCAAAATATCGTGAACTTGTAAATGCGATATACGATTGGCAAGCCAAAAAACCTCAACTCAATGATGAAGATAAAAATGTTTTGAGTTTTGCTATTGTTTCAATGCTCAAACTTATGTCACCTGTTGCGGTTTATCTGACCGAAGAAGCTTGGCACGAACTTGGTGGAGAAGGTTCAATCCACGACCAGCCTTGGTGTAAGTGGGACGAAAATCTTGCCAAATCAAGTTCTATAACCATGGTTATTCAGATTAACGGCAAAGTTAAAGACAAAATCGAAGTTGATGCGGAAATTTCCAAGGAAGAAATGGAAAAACAGGCACTTTCAAGCGAAAAAGTCAAAGAACTGACCGCAGGAAAAACAATCGTTAAAGTCATTGTCGTTCCGGGTAAGTTAGTCAATATTGTTGTGAAGTAAGCTAAAATCTGCCGTTACATTGTGTACCGCAGAATTTGCATCTGCCGGCATAATCAAGGTTATACTCTAAAAGTTGATAACCGTTGCGGATAATTACACCATTACCACAGTTTTTGCAATAGGTTGAAGATGTTTCGGTATTAGTCAAATTTCCTGTATAAACATAGTGTAAACCGGTTTCTTTTGCAATTTTATACGCTTTTAAAAGTGTTGAAAGTTCTGTTGCTTTGCGATTTTCAAATTTGTAGCGAGGGAAAAATGCACTAAAATGCAAAGGAACATCCGCACCGACATTATTTAAAATCCACAAACACTCGGCTTTTAATTCTTCTTCGCTGTCGTTTTCACCTTCGATGAGCATTGTAGTGAGTTCAACGTGACAATCCGTTTGATTACATACATATTTTATGGTATCAAGCACAGGCTCTAACTTTGCAAGACAATTTTTGCCGTAAAATTTTTGGCTGAAGGCTTTTAGGTCGATATTTGCAGCATCCATATAAGAAAAAAATTCCCTTGCAGGCTCAGGGTTAATAAACCCTGATGTTACAGCCACAGTTTTTATGTCTAATTTTCTGCAAAGTCTTGCAGTATCAAGTGCATATTCAAAAAATATTATCGGATCATTGTATGTAAACGCAATACTTTTACATTTGTATTTTAATGCAATTTCGACAATTTCTTCGGGTGAAGTCTTGTTAAGACTTTTGGGATCAATTTTATTTTTTGTAGTCTGCCAGTTTTGACAAAACTGACAACCCATGTTGCAACCCAAAGTACCAAAGGATAAAACTCCTGTTGTCGGATAAAACTGATAGAGCGGTTTTTTTTCGATAGGATCTATCGCAAGCCCTGTATTATATCCGTAAGTATCAAGAATAATCTGCCCGTTTACATTTTTGCGAACATGACAAAAGCCCCTTTGCCCCTCATTTAAAGCACATTTGCGAGGACAAATTGTACATTGAATTTTACCATTTGTTAAGTTATTTTGATATTTCATAAAATGTATTATAATACTGTTATGAGAAAAATAAAAGAAGCAACCGTTGCCAATACTTTTTATACAGGCAGCGCAGAGGATTTAATTTTACAGATACAGAATTTTAAAGAAACAAGCAAAAACTTGTACAAGTATGCTACAAGAGCAGTAATTGTGCCACATGCAGGGCTTGTTTATTCAGGGCGTCTTGCTTATGAAGGGATTAGTCAGCTTGATAAAAATATTAAAAATCTTTTTATCCTTGCGCCATCTCACAGAGTAGGCTTTGACGGGATTGCAATTTCGAGTTGTGACGGCTGGGAAACTCCAATCGGTACATCGGATGTTAACCAGGAAATTTGCAAAGAATTGCATGACAAATTTGGTGCAAATATCAATGATGAGGCCATGGCTTCAGAACATTCAATTGAAGTTGAATTGCCAATTATTCAGTCGGTATTTGACAATGTAAAAATTGTACCGGTTCTAATCGGTAAGGAAAACCCTGAAATTATCAGAAATATTATTGAAACATATTATCCGAATACTGAAAACGGGTTTGTTATTTCATCGGATTTAAGTCACTATCTTGAAGATGAAAAAGCAAAAGCTACCGACAAAATTACCGCTCAAATGATAGAAACCGGTAATATCGGGAACTTCAGATATGAACAGGCTTGCGGTGCAATTGCTATTGCAGGACTTGTTACATTTGCAAACAGTCATAAATTTTCAATGATAAGAATTGATTTGGCTAATTCTTCAGAAGTTTCTGAAGATAAATCACGAGTAGTCGGTTACGGATGCTGGTTCCTTTATGAAGGTGATAAGAACGATTATATCGCAAAATACCACCCGGCATTTGTAATTGATATATGCAAAATAATTATTCAGTCAGAATTTGATCAAAAGCCAATGTCAATAATTTATCCGCAGGTCTTTGATCAGCCCGGGGCATGTTTTGTAACTATTGAGAAAAACGGTCATTTAAGAGGCTGCATAGGTTCAATTGTCGCACACAGACCACTCATTACCGATTTGGTTGAACATGCAAAAGATGCTGCATTTAAAGATACGAGATTCAGTGCAGTAAGAGAAGAAGAACTTCCGGAACTGAAATTCGCTGTTTCAATTTTGACTGAACCGAAAAAAATTGTCTTTGATACAGAAGAACAATTGCTTGAAAAAATTGTTCCTAATGAAGACGGTATAATCATTCGCGACGGAGATTTTCAAGCAGTTTATCTCCCGTCAGTCTGGGCAGAATTACCTGACAAAAAAGAATTTATGAAATCTTTGAAAATTAAAGCAGGAATGGATGAAAACCATTTCTCTGAGACTTTTGAAGCGTTTAAATTCCACACAATTTATATTAAAGAAAAATAATTTTCATTTTATAATTATGGACAAATGGTTAAAACTTCCTGATTTTATCAGGTTTTTAATAATCGGCTGTATTAATGCCGGTATTTCATACGTCATTTACGCAATATGCGTACTGATTTTTGGTACGGAGCATTATCAGTTGTGTGTTGCACTGCAGTGGATTTTATCGTCGGTTATTTCTTATTTAAACCAAAAATTCTTTGTATTCTGCACGAAAGGGAATTATGTCAAAGAATATCTCAAATGCTGCTCAACTTGGGCTGTGAGTTATGTTTTGAACGTCATAATTCTTGAACTTATGGTAAGATTTTTAATCAAAAACGTATTTATTGCGCAATTCATTTCATTGTTTCTGGTTTCAATCGCAACTTATGTTCTTTTCAAATTCTTCGCTTTTAAAAAAGCAGAATGAACATATCGTTGATATAAATCAATCAATTAGTTTCATAAATAATATTATGTGAATATTTCGCAGAGATATTTTCTTCTTGTTCACTTTTCTTTTTGTTGCGATGCAAAAAGAAAAGTGAACCGAAAAGAAAAACACGCAATGTCACAATACCGCCTTACGGCGGTATAAGACCGCTAAAGCGGTAATATGTGTTTTTGCCTTTCAGGCAAAAATCTCTTAGCGCGCCTAAAAC